>NZ_CP029187.1:710551-1421102 GCF_003097535.1 Flavobacterium pallidum
GCTTCCAACAGCAAATCCAGATGATCCACCCTGAAGTTCTGCATAAATGATTGCTCGGATGGTTCAAAATACGTCGTATCATCCTTAAACGGCGACCATTGCGTCATACAATCATTGCCCTGCGCATCTTTCCACCAGAAAGAACTTCCGTAGGCATCGGTTTTCAGTCCGAGGTGCTTGCCATACCATGCCACAAGCGCTTTCGGGTCTTTTGATTTGAAAAAAATCCCGCCAATTCCTGTAACGCGTCCGATGTCATTTTCAATTTGGCTTTCGCCGAAATACAAAGCTTTGATTTTATCGGCAATCACCTTTGCCAATTCCTGATGGCTTTCAAATGTCCAGCCCGCGATGTGCGGTGACAACAATACGTTCTCCGCGTCAAGCAGATACTGGAACGCTTCAGGAACATTATGATCCTCAAAAAGATGTTCAAACGAACTTTTCTCATATTCCAGGACGTCGAGTCCGGCACCCAGGATTTTTCCTGATCTTAATGCCGAAACCAAATCGGCCGTTACGGCATTCTTGCCCCGGGAAGTATTCAGCAGCCAAAATGGTTTTGTAAATGTGTTGATGAAATCGGTATCGACCATCTTGTCCGTCTGCGGCGTCCACGGGATGTGCAGGCTCAGCACATCGGCATTTTGCTGCAATGCTTCCAATGAAACCTGCTTCGCATTGGCATCGCCTACGCCTTCGAGAATATCATAACACAAAACCTTTACATCAAAACCGCGTAATTTTTTCGCAAATGACTTTCCCATATTGCCATAACCAATGACCCCGACCGTTTTACCATCCAATTCGTGGCCACGGTTCGCTTCGCGGTTCCAGTGTCCGGAACGGATTTCGCGGTCGGCTTTATTGAGCTTATTGAAAAGCGACAACAGCATCGCCAAAGTATGTTCGCCCACGGCATTGCGGTTGCCTTCCGGCGCGGCAATCAGAGCAATCCCTTTTCGGGAAGCATAATCGGTATCGATACTTTCCAGGCCGGCCCCTACCCGCGCGATGAATTTCAAATTGACCGCCTTATCCAGGAAATCTTTGTCAATCTTAAACCGGCTGCGAATGACAATGCCCTGATAATCGTGGATTTTCGTTTCGATGTCTTTTTTTGCAGATGTAAAATCTTCGTGGTTGGTAAAACCCGTATCCTGCAGCTGCTGCATTAAAATGGGGTGGTTGCTGTCGAGGTGGAGGATTTTGATTGATGATTGGTGCATCACAATGATTTTGTTTTTCAAATTTAATATTTTCAGAAGCTATTCCCGCTCTCCGCTGTATCTTTTCTTTTTTAAAGAAAAAAAAGAAAAGGATGCCGCTGCGATCGGGGCTAGGGTTTAGCCCACAAATCACTTCCTGCCCAGCCATTCAAACAACCGCCGCGCATCGTCCGCTTTGAACAACTGCGTCCCTTCATTCATCGTCGCAGCCGAGCCGCAGGCCACGCCCCAGCGGATGACCTCCTGCAACGGTTTCCCCTCCGACAATGCCCATACCATACCACCTACCATGCTGTCACCCGCACCGACAGTACTTTTCTTGGGTACATTTGGCGCGGGTACGAATTCGGTAATGTCTTTCGTGACGAGTACCGCGCCCTGCGGCCCCAAAGAAACGACTACAATTTCAGCCTGGCCTTTATCGATGAGCGTCCTTGCGGCATCATCGGCTTCGTCGGCATGGATTTTTTCCACACCCACAAGTTTTGCGAGCTCGCCGACATTCGGTTTGAGGAGGTAAACTCCGGTTTCCAAAGTCTTTTGCAAGGCTTCCCCTGACGTATCGGCGATAAACTTTATTCCCGATGCTTTGGCGATGGCCGCAATTCTCTGGTAGAATTCCGGTGGCATGCCTTGTGTTAAGCTGCCGCTTGCAACAAGATATTTTGTCTTTAGCCCTGAAACCGCTTCTAAAATCTGTTGCTGCTCCGGCTCGGAAAGTGTTTCGCCCGAAAACCCAAAACGGTATTGAGAATTGGTGTTTAAGTCGAGTGCAATCAGGTTTTCGCGCGTGGCATTTTTTACCGCAATGGCATGCGTTTCAATTCCTTCCTTTTGTACTAAAGCTTCCAGTTGTTTTCCCGTATCGCCTCCGGAAGTGAACACGCACAAGGATTCCCCACCGAGCCTGGCAATAGCTTTAGACACATTGATACCGCCGCCGCCGGCATCAAAACGCGGGTTTTTGCATTGGATTTTCTGTTCGGGCACAAGCCCCCTGAATGAAGTACTCTTATCAAGCGACGGATTCACGGTCAGGGTGACTATATCAAAATTTTTCATAGCGGTTTATTTCTACTAAAGTTCGGATAAATTCTCTCGAAATCAAAGCGGGTTTTAAAAAACGAGGAAGAGCAACCGTCAGAAAACTTTGCTACCTTGCATCCTGAATTTTGCACCCAGCACCAAAAATGTACGACGAATCACCCAAACGCTTCGACCGCATCATCGCCATCCTGATCCAGCTGCAATCCAGGAAGATTGTACGCGCACAGGACCTGGCGGATCGTTTTGAAGTCAGCCTCCGCACCATTTATCGTGACATACGAACACTCGAAGTTTCGGGAGTACCGATTTACAGCGAAGCCGGGATCGGGTATTCGCTGATGGACGGGTACCGCCTGCCACCCGTAATGTTTACACGCGAGGAGGCGCGAAGCTTTATTGCTGCCGAAAAACTGATGCAGCAATTTACCGATAAGGAACTCGGTGACCATTACGCTGCAGCGATGTACAAACTTAAGGCGGTGCTGAAAAGCGCAGATAAAGACCTCGTCACCGACATGGAGTCAAAAGTACTGATCCGCAACAGCAGCCCGGCTTTCAACCAAAAAGCGCCAAACGCGCTGGCATCCGTCTTCCGGAGCATTGGCGAGAAAATGCAGGTGGTTTTATTGTATGAAGGCATTGAATCCAATGGGCCGTTGGAACGCGTCGTTGAACCCGTGGGCGTATTCCATGAGAACAACAATTGGTATATTTTCGGGTATTGCCACCTGAGGAAGGACTACCGGCAGTTCAGGACGGACAGGATCCATGACATCAGGATAACGGATGACGCGTTTATGTTGTCGCATAATGCGTTGGAAACCTACCTGAAGCATAATAAGGAGGAAAACCTCACCAAAGTCGTTATCCTCGTCGATAAAAGTATCGCACGATATATCAAAGGCGACCGCCGTGGTTATGGCTTTGTTTCTGAAATTGAAAAAGAAAATGAAGTTGAAATGACTTTTAAAAGCCGTGACCCACAGCATGGCTTTGCCCGTTGGTTTATGATGTTCGGGGATTATGCGACGATTGTGGAACCGGAAAGCCTGAAGGTTCGCATTGTGGAACTGCTGACACTAAGCCTTTCGAAACTGGAAAATAATTAACCCGTCCTTTTCAAACCGCAAGGCACGCTAAGGTTTCGCGTGGCAAAAACATGGCTGTCATTGCGTTCCCATTGTGTCCGTTGCGGTAAAATATATGATGCTCGTTAGCTGTAAATAAAAAATCCCGGAAGCGAACTCCCGGGATCTGCAATTTATCTTTCCCAAAAAAACGGTGGTTCAATGCCAAGGCCTCGCAAATACACATACATCTGTCCGCGGTGGTGGATTTCATTGTCCACGAAATACAAAACACTGTGGATGATTGGCGAATTGTACTGCCCGAAAAGGTTGAATGTTTTACTGAAATCTTCAGACGGAATCTGCGGGAAATAATCGTTGATGATGGCCGTCGATTTGTCCCATTGCTCAAGGAACTGTGCTTTGGTCGTTAGTGCATTCCCTGCTTCCTCATAAGGTTTTTCGTCGCGCTCCACGATCGCTTTGAGTGCGGGTGCTCCGATGGCAAGCAATTCCAATGTCAGTTGTGACGCAGTGCGCATCCCTCCTATCGAATAGTCAAAAAAGTCTTTCTCCGGAAATGCGTCTATCACGCGGCGTGTCAGTTTGCGGTGGCCCTGCCAGTGGGTCAGCAATTGTGACGGAGTGATAATTTGTACGGTTTCTGCTGCTGTTGCATTCATAATATGAAGTTTTTAATGATTTATAGTTCAAAGGTAAAAGGGGGAAATGACAACAGTATGTCAGCAGGAATTGACAATGTAAAATAAATTCAGGTTTCTGAATAAAAACCAAAAAATCCCGACATCACTGCCGGGATTTCCTTCAACTGTAAACTAAATCTATTTCCAACCCCCACCCAAATCCCTGTAAATATGGACCACAGCATTCAACTGCTCCTTTTTGGTTTCAATCAATTCGAGTTTGGATTCCAGGGCATCGCGCTGCGTCATCAGCACCTCGAAATAATCGGCGCGCGCTGATTTGAACAGGTCGTTAGCAATGTCAATCGATGAATCCAATGCGGCAACCTGCTCTGACCGCAACGCATAGCTTTTGCTGAGATTATCTATTTTTGAAAGTTGGTTCGATACTTCAAGGTAAGCATTCAATACGGTACGCTGGTAATTGTAAAGGGCCTGCAACTGCCTGGCATTGGCACTGTTGAATTCGGCTTTGATGGCGTTGCGGTTGATCAACGGTGCAGCGATATCACCGGCAAGCGAATACAAGACAGATTCCGGGAACTTCAGGAAATACGAAGGCCTGAACGCCTGTAATCCCACCGCGGCAGAAATGTCGAGTGATGGGTAGAATTCGGCACGCGCAACCTTCACATCCAGTTTTGCTGCCGCGAGTTCGAGTTCGGCTTGCTTGATGTCCGGACGGTTTTCCAGCAATTGTGCCGGAATCCCGGAACTGACTGCTGACAGCGATAGTGACGTAAAATCGGGCTTGTCCCTTTTTATGTCCTGTGGATAGCGGCCCAACAGGAAGTTGATCCTGTTCTCGGTTTCCTTAATTTGCTGCAGGATTTCGTATTCCATGCTTTTGGAAGCGGCTACTTCGGCACGGAATTTCTGTACAGCCAATTCCGTAGCACGCGCGGCTTCTTTCTGGACTTTTACGATATCCAGGGCATTGTTCTGCAACCCGATGTTCTGGCGTACGATATCAAGCTGGCTGTCAAGTGAAAGCAACTCATAATACGAATCGGCTACTTCGGCAATCAGGTTTGTCGTAGCAAAATTCTTTCCTTCCACGGTAGCCAGGTACCTGCTGACAGCCGCTTTTTTGGAATTCCGTAATTTTTTCCACACATCGACTTCCCAATTCGCATAAGCGGCCAACGTCAGATCGGTCAAGGGATCGGGCATTTCCATACCCGGAGTAATCTCTGTAGAAGCGTCACCGGCACCCTGGCTGGTGTAACGCCCTACTTTTTCCATACCCGCACCAGCCTTTACGCCGACGGTCGGCAACAAAGCGCCTTTTCTTATGCGGATGTCATTCTTTGCAATCTCGATCTCCTGTTGCGTGATGTTGAGTTCCTGGTTGTTCTTCAGCGCAACGTCAATCAAATCCACGAGGTTTTGGTCGGTGAAGAATTGCTTCCATGGCTGTGCCGCGATATTCAGCGTGTCTGTATTCGTATTGTAGGACAGTGGCACCAAGGCTTTGGTGTCTTCCGTAGCAACCGCCGGTGCCTTGCAGCCGATTACGGCCAGGCAAATGGACAGCGGGATGAAGTAATATAATCTGGATTTATACATTGTTGTCGATTTCTTCAGTTAATGGATTTTCTTCTTCATTTTTGACGAATTTGGTCTTTTCGGAAATGGTGGCAAAAATATAATACAAGCCCGGAATGATGATGACCCCGAAAATCGTACCCATCAGCATGCCGCCGAGTGCCGCCGAACCGATGGTACGGTTCCCGACCCTTCCCGGACCAGTGGCAAATACTAAAGGAATCAATCCCGCAACGAATGCGAACGACGTCATCAGGATCGGGCGGAAACGCGCCACGGACCCTTCAATCGCAGCCCTGAATACGGAATCTCCGGCACGGTGCCGCTGTACTGCAAACTCCACAATCAGCACGGCGTTCTTTCCAAGCAAACCGATCAGCATGACCATGGCGACCTGGGCGTAAATGTTATTTTCCAGTCCGCAGATCATTAGCAGCAAATAAGCTCCGAAAATACCCGCGACAAGTGATAATATCACCGTCAGTGGCAAAATGAAACTTTCATATTGTGCTGCGAGGATCAGGTAGACGAAGGCGAGGCAGATCAGGAAGATGTATATGGCTTCATTGCCACGCCCGACTTCATCCTTCGAAATCCCGGCCCAATCGATCCCAAAACCCCGCGGGAGTTTTTTCGCAGCGACCTCATTGATCGCGTTGATGGCCTGGCTGCTGCTGTAACCCGGCGCCGCCTGTCCGCTGATTTCAGAGGCATTGTACATATTGTGCCTTGTGATTTCAGACAATCCGTAAACTTTATCCATTTTCATAAAGGCCGAAAATGGCACCATTTCATCGCGGTCGTTCTTCACATACAACTTCAGGATATCCTCTGGCAGCGCACGGTATTCCGGCGAAGCCTGCACCATCACCTTGTATTGGCGGTCATATTTGATAAAGCTGATTTCGTAATTACTTCCGACCAATGTTGCCAAGGTATTTGTCGCGTTTTCTATCGTAACGCCTTTCTGCTGCGCGATGTCATTATCGATATGAAGCATGTATTGCGGGAAACTTGCGCTGTAAAATGTAAACACCGATGACAGTTCCGGGCGCTTGTTCAGTTCCTTTACGAAATCATTGCCGACGGTTTCCATTTTCTTATAATCACCAGAACCGGCCTTGTCGAGCAAACGCAATTCGAATCCGCCTGCCGCACCATAGCCAGGGACAGCAGGAGGCTGGAAGAATTCAATTGTCGCTCCTGCAATGTCCTTTGATTTTTTCTCCAGTTCTTCGATGACTTCCTGTGCCGAATGGCTGCGTTCGTCCCAGCTTTTCAGGTTGATGAGGCAGGTCCCGGAATTGGCGCCCGTACCTTCCGTTAAGATT
Organism: Flavobacterium pallidum; assembly: GCF_003097535.1. Lineage (NCBI taxonomy): Bacteria > Pseudomonadati > Bacteroidota > Flavobacteriia > Flavobacteriales > Flavobacteriaceae > Flavobacterium > Flavobacterium pallidum. The sequence goes on from NZ_CP029187.1 coordinate 717,478, forward strand.
TCATAGCCTGCAAGGGAGGAAACTGATTTTACATCAGGCATTTTCTGGGCGATCCTTTGCAGTTTTTCTGCGATTTCATTGGTCCGTTCCAGAGTGGCTCCGGGCGGGGTCTGGATTACCGCATAAAACATGCCCTGGTCTTCATTCGGGATAAAGCCTGTAGGGAGTGAATTGTTCAGGAAATAAATGCCTGCGCAGAAAGCCATCAGCATTCCGAAAGTGATGGCGCGGCGGTTAACGATTTTGCTCAAAAGCGACGTATACCTTCCAGTAAGCCCGTTAAACCAGTTGTTGAAACCGTCGAGCAGCCTGTTTAAAGGTGTTTTTTTGCGTGGCTTTCCGTGTGTGCTTTTGAGCATCATCGCACACAAGGCTGGTGTCAGCGTCAAGGCTACCACACCCGAAAGGATGATCGAGGTAGCCATCGTAATCGAAAATTGCCTGTAAAAAATCCCAACCGGGCCCGACATGAACGCTACCGGAATGAATACCGCCGCCATGACGAACGTGATCGCGATAATCGCACCGCTCACTTCATGCATTGCCGCTTTTGTCGCCTTCAGCGGTTTGAGGTGCTTGGTCTCCATATTGGCGTGGACGGCTTCAATCACTACTATCGCGTTGTCCACCACAATTCCGATGGCAAGTACCAATGCAAATAAGGTAATCAGGTTTAGTGTAATCCCAAAATAGGACATAAAGATGAACGTCCCCACGAGCGATACCGGTACAGCTATGGCCGGAATCAGCGTTGAGCGCCAGTCGCCGAGGAACAGGAATACGACCAGCCCTACCAGCAGGAAAGCTTCGACCAAAGTGTGCAGCACCTTTTCGATCGATGCATCGAGGAATTTTGACACATCATAACTGATCTCGTAATCCATGCCTTTCGGGAACGAGCTCGCCTTGATTTCGGCCAGTTTTGCTTTTACATCTTTAATAACCTGGCTGGCGTTGCTGCCGTAAGACTGTTTTAGCACGATGGCTGCTGATGGACGTCCGTTCAGGTTTGAGTAGATATCATACATCGAGCTTCCGAATTCGACATTCGCCACATCCTTCAGGCGCAGGATCTCGCCGTTCGGGCTGGCCTTGATGACGATATTATCGTACTGTTCTTTTGTCGTAAACCTGCCCGGGTATTTAAGCACGTATTCAAAAGTTTCCGATCTCTTACCCGAACTCTCCCCGGTTTTTCCGGGTGAAGCTTCGAGGCTTTGCTGGCTCAATGCTTCCATGACCTCATCGGCTGAAATCTTGTAGGCGAGCATGCGGTCCGGCTTGAGCCAGATGCGCATGGCATATTCCCGGTTCCCGAGAATGTCCGCATCGCCTACGCCATCGACCCTTTTCAATTCGGAAAGTACATTGATATCGGCAAAATTGTATAAGAATTTCTGGTCGGCACCCGGGTCTTTGCTATATAAGTTGACATATAACAGCATGTTCGATTCCTCGCGCGTGATTTTTACACCTTCACGCACCACAAGCGGCGGGAGCTTGTTCACTACCGACGCGACGCGGTTCTGGACGTTCAGCGATGCCTGGTTCGGGTCTGTGCCCAGGTTGAAAATGACCTGTATCGAAGCCTCGCCATCATTACCGGCATCGGAGGCGATGTATTTCATGCCGGGCACGCCGTTGAGCGCCCGCTCGAGCGGAATCAATACCGATTTGGTCATCAGTTCGTTGTTCGCGCCGGGATATTCTGCGGTCACATTCACTTTTGGCGGTGAAATGGAAGGAAACTGGGTTACGGGCAGCTGTATCAGGGCAATCGCTCCCAAAAACAATATCATCAGCGATATCACGATAGACAGTACCGGCCGCTGTATAAATTTATTAAACATGGCTTAATTTTTTAGGGGATTAATGCTACTCTGCTTTAAGTCTCAAATGGGAAATGACTTCCTTGGGCTGCACATACGTAAACTGGATCTTGTCGTCATCCTTTACCGTTTGTACGCCATCAAGCAGTATGCGGTCGGTTGCGGAAATGCCGCTTTGCACTACGTATAAATCGGGGAGCTCCCCCTTGATGGTGATTTCGCGTGACCTTACCGTATTGTTCTTATCCACAACAAAGACATACATCTTGTCCTGGATCTCATAAGTCGTTTTCTGTGGGATGATCAGTGCGTTTTTAACGGGAACAGTCATCATCACTTTGCCGGTCTCGCCGTTGCGCAGCAATTTGTCAGGATTTGGAAACCCGGCGCGGAATGCGATGTTTCCGGTTTCGTTGTCGAATTCCCCTTCAATGACTTCCACTTTTCCTTTGTATTTTAAAGGTTCGTTGTTGGCCAAAAGCAATCCGACTTCGTTATTGCCGCGGTCTTTTATATTGGTCTGGTAGCTGATATATTCCGGTTCCGACACGTTGAAGTAGGCGAACATGCGGCTGTTGTCTGAAAGGCTAGTGAGCAGTTCGCCCTCATCGATGAGGCTGCCGAGCTTCAGTGGAATGCGGTCGATGGTTCCGGCAAAAGGCGCGCGGATTTCGGTAAAGCCCAAATGCAGTTTGGCAAGTGATACTTCGGCTTTCGCCTGGTCCAGTTTGGCCTGCGCCATCGCCTGTTCGTTTTTAGAAACGACATTTTTATCGGCCAGGGTTTTGGCGTTCTGGAGTTCGATGGTGGCGGCTTTCGCTTCGGATTCTGCCTTCAGCAATTCAGCCTGGTACAGTTGCGGCATGATCCGGAACAGCAGTTGCCCGGCCTGTACCGACTGGCCTTCATCCACATAAATATCCTGCAGGTATCCTTTTTCCTGCGCGCGGATTTCGATATTGCGCACCGATTTGATCTGGGACACATAGTCTTTGGTAAACGACGTGTCTATCACTACCGGGCTTGTTACGGTAAACTTGCCGGTTTCTTCTTTTTCTTCTTTTTTAGTGGTACATGAAATCGTACACAACAGGGCTATAACGCCCGAAAACATTACATTTCTGGTCATAGTATTAATAAAATACGGGGAATTAATGATTTGGATTTTTGAGATAAATCAGGACATGCGGGTATCAACCTTCCGAAAACGAAATGTCAATCACCGAAAAGCTGTTCTCAAATCCTTAAGACCCTGAGCGTAATGTAAATGGGGGAAGTATGGCCGATGATGGCCGGGGAAATATATAACGGCGTGTGACCGGATGCTTTTTGCGCGATGAATTGAGCAGGCCGCGGATGGCATACTGCGTAGTGGTTTGTAAAGGATTTGCCTGTATGGTCGTCTTTCGCGTTGCCGGTACCGGAAAAATCTTCATCGGTGTCTGAATCGGTATCTTCGAAGAGGTTTTTGTCCAGGTCGGCTGCCGTGAATTGCTGTAGTGTATGGATGGTTTTTGCAGACTCCGTATGGATTTTCACTGCACCATGGGTATGGGCATGCGCGGCATTCCCTCCGAAGGACAGGAAGGCAACAACAGACAATATGAAATACAGCGCTCTCATTCGGGCGGTAAAATAACGGAATATTGAAAAAAGATGTAAGGACGATAACGAAAAATTAACAGAAAACGGTTTCGCTCGCCGTCTATTCTCATGTTCCAGCTATTCTTTTCGGGTTTTCGTGGTTGCGGAAACAGTGGTAAATAAAATAATGAATAACCAAATGAGGTAGTTTGAAACATCCCTTAATTCCGGTATTTTGTGGCCTGCACCCAACGAAAGGGAATAATACACAATCCTCAGGATGATTGCGATAAGGAACAGGATTCCTAGACCAATGTACTTTTTTCGGTTGTTTTGCATGGTGTTTTGGTTACGTGCTGCAATTTGCTGATTTTTACCACCTGATGTTTGACCCTTCTCGTACGCGTTCCCAATTAGGATTATATTTTTGAAGGTACTCCTCGAAGTTTTTCTCGTGCATTGCGCCATAAAGGATGACAATTTTTTTTTCCGGAGCGATTGCGACTAATCGACTTAAATGCTCATTCCGGTAATGCAAAACGAGGCCGTCCATTTTTTTGCGGTCAATCTTCCGGCAGCGGTATTTATCATTCAATTTGGTTTGCCAGTCACATTCACTAAGCTTTATATTGCCGTTTTTCTTTTCAAAGATACTGACCAATTCATCAATGTGAAGGTCTGCATTTATATCCGTGACTTTATCGACGCCGGTATTCTGGGCAGTCTGTCCTATAAAACCTTTTACAGCAAACTGTTTCGTGCTTTTATTGTTTTTGTCGGCGTAGTTATTTGGAACCATGCCGATAATTGTCCGAAACTTACGTAGTATCGAATCCCTACGCGTGCTGTCAATTGATTTTGACATTTCGACACCTTCATAATAAATTGCATACCCCTTCATCCTGAATGAATCTACAAGAGTCTTTATCCTTGCAAATTTTTCCGGTTTGTTGACGTGTGCCATAGGAATAAAGCGCACATCTTTCTCGCCATCCCTGAAATGCCATACCATAAATGTGGCATTGTAATTATTGATCACCACTTTGGTCATCATTCGTCCGCAAGCGAAGACCGTAAAAGCTATAAAAGAAATAAGTAACCATTTTTTCATATTACAAAGATTAATAAAAGCCGGGATCCCTAAATTCCCGGCTTTCGTGATTGTATAAAAATAACGGAAAGATTTTACTCTTTCTTTATCGTAATGATGACATCGTCATCAAATTTGTACTCGCCTTTTTTGTAAGTTTCCTTGTTGGCGAGTATGACCTCATAAGTATAGATGCCTTTGGGCAGGTTGAAAACACACTCCTTACCATCGTTTTGGACGACCATTTCTTTTTTGATGTCATTGTCTGCGCTGTCTTTACCGTCGAGTTTAAAGGTGATCTTCTCCGTGAGTTTGTTCTTTACGCATACGCTTTCGATGGTTTTACTGTCCTTCTTCGGATCGGACTTTGCTACTTTGAGGATGCTGAGGCCGCCTAACAAAAGTTCTCCGGCTTTGAGGGTTTTGTCAAGGTCGGATTGGGGGAAGCAGATTGTGGGGAAGATAAATAGGAGTGTATAAAGAAAAGTTTTCATGGCGTGGAAGTTTTGATGTTGTTGTGGCGTGGTGATTATTTATTTAGAGGGTTTTCGGTCAGACGTATATACATACTTCCATGTTGAATCTTGTTCCTTTAAAAGTTTTTCAACACCATATTGGTGACCCGCCCCATAAATCAATAGTGTTTTTTTAGAATTTGCTTCATTTATCTTTTGAAGAATTAGACGATTTCTTAATACCACCATTAAATAATTGTTTTTCGCTTGATCGATTCTAGAACATTTATATTTGCTGTTAAGATCCGCTTTTAAGTCGCAATCATTTAAGGTAATTTCGCCTTTTTCTTTTTCGAATAGGTCAATCAAATTTATCAAGTCGAAATCGGCTCTGATATCCTTATCTGTATCAATCCCAGTATTTTCATTAGTTTGGGTCACTATGCCTTTAATTTTAGGAACGCCGGTTGTCTTATTTTTTTTATTGGTATAAGGGGAAACATAGACACCAGTAATTTTCTTGAACTTCCGTAAATATTTATCAATTTTTAAGCTGTCATTGTTTATGTAATCCAGCGCCAGACCTTCATATAAAATTATATATCCATCCTGTCTGAGACTATCAACTTTTTTCTTAACATCGGCATAGAAAGTAGGTTTGCCAATATGAATCATTGGCATGAAAATCAAATTTGATTTTCCATTTGAATATTGATGCATATATGCATTCTTATGTATAGAAAGATAAACTCTTGTCATAATAGGACGACATGATAATGCCATCCAGGTAAGGGAAATCAAAATGATAATTTTCTTCATATAGTTCTCAATTTAGTTTCTATAGAATGATTTTAAGCGCATTAGTATGATTGACTAATGCGCTTTATTTCTTACTTGGCGGCGGCCACTAAAGACAGTACCATCGGTAATACTTTTACTGCGGCATCCCACCAGCATCCAGCCTTACACTCTCCACGGCCTTTAATTTTTGTTCCGTCAGGATTGGTGAAGTTTTTTTTGCAATCGGTTAAGCAATCCGAAAGACTTTTCCCTTCAGCGCTCTCTTCACTCAGCTTATTTGCATTAACAACAAAATAATTTGTGGTAACCGAAGTGTTCTTAATCATATTGTCTGAAAACTCCAGACTGATCAATCCGTTGCCTTCGTCAGGTACTACAAACTTCATCTGGCCCTTCTCGGTTTTGCCATCTTTGTTTTTAAACGAAACATCATAAATGATGGTCTCTGATGGCCCTGCGGGGCTTTGCCTGAACGATGGCAACTCCATTTTTACGAATCTGGTTTGAGCATTGGCGGTTAGTGTAAGCAGGCATGTGGCAAGTAGACTTAAAAATAATTTTTTCATGGTAATAATTAATTAAAGATTGATAAAAATTTACATTTCAAATGTGCTGCAGTAATTTGATATTGTAAAAGTATGGGGGTGTATTCTTAAATAGTTACGACTTTCACACCCCAAATGTTAAATTATATCAATCCTAATTTTTTAGCTTCTGTCAAAATATCGTCATCGGTACCATTATTGATACACAGATAGTCCTTAATAGTCACTTTTCTTTTTTCGATGGCGCTTTTCGATATTCCAAGGATGTCCGGCATTTGTTTAAGTTTTATGCCTTTAGCGAGCAGCATAATGATTTCCCGATTCATTTTGTCCAGGTATCTTTCGCGTGACAACAATTCCCTCACACCAGTATTAACGGTATCGCTGTAATAGCTTTTCCCCGAAACAATAATCCCAAATGCCTTAAGAAGGCCGTCACCATTGAAATCGCTTTTCACCATCAATCCTTCCGGGGCGATTTTCCTGACAAGGTTGTATAGGATGATCGCTTCAGAATGCGAAGTGATCATAATAATCTTAGTCCCAGGCCAGTGTTGACGAACCAGGACGGCAAGGTCTTCACCGGATTGGATATTTTTTTCCAGGAATGGCGGCAGGCTCAAATCAATAAAAACAAGGTCAAATTTTCCTGAATAGGCCGGATTTGTGATGATGGAAAAGGCCCTTTCGCAGTTGTAGGCGGCTGTGGTTTCAATCTCATACCCGAAATCGTTCAGGCCCAGGATTACCTTATAGCCTTCAATCTGTGAAGGATGGTCGTCAATCATTAGAATACGTATGGTCATAAGCGGCTATTTAATCGTTAGCGGAAATGTCAGTGTAAGGGTTGTACCGGCGTTTGGTTTGGATTCGATCTTCAATTTGCCCTGAAGTTCCCTTGCACGTTCCTTCATGTTGCGTAAACCCAATCCTTTGCCGGTATTTTTTTTGTCAAAACCTTTGCCATTGTCATTTATTTCAATGCTCAGGATGTTGTTCGCCTGACTGATTGTTACAGACAGCGATGAAGCACCTGCATATTTTACCGTATTTTGCAATGCTTCCTGCAGGATGCGGTACAGTTGCATTTTGCTATTGTTGTCCAGGTCCTGCCAGGCGATTGACTCCTCTGTAATAAGCGTGGTTTGCATCCCGGTGGCGGTTTCTGCAGATTGCAGCATGTTGCGTAACACCGGGATGAAATCGTTACTGTCTGCAAAAGCGGTCTGTCCTAAATCATAAGCGATATTGCGGATCTCCTGCTCGACCTCGCGTAAGGTGTCAATATGTGCCAACGACTTTTGGATGGTTTCCGGATCGGTGCGTTTGGTCAGTACGAACAGGTTCATCCTGATCGCCGACAGCTTGCCCATGATGCCGTCGTGCAACTCGCGTGCAATGCGTTTCTTTTCCTGCTGGCGCCCCTGGTCGTGCTGTTGCTGGTGGGCAAGGCGCAACTCATACAACTCGCTTTCGGATTGCTGCTGGCGGCGGAGTATGGCAAGTTCGCGGTTCTTGAGCCGCTGGCGGTTTAGTAAATAAGTAATGATCATGAGCAGTAAGGCCAATCCAAATAGGGAAGCTACGGTGATGAGCTTGCGGTCCTTTTTGGCGTTTTCGGCTTTTAGTTGTTTTTGTTGTTGGATAAGATTGTCGGTTTCGAATTCGATGCGGGCGAATTTGTTTTTGATGCGGCGGTCGGCAATTTCGATACTATCAAATAATCTATAATACTCTTGTAAATACTCAAAAGCTTTAGATGGATCTGCTTTTGTAAGGATTCTGACAGCATACATTTGATCACGTGGAAAATTATTTTCCTTCGTTAGTTTGTAAGTTTTTTTTGCAAAATCTAAAGCTTTAATATTATCATTTTTCAACAAATAAAATTCCGCGAGGTGAGCATAACAATTATAGACTCCAACAGCATCGTTTAATGAATCCCTTATTTTCAAGGATTGATAAAATAAATCTGGTAAATCATCTAATTCATTTAATCTAAATTTTGCATGTCCTAGGTTGCTAAGTAACATAGCATAAGTTGATGGGTTGTCTTTTCTGAGGTTAGCTTCTTTAAGTCCAATTTCACAATATATCTTTGAAATTTTATATTTTTTTTGGCATGTACACATGCGTCCAAGATTGTTTAACGTAGCTGCTTTAAAGTGATTTTTTAAAGGAATAGATTTGTCAGCGCAAAGCGATAATGCTATGTTATAATATTTCCTCGATAATTCGAATTCACTTAATTCACCATAAGCAATTCCAAGTAAATTGTTAGCTTCATAACGAAGCTCAATCTTATTGGGCCGACCTTTTATGATTCTTAAAATATCAAAAGCACTTTTTTCATAACCTAAATAATCCGTGTATTTATGTTGAATTTGCGCCTTGCTAAATAAGGGTTCTAGAATTTCTTCGCTATTTTTTATTTTGTTGTAGAATTTTATTGATTTATCAAAGTAGTAATAACTACTATCAGGTTTATTCATAAGAACGAAATAATCTCCCATGTAACTACACGCTTTAGCCATACTGAAAGTATCAAGAGCGCTTTCAGATTGTTTTATTAAAAATGAAGTTATCTTTTTATAATCAATTGTATCTTTCATATTCCAAAAACGTCCTGCTACTTTAAAAAAATAATACCTGTTTATGGAGTCATTATTTTGTTTTTCTATAATTCTCAGCGCCTTAAAATTATTTTCATAACGAATCTTATAAGGCAAACTCTCATCAAATGCAATACTCAGGTATTTTAAAATACTGTCGTTTTTAGGAGGTAGTTTGACGGATTCGACTTTTTTATTATCACAATACGATAACAAAAAACTTATTAAGATGACGGCAGCAATCTTTTTAAACATCATATCGTTTTTCCAAAAATAATTAATCCCGCACAACTTAACCAAAAACCAAACTGCCCCATTACGCTTTTTCCACAACAAATGTTAAATTTTTCCAACCGCAAATCACTTTCCGTATTTTTAAAAAATGAGAACATTAGTCATAGGCGATATACACGGCGGGCTGCGCGCGATAAAACAGGCTTTTGAACGCGCGGGCGTTACAAGCGAAGATAAGCTAATTTTCCTTGGGGATTATGTAGATGGCTGGAGTGAATCGCCGCAGGTGATTGATTTCCTGATGGCGTTGCAACAGACGAATCCCTGTAAATTCATCCGCGGAAACCACGATGCGCTGCTGTATGAATGGCTGGGCGGGCATGACGACAACCTGCTTTGGTACAAGCATGGTGGCGAGGCCACCGTCAAGGCCTACGCGAACGTGCCGGAGGAAAAAAAACACGCCCATTTGCTGTTTCTGGAAAAACTCGAAAATTATTACCTCGACGAGGACAACCGGCTGTTCGTACATGCCGGGTTTACGAACCTGAACGGCGTGGCCTACGAATATTTCCCGAAGATGTTCTTCTGGGAGCGTACATTGTGGGAAACCGCGCTGGCACTCGACCCAAGCATGGAGCACAACGACCCGCTGTTCCCGAAGCGGTTTACGCTGTATAAGGAAATCTTTATCGGGCATACGCCCGTGACACGCATCGGGATGACCGTGCCGGTGAATAAGGCGTGCGTGTGGAACGTCGATACCGGTGCGGCGTTCAAAGGGCCGTTGACCGTGATGGATGTGGATACTAAGGCATTTTGGCAAAGCGATCCGCTGCCGGAGTTGTATCCGGGGGAGAAGGGACGAAATAATTAGTGGCAGTCGCAGTAGCAGCAGGCAGTATTAGAATGCCCTTTGAAAGTATTGTCTTTCCGGACACATTGGATGCCCTAGCCCGGATGGAAGCGGCATCCTTTTCCTGCTTTCTTTAAGCAGGAAAAGATATAGTGGACAGCCGGATCAGCTCCTGAAAAAAAAACCTGAACCCTGTATGCTGTACCTTTTTTACCCTGCGCCCCGTTTATAACTTATTAATAACTACCCTCTAAAACCATTGTATCCCACTGCGGCACAGCGTATTTTAGTCGGTCATGAAGTATCCTTACATCATTATCGACGACGATCCCGAAAGCGCGGCCAGGACCCAGTCCCTGTTCGACGAGTTCGCGAATTATTTCCTGCTCGGGACGGCGGCAACGTATGAAGATGGGGTAAACCTGATCCTGGAGCACAAGCCGAAGCTCGTCGTGATGGAAATCAAGCCGAAGTACAAGAAGAGCGGCCTGTCGCTGGGGCTGATCAATGAGCTGTTCCGGTTTGTAAAGGTAATGCCGAAGATCGTCGTACTCACCAAAGGGAAGGACATGGCCTATGAAGCCATCAAGCATGAGGCGTTCGATTACCTTGTAAAGCCGCTGGGCATCCATGAGCTGCGCAAGACACTGATTAAGTTCGAACGCGGCACCGAAGCGCTGCCCACGACACTGTGTATCAAGTCGTACGGCGACTACCGCTTTATCGATATGGAGGACATCGTGTATGCGAAGGCCGACAACAATTCGACCGACATCTATATGGCCAACGGCGACATGGTGACGGCGTTTAAGACGATGAAGCATTTCGAGACGACGCTGCCTTCGGAATTCATCAGGATACACAATTCATACATGATCAACATCAACCATGTGTCGAGGATCCACCTGGGCAACAATGTGTGCTACCTGAAGAACAGCAAGGTACAGATCCCGTTCTCGAAATCGTATAAGAAGAATGTCGACATGCTGATCCACCTGATCACGACCAATGAAAACAAGGAATTGAGCAAGATTTACCTGAATCTCGATAACATGAATTAAGCTGTTGCCTTTTTTTGGCAAATGGCTGACAGTCAAATCCTCTCAAAATCCATACATCCACACCTGTAGGGCATCCAGTTACTATTTCAGGTATTTCTACGCAAGCCTTTTTGTGCGAATCCCCGTAGTTTTACGCCATCGATTTGAACAAACAAGAAAAAAATAATAACAATATCCCCTAAATTGAACATCATGAAAAAAATTATCTTAATCGTAGCAATTGTTTTGGTAGCTGTAGTTGGTTTGACTTCTTTTAATGGGAAGGAAGTGAAGAAGGAAAACGGAGATAGACTAATAGCGCAGGTCAAAACAGAATCTCCAGGAGAACCAATAATTAAAGGTGGTACAAAAAAAGACAATTAGTCTTTTTACAAAAAAATATAACACAAGGGCTATCTGAATGATAGCCCTTTTTTCTTGCGTTAGTTTTTTATTACTTTTGGGTTTCAAGTTTGTTTATTTTGAAGCAATTATTTCTATTTTTTTTATTCCTATTAATGGTTTGCTGTGATAGTAAGCCTGGCTTGATACTGCGTGATTTACAGAAGGACAGCCTCAATTATTTTTTTGAGGCAGCAAATAATGATTCTCTCACGCCAAGTGTCAGGAAATTATACACCAAGAAGGCTTTAGACATTATTTCACAAGGAAGTAATGACTCAATGCGCAGAGTCAATTATTTTAAAGTAGCGAACCGTTATTTTAACATCAATGATCTCGAAAATTATAAGAAAATATGTGAAAAAGTAAAAATAGCTTCAGAAAAAGCAAAAGACAGCAACAGCATAGCAAAAGCTTACAGCTATTTAGCGGATTATTATGCTGCAAAATTTAACTCAGAAAAAGCATACCGCTATTATTTTAATGCACAAAAAATTTATATAAATCTAGGAAAAACAACTAAAGCGGCTAAATGTCTGCTAAATAAATCCGTATTGCAATTCAACGAGAAAGATTATGTTGGAAGCGAAAAATCGGCTTTTGAAGCATTAAAGTATATTAAAACCACCAATGAGACAGACTTGCTATATGATAGTTATAACCTATTAGGAATTCTAGCGAATGAATTAAATGAATTTTCTAAAGCGTTAGAATATCATAACAAAGCTCTTGCGGTAATTGAAACTGATAACCCGCTTTCCAATGAATTAAGATTTGCTTCATTGCACAACATTGGGCTTACTTATCAAAATGGTAAAGATGATGAAAAAGCTATTGAATTTTTTTATAAAGCTATAAAAAGCGACCCAAATTTGCATTCGAAATCGAAGGACTATGCAACCTTGATTGATAATTTGGGATATTCGAAATTGAGATTGAAAGCTTTTAACGACTTACCAATATTATTTTATAAATCCCTTCACATCGCCGACAGTCTTAATTCTTTACCAAATAAACTTTCTAGTGAATTACATTTAGCTGAATATTATCTAAGTAAAAGCGACACCGTGAAAGCAACCGAATTTGGAAAAAATGTTTATCAAGAAGCAAAATCGAACAACTTGGATAAATATATGTTGCTTTCCCTAAAGCGCTTAACGGAGAGTGATCCAAAAAACGCAGGGAATTATTCCAAAAAGTACATTAAAATTAATGATAGCTTACAACTCGCTGAACGCCAAACCCGCAACAAACTCGGCCGTATCGAATACGAAACAGACCAACTCGCCACCGAAAAAAATCAACTCGTCGAACAGCGCAAAACCCTCATCTACATCGTCCTCGGCATCATCTTAATTGCTGGCTTTATTTTTATTATCCGTTTCCAGGCCGAGAAAAACCGCGAGCTGCGTGCCATGCAGGAACAGCAAGCCGCAAACGAGGAGATTTACCAACTGATGATCACACAGCAGGACAAGCAGGAAGAAACGCGGCAGGCTGAGAAGAAGCGTATTGCCCAGGAAATACATGATGGGGTGTTGGGCAAGCTGTTCGGGACACGAATGCACTTAGGGCTGCTCAACGACAGGGACGGTAAAGAAGCACATACCGAACGTGTTACCTATATTGATGAGTTAAAAACGCTGGAACAGGAACTTCGCGAAATATCCCATGACCTGAATTCAGAGAAGCAGGCCGTCGCCAACAACTTCGTGCAGATGGTGATGAACTTCATCGAAACGCAGCGTACGGTTTGCAAAGCTGCCATCACTATCAATATGGAAAATAAGATCGACTGGGCGGCTGTGGACAGTGTGGCAAAAATCAACCTGTACCGCATCCTGCAGGAGGCATTCCAGAATATAAACAAACATGCGCAGGCATCGGATGTGTCCGTAGATTTCACACAGCAGGACGGCAACATTCTACTTACGGTTTATGACGATGGCGTGGGCTTCAACTACTTTAAAAAGAAAAAGGGAATTGGAATGCTGAACATGCATTCGCGTATTACGGGATCAGGCGGTACGATGGCGGTTGTTACTGCGCCGGGTGTAGGGACAAAGCTCGAATTTGCACTACCTGTGACTATTTCAAAAAAACTTCTTAAAGTTCTGTAGCGTTACTTTATTTTGTATTGGTAGTTTTACTATTTTTGGGTAAACGCCATACAGATGTCTTACTTTCGCTACCTGTTAATCGTATTATTATTATTGCTGGCTTGCAGTTGTCAACAGAAAAAACTTCCCAAGCAAACCGCGCTTGCCGACTCCCTTGACCGGTGGTTTAAAATTGCTAATAATGACTCTGTCGCTGTGGCGACGCGGAAGTTTTATACTGATAAGGCATTTGCGGTGGTTTCGAAATACCCTAACAATCTGGAGAGTAGAACATATTATTTCAAAATTGCTGCACGATATTATAATATAAATGCTTTAGAAAATTATAAAATTGTAACAAAACGAATAATCTACAACTCCAAAATAAAAAATGACACTACTAATATTGCTGAGGGATATAGTTTTTTAGGAGACTATTTTAACCGAAAACTTGCTTTTGACTCTGCATATATAAATTATGATAAATCGGAAAGCTTTTATATTATGTCACAAGATTATTCAAATGCAGCTAAAAATATAATATATCAGGCCAGAGTTCAATTTATTGAAAAAGATTATGTAGGGAGTGAGAAATCTCTGTTTGGGGCGTTGAAATTTTTAAAGAAAACCCATCATAAAGAACTAACATACGACGCGTTCAATATGTTGGGAGTAATTTATGCAGAATTAAATGAATATCATAAATCTTTGGAATATCATAATAGAGCTCTTAAATTGTTAGAAGATAGAATTGCCTTCCCAAAAAAAGAAATTTATATTTCATCTTCATTGAATAATATTGGGTTGGTTTACCAAAATAAAGGCGACCACAAAACAGCGATTTCATATTTTAAAAAAGCATTGGCGTATAAGGACTTATTTAAAGTAGATTGTTGGACATATGCACTCTTAATTAATAATTTAGGATACTCTGAATTAAAGATGGGTAAGTTTAATCAATTACCGAAATTATTTTACATGTCTTTGCAGATTTCGGACAGCTTGGGGTTAGTAACGAGCAAAATATCCAGTAAATTACATTTATCAGAATATTATGCGTTAATGAACGACTCTTTAAAAGCATATGAGTTTGGTTTTGAAGCGTTAACTGACTCTAAACAAAATAAGCTATCCAAGCAAATTTTACTTTCACTAAAACAAATGAGTATTATTGATTATAAAAATAAGGTTTCTTACTTTGAAGACTATATTCAAATCAGTGACTCTCTTCAACTCGCAGAACGCCAAATCCGTAACAACTTGGGACGTGTCGAATACGAAACCGATGAACTGGCGACTGAAAAAGCCACACTTCTAAACCAAAGAAAAACAATAATCTACATCGCCCTCACCATCATCCTAATCGCCATCCTCATTTCCATTATCCGCATCCAATCCTCCAAAAACCGTGAACTTCGCCTCGTGCAGCAAAAGCAACATGCCAATGAAGAAATATACCGCCTGATGCTTGACCAACAGCAGCAACGCGACGAAGGAAGGCGGCAGGAGAAGAAACGCATTGCGCGCGAACTGCATGACGGTGTGATGGGACAACTCACAGCGATCAGACTAAACCTGTTTGCGTTGAGCCGCAAACACGATCCCGAAACCATCCAAAATGCGTTAGGCCATATCGACAAAATACAGGATGTCGAAAAAGAAATCCGTGGCATAGCCTATGACCTTACTGCTACTATTGACGAAGGGACCGATTATATGGAGGTCATTACCAACATCTTCAGCGGGCTCGAACAACATTCAAGCATACGATTTTCAATGCAGGTCAAAGGTGAGACCGATTGGAACAAGGTATCGGTTGAAGTCAAAATAGCACTATGCCGTATGTTGCAGGAAGCGCTGCAGAACATCATTAAATATGCGCAGGCCGAAAATGTGTCTTTGACTACTCGCGGTGAACAACACAGGCTTTTTATAACCGTACAGGACGATGGTGTTGGATTTGATTTAAAAAAGGTGCGAAAAGGTTTAGGTCTTCGTAATATGCAGGAACGGGCACGGGAAATTGGTGGTTCTATTACGATTACAACAGCGCCGGGCAATGGTACTTCCCTCGAATTCACATTACCACTTCAAGGCAATTTGTAGAACAAATTCTACATTACCCTAATTCCGTTTACTCGCAGGAACGGGCCATTTACCATTGAACGATAGCCAGTTACTATATCAGGGGTTTTTACGTAGGCGCTTTGCCGCAAGCATTGTAGTTTTACCGCATCGAAATGATAAAACAAACAAAAAATAACAATATCCCCTAAAATTGAAAAGTACCATGAAAAAAATTATCTTAATCGCAGCAGTAGTTCTAGTAGCAGTAATTGGCTTAACTTCTTTTAACGGTAAAGAGCAACATAAAGAAAAAGGAAACGGCGCATTAATTGCTTCATTGGAAGGAGGTCCTGTAACTGGGGGCTCAGGAAGTACTGGAATCCCTCCTGGAGGAACAGGAGGTACAGGAAAGAAAACAGAATAAATTGTAATTGAAAATATGAAAGGCTATCCTTCGGATAGCCTTTTTTTTATGCAAATAGTTTTCCTATTTTTGGCAAAACGATCAACATTAAGTGAAAGTAAAGGCTACATTCATCCTTTTTTTTATTTTGACTCTAAGTTGCAATAAAAAAAATAAGGATTTTAAACTAAGCTCTGAGTTATCAGACAGCTTATCATATTATTTTAATGTTGCAAATAATGATTCCACGCCTTTGAATATTAGGTCTTTTTTTAATAAAAAAGCCTTGAGAATTGTGTCACAACAATCGAATGACTCTTTAAACAGAGCAAATTATTTTAAAATAGCGAACAGGTATTATAACGTAAACCAATTGCCCCAGTACCTTAATATTACAAAATTAATTATTAAGAATTCTATTTTAGCAAATGATTCACTTAGTTTGGCAAAGGCATATACTTATATGTGTGATTTTTATTTGAAAGTGGGAAAAGCAGACAGCGTTTATCATTATAATTATGAAGCTGAAAAAATATATGCAAAAAGGAATGATAAAGTAAATCTAACACAAACCCTATTTAACAAAGCAATCCTGCAACATAATCATAGTGATTTTTTAGGGTGTGAAAGGACAGCTTTTGATATGTTGAGAGTTCTTAAAAATTATGAGAACTTAGAAATGTCTTATCAGGCCAATAACTTATTAGGTATAGTGTATGGAGAACTCCAGGAATTTGATTTATCAAAAAAGTACTACCAAATAGCTATATCTATAGCGGAAAATAAGAGCATTCCTTCTAATTATCAATATAAAGCAACTACAATAAACAATTTAGGCTTCATGTATTCTAATCAAAAAAAATATAAGGAAGCCAAAAAAGAATATTTAGAAGGGCTTCGAGAAAAAAATCTTTTAACTGATAACCCCGTCACTTTTGCTATGCTAAGGGATAATCTTGCATATGCTAATTTTAAATTGCAGGACCTAAGCCAACTACCTGCAATGTTTTACGAAGCATTGAAAATAAGAGATAGTCTTAAAGTTGTGCCAGGGATTATTGTGAGTAACATTCATTTGTCCGAATTTTTTGCGTCACAAAAAGATACCGTCAAAGCAATTAAGTATGCTAAAAAAGCTTATGATGTGGCACATATTCATAAACAAAAAAGAGAGACACTGTTAGGGTTGAGGCAGTTATCTAATATAGACAACACAAAAGAGAGAAACTATTCAGTTGAATATTATAATATAAGTGATAGCCTAGATGTTAACGAACGCAAAGCTCGCAACAAATTCGCCCGCATCGAATTCGAAACCGACGAACTCGCCCAAGACAAAGTAAAGCTCGTCGAACAAAAGAAGACCTTAATCTATACCGTACTGGGAATTATCTTAATAGGGGTGTTTGTGTTTGTGATCCGCGTACAAATATCCAAAAACCGCGAGCTGCGTTTCATCCAGGAGCAGCAAAAAGCCAATGAGGAAATCTATTCGCTCATGATTACTCAACAGGACAAAGTTGAAGAGTCAAGGCAGGCAGAAAAGAAACGTATTGCACAGGAATTACACGACGGTGTACTAGGGAAATTGTTCGGGACCAGAATGAATTTAGGAGTGCTGAACACCAGGAAAGACGAGGACGGAATCGTGCAGCGGGTGGGTTATATCGACGAGCTCAAGAACCTCGAACAGGAAATCAGGGAAATCTCGCACGATTTAAATTCGGAAAAGACGGCGGTTTTTAATAACTTTGTGTTGATGGTCAGCAATTTCATAGAATCGCAACGCACTGTATGCCAGGCTGATATTTCGATAAAAATGGACGATACCATCGAATGGAATGCCATAGCGAACACTGCCAAAATCAACCTTTACCGCATCCTGCAGGAAGCATTCCAGAACATCAACAAGCACGCCAAAGCCCAACACGTGCATGTAACATTTGAGAAAAAAAACAGTCTTATGCAGCTGGAAGTGGCCGACGATGGCATAGGGTTCATTTACAGCAAAAAACGCAACGGGATCGGCCTGCAGAACATGCGCTCCCGCATCACCACCTCCGGAGGGACGATGGACATCATCACCAAACCCGGCGACGGTACGACATTACATTTTGAATTGCCCCTTACCTAAAATAAACTTAACCTAACAAGCAAACTCATGAAGAAAACAGTACAAGTGTTAATGGTGGACGACCACCCTTTTATCCTGCAGGCGTACAAGAATACACTGGACCGCTTCAAGCCGGACGACTATCACATTGTAGAAACCACGGCCGACTCGGGGAAAACCGGATATGAGGTGATCGCAAACAGCACCGTTACTTACGATGTGGCTTTCCTGGACATCAGCATCCCTACCTATCCCGAACAAAACATCGAGTCGGGGATCGACCTTGCCAAACTGCTCCGCCAGCAAATGCCGGACTGCAAGATCGTATTGCTCACGATGCATACTGAAAAACTCAAATTCCGGTATTTTTCTGAAACCATACAACCTGAAGGGCTTGTGGTGAAGAACGACCTCACTTTCGAGGAGCTCCTGATTGCCTTCGAGGACATCCTTGACGGGAAATTATATTACAGTGAAACGGTACAGAAAATGATGCAGGAGGAGGAAAGTTAGTATGCAGTCACAGTCACGGTAGGCAGTTACTGCAAACTTAAAAAAGGTTATAGCCGCTTTCTCAGTAAACAGTCGTCAACAGTTTGTACTGTAAACCGAGACTGCGACTGAAAATTACTCCTCCAAAGCATCCCATCCCCTTGCGCGCAGGGGGATTTTTGTATCGGCACGCGTGATCAGGTGGATGCCTTCGGTTTCTTTGACCATATGGCCGATAATCGAGAAGTTCGGGTTGCCCTTGATCTTGTCAAAATCGTCCATCCTGATCGTAAACAACAATTCATAATCTTCTCCGCCATTGATGGCCACCGTAGTGGAATCGATATTGAATTCCTCGCAGGTGGCAATCAGTTGCGGGTCCAGCGGGAGTTTGTCTTCGTATAAATTACAACCTACGTTGGACTGCTTACAGATGTGGATGATTTCTGAGGAAAGTCCATCAGAAATATCAATCATCGCCGTCGGTTTTATTTCCAAAGCATGCAACAAAGTAAGCACATCCTTACGCGCTTCGGGCTTCAGTTGGCGCTCAATCAAATAAGCATAGGCATCGAGATCCGGCTGCGAATTCGGGTTCACCTGGAACACCTGCTTTTCGCGTTCCAAAACCTGCAGCCCCATATAGGCCGCGCCGATATCGCCGGTCACCACCAGTAAATCCATTTCTTTTGCTCCATTGCGGTACACAATCTCATTTTCATCGGCTTCCCCTATCGCGGTAATGCTGATGATCAGCCCTTTTTGTGACGAGGTGGTATCGCCGCCGATCACATCTACCTTATATTCATTCGCGGCCAGTGTAATCCCGGCAAACAATTCCTCCAAAGCCTCTAGCGGAAAACGGTTCGACACGGCAACAGAAACGGTAATCTGCGTTGCCAAAGCGTTCATTGCGCAAATATCGGATACATTGGCCACCACAGCCTTATACCCCAAATGTTTCAGCGGCATATAGGCCAGGTCAAAATGCACGCCCTCAACCAGCAAATCGGTCGAAACGACGGCCTTCTTATCCTTAAAATCCAAAACCGCAGCATCATCACCAATGCCCTTAAGCGTCGATGGACGGCTGATATTAAAATTTTTCGTCAGGTGTGCTACGAGGCCAAACTCGCCCAATTGTGATAGCGGTGTACGTTGCGGGTTTTTATCTTCAATCATGGTACAGGGTACAGGGTTCAGGGCGCAAAGGTACGAAGTAGCAAAGGTTCAAAGTCATAAACCGGCAAAGTTTTTAAAGGCCGTACAATGCTTGTTATGAAGCCGCGCTTGCTTTATTCAATCACTCAACCCTTTATCATACTTCATCTTCCGCAAAATCCGTAACGCTTCCTTAAACGACAGATACACTTTAGGGAAAGGTTTCAGCACCATTTTCGCATCAATCAATTTCTGTTTTGCGTCCTCGAAACCATTCAGGTAGCAGATCATAAACGTCGACGGCAGGTTTTCAAGATCCCGCCGGTCACGCGCCGTTAGCGGAAATCCTTTTTCCAGTTGCTGTATCAGGGACAGGTTTGCATTGTAGATATGGTACAGCATTTTGCGGTTGAATTCCGGCGGCTGGAACAGCATTTCCCTGTCAATCCGGTAATAGCCGTTGTCGTAAAAATGGATGGTGAGTTTCTCAAGTGGGTAATAACTCGTCTTGTCATTCAGGCCTAACGGGACGAATTCGGTAATCGTAAAAGTATTGTCATCAAAGGTAATATCGACCTCATCCTGAGCCGAATAAAATAGTTTTACCTGCTCATTGATCAATTCAATATCGACACGGGAAAGATACGTTTTATCGCGCACGCGTTTCGGGATACCTGCCCAGCAAATGACGAAAAGCTCCTTAAACACCTTGTATTTCGGCGCCATATCCGGATGCCGGAAATTCATGAAGTCAATTACGCCATCCAACGTATATCCAATACTGTTGCGCGAATTGTTCTCGATCCCAATCACGGTTTCCGCATTCTGGTAGCTTTTTTCCGCAATACCATCCACCGGCACCGAGTTGCTGCCGCGGCGTATAAAAATACTGTTAGCCGGAATCGTGTGGATGCCTTTTTTAAAATAAGATGTCTTATTGTTCGGGCGGATCGTTACCAAACCCACCACGCGGTCCTTTGGCAGATTCGGAAACGGTACGTTTTCATACTGGATCTTCGGCGGATGCTCGAGAAAGGCATTTACTAAGTTCTGGATGCGGCTGTCATCAAAGAAATCATCACCCACAATGTCATTGTCATGATCCTCTACCCCAACAACGATATAGGAATTGTTCGTCGGGTTCGAGTTGGACAGCGCACAGATGTGCTTCAGGAATTTCGCCTTGCCTTCCCGCGAATGCAGGTTCAACTGCCTTTTTTTATCATAAAAACTGCTCTCGTCGTTATGTGCGAGCAGGTTTTTGATTAAAAGGCGCTTGTTTATCATTTATTTGGAATTGTCAACTTATATGCTTCGGGTAAGATACACGTTCCCCTGCAAACTGTAACTGCAAACTGATTACTTTTTCAGGGCGTTGCCTGCGGCCGGGCTATCCGCTGCACCCGAGGCATAGCCGAACTGACCGGAGGTAATCTTCATGTCTTTGCCTTCCGCAGGCTTCAGGCGAATCCATAAAGGATTTCCGCTACTATCCCTAACGCGGATTCGACGAAACTGAATCTGATTCCATATTATTCAACCACGATTTTGTCGATCGTGTCACTCCGGCCTCCGCTTCGTAGGCGGGCACCTGCATTCCGAAGATTCCGTAAAAATCAAAACTGTCTGAGCGCAGCGAGTTTTTTGATTTTAGGAATTGAGGAATAGCAGGTCGCCGAGAAGAGGCAAGCCTTGAATTTTTGCTTCTTTTGTTTCAAGACAAAAGAAGATAAATATCAAATCTCTAACTCACTTTTTGTGGCTGATTGTCGCCGTCGCCTGTGCCGTAGGTGTCACCACTACCTCACCAATGTTCACATAGTACGGCCGCGTCACGACAAACAAAATAATATCCGCTATATCTTCCGGCCTTAATGGCGTAAAAGCCTGGTACACCTGCGCCGCCCTTTCTGTATCGCCTTTAAAGCGCACTTCGCTGAATTCCGTCTCGACCATTCCCGGATGGATGGCACCCACCCGGATGCCGTGCTGCACAAGATCAATCCGCATGGCTTTGTTCAAAGCATCCACTGCATATTTCGTAGCGCAATACACATTCCCGTTCGGGTACACTTCCTTACCGGCAATCGATCCGATATTGATGATGTGCCCGCTGTTCCTTTCAGTCATGCCGGGAATCACGGCTTTGGAAACATACAGCAATCCTTTTACGTTACTGTCGATCATCGCATCCCAGTCGTCGAGGCTGCCGGTTTGTATCGGCCCAAGGCCATGGGCATTTCCGGCGTTATTGATAAGGATGTCGATTTTGGAAAAATCTTCAGGCAATGTCCCGATCTGTTGCAACACTGCTTCTCTGTCGCTGACATCAAAATTTAAAATATGCAGGTCCGTTTTACCTGAAAGTTCCGCCTGCAGTTGTGCAAGCCTTTCCTCCCTGCGGCCACAAAGTACCAACCTGATGCCGTTTTCTGCAAATATCCTGGCGGTAGCCCTTCCTATCCCGCTTGTCGCCCCTGTTATCAATGCTGTTTTCATATTGTCATTTTTTTTACCTGTACCATGTGCCCTGCACCCTGAACCCATTTACGGTACGTCCGTACCCATGCTTTCCGCCCAAATAGCAAACCAGTCCTCGCGGTCAAGCTTCAGCTCCACTGCCTTCATCAGCGCCTGGATACGCGCCACATTCACGGTTCCGGCAACCGGGACTACCCCGGCCGGATGTTGCATGATCCAGGCCAAAAGCAGCGTATCAGCACCATAATGGTACTTGTCGACTAATTTGGCAAGCAGTTTTTTCAGTCGGCGTGTCTGCTCGTTGTCCTCCCTGAAAACATTTCCCAACGGGTTCCATGACATCGGCTTAATGTGGTGCAGCTGCATGTAATCAAGGCTGCCGTCGAGCATAGGCTCGAAATGTGTCGCCGAGAATTGTATCTGGTTGTAATTCACTTCCGTTTTCTGCCGGATCAGTTCGGTTTGTGAAGCCGTAAAATTTGACAGCCCAAAATCGATAATCTTCCCGTCCGATTTTAGTTTTTCAACCGCTTCTGCAATTTCATCAGGCTGCATCAACGGGCTTGGACGGTGCAGCAGCAATACGTCGAGATAATCCGTTTTGAGATTTCTCAGGGAATTCTCCGCAGACCATATAATGTAATCCTTGTCGTAATTGTAATGCTTGATTTTATTGTCGCGGTTTGGGGAGATGTGCTGGATTCCACATTTTGAAATCAGCTGGATTTTTTCCCTTGCGATTTTTGACTGCAAAAATCCATCTCCAAACGTGGCTTCGGTGGTATAGGAACCGTATATATCGGCATGGTCAAAAGTGCTGATGCCGTTCTCAAGGCATAAAAGAATGATATGCGCCATCTCAGGCGCAGTAAGGTTTTTGTCCCAGATTCCCCAATTCATGGTTCCTGCGACAATGGGCGATAAAGTGGTCTTGCTCAAGGTATAATTTTTAATATAATTGCTGCCTGAATTCCCATCTGGAAACCAAACCGGGATAAAGTTCTTAAAAATATAAAAACAAAATCACAAATCATCCTTAAAGGCAGGGGTTTGAAAGAATTTTTAACCATTTTTTAACATCCTTAAAGTGAAAAAAAATTCAATTTGCACCGTCAAAAATATCCGACCAATCCAAAAGCAATAAATATCAAATTATGGAAGAAAATACTGCCGCTTTAGACATCAGGGCAATCAATGAAAAAATTGAAAGGGAGAGTGCTTTTATTGAGCTTTTGAACCTTGAAATGAATAAGGTCATCGTTGGCCAGAAACATATGATCGAAAGGTTGCTCATCGGGCTTCTGGGCCAGGGTCATATTCTTTTGGAAGGCGTTCCCGGACTTGCAAAAACTTTAGCCATAAACACCTTATCGCAAGCAGTACACGGTTCATTCAGCAGGATCCAGTTTACTCCGGACCTTTTGCCTGCGGATGTTGTCGGAACCATGATTTACAACATCAAATCGAACGAATTCTCCATTAAGAAAGGCCCGATTTTCGCCAATTTCGTCCTTGCCGACGAGATCAACCGCGCGCCTGCAAAGGTACAATCCGCTTTGCTTGAAGCGATGCAGGAAAAGCAGGTAACTATCGGCGATACTACTTTTAAACTTGACAAACCGTTTTTGGTATTGGCCACACAAAACCCAATCGAGCAGGAAGGCACCTACCCACTCCCGGAAGCACAGGTCGATCGTTTTATGCTCAAGACCGTCATCGATTATCCTAAAATGGATGAGGAGCGCATGGTCATCCGCCAAAACCTGCAGGGAGGATATCAGCAAATTAATCCAGTCGTATCGGTAGAGCAAATCCTGCGTGCGCAACAAGCTGTCCGCGAGGTATACATGGACGAGAAAATAGAGAAATACATCCTGGATATTGTTTTCGCGACAAGATATCCTGAAAAATATAAGCTGGAAAACCTGAAGCCGCTGATCGGTTTCGGAGCGTCACCACGTGGCAGCATCAACCTCGCCAATGCGGCGAAATGTTACGCCTTCATCAAGCGCAGGGGCTATGTAATCCCTGAAGACGTGCGTGCCGTAGTGCATGACGTTTTACGCCACAGGATTGGGGTGACTTATGAAGCGGAAGCAGAAAACATTACTTCTGTAGATATCATCAACAAGATTGTAAACGAGGTCGAAGTACCTTAAGAAGTTTACAGTTGCAGTCGCTGTATACAGTTTCCGATCGACACTGCCCACTGCGACTGCGACTGAATACTAAAGCAAATGGATACAAAAGAGCTTTTAAAAAAGGTCCGCAAGATTGAAATCAAGACCCGCAGGCTGAGCGACCACATTTTTTCGGGTGAATATCACACGTCGTTTAAAGGGCGCGGTATGACATTTTCTGAAGTGCGCCAGTACCAGTACGGTGACGATATACGTGCGATCGACTGGAATGTGACGGCACGCTACAATGAGCCATACGTGAAGATTTTCGAGGAAGAACGCGAACTTACGATGATGCTGATGGTGGACATTTCAGGTTCTGAAAGTTTCGGTACCAGAAGCCAGTTCAAAAATGAGATCGTGACTGAAATTGCGGCGACTTTGGCATTTTCCGCAACGCAAAACAACGATAAGATCGGATTGATCCTTTTTTCAGACCAGATCGAATTGTACATCCCGCCGAAAAAGGGAAAATCACACGTGCTGCGCATCATCCGCGAACTTATCGAATTTCAGCCAAAAAGCCGTAAAACCGACATCGCACAGGCATTGCGGTTCCTTTCCGGCACACAAAAAAAGAAGGCCATCGTATTTTTGATCTCGGATTTTATGTCGGATGATTTTGAGCAGCCGTTGAAAATCGCTTCAAAAAAACACGACCTTACAGGGGTCAGGGTGTATGATCCGCGTGAGGAAAAAATGCCGAATATCGGAATGGTTCCTATGACGGATGCCGAAACAGGCAAACTCCAACTGGTGAACACCGGCGCGAAATCTGTCCGGATGGCTTATGAAAAATATTATCACGACAAAGTAAAATACTTTAAGGAGACCTTCAGCAAATGCGGCTCAGGTGTTGTAAACACCAGGGTTGATGAAAGCTATGTGACCCGCCTGCTTGGATATTTTAAATCCAGGAGCTAATTTCCCGATCCCAAAAATGAAAAAATATTTTCTTTCCCTGATCCTTTCTTTCGCTGCAATGGCCGCCTTTCCGCAGCAGGGCAAAATCACCACGGGCATTGACAAAAAGAAGCAAAAAATCGGAGCGCAATTCAACCTCACATTAAAAACTACTGTCGATACCACTGCAAAAGTCGTGTTTCCTAAAGGTGACAGTTTTGGCCCAATGATGGTAATCCGGGATGAAAAACCCGATACCGTAAGAAAAGGCGCGCGCTACGAACTGGTCAAGAAGTATGGGCTTACACAATTTGACAGCGGCAGTTACCTGATCCCGAAGCTCAAAGTCCTGATCAACAAAAAACCTTTCTTTTCTGACAGTTTACGCGTGGAAGTCGCAAACGTCAAAGTGGATACGCTAAAGCAGGGTTTGTATGACATCAAGCCGGTCATCCAGATGGAAAAGCCATCAAAAAGCTGGTGGTGGTGGTGCCTGTTGATTTCTACACTGATTGTGGGTGCGTGTGCTTTGGGATATTATTTCTTCACGCTGTTTAAAAATAGGAAAACAACCGAAGAAATTTATAAAACGCCTATAGAAAAAGCCACTTCATTGCTTAAAAACCTTGAAAACAAACAACTTTGGCAAAAAGGAGAAGTGAAGTCTTATTATTCAGAACTGACCGATATTGCGCGGAACTACATAGAAGAGGAAATCCACATCCCGGCGATGGAAAGCACCACGACTGAACTTATCGAAGCGCTTCGCAAAGTGGCGAATCAAAAGAAAATGACGCTTTCACAAGATACTTTCATCAACCTTGAAAAAGTACTGAAACAGGCGGATCTGGTAAAATTTGCAAAATCCAAACCGCTGGATTTCGAAATACTGGAAGATAAGAAACGTGTCGAAAGTTCAATCGTTTTAATCCACAAAGCAGTTCCCGAAGAAATCATCGAAGAAGATACCAGCGAACTCGACGAATTGATGAAGGAGAAATTCCTCAAAAAGAAAAAACGCAAAACGACCCTTATTGCCGTGGCATCGGTTTTTGGTGCGCTACTCCTTACACTGGGGATATTGATTGCGGTGAAAGGCCTCGATTATGTCATCGACAATACTTTGGGCCATCCGACAAAAACATTGCTCGAAGGTGAATGGATCACCAGCGAATATGGCAATCCGGCCATAGAACTGCAAACGCCGGAGGTCTTGAAAAGGATCAACGCCAAAGATTTCCTTCCAAAAGATGCCATGCAATTGATCAAGGACATGCAGACGTTCCAATACGGCAACATTTTCGGGGATTTCGGGATTATGGTGGCTACAAATACCTACAAGGAAAATCCCGACGGGAAACAGGCCGACATCAATCTCGATGACGCCATTGAGGGCGAAATCAAGTTGTTTGAAAAGAAAGGTGCGCAACGCATTACGGTTTTCAAGGAAGACTATACCGATAAGGACGGCTCGGTTGGAATGAAGGCATACGGCACTTACATCAGGGTAAATCCCGAAGACCGTACCAGCATCAAAATGGCTTATGAAATGATTTACTTCCACCAGGGCAATGGATTGCAGAAAGTGATCGTCGTGCATCAGGAAGATGATAAATATGCCAAACCGCTTACGGATAAACTTATGAAATCGGTCGAACTTATATCCCAAACGCCATGATGAAGGACATTTCTTTTCTAAATCCTGAATTTTTGTGGCTGTTGGCGGTCATCCCGGCGCTGATTGCATGGCAGATCTGGCAGCGGCAGCAGTTACAAGCCCCATTGAAGATCAGTTCGTTAAAAGGCTTTGCAGGCACAAGTTCATTTCTTCCAAAGCTGAAACCGGTACTTTTTGTCTTCCGTTTATTAGCGATAGCACTCATTATTGTTGGGATGGCACGCCCACGTAAAGTCGATATCAGCAGCAAGACCAAGACCACTAAAGGCGTCGATATCGTGCTTGCTATTGACGTTTCAGGCAGTATGCTTGCACGCGATTTGAAACCAAACCGATTGGACGCGCTGAAAAAAGTAGCTTCCGAGTTCGTAAAAGAACGACCAAACGACCGCATAGGCCTTGTATTATATGCGTCTGAAGCTTATACCAAAATGCCGGTAACGAGCGACAAGGAAGCCGTGGAAAAAGCGTTAAGTGAAGTCAAATTTGACCGGCAGCTGCAGGATGGAACCGGCATCGGGATGGGATTGAGCACCGCTGTGAACCGTTTAAAGGATAGCAAGGCAAAAAGCAAAATCGTGATCCTGCTTACCGACGGGGTGAACAACGCTGGTTTTATTGAGCCGGAAACCGCTTCAGATATTGCGAAGGAATTCGGGATTAAGGTATACACCATCGGACTCGGGACAAACGGCATGGCCGAATCGCCTTACGCGTATGCCCCGAACGGATTGTTGCTTTACAAAATGGCCCAGGTCGAAATCGATGAAAAGCTGATGAAGAGCATCGCGAGAAAAACCGGCGGAAAATATTTCCGTGCCACGAGCAACAGCAAGTTGAAAAGCATTTACGATGCGATCAATAAATTAGAAACCACAGAAATCCAGGAATTGAAATTTTACGATTATGACGAACAATTCAGGCCATTGATTTTAATCGCTTTCGGATTGCTGGTCGCCGAAATTTTGCTCAGGAAAACCGTTTTCAGGAGTTTTATATAATAAGTTATGTGGGAATTAGACGAACAGAAATACTTTTACCTGCTTTTTGCCATCCCGGCATTGGCACTGATCTTCCTTTATAATTTATATTGGAAAAGAAAAAAACAACACCAGTTTGGCGACCGTGAACTGGTACGCAAACTGACACCTGAAAAGTCACTTTTCAAGCACATCCTGAAACTCGTCGTGGTTTTACTCGCGCTTTCGTGCCTGGTCGTCGCTTTGGTAAACCCAAAGATCGGGACCAAAACCGAAACCGTAAAACGCGAAGGCATCGACATCGTTTTTGCCATCGACGTTTCAAAAAGTATGCTTTGTGAGGATATTGCGCCAAGCCGGCTTGAAAAAAGCAGGCAGCTTGTGTCGCAGTTGATCAACCAGTTTACCAATGACCGCATCGGCATTGTGGCCTATGCAGGCAGCGCATTTCCGGTTTTGCCGATGACATCCGATTACAGTGTGGCCAAAATGTTCCTGGAAAGTATGAACACCGATATGGTTTCCTCACAAGGAACTTCGCTTGATGATGCCATCCGGATGTCGGCGAGTTATTTTAAGGATGAAGACAAGAAAACCAGCAAATTGCTGATACTGATTTCAGACGGGGAAGATCACGGCGAAGGCGCAGGGGAAGCGGTCGAAGAAGCCAAAAAGGCAGGCATGAAAATCATCACCATCGGCGTGGGCACTGAAAAAGGCGGACCGATTCCAATAAAGAAAAACGGCATCGTCGAAAGCTACAAGCGCGACAGCCATGATGAAATGGTGCGTACCAAACTAAATGCCGCGGCTTTACAAGCCATATCAAAAAACAGCAAGGGTTATGTAAGCGGGAACAATACGAAGGAAGTGCTGAATTATGTAAAAAAAGCGCTGGACAATATCGACAAGACACAATTCAAGTCGGTACAGTTCACCGATTTCAATTCACAATTCCAGTGGTTTTTAGGAATCGCTTTCGTATTATTGTCGCTCGATGTATTCCTTTTGGACAAAAAAACGAAATGGGTAAGAAAACTGAATCTGTTTAATGAAAAGGGATAAGATGAAAAAAATACTGACATATGCCTTGATTCTGATCGGTTTTGCCGTACAAGCGCAGCAAAAGGAAAAAGATTTTTCACTGCCTTCCGGAAACGAGCAACTGAAGAAGAAAAAATATGCCGAAGCGGAAGCGGATTACAGGATTTCAAAGTCCCGATACACAAAAAACAAGACTGCTGCCACGTACAACCTCGGGAATTCGATTTACCTGCAGGACCAGCCTGAGGAAGCCGCTTTGGCCTATCAGAAAGTGATTAAGGAATCGAAAAGCCGTGAAGAAAAGCATAAGGCTTACCACAATCTGGGCAACATCCATATGAAGCAGAAGAATTATGAAGCCGCCGTAGACGATTACAAAAATGCGCTGATCAATGACCCGGCAGATGAATACTCCCGTTACAATTATGCTTTGGCAAAAAGCCTGCTGAAAAAAAATCCGCCTAAAAAAGACGGTAAGGATAAAAAGAAAGACGAGAACAAAAAAGACCAGCAAAAAAAACAGGACCAGCAAAAGAAAGACCAGGATAAAGGCGAGGATAAAAAAGATCCAAACAAAGAAGGCCAGGACAAACCGCAACCGAAAGAAGGGGAAAACGACCCCAAAGGACAACCGAAACCAAAAGAAGGCGGCATTTCAAAGCAGCGGCTGCAAAATCTCCTGGAAGCGGTAAATAATGAAGAGAAAAAAGTACAGCAGAAAGTAAATACCAAAAAGCTTAAAGGAAAACCGGTACAAACCGAAAAAGACTGGTAATCCTGCCACAATACAAAAACATGAAGATGAAAAAGTTGATTTTTCTTTTATTGATAGCGTTCCAGGGGCTCAGTGCCCAGGTGCAGTTTGAGGCCAAAGCCAGTAAAACCACATTGGGCCTCAACGAAAGGCTGCGTGTCGACTTTTCGATGAACGACGATGGCGACAATTTCGTGCCTCCGGCTTTCGAAGGCTTTAAGGTCATCGCAGGACCGAGCCAGCAGGTAAGCCAATCGTGGATCAATGGAAAAATGTCATTTAACAAAACCTATTCTTATTTTCTTTTGCCTACGCAGAAAGGGACGCTCACCATCAAACAGGCATCCATCGAAATCCGCAGGCAGGTATATAAAACCACACCGATAAAAATCAATGTGACCAATGCGGTCGAAATGCCCAAAGACCCCAATGATACTTCGATATCGGCAGACGATGCCATCCATCTTGTGGCCGATGTTTCAAAAGGGAATCCATACATCAACGAACCGATTACGGTCGTGTATAAATTGTACATCAGCTACAATATCGGACTGAGTAACTTCAAGGAACTCGACAAACCGAAATACAACGATTTCTGGAGCCAGAATATCGAAATAAAAGAACTTAAAGCCGAAGATGCTACTTATAATGGCGAGCGCGTGCGCTGTGTCGTCCTTAAAAAAGTCGTGCTTTATCCGCAAAAATCGGGCAAACTGACCATCGAGCCGTTGTCACTGGATCTCGACGTACAAGTCCCGACGAACAGGCGGAATTTCTGGGGCCAGGCTTTAATAAAAGAAGACAACAAACGCGTATCGGCGGGAGCGCGCACGATTAATGTAAAACCGTTGCCAGATGCCGGAAAACCTGAAGATTTTACCGGTGCCGTCGGTCGTTTTGACTTTAAGGTAGTACCTTCAAAAACCGAACTCAAAAACGGGGAAAGCCTTGAACTCAACGTCAGCGTGAGCGGCAACGGAAACCTCAAATTATTTAACCTTCCGAAACCGGTGGTCCCGACCGCTTTGGAAATGTATGACCCCGTTCACAAAGAACAGGTGAGCACGCCGCTTTCGGGAATGGCCGGGAAAATTTCCGATAATTACACCATCATCCCTCAATATAAAGGCGATTACCTGATCAAGCCGATGACATTCTCATATTATGACTTAAGCAGTGGAAAATACAGAACCATCGTTTCCAAAGAGATAAAAATCAAGGTGCTTGACGGCCCCTCCCCTTCCGAAGGCAGCACTGCTTCTAACGACGGACCAGGCAAACAGGAGATCTCAAAAACGGACCATTTTGAATTTATCAAGTTGAAAACGAATCTGGAGCCCATACACAAAAAGGATTTCCTGGGCTCAAATCTTTTCTATGGGTTGTTGATGGCACCGTTCCTTTGCATCCCGCTTTTGATTGGCATCCGCAGGAAAAAGCATGCAATTGATGCTGATGTTGTCGGAAATAAAACAAAAATGTCTAACAAATTGGCCAAAAAATTCCTGTCGGAGGCTAAGAAGCATTTAGACCACAAGGAACCGTTTTACATCGCCCTTGAAAAAGCACTGCACAATTTCATGAAAGCCAAAACGCAAATTGAAACTTCGGAAATGAGCAAGGACAAAATCCGTGAAATCCTTCTGGCGCGCAACGCCAGTCCTGAAACCGTAACCGATTTCATCACACTGACGGAAAACTGCGAATTTGCACGATATGCACCGGCTTCAAGCGTGACCATACACAATGATTATGACAAGGCCGTTGCGATTATTTCGGCATTGGAAAAACAGATTTAATCTTTTCAAATCACGAGAAAATGAAAAACATATTTTATATATTATTGCTTTGCGTTTCTTTTTCTTTCGCGCAAAGCGGATTTGAAAAAGGCAATGCGCTGTACCGCAAAGGCAATTATGCTGAGGCTGCGGAATCTTATGAAAGCGTGCTGCAAGCGAAAAAACATTCGGCTGAGCTGTATTTCAATCTTGGCAATTGCTATTATAAATTACACAAAATTGCACCGGCAATCTACAATTATGAAAAAGCGCTTTTATTGAGCCCAAATGATTCTGAAATCAAAAACAACCTCAAATTTGCCCAAAAAGCCGCAATCGATGATGTGAAGGAAGTACCGCACGTGGGCTTCCTGAAAATGATTGAAAATGTGGCGGGGATTTTTACATATGAAACCTGGGCCTGGATGGCAGTGATTTTCGCGTTCGGCTGTTTTTTATTATTCGTCGGATATTATTTTTCGCCAACGGCCCTGACTAAAAGGCTTTATTTCATGGGAATGTTTGCCTCGTTGTTTGTTATCGGATTGAGTATCGGCGCCGCCTATATTGGCAGAAATGCAAATGCCGATAATCGTTCCGCGATTGTTTTTGAAGATGTGCTTCCGGTAAAAAGCGAACCAAAATCCGATGCTCAGGACGCTTTCGTTTTACATGAAGGTACAAAAGTTTCGATTACCGATACTTTGGATGTATGGCGGAAAGTCAGGATTTCAGACCAGGCGGAAGGTTGGGTACCGGCACAATCGATCAAAGAAATACGGTAATTCAGACTGCTTCGACCACTTCGGAAACCCATGATTCCAGTGAAGGGTAAATCCATGTGGCGGTCTTTAGGATTTTCGGATATAAAACCGCTTTTTCGAGTGTTGCTTTTTCGACAAACCTTTCACCGGTGTTGAATTTTTCAAAAATAACCAATACTACCCCGAGGATCAGCAATGTTTTTACAAACCCGAGTACACCACCCCCGATTTTATTAAACAATCCTAACGCGGTGAAATTCGCAAAAGCTGTCAGCACTTTGCCTAATACTGCAATCCCCACCACTACGATAGTGAATGTCAGCAGGAATGCTACGGCCTGAACAGTTTGCGGATCCCATGAGACATGGCCTAAAAGCGCATCCTTCAATATAAAGGAGCATTTAAATGCCAGGAAAATCCCGGCGAATAAGGAAATAAGCGACGCCAGTTCCACAAAGAAACCATCCCAAAGCCCGCTAAGGATCCCAAAAATCAATATTCCGGCAAACACCAAATCCAATAAAACCATATCACCGATTAAGGCAGCAAGATAAGTAGTTTTGTGCAATTTTGACAGGAACTCGCTATCTTTGCAATCTGCTTTTCCGGCAACCTGAAAATCTTATAATCTTTAAATCCTACAATCCTCAAATGTCAAGAGATATACAATTAAAAGAGCGCTGGGAGCAGCTCGTACAAATACTTTCAGATCAGTTTTCACAAGGCGAAGACCTTGACCTCGATGCCATCATTTACCTGATTGGTGTACAGGAATATGGGAAATTCGGCCAAAAATTCAAAAAAGACGAAAAACTCAACCTGATGCACATCGCAATCTGCCGCGTGCTCGAACCTTATGGCTATTACGAATTCGATTACGTAGACCATGACGGCTGGCCACATTATCATGTAAAGGAAATGCTTCCGCCGTTGAAAGCCGGCGAACAATCCGTACTGATGAAGGAAGCAATCGTGAATTATTTCCTGGAGAAGGAAGTAATCAGTTGATTTTGTTTCCTCCGTAAACCGATTTGTTTTCTTAAATTTGCAGCCTTACGAAAAGCACGATGATAGACAAGATTAAAGAATATATTGGGGAAGCGCAGGCTTTTTCGACACAAAAAAAAGAGGAGCTTGAAGCATTCCGCATCAAATTCCTTGGAAGCAAAGGCCTGATTAAAGAGATTTTTTCCGAATTCAAAAATGTCCCGAACGACCAGAAAAAGGAATTCGGGCAGGTGATCAATACGCTGAAGAATATCGCCGAGGAAAAGCTGAAAACCATCCAGGAACAGCTTGAAAACAGCCAGGAAACCAAGCGCCTTTATGGCGATTTGTCACGTCCCGGCGAGCCTGTGAATATCGGTTCGCGCCACCCTATATCTTTGGTCAAAAATCAAATCACGGATGTGTTTTCAAACATCGGTTTCAACGTTTCTGAAGGACCTGAGATTGAAGACGACTGGCATAATTTCACCGCATTGAACCTTCCGGAATACCATCCGGCGCGCGACATGCAGGACACTTTCTTCATCCAGACCAATCCAGATATTTTACTGCGTACGCACACTTCCTCTGTACAGGTGCGTTATATGGAAAATAACAAGCCGCCGATCAGGACGATTTCTCCGGGGCGTGTGTTCCGTAATGAAGCCGTTTCTTCGCGTTCCCACTGTATTTTCCATCAGGTCGAAGGGCTTTATATTGACAAAGATGTTTCTTTCGCAGATTTGAAGCAGACGATTTTGTATTTCACCAAA
This sequence comes from Flavobacterium pallidum, assembly GCF_003097535.1. Lineage (NCBI taxonomy): Bacteria > Pseudomonadati > Bacteroidota > Flavobacteriia > Flavobacteriales > Flavobacteriaceae > Flavobacterium > Flavobacterium pallidum. The sequence continues at coordinate 751,583 of NZ_CP029187.1, forward strand.
GAAATGTTCGGCAAGTCCAAAATCAGATTGCGCCCGTCATATTTCCCATTTACCGAACCCAGCGCCGAAGTCGATATTTACTGGGGCCTCAAAACCGAAACCGACTACCGCATCACCAAAGGTACCGGCTGGCTTGAAATCATGGGCTGCGGCATGGTCGACCCGAATGTGTTGCGCAATTGCGGCATCAACCCGGACGAATTCAACGGGTTCGCCTTCGGGATGGGCATCGAGCGCATCGCGATGCTGCTGTATCAGGTAGATGATATCCGTATGTTTTTTGAGAATGACGTGCGTTTCCTGGAGCAGTTTAAAACGAGCATTTAAGAAGTCACAGTAGGCAGTCGCAGTTTTCAGTACTGCGGGCTGGGACTGAGACTGAGACTGAAAACTAAAAAATGAGAGAACACATCACCATCCCAGAAGTAGAAAACGTATTCATGGCCGCCGTGCAGGAATGGAGCGACGATTTCATGAGCAATGTCTGGAACGTATATCTGGTAAACGACAGCGACAACGACCTGCATGACATCATGGTGGTTTCAAAAGCATTTGGAACCATTGATGGCGAAATGCGCAAGACTTCGCTGCTGCGCCATGCGTTGGTAGAAATGCCGGCAGTTTCAGCAGTAAAGATTGAAATGATTGAAGATAGCGTACTTGTTTTGAACAATGAGTTTACAATCACGTTTTTTATTGGAAAAACACTTTACGACCGTAAATACATTTTCAGGTCAAATTCCATAAACGAAGACAATATTGAAGAAGTGCCGCATTTATGGAAACCCGGCGTAATCGTGAGGTAGTTATTGCTTTTTAATTTTTTCAGACCAGCTGAAATAACCAATTACAAAAGTTCCAACCAGAATTTGTGCCAGCATTGCTAAATAAAACCATCCGTCGCTGAGTTGCTCCCCAATGGGAGTTTTGTTCATTTCAAAAATCAATTGGAATACAGACATGGACATTCCCCAAAAAAATCCCATTTTAAGTTGGAATTTCCATCTCTCACTCATATTAATCCAGCTTATCCGTTAGTTTCTTGAAAACCTTACGCGCTTCTTTCCCTTCATAAAGAATATTGTATACTGCATCAATAATGGGTGTTTTTGCACCATATTCCTCGTTGAGTTTGTATGCGCTTTTTACGGCATAATACCCTTCAGCGACCATACTCATTTCCATCATCGCGCTTTTTACGGTATAGCCTTTCCCTATCATATTCCCGAACATGCGGTTTCTTGAAAACACGGAATATCCTGTTACCAATAAATCCCCTAAATAGGCGGAATCGTTGATATTTCGCTTCATCTTATGCACTTTCCTGATAAATTTCTTCATTTCACGGATGCCGTTACTCATCAACACTGACTGGAAGTTGTCGCCATAACCCAGACCATGCGCAATCCCGGCGGCAATGGCATAAATATTTTTCAGCATTGCGGCATATTCCGTCCCGATAATATCGTCGGAAATCTTAACCTTAATATAATTGCCGGCGAGGTGATCCCCCATGATTTCGGCCTTCTTTTCATCACCGCAGGCAATCGTAAGGTAGGAAAGCCTTTCGAGCGCGACTTCTTCCGCATGGCAGGGACCGGTGATGACACCGATATTTTCATATGGAATATCAAATTCATTATGGAAATGTTCGCCCACGATCAGGAAAGTTTCAGGCACGATACCTTTGATGGCTGAGAAAATTACTTTTGACTTGAGGCTTTCGGTAAGTTTTGACAATTCGCCGCTTAAAAACGCTGACGGGATGGCAAAAATGATATAATCTGCGTAAGCGACCGCTTCATTAATATCTGACGTAAGTCGGAGTTTTTTGATATCAAACTCCACAGAACTCAGGTAATTCGGATTGTGTTTATGGGCTTTAATATGTTCAATCGCTTCGGTATTACGCATATACCAGGCTATTTCCGGCAGGTTTACACACAACATTTTAGCAATGGCCGTAGCCCAGCTTCCGCCACCGATTACCGCAAATTTTGGCTGTTCACTCATCTTAGTCAAATTAGTTCCCAAAAATACTCAAATTTGAAGGAAACTGCAGCGCTTCTTCCCATTGAAACAGGAAATCTTTAACGCTTTTTTATGATTGTGCCATACAATCTCCCGAAAAGTGTGCCGTTATTATACCGTATGATTTTTGGTTGGTTAATCTCATACGCCATAATTATTGAAGTTAATAAATTTTGTTTTTGGTGTTAGAAGGCGTTCCTGTTCCAGGGCGCCTTCTATTTTTTGTAGAAGTTGTTGTGGTCGATGTATTCCCAGACTTTATGCGGCAGCATCGGCGCGGGATTCTTTTTGTTTCTGACGCTTTCCCGGATGAATGTCGACGAGATTTCGACTATGGGCGCTGCAATCAGGTGCACTTTCGGATGATTTTTCAACGCTGATGACGTTTCTGAAATCCGTGGATACACATATATATCGTGGTGTTCGAGCAGGTATTCGTGGTTTTTCCATTTTGGCAATGAATTCAGGTTGTCTTCTCCCATAATCAGGGCAAACTCATGCTGCGGGAACTTTTCAAGCAAATGATTCAGGGTATTGACCGTATAATTCGGTTGCGGCAATTTGAATTCGATGTCCGAAGGCCTGATTTTCGGATATCCATCAGTAGCAAGATGCACCATATGAAGCCTTTGGTAATCATCAAGCAGGGTGCTTTTCTGCTTGTGCGGATTGTGCGGCGTTACGACCATCCATACCTGGTCCAATCCCGAAAACTCTGCCATATGATTGGCAATAATCATATGCCCGATGTGGATGGGGTTGAAAGTTCCGAAATAGAGGCCGATTTTCATTGTGGACTGTAAGATTTTAGGACTGTAAGATTCATCATCCAGAGATTAAATTTGCAGTAAATATTGATTAGGTTGTGTCTTATAATCTTAAAGCGCACGGTCTTAAAATCCAAAAAATCAACTAATCGTTAAATATTCATGCACGAGTCGATACGCATCATTCTTAGCGTTCTCCAGATCGTAGTTTTTCAAAATCACATCAAAACTGCCCGAGACTGAGATCTCTCGTTCGGCTTTGGCAATGCGCATCTGGATTTTTTCTTCAGTTTCTGTCTGCCGGAAGCGCAGCCGTCTTTCGAGTTCTTCAACTGAAGGCGGACTTACGAAAACCGCAAGGGTCTGCTCGGGGTATTTCTTTTTTATATTCAATCCCCCAATGACATCGATGTCAAAAATGACGTGCTTTCCGCTTGCCCAGATCCGTTCCACTTCACTTTGCAAGGTGCCGTAGAAATTGTCTTTATACACTTCCTCATATTCAACAAAAGCATTTTCATCAATCTTCTTTTGGAATTCTTCTGCCGAAAGGAAATAATAATCCTTGCCATCGACTTCCTCTCCGCGCATTTGGCGTGACGTAGCTGAAATCGAAAAATCGAGATGCAACTCCTTCTGTTCCAGAAGATAGCGTACAATTGTCGTTTTACCAGACCCCGAAGGCGCTGAAAAAACGAGAAGTTTGCCTTTTTTGGTATTCGTGTTTTCCATCATTACAATACGTTCAGGACCTGTTCCTTGATTTTTTCGAGTTCGTCCTTCATCTGTACTACCAGTTTCTGCATCTGCGCATGGTTTGATTTGGATCCCATCGTATTGATTTCACGGCCCATTTCCTGAGTGATAAAACCCAGTTTGCGTCCATTCGCTTCATTGCCTGCAATGGTTTCTATAAAATAATTCAGGTGGTTCTCAAGGCGTACCTTTTCTTCAGTGATGTCGTATTTTTCGAGGTAGAAAATCAATTCCTGCTCAAATCGGTTGTCGTCGATATTGACTTTGAGTTCGTCAATCGCCGTGCGCAACCTTGTTTTTACGGTATCGATCCGTTCACCGTCCAGTGCTACCGTTTCGTTCATTAACGTCATGATGTTGGCAATGCGGTGCAGGAATTCCTTTTCCAGCGCGACGCCTTCTGAAGTGCGGAATGACTTCAGGTTTTTCAATCCTTCATCAACCACAACCTGAACGAGTTTCCAGTCGTCTTCATCGATTTCCTCCCGTTCGGTTTTTAAGGCATCCGGCATCCTTACGGCCATTTTCATGAGCTCAGTCTCGTCGGCGTTTTCATAAACTTCGCGCATCTGGCGGATGTATTCTTTTATAATGGGTACGTTGATCTTGGTGGAAGTCTGCTCCGAAGTATTTTCAATAAAAATGCAGAAATCGATTTTTCCCCTTTCCAATACGTTGGCAATCTGGTTGCGTACACCAAGCTCCATTTCGCGATACATCGATGGCATCCTTACATTGAGGTCGAAGCCTTTGCTGTTGAGCGACTTCACTTCAACGGTTATTTTTTTGGTCGGAAGCTGCATGGTCGCTTTCCCGAATCCGGTCATGGATTGTATCATAAAAAATTGTAATAGGCACAAATGTAGTAATTTTTAGTCGCAGTTGGCAGTAGCAGCCGGCAGTTAATGCATTAAAATATTACTCCCATACCGAAAAATCGAATGAGCTACTGTCCACTGCGACTGCCTACTTCGACTGCTTCATTGTGACAAGGTAGACCCCCGAAAAAATCAGTGCCGCTGAAACGATTTTCACCAGTGACAGCGTGTCTTTCCCCAATCCGATGGCGATGATGCTGGCGAATAACGGTTGCAGGTAAATGAAAACGGCAACGGTGACCGGTTTTAGCGTTTTCATCGAAAGCAGGTTCAGCAGATAGGTCAGGAAAGTAGAAAACACAAGGACGAATCCCACTTTCCAGTAAATATCGACCGGCATCTGAGACCATTCGACGGCATTGAATTCGCTCCATCCGAAAGGCAGAACCATCAGGAACCCGAAAAGGTAAATCCATTTTACGAAAGTGAATGCATTGTATTTTTCCATTAATTTTTTGACGACAATCAGGTAAAAGGCATACGAAACCGCATTTACAAAAACCAGTAAGTTCCCTAAAGTGCCATTGGTTGCAGCGTGTGCGGGATTGTGGTTGCCAAAATAAATCAATGATGCCGTGCCGCCAAGCCCAAGAAGAATCCCGAAAACCTTGCGTTTGCGCATGCGCTCTTTCATAATGATCGCCGACAAGACCAGTACGATAATCGGTGTCGTGACCATAATCACTGCCGCGCTGATGGGCGAGGTATAACTGAGCCCCTTGAAAAACGTCAGCATATTTAAAGCCACCCCGAAAAAAGCGGCTGCGATAATCCTCGGGAAATCATGGCGTGCGATTTTCTCCTTTGGCATAAAAAGCCAGACCATCCAGAAAAGCAGTACGGAACCGCCGACACGGAGCGTAATGAATCCAAAAGCGTCAATATACATGGGCATCACGTCTTTGGCAATGGTAAAAGTCACACCATAGATTATGGATACGAGCGTAGCGGCAATGAGCGCGGCATTCCTTTTTGACATTAGCTTAAAGCTTTGATTACTTCCGCGATATTTTTCTGGCTGTTGCCGATATAGATTTTGTTGCCGATGATGAAAACGGGCCGGCTCAGAAACGTATAATGCTCTAAGATATACCTCTTATAATCAGCTTCGGTGAGGTTTTTGTCCTTGAGTCCCATCGATTTGTAAAGCTGTGCCTTTCTGCTGAAAAGCGCCTCGTAACTTCCGGAAAGCGAATACATTTCCTCGAGCTGCCTTTCTGAAACCGGGTCCTGCCGGATGTCCTGATACACCAGATCATTTTCCGGAAGCATTTTGATGATTTTACGGCAGGTGTCACACGAAGCGAGGTAAAATATATGGTCCATAACATTTTATTTTGGGCAAAGAAAAATCATTTTGTACGGATTTCAGTACTTTTAGCAAAAAATAAAAACATGCAGCGCACCTTCGATGTTACCCGCACCAGCAGGAAAGTTTTGGAACAATACCTTGACAATTATTCTTTGGAACAGCTCAACAAAGTGCCGCCGGGCTTTAACAACAACCTCATCTGGAACATCGGGCATATTGTCGTGGTGCAGCAAATGCTGGTGTATAACCTGTCGGATCTGCCGATGATGGTTTCTGCTGAAATGGTCGAAAAATATAAAAAGGGCACGCGCCCTGAAAGCGATGCAACACAGGCAGAAGTTGACGAGATACGCGCGCTTTTACATGCCCCGATTGATACAACGGAAGAAGACCAGAAAAAGGGGATTTTCAAAACCTATCGGGATTTTACTTCAATGTCGGGATTTTCAATGACTTCCGCAGAAGACGCGATGGAATTCAACAATTACCATGAAGCGATGCACACCGGCATCATGATGGGCATCCGTAAATTTATTTAACGGCGAGATACGGATTGGCTTCTTTATATGGGATCAGTAATTCTTTCGGGCCATCGGCATAGGATGCGATTTCATACACATTGTAGAATAAAAGCAGCCCTTTTTCGGTAAAGAAATACGTTTGCGGCAACTGGAATTCCTCGTCTTCAAACATCAGGTTTGTCGAATTGATCGGGCCATCCGGGATTTTATAGGCTGCACGGAATTTCTTTTCAGCAAAATCCTTAAAACCATTCCGGTCTTTAAACAGGTATTCATTCGGGATGGACTTTCCGGTTTCCGGATCAAAAATCAGCGAAGTCCTGCCGCTGTAGCCGTGTGCGCCGCCGGTAAATTTATAATGCTTCAGTTCGATATTGATGATGCTGTCGGATTGGTATAGGACTTTCCCTGTGATTTTGGCCTCCCAGTTGAACTCGTCCGTCGGGTTTTCAGTTTGCATTTTGTCATACGCCTTAATGAACGAATTCAGCAACCCTTTGTATTCCGTGTCCGTAAATTGGTTTTCGCCCACCATTAAGATTTCCTTCATCGTTGAAAACACCTTTTTATTGATGCTGTCGGCCACGATCGGCTTGTCTTTTGCCAAAGGAATGTTCACGGAAACCTGTGTACATTCAGATTTGCAGGGCAGTGAAGATTTTTGCGCGAATGATTTTTGCTCAAAAGACAATTCATTATTGCAACTGGCCAGGAGCAGCAGCATCAGCAGGAAACCCATTTTTTTCATAGCAGAAATGTTAATTTCCACAAAGGTATTAAGTTGACATTGGGTTAAGAAAAATTAAACGATAAATTTGTCCAAAATTTTAACGATAATCAAAGATGAAATTCGATACCAAAGTTATACACGGCGGACAACACCACGATGCCGAAACCGGGGCAGTGATGCCGGCAGTGTTCCAAACTTCCACTTATGCGCAGACCACTCCGGGGAAACCGGTGGGTGATTATGAATACAGCCGCGCATCGAATCCTACCCGAACAGCACTGGAAAACGCTTTGGCAAGCATTGAAAACGGCAGCCGGGGATTGGCGTTCTCCTCGGGATTGGCGGCAACAGATTGTTTGCTGCGCTCCTTTAAAGCCGGCGACGAAATCATTGCGATGGACGATTTATACGGCGGGACTTATCGTATGTTTACGAGGATTTACAAAGATTCTGGCATCAAATTCCATTTCATCGACATGAACGACCTTGACGGTTTCAGGGCGCTGATTAATGAAAATACGAAAATGGTCTGGGTGGAAACCCCTACGAACCCATTGATGAAGCTGGCCGATATCAAAGCCATTTCGGAAATCACAAAGGCGCACAACATCCTGTTCGCAGTTGACAATACTTTTGCGACACCCTATTTGCAGAAACCTCTGGACCTTGGCGCAGATGTTGTGATGCATTCAGCAACGAAGTATTTGGGCGGACATTCTGATGTCATTGCGGGTGCTTTGGTCATAAAAGACGAGAAGCTCGGCGAACAATTGCATTTCCAGCAGTTTGCCACCGGAGCCACACTTGGCCCGATGGATAGTTTTTTGGTTTTAAGGGGTATTAAAACCTTGAGCCTGCGTGTGCAAAGGCATTGCGAAAACGGAAAAAAAGTGGTGGAATTCCTTTCAAACCATCCCAAAATAAAGACAGTTTATTATCCAGGGCTCGAAAGCCATCCGTATCATGAGGTAGCTAAAAAGCAGATGAAGGATTTCGGAGGCATGGTCACTTTTACTTTTGCATCAGGTAAAAAAGAAGACGCCATTTCTTTCCTTGAAAAGCTGAAAGTTTTCACGTTGGCGGAATCTTTAGGCGGCGTAGAATCACTGGCAAACCATCCGGCTTTGATGACACATGCTTCAATTCCTGAAGACAAACGTAAAGAAATCGGGATTACCGATGACTTGGTCAGATTGAGCGTAGGAATTGAGGATGCTGAAGATTTGATTGAGGATATCAGGCAGGCGCTTGGTTAGTTTGCCGTCGCAGTCACAGTTGGCAGTTGGCTGGCTATATAAATAAAAAATCCGCTTCTGCGGATTTTTTTATGTTTAAAATGCTAAGAAACTTTGTTACTCTGCAACTTTGCAACTTCCTAATCCAGATAATAAATATACCCCACATTAAACCAAACCAGCCAGTCATTGGCGCGGTTTTCAGTGTATTTTTCAGGGTTTGGATTGAGTCCGTCTACCCAGTTTGAAAAGTAATATTGCCACCTTAAATCGACCATCAAATCTGATAAAGGGGATAATTTATAACGTGTTCCTATACTGCCTACTACAGACCATACATTGCCATCTTCGCCGGAATAACCGTGCTCGCGGCCATCGGATGGCTCGAGGTATTTAGGGAATGTCGTTTGTGGGATCCCTAAAGGGCCAAGCAAAGAATAAGCATCGGGATTGTAATAGGAATAGTGTCCGCCAAGGCTTAAAAAAGGGCCGAAACTCCCAATGGTCGCCGTAAAATCACGGACACTCAATGGGTACCATTCCAATTGCATACCAATATCAGTCACTTCGGTAGAGCCACGCATGGCTTTCAGCTGCTGTACCCCTAATGAATTGCTGTTTTTATTGACCCAACGCCCGAAATGCTGCAGTTCCGTTTTGTTATACGAAAGCTCAGAACGCAATTTAAAATGGTCGTTGAAATACGTATCTGCCGTATAACAGTTACAGGTCGCCTGATACGAAAAATTCAGGTAATGGATGATCCCGATTCCATAACCGGTATTTCCCGCATTGGTTTCAAGATCGTGGCGTTCACCATAATCCGACTGGAATGCCACAGGTCCTGAAATAATCCCAACTTCATGGGAAAATCCAAATTGTGCCTGCGCAGGATTGTATAAACCGAACAAAACAAGAATGGCGATGAGGGGCTTTTGGAACATTTTTGTTTGGGATTCAAATTATCACAAAGATATAAAAACAAGGTTCACTTGAGAAAATAAAATAATAATTACTTATTTCTGTACGAAAACAGCAACAGATTAGTTTAAAATCGTGTGCTTTATGCACATAAACTAAACATTATTTAAAAAAATAATAATTCTCCTGAGGATATATAAAAATCAATAATGATATTTTCGGAGATACTGTATATTTGTGCCTGCAAACGAAAACGTTTTCTTAAAACGTTAATAATCTAATAATCATGTCACAAAGTATTCAAGCATTTGTAGATGCAGTAGCAAAAAACAACCCGAACGAGCCGGAATTCATGCAGGCAGTACACGAAGTTGCTGAAACCGTAATCCCATTTATCGAAGAAAATAAAAAATACCAGGGCAAAATGCTCCTGGAAAGAATGGTGGAAGCCGAGCGCATCATCACCTTCCGTGTAGTATGGACAGACGACGCCGGAAACACACAGGTAAACCGTGGTTACAGGATCCAGATGAACTCTGCCATCGGGCCATACAAAGGAGGAATCCGTTTCCACCCTTCCGTAAACCTTTCCATTTTGAAATTCCTTGCTTTTGAGCAGACTTTCAAGAACAGCCTTACGACATTGCCTATGGGTGGTGGAAAAGGTGGTGCAAATTTCGACCCTAAAGGAAAATCTGATAACGAAATCATGCGTTTCTGCCAGGCTTTCATGACCGAATTGTCTAAGCATATCGGCGCTGATACCGATGTACCTGCCGGAGATATCGGTGTTGGTGGACGCGAGGTTGGTTATATGTTCGGCCAATACAAAAGATTAAGAAATGAGTTTACAGGCGTTTTGACCGGAAAAGGAATCACTTTCGGCGGTTCATTGATCCGTCCTGAAGCCACAGGTTACGGCGATGTGTATTTTGCACAGGCGATGCTTGAAACCAAAGGCGACAGCTTCAAAGGAAAAATCGTAGTCGTTTCAGGCTCTGGAAACGTAGCACAATACGCTGCTGAAAAAGCAACGGAATTAGGTGGAAAAGTAGTAACGCTTTCTGATTCTGCAGGATACATTTATGATGCTGACGGAATTGATGCTGAGAAACTGGCCCACGTTATGCAGATCAAAAACGTAGATTACGCCCGTATTTCAGAATACGTGAAAAAATATCCGAATGCAAAATATGTAGCCGGAAAACGCCCTTGGGAAGTAAAATGTGATGTGGCCCTGCCTTGTGCAACACAAAACGAACTGAATGAGGAAGAAGCAAACCTGCTTGTTTCAAACGGTTGTATTTGTGTGGCTGAAGGAGCAAACATGCCTTCAACACCGGAAGCTGTAGCTGTATTCCAAAAAGCAAAAATCCTTTTCGCCCCAGGGAAAGCTTCCAATGCAGGTGGAGTAGCGACTTCAGGTCTTGAAATGTCACAAAACTCTTTGCGTTTGAGCTGGACTTCCCAGGAAGTGGACGAGAGATTGCACAACATTATGCTGAACATCCATTCTGCCTGTGTAAAGTATGGTGCTGATGGAAACGGTTATGTTGATTACGTAAAAGGCGCTAACATTGCCGGTTTCGTAAAAGTTGCCGATGCCATGCTGGCTCAGGGTGTGGTATAATCCAAATCCGTATAAATAAATCAAGCCTTCCGGTTTCGGGAGGCTTTTTTATTTCCGCCGATATGAAAACCCGCATAATTGCGTTTTGTATATTTGCGTCACTTAAAAGCCTGAAATGAAATATTTTTTCATACTTACCTTTTCCGTTTTTTTTACCACTTTTGGTTTTGCTCAAAACGACCAGCTTTGGAAAGGGTATTTTTCATATACTTCCATTAAGGACCTTGCTTCTTCACCAAACCGGATTTATGCGGCTTCTGAAAACAGCATCTTCTCAAAAAATATAGCGACGAATGAACTGAAGACCGTTAATACCATCGACGGTCTTCCCAGTGAAAACATTTCCGGAATTTACCACACCAATACGTTTAACAAAACGCTGATCGGGTATGAAAGCGGGTTGATGGTTGTCATCAATGATGCTGATGGAAGCATTCTTAAAGTGGTCGACATATTAAATAAGCAATTGCCCCCAAACATCAAGAAGATCAACCATTTTATGGAGTTTGAAAGCATCGTGTATATTTCCTGTGATTTTGGGATCGTGCAATATAACCTGAGTACGCTTCAATTTGGTGACACGTATTTCATCGGTGATAACGGGACCGAAATCATCATCAGCCAAACCGCTGTATTTGATGGTAAAATCTATGCCGCCACAAGGGATTACGGCATCCGCAGGGCCGACATCAACAATCCGAACCTGAACGACTTCAGCCAATGGACCACCATCACCGGAAATGGCTGGGCAGGAATCGAGGCTTTTGGCGACGACCTTTTTATGGTGACCAATACAGGAGAATTGAAACGCTACCAGAACGGCGCGTTTTCAAATATTGCCATTTTACCTGAACCGCCGAAAGACATGCGCAGTGAAGGCAGCAGGCTGCTCGTTACGACGGCCACCCATGTTTTTATATATAATGAAAATTATGCGCTTGAGCGCAACCTGCAGGCAGTTGAAATAGACGTTGTCAACTTGAGATTTACCTGTGCAGCCATAGTTGGAAATGGTTTATATCTCGGAACCGAGTCCAACGGTGTGTATGCTACAGGGTTTACCGCAGGCGGCGCATTCCAGAATGTAACCCCTAACGGTCCTGTCCGGAATAATATCTTCGCCATTACTGCCACGACTGAAAACCTTTGGGCCGCTTATGGCGATTATACTGCCGATTACAACCCATACCCGCTGGATTATTATGGCGTGAGTAAATTTTCCCCGAACGGCTGGCTCAACATTCCTTATGAAACCATTCACGACGCTATCGGCCGGGATGTCGTTTCGATGGTCCGTGTTACAGCCAATCCCGCAGATGAAAATCAGGTATTTTTCAGCTCATTCCACTCGGGCCTGCTGAAATTCCAGAACGATGAACCCGTCGCACTATACAATCAAACCAATACCACGAATGGCCCGGAAGGTCCTCCAGGTGATGCCACTTACCGCGTTGATGGAGCCGCTTTTGACCAATCCGGCAACTTATGGGTAACCAATAGCATTGTCCGAAACGGACTCAAGGTATTGCGCGCCGGTGGTGGCTGGCAGTCTTTTGACCTTCAGGGACTTTATGACAATGTCTTAAAACTCAACATAGGCAGGCTTGTCATCGATAAAAACGGCACGAAATGGATGCCTACCCGCGACGATGGGCTGATTGCGTTTAACGAGAACGGTAACATCGGCAAATCAATCAAATCAGGTCCAGATACCGGAAACCTTCCCATCGACAACGTGCGTGTAGCTACGATTGATAATCGCAACCAGCTCTGGATCGGGACGACGACGGGGCTTCGCGTATTATCAAGCGTGGACAGCTTTTCAGGAGACACACAAATGACCACGCGTCCTATCGTCATCCAGGAAATTATCGACGGACAGCCGGTCAATATCGAACTGATGTCCGGCCAGTTTATTACAGACATTGTAGTGGACGGAGGCAATAATAAATGGATCGGTACCGCAGATGCCGGCGTTTTTCATTTTTCCTCCAATGGCGAAGATGTGCTGCATATCTTCAACAGCAGCAATTCCCCGTTACCAAGTAATTCCATCAACGATATTGAAATCAATAAAACTACCGGCGAAGTGTTCTTTGCCACAAGTAAAGGTTTGGTTTCTTATAAAGGCACTGCCATTTCCGCGAGCGACGATCTGAAAAATGTATTGGTATACCCGAATCCGGTGCGCCCTGAATATACCGGTACCGTAAAAATCACGGGGCTCACGGACAAAGCCACCATCAAGATCACTGATATTGAAGGCAGCCTGGTTTATGAAGTCGTTTCAGAAGGCGGCTCGATAGAATGGGACACGCGCGCTTTTGGGAAATACAACGTCGCTTCCGGAGTGTATATGATTTTCATTTCGACCCAGGACGGGATGTTGACGACGGTGAAAAAAGTGATGATCGTGAGATAGGTGCAGGGTACAAGGTGCAGATAAATGCTGCCAAAAACCTGAACCCTGAACCCCAAACCTTGGACCCATGAATGTTAAGACCCGCGCCATCGTCATTTCCACCATCAAATACCAGGACAAAAACCTGATCGTGAAATGTTTTACGGAATCAGACGGGTTGAAATCTTATTTTGTGCGCTCGGCTTTTTCTGCGGCAAAAAACACCCAGAAGATTGCGTATTTCCAACCGATGACCATTTTGGAAATCGAAGCTTCCCATAAAAATAAAGGTACGCTGGAACACTTCCGGGAAGTCAGGCTGGCGTTGCATTATCATTCCATTCCGATGGATATTGCCAAAAGCACGATCACCCTGTTTATTGCCGAAATGCTGCACCATGCGATCCACGAAGAGGAAAAGAACGAAGCCTTCTTTAGTTTTTTACTCACGGCGATGGAATGGCTTGACAACCATAACGACACTGCAAATTTCCATTTAATCCTGCTCCTGGAAATCACCAAATTCCTCGGGTTTTATCCTGATATTTCCCAGATCAGCCTGCCTTTTTTTGATATTGCCGAAGGGAACTTTACCGGTTTTACGTCTGTAAATGCGCTTACAGAAAGTGAATCCGCTTCGTTAAAAAAACTCATCAGCCTGCGCTTCAGCGACAGCCAAAAGGCCTTCCATGTTTCCGAAAGGCAAACATTATTGCGCATTCTTGTCGACTATTACAGCCTGCATCTTGATGGGTTTAAGAAACCGAAGTCTTTGGAAGTTCTAAGGGCCGTTTTTTCCTGATTTCTATGGCGCGCCCTGCGGGCCGGGCTCTCCGCGGTGCACGGCACCTTGCTGCGATCCCTCGCGCGATGCCGCTTCCAATTTCCGTAAAACCTAAACCTGACGTAAATTCTCCGGACTTTCCAACTTTCTGACTTTCGACTTTCGACTATTCGCGGAAATCACTACTTTCGCAGATTGATTTTACAAAACGATTGAAAATGAGTACGAAATTTACGGAATACAAAGGACTGGACCTGCCCACAGTGGCCTCGGAAGTCCTTGATTTCTGGAAGAAAGAGAACATATTTGAAAAGAGCGTCACGACACGCGAGGGGAACGAACCGTTCGTGTTTTTTGAGGGCCCGCCGTCTGCAAACGGACTGCCGGGAATCCACCACGTGATGGCGCGTGCGATCAAGGACATCTTCTGCCGCTATAAAACACAGAAAGGATATCAGGTAAAACGCAAGGCGGGCTGGGATACGCACGGTTTGCCGGTAGAACTGGGCACCGAAAAAGAGCTTGGAATCACCAAAGAAGATATCGGGAAAAAGATCTCGATCGAAGAATATAACGAAGCCTGCAAACGCACGGTAATGCGTTACACCGACGTGTGGAACGACCTGACCGAAAAAATGGGCTACTGGGTCGATATGGAAGATCCATATGTCACCTACAAATCCAAATACATGGAGTCGGTTTGGTGGCTGTTGAAGCAGATCTACGACAAAGGATTGATGTATAAGGGTTACACGATCCAGCCGTATTCCCCTAAATCCGGAACGGGCTTGTCTTCACACGAGGTTAATCAGCCGGGCGCTTACCGCGATGTGACCGATACGACGATCGTGGCACAGTTTAAGACCAAACCGGAAACGCTGCCTGCCTTTTTACAGGGATTTGGCGATGTACACATTTTAGCCTGGACGACCACGCCATGGACTTTGCCTTCAAACACGGCCTTGACGGTGGGGCCGGAGATTGACTATGTGTTGGTAAAGACTTTCAACCAATATACTTTTGAGCCGGTAAATGATGTTCTGGCAAAGAATTTAGTCGGAAAACAATTCGGGAAAGGATTTTTCGAGACTATCGAAGCTGCTGATTTCGACAATTATAAAGCAGGAGACAAACAGATTCCGTATACAATCCTGGCCGAAGCCAAAGGAAAAGACCTTGTCGGCATCCGCTACGAGCAATTATTGCCATTTGTATTGCCATACCAAAATCCTGAAAACGCCTTCCGTGTAATTTCCGGAGATTTCGTAACCACAGAAGACGGAACCGGAATCGTACATACCGCGCCAACTTTTGGTGCCGATGATGCGAAAGTAGCCAAGGAAGCCACACCGGAAGTGCCGCCAATGCTCGTTTTGGACGAATACGGAACGCCGATCCCGTTAGTTGATTTACAGGGGAAATTCACTTCTCATGTTGGGCCCTACGCCGGAAAATATGTGAAGAACGAATATTACGAGGCCGGTACGGCACCTGAAAGATCCGTCGATGTTGAACTCGCAATCCAGTTAAAAGAAGAGAATAAAGCCTTTAAGGTTGAGAAATACGTACACAGTTATCCGCACTCGTGGAGAACCGATGAACCACTTTTGTATTATCCTTTGGATTCATGGTTCATCAAGATCACCGAAGTTCGCGACCGCATGTTCGACCTTAACGATACGATAAACTGGAAACCGAAAGCGACCGGTGAAGGCCGTTTCGGGAACTGGCTTAAAAATGCCAACGACTGGAACCTATCGCGCTCAAGATACTGGGGAATTCCTTTGCCGATTTGGCGTACGGAAGACAAACAGGAAGAAATCCTGATCGGTTCAGTCGAAGAATTGTACCACGAAATTGAAAAATCGATCGCTGCAGGCATCCAGAAGCAAAATCCATTCAAAGGTTTTGAAATCGGCAATATGTCTGAAGCCAATTATGACTTGGTTGACCTGCACAAAAATGTAGTTGACGCCATTACGCTTGTTTCGCCTTCAGGAAAACCGATGACGCGTGAAACGGATTTGATCGACGTTTGGTTCGATTCGGGTGCCATGCCTTATGCACAATGGCATTATCCATTTGAGAATAGTGATAAAATCGACCAAAATAAAGACTTTCCTGCTGATTTTATTGCGGAAGGCGTTGACCAGACACGTGGTTGGTTTTATACACTGCACGCTATCGGAACTTTGGTCTTTGACAAGGTCGCTTATAAAAATGTGGTTTCCAACGGACTGGTTTTGGACAAAAACGGCCAGAAAATGTCGAAACGCCTCGGCAATGCGACAGATCCTTTCGAAACCATCAAAGAATACGGCCCGGATGCCACGCGTTGGTACATGATCTCGAATGCGAATCCTTGGGACAATTTGAAATTTGACATTGAAGGCATTGCGGAAGTACGACGCAAATTCTTCGGTACCTTATACAATACGTATTCGTTCTTCTCCTTGTATGCGAACATCGACGGATTCACTTATGCGGAAGCGGAAATCCCGCTGCATGAAAGACCGGAAATCGACCAATGGATCATTTCGGAACTGAATACCTTAATAAAAGATGTTGATGGTTTTTATGCCGATTACGAACCGACGAAAGCCTCACGTGCAATTTCTGATTTCGTACAGGAAAACCTGAGCAACTGGTATGTGCGTTTGTGCCGCCGCAGGTTCTGGAAAGGCGAGTACGCGCAGGATAAGATTGCGGCATACCAAACGTTATTTACCTGTTTGATTTCGGTGGCAAAACTGGGCGCGCCCATCGCGCCGTTCTTCATGGACAAGCTTTACATCGATTTGACAAAAGCCACTGGAAACGAGAATTTTGAGTCCGTACACCTGGCTGAATTCCCGCAATTCGTTGAAAACTTTGTTAATAAAACGTTAGAGAGTAAAATGCAGAAGGCGCAAACCATCTCTTCCTTGGTTTTGTCACTGCGTAAGAAGGAAATGATCAAAGTGCGACAACCTTTAAAAAAGGTAATGATACCGGTACTTGACGCAAAACAAAAGGCGGAGATTGAGGCGATTTCAGACCTGATAAAAGCCGAGGTCAACGTTAAGGAAATCGAACTTCTCGATGATGCATCAGGTATTTTAGTGAAGCAGATCAAGCCAAATTTCAAGGCTTTAGGACCGCGCTTTGGAAAAGATATGGGATTGATTTCCAAAGAGATACAAGGATTTTCGCAGGAGCAGATTGCCCAATTGGATAAAGAAGGCAGCATCGCGCTTGTTATTTCGGGAAATAATATAACTTTAACCTTAGAAGACGTAGAGATTACGTCCCAGGATATTGAAGGCTGGCTGGTGGCCCATGCAAACGGAATAACCGTGGCGCTGGACATCACCATTACGCCGGAGCTGAAAAATGAAGGTATTGCAAGGGAGCTGGTAAACAGGATCCAGAACATCCGTAAAGATTCAGGTTTCGAGGTAACCGACAAGATCCAGGTGCAGATTGAGGCAGGAAACAGTATGTTGGAAGAAGCTGTTGAAGGAAATGTGGATTATATAAAATCTGAGACTTTAACCGAAACGATTGCCTTCATGGAAAGTGTACCTTCGGGCACCGAAATAGAATTTGACGACATCAAAACAAAAATATTAATTTCAAAATAGAACAAAAATGGTAGATGAAGTTGCACGATACTCTGACGCAGACCTGGCAGAGTTCAAAGAAATTATCCTAGGAAAGATACAAAAAGCACAATCAGACCTTGACCTGATCAAAAGTGCCTACATGAATGACCTTAATAATGGTACAGACGATACTTCCCCAACATTCAAGGCATTTGAAGAAGGCAGCGAAACCATGTCGAAAGAAGCGAATTCACAGTTGGCCATCCGTCAGGAGAAGTTTATCCGTGATCTGAAAAACGCGCTTTTCCGTGTGGAAAACAAGACTTACGGGGTTTGTAAAGTGACCGGAAAACTCATTGGAAAGGAACGCCTGAAAATCGTTCCGCATGCGACCATGAGTATCGAAGCCAAAAATTTACAGCGATAATCGAAAAAAATTCCCAAAGTTTAGGGACAAAATTCCAAATTCCAAATTAAACCCTGGGATTTGGAATTTCTTTTTTGGAATTTCCCTATTTTTGCCCACTAAAATTTGCACAATGTCCTTAAAAAGAGCCTATCTCATTATTTTCCTGATACTTTTGGTAGATCAGATTTCAAAAATCTACATCAAGACGCATTTCCGCTTACAGGAAGAAGTCGAAGTTTTCAGTTGGTTCAAGATTTATTTTATTGAGAATGAGGGCATGGCCTGGGGCACCAAGATTCCGGGCAATTACGGCAAACTGATCCTGACCCTGTTCCGTATTGCAGCCATAGGCGGTATCGGCTGGTGGCTGTGGAGCGCTGTGCAGAAACGCAGTTCCATTTACCTGGTGGTAGCCATCGCACTAATCTTTGCAGGTGCCACCGGAAACATCATTGATTCGATATTTTACGGCGTTATTTTCGACAGCAGTCATGGCAATGTAGCGACACTTTTCTCGCCACAGCCTTACGGCACTTTATTCCACGGAGATGTCGTCGACATGCTGTATTTCCCCTTCTTCACCGCAAGATGGCCTGAATGGGTCCCGGCAATTGGCGGACAGGAATTTAAATTCTTCAATGCCATCTTCAACATTGCCGATATGGCGATTTCAACCGGGGTGGGGATTTTGATTGTGTTTAATAAGAAGGCTTTTCATAAACACTAATTAGAAAATGGGTTAATTAGAAAATGTGATAATGTGCGGACGTTCGCAGGCATTATCTCATTCTCTAATTAAAATCATAAATTCTCAAAGGTGTCACGCAGTAATCAAGCTTTACATCGCCATCAAAAACGTCTTCCCACGTTTCTGCCGCTTCGAAAAAGGACAATCCTACCTTAATGGCATCCGGGCGGCATCCGGAGAGGAATTTGTCATAAAAGCCTTTACCGTAACCCACGCGGTTTCCTGATGTATCAAAGGCCAGCAATGGTACGAATACCACATCGATCTTTTCCGACGGAACCGTGATTCCGTCCACAGGCTCTGGGATATGATAGTCATTCTTTTTGAATTTCGTATTGTCCGTCAAAAGGAAATGCGTCATGTCGCGGGTTTCGAAATCGCTTTTGGAAACGAGGATTTCCTTGTCTTTTCCGGATAACATATGTAGGATGGGTTCAGTATCGACTTCGTTATGTTCTGCAATCGAAAGGAAGATATGATAATAAATCTTATCCCAAACCGGCAGCTGCAGCAATCTATTGGCAATATCGATGCTTTTATCTTCAATTTCATCTGCGGAAAGCGAATTCCGCAGTGCTTTATATTTAACACGGAGTTCTTTTTTATTCATACGATAAAAATAAACATTATCAACTTCATTCGCTAATTCGCTACGCTGCTCATTATCTCATTGCCAAATTATCGAATTATCTATTTAACTTTGTAACATGACTCCTGAACTCAGCCTGCAAATACAAACCCTCCCCGACGGCCCCGGTGTATACCAGTATTATGACAGGGAAGGGAAGCTGCTCTATGTAGGCAAGGCCAAAAACCTGAAGAAAAGGGTGTCTTCCTATTTCAATAAAGTACACGACACGGCCAAGACGAACGTCATGGTGCGCAAGATTGTCACCATCCGGCATATCGTCGTGGCATCCGAAAGTGATGCATTGCTTCTGGAGAACAACCTCATCAAGAAACACCAGCCACGCTTTAATGTATTGATGCGTGATGACAAGACCTATCCCTGGATTTGCATTAAAAAAGAACCTTTCTCCAGGATCTTCCCTACCCGGAGGATGATTAAGGACGGGTCGGAATATTTCGGGCCCTATACCAGTTTTAAAACCGTACATACCATCCTGGACCTGGTCAAGGAATTGTATCCGTTGCGGACCTGCAATTACGATTTAAGGGAGGAAAATGTCGAGAAAGGGAAATTCAAGGTCTGCCTCGAATACCATATCGGGAACTGCAAAGGACCCTGTGAAGGCCATGAATCTTTAGAAAACTATCAAAGACATGTAGAGGCCATCCGGCAGATACTAAAAGGGAATTTTAAGGAAAGCCTGCGCGATTTCCGCAAATCCATGACGCAGTGCGCCGCCGAAATGCGTTTCGAGGAAGCGCAGAAAATCAAGGAAAAAATCGACGTCCTTGAAAATTACCAGTCGCGCTCGATGGTAGCCAATGTTAAAGTCACGAATGTTGATGTATTCTCGATCATTTCTGACGAAGCGGTGGCGTATGTGAATTTCCTCCAGATTTCACATGGTTCTGTCATCCGGTCGCATACTTTGGAAATCCGGAAAAAACTCGAAGAACCTGACGAAGAGCTTTTGGCTTTGGCCGTAATTGAATTGCGTGAACGCTTCAACCTGCTTACCAAAGAGATCATCCTGCCGTTTGATATCGATCTGGGCGAAAGCATCAAAGTTACCGTACCGCAACTGGGTGACAAGAAACAACTGCTTGAACTTTCCCAGCGCAACGCACGGTATTACCGCCTCGACCAATTGAAGCAATTGCAGATTGTCGATCCGGACCGCCATACCACGCGCATCATGGCACAGATGAAAAAGGATTTACGCCTGAACGAAGAACCACGCCACATCGAATGTTTCGACAACTCGAACATACAGGGAAGCAATCCCGTGGCGGCCTGCGTCGTGTTTAAGGACGGGAAGCCAAGCAAAAAAGATTACCGCCATTTCAACATCAAGACCGTCGAGGGGCCGAACGATTTTGCGTCTATGGAAGAAGTGGTGTACCGCCGTTATAAAAGGCTGCTGGACGAAAACGAGCCGTTGCCGCAGCTGATCATCATTGATGGTGGCAAAGGGCAGCTTTCGTCCGCATTGAAAAGCATCGATGCATTGGAACTGCGCGGAAAGATTGCGATTATCGGGATTGCGAAAAGGCTGGAGGAACTGTTCTATCCCGGCGATAATGTGCCGTTGTATCTGGACAAGAAATCGGAAACATTAAAAGTCATCCAACAGCTGCGTAACGAAGCGCACCGTTTCGGGATTACGTTCCATAGGGACAAGCGCAGCAAATCGGCACTGAATTCATCTGTCGAATCGATTCCCGGCATCGGTGAAAAAACGATGATTACGTTAATGAAGCATTTCAAATCTGTTAAAAGACTCAAACTGGCGACGGAAAAAGAGATTTCAGACGTGGTCGGTGTATCGAAAGCAAAAAAAATTACCGACTTTTACAACACGAAAATAAATTGAACATGAAAAATATTGCTCTGTTGGTCATGGTGTTATGCGCATCGCTGACTTCTTTTTCACAGGAGCAACAACAAAACCACAAGCCTAAAGTGGGCCTTGTCCTTACTGGCGGCGGCGCTAAAGGCTTTGCGCATATCGGCGTACTCAAAGTCCTCGAAGCGGCAGGCATCGAGGTAAGTTACATCGGCGGGACGAGTATGGGCGCAGTAGTTGGCGGCTTATATGCTGCAGGCTACAACGCAAAGCAAATCGACTCGATATTTACCACGACTGATTTCGACGAACTCCTGAAAGACTACATCCCGCGCAGTTCAAAGAATTTTTTCGGGAAGCGCAATGACGAGCTGTATGCCATTCAGCTTCCGTTCAATAAATTCCGTATCGGCATCCCGACCGCTTTATCGAAAGGGATGTATAATTTTAACCTGCTCGCCAAATTGACCGACAATGTAAAGCATGTGCGCGATTTCAGGAAATTGCCGATACCCTTCCTATGCGTGGCTACAGACATTGAAACGGGCGAAGAAGTGGTTTTGGACAAAGGGTATTTACCACAGGCCATGCTGGCAAGTTCCGCATTCCCGAGCCTTTTTTCTCCTATTGAACTCGATGGGAGATTGCTGATCGATGGCGGCGTAACGAACAATTACCCGGTGGAGGAAGTCCGGAAAATGGGCGCCGATATCATCATCGGGGTCGATGTCCAGGATGATCTTAAGACGCGGCGCTCCCTAAAAGATGCCACGCGCATCCTGGTGCAGATCTCGAACCTGCAAATGATTGAGAAGATGAAACAGAAGATAAAACTGACCGATATTTACATTAAGCCCGACATCAGTGACTTTTCAGTAATCTCTTTTGATGAAGGTGCCGATATCATCAAACGTGGCGAGGAGGCCGCATTTTCTGTTTATGAGAAATTAAAGTCTTTGGCAGACGAAGAGCATCCGTATGTAAAGCCGGGAATGGCAAAAGTGAATGACAGTCTGTCAATCTTTAAAATCAACACCAATAAACTTGACGATTATACGAGGGCGTACGTTATCGGGAAACTGAAATTTAAGCCTGATACTAAAATTTCATATACTAATCTTAAAGACGGCATCAATGCACTGAGCGCCACTGAAAACTTCAGCGCCATTGGGTATTCCCTTGAAAAAAACGGCGATAAGGATGACCTTAACCTGCAGCTGACGGAAAATAATACGCGTACTTTCCTGAAGTTCGGGCTGCATTATGATGGCCTTTTCAAGAGCGGCATCCTGATCAATTTCACCAATAAAAAGACATTCCTGAAGAATGACGTGCTTTCGGGCGACCTGATCCTGGGCGATAACCTGCGGTATAATTTTGATTATTACATTGACAACGGCTTTTACTGGAGCTTCGGGTTCAAGTCCAAATACAACCATTTCAACAGGAATATCCTGATTGATTTCCATGACGGGCAGTTGCTCGATTTGCTGCACATCAACTCGCTGAACGTGAGTTTTTCAGACTTTACGAACCAGGCTTACCTGCAGACAATTTTCGCACAGAAATTCCTGATTGGTGCGGGGATAGAATACAAAACGCTTAAGATCCGTTCGGAAACCTTAGGCAATACTGCGCCAACATTTGAAAAGAGTGATTATACGAGTGCTTTTGGTTACCTCAAATATGATTCCTACGACAATAAATATTTCCCGAGCCGTGGCTGGTATTTCTGCGGGGATTTCCAGTCCTACCTGTACTCCACCGATTATACCGAAAAATTCGAGCCGTTTTCAATCGCGAAGGGGAACTTTGGCGTGGCACAGACTTTATTCCCAAAAACCACCATCCGCATGGAAACCGAAGGCGGTTTTGCCATTGGCGAAAGGACCATTGATTTTTTCAATTTTATCCTCGGAGGATACGGTTTTAATGAGCTCGATAACATCAGGCCTTTTTACGGCTATGATTTTTTAAGCCTTACGGCAGACAGTTACATCAAGACCGCGTTTACAGTTGATTATGAATTCTTCAAGAAGCACCATTTCAATATGACTGCCAATTATGCGAATATGGGCGACAAATTATTCCAGGACACCGATTGGATCACCAAGCCGCGTTATACAGGTTATGCTGTGGGATACGGACTGGAAACGATCATTGGCCCGATTGAGGTGAAATACAGCTGGTCACCGGAGCTTACCAAAGGCTTTACGTGGTTCAGCGTTGGGTTTTGGTTTTAAGCCATGAAAAATAATCGTTTGCGTTTGGAAAAAAACGATATATTTGGATTTCATTAACAACCATAACACTGATATATGTCAATCTGGAGAAGAAAACCATTGAATCAATTGCTTGAAGAAGCTTCAGAATCTGAGAAAGGATTAAAGAAAACCCTGTCAGCCTCAGGGCTCGTGGCCCTTGGGGTTGGAGCAATCATCGGTGCCGGATTATTTTCGATAACCGGGCTTGCAGCCGCTACCAATGCGGGACCTGCCATTACAATTTCATTCCTTGTGGCTGCTTTCGGCTGTATTTTTGCAGGTTTATGTTATGCTGAATTCTCCTCTATGATTCCGGTTGCGGGTAGTGCTTACACCTATTCATTTGCCACAATGGGTGAATTCATTGCCTGGGTCATCGGCTGGGATCTTGTGCTGGAATATGCCGTTGGAGCTGCCACGGTATCGATAAGCTGGTCGCGGTATTTAGGCAAATTCCTGCATGGTTATGGGATCGATCTGCCCGATAATTTCATGCTTTCCCCTTTTGAAGGCGGGATCATTAACGTTCCTGCGGTGCTTATCGTAATGGTAATGTCGCTTATTTTAATGCGGGGCACGAAAGAATCCGCATTCGTAAACGGGATCATCGTGTTGCTCAAGGTAAGTGTCGTACTGACCTTTATTGCTGTGGGATGGCAATATATAAGACCTGAGAATTATCACCCATATATTCCTGAAAACACAGGAGACTTTGGGGCGTTTGGCTTTTCAGGCATTATCCGCGCAGCAGCAATCGTGTTCTTTGCTTACATCGGTTTTGATGCCGTTTCTACTGCTGCACAGGAAGCTAAGAATCCAAAACGCGATATGCCGATTGGAATCTTATTGTCGCTGGCCATTTGTACGGTATTGTATATCTTATTTGCGCACGTCATGACGGGTGTGGTAAACTATCAGGCATTCGCCGGAAAAGACGGTATCGCTCCCGTTGCAGTTGCGGTAGAGGCTATGGGCCATGCTGATGCGAGCGGTATGATTACGCCTGCTTACCCGTGGCTGAACAATGCCATCCTTTTAGCGATTTTAGGCGGATATGCGTCGGTTATATTGGTAATGCTGATGGGGCAAAGCCGTGTATTCTTCTCTATGAGTAAGGACGGGCTAATGCCTAAAGTCTTTTCAGAAGTACATTCAAAGTTCAGGACCCCTGCCAAAAACAATATGTTGTTCATGGTATTGGTAAGCTTGTTTGCGGCTTTCGTTCCTGCGCGTGTTGTGGGCGAGATGACCAGTATCGGTACCTTGTTTGCGTTCATATTGGTTTGTATAGGCGTATTGATCATGCGTAAGAAAATGCCGGAAGCCCCGAGGGCATTCAGGACGCCGCTGGTGCCGTTGGTGCCGATACTCGGAATTTTTGTATGCCTCTTTATGATGGTATTCCTTCCATTGGATACCTGGATCAGGCTAATCGTATGGATGATGATCGGATTTGACCTGTACCTGTTCTATGGTATGAAAAACAGTATACTCAACCAGGGAAGCTTTAGCCTTCAGAATTACAAAACGGTAGCAGGATCAGGATTCGGGATGGTATTGGCACTTATAGTAGTTGCTTTTGTACACCATTCTATTGCTACTGAGGACGATTCGTCGCTATTTTATTTCTCTTTGATTTTCGCGGCATTGCATGCGATGATATATGCGTACAGCTTTAAAAAAGTAAGATAATTTTCTTTGTTAAAAATATTTCAAGGCAGTAAAATACGTTTTTACTGCCTTTTTGCTTTTTAAATATTTCCCAATAAAGCCTGCCCAAATTTAAATTTTTCCGATATTTGTTACTATGAAAACGAGTTGGAACGGCTTATTATCACATTTGAAATTCCTCATCAAGAGAAATCCGGAGTGAAGGGAATTAGAAAACTGGGGAATCAGATAATTAGATAATGCTCATCAAAGTCTACACTATCTGAAGTCTTCCAAGCAAATTAGCTCATTTTCTAATTATTTCATTTTCTAATTTCAACATCATGCCAATCTACCACAAACTCGGGGATTTCCCTCAAAAGCGGCATACCCAGTTCGAAAAACCAAATGGTGGTTTGTACTATGAACAACTCTTCGGCACAGAAGGTTTCCACGGGCATTCTTCGCTTTTGTACCATGTACACCGCCCAACCCAGGTAAAGGAAATCAACAAATCCTATTCTGTTGAACCAAAAATCGCTATTGGAAAAAACATCAAATCATTGCTTTTTAAAGGATTTGAACTCAAACCTGAAGCCGATTTCCTCGACAGCCGTAAAGCCATGCTCGTGAACCGGGACTGTATCATCGGGCTTGCAGCGCCGCAGCAATCACTCACAGAATATTTCTATAAAAATGCCGATGCCGATGAAATGATTTTCATCCATAAAGGAAAAGGGAAATTGCGCACGATGATGGGCAATATCCCATTTGAATATGGCGATTACTTAATCATCCCGCGTGGTATGATCTACCAAATTCAATTTGAAACTTCAGAAAACAGATTGTTTTATGTAGAATCTTATACGCCATTTTATACGCCGAAGCGATACAAAAATGCCTCAGGCCAGCATCTTGAACATTCCCCATTTTGCGAACGCGATTTTATCCTGCCAAACGAACTCGAAACCCATGATGAAAAAGGCAATTTCCTGATCAAGATCAAGAAAGAAGGCATGATGCACGAAGTGGTATATGCGACGCATCCGTTTGATGTGATCGGTTGGGATGGCTACAATTTCCCTTACGGATTCAGCATCCATAATTTCGAACCGATTACGGGCCGGGTACACCAACCGCCTCCGGTACACCAGACTTTTGAAACCGCTGCATTTGTCGTTTGTTCATTTTGCCCGAGGCTCTACGATTATCATCCGAAATCCATTCCAGCGCCATACAATCACAGCAACATCGACAGCGATGAAGTACTTTATTATGTAGACGGGGATTTTATGAGCCGCAATAATATCGAGCAGGGGCACATTACTTTGCATCCGAAAGGCATTCCCCACGGACCAGCGCCGGGCGCCATGGAGCGCAGTATCGGAAAAACGGTTACTGAAGAATTAGCGGTAATGGTGGATACGTTCCGTCCATTGATGGTTACTGAGGAAGCGATGAGACTCGATGATGGGCAATATTATAAATCCTGGGTGGAATAATTCAGGAGCTATTTACCGCTGTCCGCTGTATCTTTTTTATTTTTAAAGAAAAAATAAAAAAGGATGCCGCTGCCATCGGGGCTAAAACAAATTTCAAACTTTGGCGCAAGCCTTAATAACAATATTATGAAAGAAGTAAAATCCGTAGAATACGGACTCGAAAAAATATTTGAAGGCGCACAGGATTTCCTGCCGCTATTAGGAACCGATTATGTGGAGTTATATGTCGGCAATGCCAAACAGGCTGCACATTTTTATAAAACCGCTTTCGGCTATCAATCATTGGCTTATGCCGGATTGGAAACCGGCGTGCGCGACCGTGCATCTTATGTACTAAAGCAGGACAAAATCCGTTTGGTTTTGACGACTCCTTTAAATTCGGATTCTCCAATAAACGAACATCTTAAGAAACATGGTGACGGTGTCAAAGTGGCAGCGCTTTGGGTAGAAGATGCTACGAGCGCTTTTATAGAAACCACAAAACGCGGCGCAAAACCATTTATGGAACCTACCGTTGAGGAGGATGAATTCGGGACTGTCGTGCGTTCGGGAATTTATACTTATGGAGAAACGGTGCACATTTTCGTTGAGCGTAAAAACTACAAAGGCATTTTCCTTCCTGGTTATAAGGTTTGGGAATCTGATTACAACCCAACACCGACAGGCCTCAAGTACATCGATCATATGGTTGGGAATGTAGGTTGGGGCGAAATGAATACCTGGGTAAAATGGTATGAGGAAGTCATGGGATTCGTGAACTTCCTTTCATTTGATGACAAGCAAATCAACACGGAGTATTCTGCATTGATGAGCAAGGTCATGTCAAACGGCAACGGGCGCATCAAGTTCCCGATCAATGAACCCGCAGAAGGAAAGAAGAAATCCCAGATTGAGGAATATCTTGATTTTTATGGCGGACCCGGGATACAGCACATCGCCATTGCCACCGATGATATTATAAAAACTGTTACTGAATTGCGTGCCCGTGGCGTGGAATTCCTTTCCGCACCACCGCATGCTTATTATGAAGCCGTTCCGGAAAGATTGGGCGAACACATGAACATGATGAAGGAAGACCTCAGCATCATTGAAAAACTGGCCATCATGGTCGATGCTGATGAAGAAGGTTACCTGTTGCAGATTTTCACCAAACCCGTACAGGACCGTCCGACGCTGTTTTTTGAAATCATACAAAGAATGGGGGCAAAAGGCTTCGGGGCAGGGAATTTCAAAGCCCTTTTTGAATCTATCGAACGGGAACAGGCAAAACGAGGAACACTATAAAACTGTAAATTATCTGAGGAATCTGCAAACGAAAACGTTCTTGCAAATTGTTTTTTACGAATAATGTGTTAAAGTAAACTTTTTGATTGGAATAATTGAAATGTTGCGTATCTTTGCACTCGCAAAAACAAAGGGGTGGTTCCCGGAGTTTTTATGTAAATTTTTCATAATTTATAGTTTTGGTTGGTTAATAGCATAAAAACTCAGTCATTAATTTGACTGGGTTTTTTTGTTTTGGTATTTTTGGTATAGTTTTTGCTTCTCGATTAAGCAAAAAATTTAAAACGCTATGAAAAAATTAATGACTGTATTTTTGTTTGTAATCCTTACGAGTTTTACGACACAAAAAGAGAGGGCTTATGATGTCGGGGAATATTTTAAGCTGCGGATACATTATGGCTTTGTCACGGCTGGATACGCCACCCTTGAAGTGAAGGAAGCAGTGCGCAACAACAAAAAGATTTTCCATGCTGTCGGGAGAGGATACACTACCGGTATGTCAAAACTTTTTTTCAAGGTAGATGACAACTATGAAAGTTATTTCGACAGGGAAACCGGAAAGCCTTACCAGTTTGTCCGAAAAATTGACGAAGGCGGATATACCAAAAATCAGGAAGGTTTCTTCAGCCAGTCTGAAGACGAGGTAACAGTCAAGGATTATAAGAACAAAACCGAGAAAACCTTCAAGGTTCCAGATGGTGTTCAGGATATTATGTCGACATTTTATTGTTTGCGGAACCATCCGAATGTTGACAAGCTGAAAATAGGAGAATCCATTTCAATCGACATGTTTTTTGACGACGAAACCACAAAGTTTAAGTTAAAATTCATGGGTAAAGAAGATATAAAAACTAAATTTGGAACGATTCCCACCATGATTTTTCGCCCTTATGTGCAAGCAGGGCGCGTATTCAAGGAACAGGAAAGTTTAACCATCTGGATTTCAGATGACGATAATAAAATGCCGATCCGGATCAAAGCATCGCTTGCAGTGGGTTCCATAAAAGCCGATCTGGAAGCATTTAAAGGGCTGAAATATCCTTTTACAGTAAAAGTAAAACCATAAATGAACACGACACAAACCGACGAACTTTTAAATAAAATTGACGCAAAGTTTCAGGCTTTAAACCAAAAAACCGACACCCATCTGGAAGGTTTACTTTGGTCTAAGCCGATTACATATTGGGATTATATCCAAACCGATGCCCTATTGAATCTGCAGACACAACGCACCACGCTACCTGATGAGATGGTATTTATCATGTACCATCAGGTGAATGAATTGTTGTTTAAGATGATCCTTTGGGAAATTGACCAGATTTCTGAAAGTGAAAAACCCCAAACGGATTTCTTTACAGAAAGACTCATGCGAATCAGCCGTTATTTCAATATGCTGACAACGTCATTTGATATCATGGGAGATGGCATGGAAGTGGAACAATACATGAAATTCCGCAATACGCTTACCCCTGCCAGCGGATTTCAAAGTGCGCAATATCGCGTCATCGAGTTCGCCTCGACCGATCTGATCAACTTGATCGACTACCGTTTCCGTGCTACCATTGACCGCAATACACCATTCGACCATGCTTTCGAGCACCTGTATTGGCAGGCTGCGGGAAAAGACTACCACACCGGCAAAAAATCGTTCCTGATCGAGGAATTCGAAAGGAAATACAAAGCCGATTTTCTGCGTAAGATGGAACATTACAATAAAACCAATATCTGGCAGAAATTCAGGCAACTTCCCGCCGAAGACCAAAACAATCCGGAACTGATTGCTGCGATGAGGCATTATGATCATACCGTGAACATTACCTGGGTGATGGGCCATCTGAATGCCGCTAAAAAATACATTGACAGCGGACGCGGAAATGGCGAAGCCACCGGAGGCAGCGACTGGAAAAAATATATGCATCCAAAATACCAGCGCAGGATTTTCTTCCCTGAACTGTGGTCGGCCGAAGAACTTGCCTCATGGGGTGAAGAAAAATAGTTAACCCCTGAACCGACCCGATTTTGAAAAACATCCCCTTAATTATAATCGCGTTCCTTTTACTCATTTCCTGTGGGAAAGAGGCAAAACAAAAACCTCCTGCAACAGCAAAAAAACCGGAACCGGTCATTGTTGAATTCGGGTTTAAATTCAATGACTTTAATGTGGTGCAGGATACCGTTGTAAG
The DNA here is from genome assembly GCF_003097535.1 of Flavobacterium pallidum. NCBI lineage: Bacteria > Pseudomonadati > Bacteroidota > Flavobacteriia > Flavobacteriales > Flavobacteriaceae > Flavobacterium > Flavobacterium pallidum. Next base: position 781,650 of record NZ_CP029187.1, read on the forward strand.
CGGTGATACTTTTGGAAGCCTGTTGGAAAAAGAGAATCTCGGCAGCCTGAAAGTCCATGAAATCGTCGAAAAAGTAAAAGATTCTTTTGATGTCAGGAAAATGCGTGCCGGCAAGCCCTATACCCTGCTTCGCTCGAAAGACCCCTCCAAAAAGCTGCAGGTCTTTGTGTACCAGCCTGACCGGACCTCATACTATGTCGTCGACCTCCGCGATTCGGTCATTACTTATAAGAAGACAAAACCAGTTTCGCTTAAAAGACGTACGATAGCCTGTGCGCTGGACGGTTCCCTATCTGAAACGCTGGAGCGGCAAAAAGTACATGCTTCACTCGCAACGGATATTTCGAAAATCTATGCCTGGTCTATCGACTTCTTTAAATTACAGAAAGGCGATCGCTTTGCCATTACTTTCACCGAAAGGTATATCAACGACACGATTTACGACGGTGTTGAAAACCTTGAAGCTTCTTTCTTTGAATACAAGGGAAAAATCATTTATGCCTTCCCTTTCAAACAGGACACTACGTCTTTAAAGGTAGATTATTATGACGAAGACGGAAAAGTGCTCAAAAATATGTTCCTAAAAGCCCCGCTGAAATTCGTAAACATTACTTCGCGCTATGCCAAAAACCGCTTTCATCCGGTGCAGCATGTCTGGAAAGCGCATAAGGGAACAGATTATGCCGCCCCAACGGGAACGCCCATTATGACCACCGCTTCAGGTGTTGTGGAAAACACGGGTTATACCGCCGGAAATGGAAACTTTGTCAAAGTACGCCACAACCGCACCTACGAAACGCAATACCTCCATATGTCAAAAATCCTCGTAAGGCGCGGACAGCGCGTAAGCCAGGGCGATGTCATCGGCAGGGTTGGAAGCACCGGACTGGCAACGGGTCCACACGTATGTTACCGATTTTGGGTAAATGGTGCGCAGGTTGATGCACTCAGGCTTAAATTACCAAACTCAGAACCGATGGCTGTAAAATACAAACCTCGTTTTATGAAAGAAATGGCACCGCTTAAGAGGGAACTCGACAGTGTGGCGAAGCTGAAACTGAATATGTAGTAATCAGTTCTTGATTTCAGCAGTAACCGATTTGGTGCAAGGCTTATCCGCAGAAGGACATTCTCCGTCACACACCCATTTCCCCTGAAAAACTATCGGGCTACAGGCATTTGCACAGCCAGAACAAGTCACTACGCCTAAAGGTTCTTCCTGTCCTTTGAAGAAAGAAAGATAACCGTTTTTGAGCTCTAATGCACGTGCTACTTTTACGCTGTGGTCGCGGTTCGTCGCCAAAAGCATGTAATATGTTTTTCCGGTACCGTTGTCCATTCCGGAGCGGATTTCAAAATTTACAAGAATAGCCGGAATTTTATCTTCCAAAAGCATCTGCTCCCAGTTTTTCTTTATGGGATCCAGGTTTGCGGTAATCCTGTGCTGCGCATTCCTAACAATACCGATTTGCTGTGCATTGGCGAAATTCATCAGGCCGCATAGCATGACGGCGAAAAGTACTTTTTTCATTTTCAGTTTTAATATAAAGGTAAAACCCAATTGTTTTAAAAAAATGTTAAGCGCAAAATAATCGCTTTAATGCGGCACTACAAGGCTTTCGTTTTATAACTTATTCATAAACTTATGAACTAAAATTGTAGATTTGCAGCTGTTAAAATTGCACCTCATGCCACTACCTAATACCAATCCCGAAATTACTTCATCCTGGAAAAAACTCAGTGCCCACTTTGCCGAAATGCAGGGCGCCTCGATGAAGAAAATGTTTGCCGAAGATATTTCAAGGCCGGAAAAACTGAGCCTGGAATGGAACGATTTCCTTGTGGATTATTCTAAAAACATCATTTCAGAAGAAACCATGCATTTGCTTCGGCAATTGGCTGAAGAAGTTAAGCTTAGAGATGCCATCGCGCAGTATTTTTCCGGCGACGCTATCAACCAGACTGAAAACAGGGCAGTTTTGCATACGGCATTACGGGCACCTGAATCAGCAAATATTATGGTTGACGGCGAAAATGTCATGCCTGAAATTTATGCCGTGAAAAACAAAATCAAAACCTTCACCGAGGAAGTCATCCACGGAAAAAGGAAAGGATTCACAGGTAAAACCTTCACTGACATCGTCAATATCGGCATCGGCGGTTCAGATTTAGGCCCGGCTATGGCTGTTGAAGCTTTGAAATTTTACGCAAATCATTTAGCCGTGCACTTCGTTTCAAACATTGACGGTGACCACGTCCAGGAAATTTTGAAAAAAATCAATCCGGAAACCACCCTGTTTGTTGTGGCTTCAAAAACTTTTACGACCCAGGAAACACTTACGAATGCTGAAACCATCAGGGAATGGTTTTTAAAATCGGCAACACAGCAGGATGTCGCTAAACATTTTGTCGCCGTGTCGACCAACATTCAAAAAGTGACCGATTTCGGTATCGACCCGCATAACATTTTCCCAATGTGGGATTGGGTTGGCGGCCGGTTTTCATTGTGGAGTGCCGTGGGATTGTCCGTGGCGCTGGCGGTTGGTTTTGAGAATTTTGACAAATTACTCAAAGGGGCCCAGGCCATGGACGACCATTTTAAGAATACGGATTTCGAAAAAAACATCCCTGTAACCCTGGCATTGCTCAGCATTTGGTATAATAATTTCTTTGGTGCTGAAAGCGAAGCGTTGATCCCTTACACACAATACCTGCAAAAACTTGCCCCGTACCTGCAGCAGGGTATCATGGAAAGCAACGGAAAAAGCATCGATCGTGCCGGAAATCCTGTCAGTTATCAAACGGGTACAATCATTTGGGGCGAACCGGGAACGAATTCACAGCATGCTTTTTTCCAGTTGATCCATCAGGGAACCAAATTGATTCCTACGGATTTTATCGGTTTCGTAAAACCATTATACGGTAATGAAGACCACCATAACAAATTGATGTCGAACTTTTTTGCACAGACAGAAGCTTTATTGAACGGAAAAAATGAATCCCAGGTCCAGGCCGAATTTGCAAAACAAAACCTTTCCGCCGAACAAGCCGGTTTCCTGCTTCCGTTTAAGGTTTTCAATGGCAATAAGCCGACAAATACACTGTTGATACAATCGCTTACCCCAGAGAACCTCGGTGCTTTGGTATCACTTTACGAGCATAAGATTTTTGTACAGGGTGTTATCTGGAATATTTTCAGTTATGACCAATGGGGTGTTGAACTTGGTAAACAGCTTGCAAATTCAATCCTTGACGAAATCAATTCCGGCGAAATAAAACCGCATGACGCTTCCACTGAAATGCTGCTGAAGCATTTTCTTACGCAGAAATAAAATACAATTCATCAAAGCCTTACAAAATTAGTGAGGCTTTTTTTATGCTTTTTTTCTTATATTTGATTCCCTTAAAAAAATAAGTCATGAACGACACTTACGTTTATATCCAAAAATTCCATGCCTGGTGGGCTTACGCAGCGATCACATTACTCTTGATTGCAATTATCTCGTCCGTCATCGGGCTTACCTCTAAAAAGGATTTCACGCCCGCGAGTCGTAAGGTTGCATTATTCGGCCTCATCGGCTTACACATACAATTTTTGATCGGGATCATCCTGTATTTTGTGTCTCCGCTTGGAAAAGAAGCACTGTCCCAAATCAAGAATGCAGAGCTCCGCCTCACGGCTTTAGAACATCCGCTGATTAACCTCATTGCGATCGTACTGATTACCGTAGGCTGGTCCATGCATAAAAAGAAGGCAACGAGCCATGAAAAATTCAAAGTCATTTCCATATTCTATGCCATCGGTGCAGTGCTGATCCTCTCGCGTATACCTTGGAATTTATGGTTTAAATAATCAAGGCTCCGGAAAAGGAGCTTTTTCATTTTAACAGGGCATGAAATCCAAATCCATTAAAGCACTGCTCATGAAATACAAAACCACGATAGGGTTGCTGGCGTTATTTGCAACGATTTTCGGGTTCGGGTTTTCCGGACATGAAAAATCGACGGCTAAATTCAGGCAGGACCGCAAGATCCAAACCCAAAAGCAACAGGACTCGGTAAAAAAAGCAGCCCTGAGCGACAGCATCAAAGGAATTCCAAAATACAAACTGGTCAGGAAAAACGGGCATGCATCGTATTATGCAGACAAGCTTAACGGCCGCCGCACTGCCAGCGGAAAGCGCTTCGACAACAACAAATATACGGCAGCACACCGCAAATTCCCTTTCGGGACAAAGCTTCGCATTACCAATGAGGCCAATGGCAAATCTGTCATTGTGGAAGTCAACGACCGCGGGCCATTTACAAAAGGCCGCGACATCGACCTCACAAAAAAAGCTTTTATGGAAATCGCCTCTTCAAAATATGGCGGCTCCCTTGTAGTAACCATCGAAGAAGTCCAATAATCCAGATATGAAATCCATCCGTATCTTCGCCGTCTTATTTTTCCTAACGCTACTTTCCGGTTGCGGTTCGGGTAAAAATGCTTCAGGAAGTTTCTATAAACGCAATGTTGAAGTATCGTACTATGCCGATAAATTCAACGGAAATAAAACCGCCAGCGGCGAGAAATTCAGCAATTCCAAAAAAACCGCTGCGCATCGTACGCTTTCCTTTGGCACCAAAATAAAAGTCACGAATGTTGCCAATGGCAAGTCGGTGATTGTCACCATCAATGACCGCGGGCCACAAAAGCAAAGCCGGGAACTCGACCTGTCCAAAAGTGCGTTTATGGAAATCACAGACAATAAAAACCACGGAACGCTAAAGGTAAATATGCAAATCGTGAAATAACCTGTTTTCACGCAATAAAGTTCGGCACCTTACGTTTTGTTAAGATTAAGGCAAAACTTTTGTCTTGCAACAAATATAGATTTAGATTTTAGATTTTTTTTGGAAAAGCCACTGATTGTATCAGTGGCTTTTTTATTTATATTTTATCCTTGATGGTCCGTTTTTGGGGTTTCCAAAAAAAAACCGCAAAGCCGGGTAACTTTGCGGAGCTGGGTAGCACAAGCCCTGATGCTTGTTGCAATGCGATCTGTTGTGTTTACATTGTTAAGAGCCGGCAGCTTGCCAAAGGTTGCGTAACACAAAACAAATTTTATTCGGGCACCCCCTGCGGGCCGGGCTGTCCGCTATATCTTTCATAACCTTTCAGGTTATAAAAGGATGCCGCTTACATCCCTGGCGCAATCACCCATCCATTTTATGCCTTCCCAAAATCGACGGAGAATGGATCGCGAAGTTCATTTGGATTAAGATCGGATCCCGCCAGCATTTTTAGATTTGGTTTAGTTTACCTTCCTTCTTTGAAGAACAGCAGTAAATAGTTTTCGCAAAACATTATTATCTGCCGCTGAATTTTATTTTTGTATAAAAAATCACTATTTTCGCGCCTGTAAAATAATGGCCTCGTAGTTCAACGGATAGAATAGAAGTTTCCTAAACTTTAGATCCAAGTTCGATTCTTGGCGAGGCTACTGAAAAACCATCTTCTCAAAGGTGGTTTTTTTATTTCATATCCGTAAGTGCCTGCAGAAAACACCATTTGCGGCTTGCCGAAAAAAACGCTAATTTTGCGCCAAATTATCTTATGGTCAAAATCGGCAACATAGAATTACCTGATTTCCCGCTGCTGCTTGCCCCAATGGAAGACGTGAGCGATCCGCCTTTCCGCAGGCTGTGCAAGATGCATGGTGCCGATTTGATGTATTCGGAATTTATTTCATCTGAAGGACTGATCCGTGACGCGATTAAAAGTCGGATGAAGCTCGACATTTTTGATTATGAAAGGCCTGTAGGCATACAGATTTTCGGTGGTGATGAGGAAGCGATGGCTTTGTCGGCTAAAATAGTCGAGGCTGTAAATCCTGATCTTATAGACATCAATTTCGGTTGCCCGGTCAAGAAAGTCGTGTGCAAAGGTGCCGGTGCCGGAGTCTTAAAAGATGTGGATTTGATGATCCGCCTGACAAAAGCCGTCATCAGCAGTACCAGTTTACCAGTCACTGTAAAAACACGATTGGGCTGGGATGAGGATTCCATCAACATCGACGAAGTAGCAGAAAGGCTGCAGGATGTTGGTGTACAGGCACTCACAGTTCATGCGCGTACGCGTGCCCAGATGTACAAAGGCCATTCCGATTGGACGCACATACAGCGCATCAAAAACAATCCAAGGATTACGATGCCGATTTTCGGCAATGGCGATATTGACTCCCCGGAAAAAGCATTGGAATACAAAAACCGTTTCGGACTTGACGGCATGATGATCGGGCGCGCCGCTATTGGTTATCCGTGGATTTTTGACGAAATCAAACATTACTTCAAAACCGGCGAGCATTTGCCAAAACCAGGCATGCCTGAAAGAATTGAAGCCGCTTCAAACCACCTTAAATGGGCGATGGAATGGAAAGGCGAACGGCTTGGTATTGTAGAAACCCGCCGACACTACACAAATTACTTCAAGAATATACACGGATTCAAGGAATACCGCCAAAAACTGGTCACTACTGACGGCGCGGATGATTTGATGAAAGTGTTCGACGAGATTCGCGATGCCTTCGCAGATTACCAACTTTCTTAGTCGAAAGTCAAAAGACATGAGGCATTTTTAAAATTACCGAAACTGATGAAAATAAAATACCGCCTAATAAGGCGGTATTTTTTTTATACCCAGATAATCCTTCTTCTTTTGACTTTATGAAAATAAAAAAGGTGAAATTACTTTCACCCTTTTTGCCCCAAATCTACCATAAACTTAACCTACTAATTCCATGGTCCACCAAAAGTATATTGGTTATCTCCGGCAGACAAATATTTTAGACGAAACGCTTAAAAAAACGTTGTAATGCCTTTTTTACTGATTAATAAGCCCTTGCATCCTTGCCTTCATAGAAATTCATAAACGCCTTGCTGACGACACGATTCCCTCCGGGCGTGGGATAATCGCCTGTAAAATACCAGTCTCCCAGGTTTTTCGGGCAGGCCTTGTGAAGATTTTCTACGGTCTGGAAAATGATTTTTACTTCGGCTTTAATCGTTTCCGAACTCAGCATCTCCGCAATTTTATCCGACACTTCCTGTGGGTGGAATGGCGCATAAATCTCATTGACGTAATTTACAATTTCAGCATCCGGCTTGTGTTCCTGTGCTTTGCATTTGACATAGACTTCATCCACGATATGATACAGATTCCTTTCTTTTAAAAGCTCCAGCGTAGCGCGGAAAGCAACCAGGCCTTCCAGTTTCGCCATATCGATCCCGTAACAATCCGGGTAGCGGATTTGCGGCGCGGACGACACAATTACGATGCGTTTGGGTTTTAAACGGTCCAGCATTTTGATGATGCTCATTTTCAAAGTAGTTCCGCGAACGATACTGTCATCGATGATCACGAGATTATCGGTCTGTTTGATGACGCCGTAAGTGATGTCGTAAACATGGGCCACCAAATCATCACGGCTGCTGTCTTCAGTAATAAAAGTGCGGAGTTTGGCATCCTTGATCGCAATCTTTTCAGTACGTATCTTAACCGAAAGGATTTCTTCGAGCTTTTCCTTGGTCAAGGTTTTGCGGTTGTCGAGGATGTATTTATTCTTGCGTTGGTTCAGGAAATCCTGCGCCGCTTCGACCATGCCGTAGAACGATGTTTCTGCCGTATTTGGGATATAGGAAAAAACAGTATTGTCGGTATCTTCATCAATGGCTTTGAGGACCGCGGGCAAGATCAGCTTTCCTAAATCTTTGCGCTCCTGGTAAATCTCTGCATCGCTGCCACGGGAGAAATAAATGCGCTCGAACGAACAGGCTTTTTTGGTGACCGGCTCAATGATTTCCTCTTCTGTAACTTTGCCGTTTTTCTTGATGATCAGGGCTTTCCCGGGTTGCAGTTCCTGGACTTTATCAAAATCCACGTTGAAAACCGTCTGGATTACAGGCCTTTCGGAAGCTACCACGACAATTTCATCATCTTCATAAAAATAAGCAGGACGGATTCCAGCCGGATCACGGAACACGAACGCATCGCCATGCCCGAAAAGACCCGCCATTGCGTAACCGCCATCCCAGCCTTTGGAAGCGCGCTTCAGAATTTTTCGGATGTCGAGTTTTTCTGCGATGATTGGTGACGCTTCTCTTTTTGAAAGCCCGTCATTCCTGCATTCCAGATATAAATCGGTCACCTCATCATCAAGGAAATGCCCGATTTTTTCCATCACCGTTACAGTATCGGCCATTTCCTTCGGGTGCTGCCCCAATTCTACAAGGCTATTGAAAAGCTGCGTGACATTGGTCATATTGAAATTCCCGGCAACGATCAGGTTACGGTGCATCCAGTTGTTTTGACGCAGGAACGGATGCACACTTTCAATACTGTTCTTGCCGAAAGTCCCGTAACGCACGTGTCCCAGGAAAACTTCGCCTATATAAGGAATATGCTTTTTCTGCAAATCGACATCTTCGGCGTATTCGGGATGTGCAGTCATTTCGTCGTTGATCCGTCCGTTGATCTGGGCGAAAATATCCTGGATCGGCTGCGCGTCATTGGAACGTACCCGGCTGATGTATCGTTCACCAGGCTCCATATCGAATTTTATCGAGGCGAATCCGGCACCATCCTGCCCACGGTTGTGCTGCTTTTCCATGAGCAGGTACATTTTTTGTATGCCGTAAAAAGCCGTCCCATACTTTTCCTTATAAAAGGCGAGTGGTTTTTTTAATCTTAAGAATGCAATGCCGCATTCGTGGTTGAGTTTGTCGCTCATTGTTTTTTTAGTTGAAAGTCGAAAGTCGAAAGTCGAAAGCCCTTGGGCATTTGAATTTCAACCTGCAACTTAGTAGTTAGTTTTGTTTATTTTATTCTTTTTTACATCCTGTCTTTCGACTTTGGATAAAACAAAAATGCCCCGGAATTTCGAGGCATATCTTATCTATTCTATTTCTATTTCGAACTGTGTCAGCGCTTTAAACTGTTGCAGCCTTTGGAGCACTTCTCCTTTTTGAAGCTGCTGCATCCTTTCGGTCCCGAATTTCTCTACGCAGAAAGAGGCGAGGTTAGAGCCGTGGATGATGGCCTTTTTCATATTCTCGAAAGACACGTTTTCACTTTGCGTAATAAATCCTGCGAAACCACCTGCGAAAGTATCCCCGGCGCCCGTGGGGTCGAAAACTTCTTCGAGTGGCAATGCCGGTGCGAAGAATACGTCTTTATTATGGAATAAAAGTGCGCCGTGTTCGCCTTTTTTGATGACGACATATTTCGGGCCCATGGTATGGATTTTGGCAGCCGCCTTTACCAGTGAATATTCTCCTGAAAGTTGTCTTGCCTCTTCATCATTGATCGTGATGACATCGATGCGTTTCATCACGTCGAGCAATTCAGGCAATGCGCAGTCCATCCAGAAATTCATGGTGTCGAGTACAACCAATTTCGGCTTTTGCTCCATCTGGTCCAAAACACTGCTTTGTACCAATGGGTGCAGGTTGCCGAGCATGACGACATCGGCATTTTTGAAATTTTGTGGTACTACAGGATTGAAATCGGCCAGTGTATTCAATTCTGTAGCCAAAGTGTCGCGCGAATTCAAATCGTTATGGTAACGCCCGCTCCAGAAAAATGTTTTGCCGCCTTTAACGATTTCAAGCCCGGAAATATCGATGTTCCTTGCCGTCAGCAAATCAAGGTATTCCTGTGGAAAATCATCGCCTACCACCGAAACGATAGCAGATTGCAGGTTAAAATAAGATGCGGAAAGTCCGATGAAAGTTCCGGCGCCGCCCAGGATTTTATCTGTTTTCCCGAATGGGGTTTCAATGGCATCAAAAGCTACTGTTCCTACGATGAGCAGTTTATTCATTTTATATGATTTGAAAATAAGGCGCAAAGATACATTTTTAGTTTCAGGTTTAAAATGGTTTAAGGAATCAAAACCAAATTTAGCGATACTGAAAAAATATTGCCTTCAGATATTTAACGCCGAATAACGGTTGATATGGGAATTTTTATACATTTGGCCCAGTAATTCCCAAAAAAACAATCCCTTATGAAAACAAGATTACTTCTTATTTTTTTATTTGCTGGCTACGCGTTGTCTGCACAGACAGGATTTCAGGAAAATATTGTGACCGGTGAGGCTTACACTACACCAAGCCCTTATTTGGCGAAAGCCGGAGACGTTGACGGCGACAATGACCTGGATATCGTTGTGTACGGACGCGGATTAACCTGGTATGAAAATGTTGACGGATTTGGGAATTTCGGTCAAAAAAACACTGTTGCAGGAACTACCACAGGACCGGTTGGAACGGAATTGCACCTTATAGATTTTGATAGTGACGGCGACCTTGACATACTAGGTGCCATGGGCAACAAGTTTACCATATATAAAAATACTGACGGTTCAGGTCATTTTGAAGTGTCGCAGGTCTTTACATTAGGAACTTCGTATTACGAATTGAATGCGATTCCGGTTGATATTGATGGTGATGGTGATATGGACATTTTAGGACTGCATTCTACCAATAGTTCCGGCCCGACTGTGTATACGCTGGCCTGGTTTGAAAATAACGGCCTGGGGAATTTTGCAAATCAGCAGGTTATCAGCAATAATAATGCGCTGGGCTCAGGCTCAATTCTTCACACTGACGATCTTGACGGGGATAATGACCAGGATATTATCATCGGGCATAAAAACGCCAATAAAATTTCATGGATTAAAAACAATGGCAATGCCGGTTTTAGTGCTCTTGTAACCATTACGACAACGGCCGGCGGAGTAACCTCAATTGTCACTTCGGATATCGATAACGATGGCGACATGGATATCCTATCGGCTTCTGAAAACGACAATCAGGTCGCATGGTACGAAAATACGGATGGCTTGGGTGCATTCAGCGACGAAATTATCATCACTTCCGATGCTGTCGGCAGCAATGCGCTTTTGGTAACCGATATCGATAATGACAGCAACGCCGATATTGTATACACCGGCACGAATGAAATAGGATGGATTGCTGCCACAAACAATGCCACCACTTTCGGCACACCGCAAATGATCACGAACAAAGTGTTCGGCGTTAAAGATGTCATTTATGCCGATTTGGATGGCGATGGGAAAAAAGATATCATTTCCGCTTCGACAGAAGATGATAAGGTGGCCTGGTACAAAAATCTTGACGGAACTGGAAATTTTGGCCCACAGATTGTCATTGCCCGCAGGATTGATTCTCCGGACAATGTTTACACAGCCGATTTTGACGGGGATGACGACATTGATGTTTTAGTCACCTCACAGGATGATGCTAAAGTAACCTGGCTCGAAAATGTGAACGGCATCGGGTTTTACGGCAGGGAACACATCATTACCGAAAGTGTCGATGTAGGCAATGTCCCGCCGACTTCCTATCCCGCAGATGTTGACGGCGATGGCGATCTTGATGTCGTGATTTTCAAACAACCGTTACTTGTCTGGTATGAAAATATCGACGGGCATGGCAATTTCGCTGCAGAGCACACCATTGATAACCTTCCTGCATACGTGAATCTGATTCGCGCCGGCGATCTTGACGGAGATGGCAAGATCGATATAATATGCGGGGTTTACAATGCAAATAAGATTTCATGGTATAAAAACTCCGGCTCCGGAAATTTCGGGTCTGAAATCATCGTGATGGATACCAATGGCAACAACGGTTCATTGACGTCGATTGAAATAGCGGACATGGATGGTGACAATGACATGGATATGATTGCGTCGTCTTACAATACCGACACCTGGTATTTCAAAAACACCAATGGATCAGGAAATTTTACGTCACAGTATTCGTCTGTTTTCAGTCGTCTGTGGGCCGTTTATCCGGCCGATATGGATGGCGATGGAGACAAGGATATCGTTGGCGTAAGTGCCATGGGGGGCGGGTCTTTCGATGCTGTTATTTGGTATGAAAACGGCAACGGGCTGGGGAATTTTACCGCCGAGCACAATGTTTCAACACTGGACATCCATGGCCATGCCATATTTGCCGCTGATATCGACAATGACGGAGACATGGACGTATTGACGGCTGCAGGGCATCAACAAACCTCCGGGCAGCTTGCCTTGTATAAAAACAATGGGAACGGTACGTTCGCAGCGAGACAGATGATTCATGAACTTGTTAATTATACCATATGCAATGACGTGAAGGCGGCGGACATCGACAACGATGGCGATATGGATGTTTTGGCCATATTCGACAACGGAAGTACGAACATTAAAGCTTCGGTTTTCGAGAATTTAGGAGACAGTTCCAACACCATTCAGGGAAAGGTTCTCATCGATGCCGATGCCAATGGTTGTTCGACAGCCGATCCAAAAGGCAGCAACATGATGGTCATTTCCCAAAACGCGACGCACACTTTTGCCACTTTTACTGATCACGACGGCTCGTATCAAATGGCAACGCCGGTCGGAAACTTCACGACGAAAATGACATCCATGCTTCCGGGGTATTTCAATACAACTCCGGCTGTACATACGTTCAGTTTTACAGGAGTCAACAATAATTATACTGCCGATTTCTGCGTAGCCCCGACGAGCACTGTAACAGATTTAAATGTTGCCGTGTATCCGCGTAATGACTTAAGGGCCGGATTTTACACTTACTACCGCATCGTTTACAGGAATATGGGTACGGCGATTGCAAGCGGCAGCATCAATTTCGAATTTGACGGTACCAAACTCGGTTTTAACTATGCCAGCGAAACACTTTCTGCACAGACGGCAAATACGCTGACTTTTGACTTTACTGGTTTAAATCCGTTTGAAACAAGGACCATCGATGTCGCATTCAGTGCTTTCGCGCCGCCTGTAACCAATCTCGGCGATGATATTGCCTTTATCGCAACCATAAATCCGCTTACGGGAGATCAGACTGAAGCCGACAACCATTTCACTTTAAACCAGACCGTCATCGGTTCTTATGATCCCAACGACATGACCTGCCTTGAAGGAAACCAGGTACTTATGGAAGATGCCGGTAAATACCTCCATTATATCATCCGTTTCCAGAATACGGGCACTGCAAGCGCCATAAACGTAAAGGTGGAAAATACGCTGGACAGCAAACTGGACTGGAAGACCATGCAGCTTGAAAGCTTAAGCCATAACGGCAGGGTGGAGATCAAAGATGGCAATGAGGTGGCGTTTATTTTCGATAACATCCACCTTCCGGACAGCACGGCAAACGAACCCGGATCACATGGTTTCATCGCCTATAAGATCAAGCCATTGAATAACGTGAATGTGGGAGATGTGGTAAATAATGCAGCCGATATTTATTTTGATTTTAATCCTCCAATTACAACAAATACCGCTGCCACGCAATTTGTATCGCAACTGTCGGTAGCGGAAACCGACGCTGCGCAATTTAATGTATACCCAAATCCGGCAAGCAGCCTGCTGAACATCAACGCAAACACGGCGATTGAGAGCATTTCTTTAATCGACATTAATGGAAGAATGCTTCAGGATTTGCGTTTCAGCACGCCGACGCTATTGGCACAAATCGATTTGACAGCCGTGACAAGCGGGATTTATTTCCTGAAAATTAAATCTGAAAAAGGTATAGTTACAAGGAAGATCGTTAGGAAATAGGACTTCCCGGACTTCTTAGACAAGATTATAAAAATACATTCAGTCTAAGAAGTCTGGGAATCTAAAAGCGCAGCATGCCTAAATCCGCAGGCATGTCTAAAAATCAATCTTCCCTCCTTCATTTTCATAAAACGTATCCACTGACAGCTTGGGCTGCATCGATGCCATGACGGCCAGTGCATCACAGCGCTCATTCTGCGGATGGTTATTATGGCCTTTAATCCATTTGAAATCGACTTTGTGCTGGCGGTAAATTTTAAGGAAGCGTTGCCACAGATCCGGGTTTTTCTTTCCGGCAAAACCTTTTTTTTCCCAACCGAAAACCCATTTTTTTACCACGGAATCAATCACATATTTGGAATCTGAAACCACAAGCACGGTCATACCAGGATTTTTAAGTTTTTCCAATCCCACAATCACCGCCAAAAGCTCCATGCGGTTGTTGGTTGTCAGGCGGAAACCTTCATAAAATTCTTTGCGGTAGCCTGTCCCGACGAGTTCCATGACGACACCATAGCCGCCATTTCCGGGATTTCCTTTGGCAGCGCCGTCGGTGTAGATGTGTACTTGGTGGGACAATTGGAATTTAAGATTTAAGATTTAAGACTTGTTCAATAACCTTTGGGAAGTATTCCTGTTCGAGTTCGTGGATTCTTGCGGCAATCTCATCTGCGGAAGCGCAATCGCCAACAATTACTTTTTGCTGGAAAATCAGGCCGCCTTCATCATAATGTTCGTTGACATAATGTACGGAAATGCCCGTTTCGGTTTCCTTATTATCATATACTGCGCGGTGTACATGCATGCCGTACATGCCTTTTCCTCCATATTTCGGGAGCAATGCCGGATGGATGTTGATGATTTTATCAGGATAATTCCTGATGATCTCGTCTGGAAATTTGAGTAAAAAACCGGCCAGTACGATCAAATCCGGATGGTACTTTTTGACTTCGTCGAAAACAGTTCCGTCTTGCAGCATTGCTTTTGAAAACACAAAAACCGGAACCTCCAGAGCTTCGGCTTTCGGAATGACACCCGCATCTGGTCTATTGCAAAATACCGCCGCTACTTTAGCTAAGGGATTGCTGCTGAAATGCTTAATCAGGTTTTCAGCATTGGTTCCGGAACCCGAGGCAAAGACAATGATTTGGTGCATTTGGATGAAAAAAAAATGGTTATGCAAAAAAAAGAATAATAAATGGTTTTAAAGAGGACTTGTTGCTGATTGTTAAATTTTTTTTCTACCTTAGTATTCATATTTATTAACTAAAATGCGGTTTTAAAATAAAGTTTTTTATTTTTGCCAACAATTTAAAAATTAAAATTTAAGATTATGTCAGACATTGCATCAAGAGTTAAAGCGATTATCGTAGATAAATTAGGCGTTGACGAAAACGAAGTTGTAACAGAAGCAAGCTTCACCAACGATTTAGGAGCTGATTCATTAGACACTGTTGAGCTTATCATGGAGTTTGAAAAAGAATTCGACATCCAGATCCCGGACGATCAGGCTGAAAACATTGCTACTGTAGGACAGGCAATCTCTTACATCGAGGAAGCAAAGAAATAATACACATTACACCCGATTTTTAAAAGCAACAGTAGTTAAATGCCATAAAATTGGGATTTGATTATTAGAATTTTAAACTTCGGGTGTTATTATTTTAAAGTCATTTTGATTGATTTCAATCATTCATCATATATAATACCTATGTCATTTTATGTTCCCATAGATCTACATAGGTATTTTTAGTTTAAAGCAAACTGTAAACGAATCAGGTTATGGAATTAAAACGGGTTGTAGTAACAGGTTTGGG
The DNA here is from genome assembly GCF_003097535.1 of Flavobacterium pallidum. Lineage (NCBI taxonomy): Bacteria > Pseudomonadati > Bacteroidota > Flavobacteriia > Flavobacteriales > Flavobacteriaceae > Flavobacterium > Flavobacterium pallidum. The sequence goes on from NZ_CP029187.1 coordinate 797,104, forward strand.
CGCGCTCACACCAATTGGTAATTCGATTGAGGAATATTGGAATTCCCTGATCAATGGCGTCAGCGGTGCCGCTCCTATCACTTATTATGATACGGAAAAACACAAAACGAAATTCGCCTGTGAAGTAAAGAATTTCAATATTGAAGATTATATGGACCGCAAGGAATCGCGCCGTCTGGACAAATTTGCCCAGTATGCGATTGCGGCCAGCGATGAAGCCATAAAAGATGCCGGGCTTTCCGCAGACAACGTCGACAAATACCGTGTTGGCGTGATCTGGGGTGCCGGAATCGGTGGGCTGGAAACTTTTCAGGAAGAAGTGATGTATTATGCCAAAGGCGATGGTACACCAAAATTCAACCCTTTCTTCATTCCGAAAATGATTGCCGATATTGCGCCTGCACACATTTCGATGCGCAATGGTTATATGGGCCCGAATTACACGACGGTTTCTGCCTGTGCCTCTTCTGCAAATGCCCTGATCGACGCGTTCAATTACATCCGTTTGGGTATGTGTGATGTCATCATTTCCGGCGGATCTGAAGCTGCTGTTACCATTGCAGGTATGGGTGGATTCAACTCGATGCATGCGCTTTCCACAAGAAATGAATCTCCTGAAACCGCCTCCAGGCCTTTCGATGCGACACGCGACGGATTCGTTTTAGGCGAAGGTGCCGGAGCCTTGGTCCTGGAAGAATATGAGCATGCCAAAGCCCGTGGTGCAAAAATCTATTGTGAAGTGGGCGGTGGCGGGATGTCCTCTGATGCATACCATTTGACCGCGCCGCATCCGGATGGCATCGGGGTGATTGCAGTAATGAAAAACACCTTGAGGGATGCCGGAATGACTCCTGAGCAGGTAGACCATATCAACACCCATGGTACTTCAACTCCTTTGGGCGATGTGGCTGAACTGAAAGCTATCAGTGCCGTATTTGGTGACCATGCCAAAACACTGAATATCAATTCGACCAAATCGATGACGGGTCACCTTTTAGGTGCAGCCGGGGCGATTGAAGCTATTGCTTCTATCCTTGCCATGGAGCATGGTATTGTTCCTCCTACCATCAATCATACCGTTGTTGATGAAAGTATCGATCCTTCGCTGAACCTGACCCTGAACAAAGCGCAGAAAAGGGAAATCAAAGTGGCCATGAGCAACACTTTCGGCTTTGGCGGACACAACGCCTGCGTACTTTTCAAAAAATTAGAATCATAATTTTGAATGCGAATTCTTAAAAAAATATTTTCCAGATCCCGTCCTGTAGAAGGCGGGATTTTTTTTGGTGAAATTGAAAAAATCATTGGTTTCAAACCGTTAAATATTGATAGTTATATTATGGCCTTTACACATCGCTCGTCAAATAAAACCGATGCGAAAGGGAATCCGATAAGCTATGAGAGGCTGGAATTTTTAGGTGATGCCATGCTGAGTTCAGTCATTGCTGCCCATCTTTTTAATCAGGTTCCATCCGGAGATGAAGGTTACCTGACCAAAATGCGTTCTAAAATCGTCAGCCGTGAACACCTCAATGAACTGGGACGCGACCTGAATTTAATCAGTTTTGTTGAAAGTAAAGTCCCTGCCCAGCATTTTGGGGATAACATCCATGGCAACATATTTGAGGCACTGATTGGCGCCATCTATCTTGATGCCGGGTATGCCGCCTGTGAAAAATTCATCAATACCCGCGTGATTATGCCTTACGTAGACATCCCAAAACTGGAAGGCAAAGTCATCAGTTATAAAAGCCTGTTGATTGAATGGTGCCAGAAGGAAAAGAAAACGTTCCACTATGATGTCTATGAAGATAACGGCATTGGCGGAGAACGGCTTTTTGGCGTAAAACTCAGCATTGACGGGAAAGTAGTGGCAAAAGCGCGTGCCGTATCCAAGAAAAAAGCGGAAGAAAAAGCGTCACAGAGGGCCTATTTTGCATTTCAGGAAAAAATTAACACAAAATAAAAACAATCCCTTAAAACTATATCGTTTTCGTTGATAAATAAACGTTAACTGGTTGGTTTACTGTTTTTTTGTGTCCTATATGTACTATCTTTACGGCTAATTTCTGAATTAAAAAATGGCTATTCATAAATTGCATATTGATGAATTCGACGAAAACGACTACACCCTCGTTGCAATTCACACTTCACTTGAAGATTACAGGCTGGCTTATTTTATCAATCAGAAATTGCCCGTACGCTTAAGCAAAAACAAAGATGAAATCCAAATCCAGGTAAAACAGGGCGAAACCAGTTTTTCCAGATATACTTTTGAAAACAACGATGCGGAAATATCATGGAACCTGATCCAAAATAAAAACGAGATTGATGTTTCCAGGGCCACAACAACCGATTTGTTTTCAAATCAGACTGTCGCCACCAAAGTATATCTTTTGCCCGAATTCAAGAAAGTCGATTACTTCCTTAAGATTGAAAATGTTGCTGAAAACATCGAGAGCATTACTTCAAAAATCAATACGATATCACAGATATCGGCTGTTTATGCCATTGGCGCAAACACCATAAAATCTAAAAATAATTTAATTTTCTGACAAAAATGCCAACCAACAAAAAGACAAAAATTGTGGCCACACTGGGTCCTGCCTGCAGCACAAAAGAAGTGCTCAAGAATATGATTGATGCAGGAGTGAATGTATTCAGGGTGAATTTTTCACATGCCGACTACAGTGATGTTAAAGAAAAAATTGACACCATCCGCGAACTTAATGAAGAATATGGATACACCACCGCTATTCTTGGCGACCTTCAGGGTCCCAAACTGCGTGTTGGGGTGATGACCGAAGATGTTGTCGTAAAGAACGGTGATCTGATCACTTTCCAAACTGCAGAAGATGTTCCCGGAACAGCACAGCGCGTGTATATGAACTATAAGGAATTCCCGCGCGATGTCAATCCCGGAGAACGCATCCTGCTTGATGACGGAAAATTGATATTTGAAGCGGTAGAAACCAATGGCTCAACCGAAGTCATCTGTAAAGTAGTACAAGGCGGTCCTTTGAAGTCCAAAAAAGGGGTTAACCTGCCAAATACTAAAGTTTCCCTTCCTGCTTTAACCAAAAAAGATATAAAGGATGCCATTTTCGCCATTGAGCAAAAAGTGGACTGGATTGCACTTTCGTTTGTAAGGACACCTAAAGACCTTGAGGAATTACAAGATCTGATTGCAAAACATTCCGAGCATAAAATCCCGATTATTGCCAAAATCGAGAAACCGGAAGCCGTCGAAAACATTGATAAAATAGTTGCTTTTTGTGACGGACTGATGGTAGCACGCGGTGATTTGGGCGTTGAAGTTCCGGCACATGAAGTGCCTTTAATCCAGAAAAAACTTGTCAATCGGGCCAAAACGGCAAGGATTCCCGTCATCATCGCCACGCAGATGATGGAAACGATGATCACGAGCCTTACGCCTACCCGCGCCGAAGTGAATGATGTAGCCAATTCGGTTATGGATGGTGCTGATGCCGTGATGCTTTCCGGCGAGACATCCGTAGGGAATTATCCGGTACAGGTTATTGAAAAAATGACGCAGATTATCGAGGCAGTGGAAGATTCACCATTGATCCAGGTGCCGCAAAATACGCCGCAAATCAGGACCAAGCGTTTCATTACAAAATCCATCTGCCACCACGCCGCGATGATGGCCAACGTGATTCGCGCCAAGGCCATCTGTACATTGACCAATAGTGGATACACTGCTTTCCAGATTTCAGCATGGAGGCCGCAGGCACATATTCTGGTTTTTACCTCAAACAAAAGAATCCTTACGCAACTGAATTTGCTTTGGGGTGTAAAATCTTTTTATTATGATAAATTCGTCAGCACAGACGACACCGTAACCGACATCAACGCGATGGTCCGCGAAAGCGGTTTTGTGGACAAAGGGGATTTCCTGATCAACCTGGCCGCCATGCCGGTTACCGATAAGGGCATGGTAAATACGCTCCGTGTTTCGGAAATAGAATAGTTTATAATGATGTTGATGAAACCGCCCTGTGCAAATAGGGCGGTTTTTTTATTTGATGTATTCCGTATGACTGTGAAAGATCTGGCAAATGACACAGCCAGAAAACTTTAACAAATGATGTGGATTTTACGTAATGAAGAAATCTAATGATTCGTTAGGGATGCATTAGCCCCTACCCTGAAGGTAAAATACAATTTTTCAGCGACATGGTATTACGGAAAAAGTGTACCATTTGTTAAATTTGACCATAATTATTTTTAACCAATCATTTATTTTTCCCCGTTACATTCCGCGTAGAATTGCGAAAGGAAATCCTCCATAAATTCGTGTCGTTGTGCGGCAATGCGCTTTCCGGTTTCAGTATTCATCCTGTCTTTCAACAACAGTAATTTTTCGTAGAAATGGTTCAGCGTAGGCGAAACCGAATTCTTGTATTCCTCTTTTGACATGGTCAGATTCGGTAAAATTTCCGGATCATACAGCGGCCTTTTTTTAAACCCTCCGTAATTGAAAGTCCGCGCAATGCCGATAGCTCCCAACGCATCCAGACGATCTGCATCCTGCACAATCTGTAATTCAATGGAATCGAACTTCTTTTCAAAATTACCGCCTTTAAACGAAATATTTTCAATGATTTTGATGACGTGGCTAATAATCCCTCCCTCAACATGGTGTGATAAAAGAAATTTTCGCGCGGTTTCAGGACCAATATTTTCGTCTCCGCCGTGGAACTTGCTGTCCGCAATGTCGTGCAGCAAAGCGCCCAATTCCACAACAAGCAAATCGCAGTTTTCATCTTTCGCAATCAACAGGCTGTTTTTGTAAACACGCTCGATATGAAACCAGTCGTGGCCGCCTTCAGCATCTTTGAGCTTGTCTTTTACAAAAGCAATCGTAGTATCAATCAGTGTTTGTTTTTCCATCTTATGTAATAAAAAAATGCTGAACCGGAGGTGACTCCTAATCCAACATTTAATTCCTAATCTTATTCTTAATTAAATTCTCGCTGGTTCAACCCATTTAAAAATATGCGACTCTGCGGGAATAACCAGCCTTTCCGAAATTTTCATCATCCTTGACGGAAGTTTCATCAGGTAGTCACGGGCTTTTTCAGCTTCATCTGTAAGTCCGTTCATGTTTTCGATTTCCCAACGGTTGATAAGCTTTTGCAGGATGTCAATATAATCTGCAGAAGTGTAAACGCCAATCCGTTGTGCTGAATCTGAAAAATGATCAAATGCGGAAGCGATCTTCTGTCCCGATTCCCTTAAAAACCCGGCAGGCATGATAATTTTGTATTTCATCATATCGTGGAATGCAATCATCATCTGACTCGGGTCTACCTTAAAAATCTGGTGCACGAATTCACTGTAAGCATTGTGGTGGCGCATTTCATCGCCGGCAATCATCTTGCACATTTTTGAAAGCCGTTTCTCGCCATATTTCTTAGCCAATTGTGAGACGCGGTTGTGCGAAATATAAGTGGCCAACTCCTGGAAACTGGTATACACGAAATTTTTATACGGATCACGCGCCGTCCCGATATCAAAACCATCGTTGATAAGGTGCTGCGTAGTCATTTCAACCTCACGCATATTGACGCGCCCTGAAAGATAAAGGTATTTGTTGAGCAAATCGCCATGGCGGTTTTCTTCGCCGGTCCAGTGGCGTGTCCAGGCAGCCCAGCCGTTGCGCTCTACGTTGTCTATGCCTTCCACACTCATGAGCCAGGATTCATATGTAGGCAGCGCTTCTTCAGTAATGGTATCCCCGATGAGGACGATCCAGAAATCATATGGCAGGTCTTTTGCGAGTTCCTGCAACTCTTTGGCCTGCTCGAAAAAATTCTCGTTTGACGGATCAGGTAAAAAATCGGTCGGTTGCCAGATGGTTTCCACCGGAATAAGGTATTCCTTCACGTAATCGTCAACTTTCTTTTCGAGAAGCTGCATTACTTCCAGCCTGATATTGTGTAAAGACATAACTGATTTAGTTTTTAATTCCCTGAACAATGGATTGTTCTGTTCGTTGCATAATCTCTTCGAACGGCAGATCCTTAACCGGCAATGCCTCGTGAACGGTAAAGGTAAGGCGATTTCCCAAACCTAATGGAAAAAATCCGTATTTAACAATTTTCCATGAATTGTTTATGGTGATGGGTACGACGTAAGCCGATGGCGAATATTTGCATAAAATCTTAAGCCCGCTTTGCGCAAATTCCTTCGGTTTTCCATCTTTACTGCGCGTACCTTCAGGGAAAATAACGGCAGAGCGTCGGAACCTTTCAATGTATTCAGACAATCCTTTAATCACCGGAATGGCCTGTTTCGGGTCTTTCCTGTCGATTAAAACGGAACCGCCGTGGCGCAAATTATAGGATACGCTTGGGATGCCTTTTCCGAGTTCGGCCTTGCTGACGAACTTTGGGTGGAATTTCCTCAAATACCATATAATGCAAATGATGTCATACAGGCTTTGGTGGTTGGCAACGAAAATAACCGGGACGTTTTTCGGAATGGAATCCACATTGCGGAAAGTTACCCGTGTCCCTAAAAGTATGGTGCTTTTAAGCAAAAAGAAATTGAGGTAATCGACACTTTTCTTATGCGCCTGATAGCCAAAAACATTAAAGCAAATCCACTGTATCGGATGGAAAATGACCAGGATCAGGCCAAAACATAAATAATATAAAACCGATATCGGATAGGATATAATTTTCTCCATTTGTTAAAATTCTATTACAAAAGTAAGGAATATATATTGGTTAAGAAAAACGTCCCTTCATTATAATTATCATTGAAAAAAAGCCTTATTTTTACGAAAAATAAACGCCAATTTAAATGAAAGAAAAGATGAGTTCAGAGAAAGAATCAAAATTAAAAGCCTTACAACTTACATTAGACAAACTTGACAAAACCTACGGAAAAGGCACCGTAATGAAGATGGGAGACAAAGCAGTTGAAGAAGTCGAAACGATTTCTTCCGGGTCTTTGGGACTGGATCTTGCCTTAGGGGTCAATGGATATCCAAAAGGAAGGATTATTGAAATATACGGCCCGGAATCTTCGGGAAAAACCACTTTAACGCTGCACGCCATCGCTGAGGCACAAAAAGCTGGCGGGATTGCAGCATTCATTGATGCGGAACATGCTTTCGACAGGAGTTATGCTGAAAAACTCGGGGTTGAAATTGAAAACCTGATCATTTCCCAGCCTGATAACGGTGAGCAGGCACTGGAAATCGCCGAAAACCTGATCCGTTCCGGAGCGATTGATATTGTCGTAATCGACTCGGTGGCCGCATTAACGCCAAAAAGCGAAATCGAGGGCGAAATGGGCGACTCTAAAATGGGCCTCCATGCAAGGTTAATGTCGCAGGCGCTTCGAAAATTAACGGGGACGATCAGCAAGACCAATTGCACCGTGTTCTTTATCAACCAGCTTCGCGAGAAAATCGGGGTAATGTTCGGGAATCCTGAAACGACCACCGGTGGTAACGCGTTGAAATTTTATGCCTCGGTAAGGCTCGACATCCGCCGTTCCTCACAAATCAAGGATGGAGAAAATGTAATCGGGAACCGCACTAAGGTGAAAGTGGTAAAAAACAAAGTGGCACCACCTTTCAGGACAGCCGAATTCGACATCATGTATGGTGAAGGCGTTTCAAAAACAGGGGAGATCCTGGATTTGGCCGTAGAATTTGAAATCGTTAAGAAATCCGGATCTTGGTTCAGTTATGGTGAAACCCGTTTAGGGCAAGGCCGCGATGCAGTCAAAACGATGATTAAGGACAATCCCGAACTGGCTGATGAACTTGAAGAAAAAATCAAGGCCCACATCAAGGAAACCGCATAATTTTTAAAAGACCCGAATTTTTTCGGGTTTTTTTATACACAAACGCAACCTATCTGCATAAAAAACATCTTGAAAATGAGAATGAAATAATTTATATTGTTAATAAATTGAAAATGAAAAGATTAGCCTTAATTTTATTGGCGATTTTTGTTTTAAATTCCTGCAGCCCGAATGATGATATGCCGTCCTATCACCTTGAAGTGCTTCCTGTAGAAAGTTTTACAGTTCCTGCGAGTTTCGACATGAACCAGAATTATCAGATCAAAGTGAAGTATAAAAGGCCATCCGATTGCCATTTCTATCAGGGAATTTATTACGAGAAAAGCGGCCAGACGCGTACCTTCGGGGTGCAGACAACCGTTTTGGAAGCGGATTACTGCAAGGCGCTTGAGGAAGACCCGATTGAAGTCACATTCGATTTCCTTTGTACTCCCGGGAATCAGTATTATACATTCAGGTTCTATAAAGGGGAAGACGAGAACGGGAACGACTTATTTGAAGAAGTAACGATACCTGTAACCTATTAATTAATTTTTTAAGATTGGGAAGCCTGTGGGGTTAGAACAACTCATTGCCGATTGCAAAAAGAACGATGCCAGAGCCCAGGCGGAAATATATAAATTATTTTCGGCGAAGTTTTTTGGAGTCTGCCTGAAGTATTCTGCCAATTACGCAGAAGCTGAGGACAATCTGCAGGATGGTTTCCTGATTATTTTCAACAAAATTGAGCAATTCAATTTCAAAGGTTCTTTCGAAGGCTGGGCAAAGCGCATTATGATCAATAATGCCTTGCAGAAATTCCGCGGCGTGCGTTTTCTTGAAATCGTCAATGAAAACATCGCTGAAGAGGAAACCGTGGAAATTGACGACGACAATGTTTCACTGGATTACCTCATCGGGATCATCCAGGAACTTCCCGAACGGTACCGGCTGGTTTTCAACCTGTATGTACTCGACGGATATTCACACAAGGAAATAGCAGAAATGCTTGACATTACAACAGGAACGACAAAATCTAACCTGGCACGTGCCCGGATGATTCTGAAGGAAAAAATAGACATTCATAACGGTAAGAAAATGCCCACTGCAAAATGAGTGAAAGAAAAAACATAGACAGGCTGTTTCAGGAGAAATTCAAGGATTTCGAAGCGGCGCCGGGTGAACACGTCTGGAAAAATATTGAGGCGGCACTACAGCAAAAGAAAAAAGAACGAAAAGTGATTCCTTTTTGGTGGCGCCTTTCAGGAGTTGCTGCAGCATTGGTAATCGGGTTGTTAATTACCAATGCCCTCTTTTTTACAGACAATCCCAATGCTGAAAACCAGGTGGTAACCAATGCTGAAAATCAGCAAAAAGCAAATACACCTTCTTCATCCCAGGGCGTGGCGGGACAGGAAAAAAATAGTATCGTCAAGCCTGCCCATCTTACGGATTCGCCTGATAATGCCGTTGCTAATGGGGACAATTCCCTGAAGTCAAATTCTGCAGCCGCGAATAAGGGGCAAGCCGTGGCCCACAGCGCATCATCATCTGCGGAAGCGGAAGGAAAAACAAAGAAACCGTCGCCCAAAACAATGATCAGTACAAAAACGGAAACCGGTCTGGCATCAGCTGCTTCTTCGACTGCAAAGCCAAAAACGAAAAAAGCCCTGCGGAAAACAGCCGTCAATCCAAAAACTGACACTGGTGTAGCATCAACTGTATCTCCATCTGCGCAGCAAAAAACAGTTCAAAAAACAGAAACTGCTGTGGCAATGAAAACAAAATCACCGGGACGTAAAAAAACAAGCCCTTTAAAGACGGATAATGCAACGCGCTCACAACAGGACATCGCTTCCACAAATGGGCGCCTGCGCAGCAATAAAAATCAGGCTGATGATGCGCTTAAAAACAATTCAGGAAGCGATAAGCTTGAGGACAAAAAGGGCATTGCCGACAATAAAGCCATGCGAAAACCTGCCGTAAACACGGTACAGGAAAAATCTCCTGAAGGTAATAACACAATTCAAAATACATTAAACAATACTTCCGGAAATGCCGTTGCGGACAATAAATCCAAAACCGATGCGCTTCCTGAAGCAGATAAAAAATTAGACCCTGCGAATGCTAACGCCGAGCCTAATGAGCTGGAGAAATTGCTGGCACAACAAAATGAAAAAGAAGTTAAGGTTACTGAAACTAAATTAAATAGGTGGCAGGTCAGCTCAAGCGTTGCCCCTATTTATTTTAGTTCATCCGGCGGTTCGCCGCTTGATGAAGAATTTTCAGGAAATGACAAAAGCTACGAAAACAACATGAGTTTCGGTGTGGGCATCAACTATGCCGTCAATGACAAATTAAGCCTGCGCACCGGCGTAAACAAACTGACCCTGGGTTATGATACCAATGGCGTTATTTTCTATGCGGGGCTCGACGGGCAAAGCATCAGCAATGTTTCGCAACAAGGCGATGCCGCTTTTATCGAGGTGATGAACCAGGAAAAATTTGACGGATTACTGCCTTTTGAGACCAGCCTCCAGGATTTGAACTACGGCTCGATCAGCCAGCGTATGGGCTATATTGAAGTGCCGGTAGAGATGTCGTATAAACTGGTTGACAATCAATTTGGCGTGACGCTGATTGGCGGGATGAGTACGCTATTCCTCGATGAGAACAAAATACGTGTGGCTTCAAAAACAATGAACGCCAATCTTGGCAAAGCCAATAACCTGAACGATGTGCACTTCAGCTCTAATATTGGGGTAGGTTTCAAATACAGTTTCCTGAAAGCTTTTGAATTTAATTTTGAGCCGATGTTCAAATACCAGCTCAATACCTTCAGTAAAGATTCCGGAAACTTCAAGCCTTACTTTATCGGATTGTATTCCGGGGTAAGCTTCAAATTTTAGATTTAGGTTTTAATTTTTTTGTTATGTTTATTTGGTTTTTATTACTTCGGGAGTAATAAATGAAAGGGAGTTCGCGGTGGCGGACTCTTTTTTATTTGCTGAAACGCAACAATTGGCTGTAAATCACTTCGCGCGTTTGATCACGAAGCGTTTTCTTATCCTCAAGCGACAAGCCTTCGGTTGGGATAAAATGATGGATTTTGGCACGCATCCTTCCGGGACTGCCGCTCATAAAAGTGTACGAAAAGCGCTTCTTATTATCAGCAAAAGTAATAGGGACAATCGGTATCTGATGCTCAATCGCCAGTCGGAAAGCACCATCCTTAAATTCATCGAGCAACACCGACTCATCATCCGGAACGCCACCTTCGGGGAAAATACAAATGCTGAGACCCTGGCTGAGCCTTTTTTGGGCACGGTTGAAAACTTCCATACGACTTTTGGAACTTTTCCGATCGACCAGAATACAGGTCCTTTTGTAGAAAAAACCAAACAACGGAATCTTCGCCAGTTCCTTTTTCCCGACAAAAACAAACGGATTGCTTACAACGGACAGCATCAGCATGATATCGGTCATCGAAGTGTGGTTTGCGACAAACATATAGCTTTTGCCGGATTCAGGATGTTGTTCGATTTCCACTTTAGGTGAAAAACCCATCCCAAGCAGGATAATCCTTGCCCAGATCCTTGCCATCACAAAAAAATACGGATACCATTGCTCACGCAATATCGAAATGAAAAGCAGTGGAAACATCACGATAATCGGAATGGCCATCAGGATATAAAACCAGATCCGCCAAAGAATCCAAAAAACTGTTTTCAGTAATTTCATGAAATCAAAAGTAAGAATTTGATTCCGTTTTTTGCCAAAACATTTACCTTTGCGGAAATACCTATGAAATGGCAAAAATACTAACCGGTATACAAAGCACCGGCACGCCGCACCTTGGAAATTTATTGGGCGCGATTATCCCGGCAATCGAATTATCTCAGAAACCTGAAAATACTTCGTTCCTTTTTATTGCAGATTTACATTCGGTGACCCAGATCAAAAACGGCGACACACTGAAGCAAAATACTTATAGCACCGCTGCGGTTTGGCTTGCCTGCGGGCTGGACATCAATCGTGTGACTTTTTACCGCCAGTCGGATGTTGTGGAAACTACAGAATTATCATGGTATTTAAGCTGTTTCTTTCCATTCCAGCGTTTGACACTCGCGCATTCTTTTAAGGATAAGTCTGACCGTCTTGAAGATGTCAATGCAGGCCTTTTCACCTACCCGATGCTTATGGCTTCTGACATTCTTTTATATGACGCGGAATTTGTGCCTGTCGGGAAAGACCAGTTGCAGCATATCGAAATCACGCGCGACGTGGCTTCGCGTTTCAACCATCAGATGGGCGAAACTTTTGTGCTTCCGGAGCCTTTTACACACGAAGAGACCAAACTCGTTCCGGGGACAAATGGCGGCAAGATGAGCAAATCTGCGAACAACATCATCAATATCTTCCTTGACGACAAAGCTTTGCGCAAACAGGTCATGTCCATCGAAACCGACAGCACCCCTCTCGAAGAGCCGAAAAATCCTGATACCTGCAAGATATTTGCGATCTATCAGCTTTTGGCGAATGAAAGCCAGGTGGCCGCTATGCGTGAAAACTATAAGAATATTAACCGCGATTTCGGTTACGGGCATGCCAAACAGGCTTTGTTTGAGTTGATTGTTGAAAAATTCCGTACAGAGCGTACCAGGTATAATTTTTATATGGCCAATCTTGCAGAAGTGGACAAGTTGCTGGAGCTTGGAGCCGAAAAAGCAAGGGTTATTGCGCGCGAAGTATTGTCGCGCGTGAGGCAGCGTTTGGGTTTTCTTTAAACTTCGATTATTTTTCGAAAACGAATTTCCCGTCGCTTACTTTCCGTATTCCGGTGACGCATTGCAATCCATCAGATTCGATGGTGATTTGTTTCCCGATTTGCTTCAGCTTCACATCTTTTTCAAAATGGAACAGATGGTCGAGCATGAACCTGCAGTTTTGCGGAAGTACTGAAAAGCGGTATTCCTGCACTTTATACGTATTTTCGGCATTTCGCCTTTGATAAGTACTGTTCATTTCCCCGAATGAGCCTAATTTATTACCGAAATAAAACCTGAAATTACGGTCTCCTACATTCACCGCAGCCTTTTTCCCAGCCTTGACATATATGGATGAATGCCCTCCATCAGTGCTCTCAACCAGCAATATCAGGTCATAGTCCGTATTATTGGACAGTTCGGCCGGGGATTTGCCGGAACTTGGAATCATGCCGTCATACATCCCATGGAAGGGAATCCCCTCATTATCAATCTCAATGGGTTTAAAATCGATCTGTACTTCCGCTTTATTGTAGTTTGTCAGGTAATTGAAGAAATACGTCGGGTCTACTTCAGCGGTTTTATAATCTTTTTGCTGGAAATGGTATGATTGTGGCGCCTCGTCTACAGTAACTGTATCTGGGGGCGAAGGTTTTATGATCCAGATCAACAACCTGATGACCGCAATGGCAATAAGCAACAACCGCCACCAGGGAAACGAAGCACCGGAAGACCTTTGGGTGTCCACCGACACTTTGGTCATGACTTCCTTATTGCGTTTAATGACATCGGCGATCTGAACATCCATCGGGATATATTCGGACATCGCCATCATAATGCCGCGGGTAAGCGCCTTGTCTTTTGCCGCGTGATGTGCCTTTGCAACATCATTGATGAGTATCTTGATTTTTGCATCCGTTTCAGCATCATGGAAGCAATTCAGCAACCCATAAAATTCGCGGTTGGTAAGGATATTTTCAAAACTCCCGGAAACCGTGCCATGCTGCATTCCGGCTGTAGCTGCTTCCAGTTTTCGAAGCAATGTCTCATGAATCAGGTGCCACACTTTTTCAGGAATATATGCTTTGCGGGAACAAACCCCCATCAGGTTAAAGAAATTATTTTCAGCCAAATCCCTTTCGGCAATCCGTAGCAGGGCTTCAGAGAGAAATCGCTCAAAAAAATCCCTGATACGTTCCGGGGCCACTTCCAACACCTGAAATTTAAAGACATTTCGCGAATGATTCGTATCTGCCAGAAAATTGTAAAAAGTCCTTTGGCCCACTATAAAAGCAAATTCAGACGGATAATTGCGCAATGCATCCAAAAGATCTCCTGCTGTTCCGGAATCGATTACTGCTCCCATCATTGTTTCGCGCACAATCCTTTCTTCAATGTGGTTTACCGCTTCCGCAGAAAGGGAGGCGACGGAAGTCTTGTCAAGCTGTAGTTTTTCAAAAAGCGCAATGATGTTCATACAATCACAATTGGGATAGCAAAAATAGGTGTTAATTCATATGATGTTTAATCCACAGTGAAAAAACCTAAATCACCTCGAAAAGTTTACCCGGCAAAGGCCTGATCACCCCTTTCAATTCCATATTCAACAATATCCCGGACAGCCTGAACACCGGCACGGAGCATTCCAGTGCAATAATATCCAGCAATTCCTTACCATGGCTGTTCAGAAAATCGTAAACCTTTTGTTCGTCAGGTTCCAATGTAATAAAAAGCTGTTTTTGTACTGGTTTTATAGGTTGCTGTAAATCCCAGTTGAGCATATAGACCAGGTCGGCGGCCGAAGTAAGCATATTCGCTTTTTGCGTTTTGATCAGGTTGTTGCAGCCCTGGCTGTATTTATCGGAAATCCGGCCGGGAACCGCAAAGACATCACGGTTGTAATCATTGGCCATGGAAGCCGTGACCAGTGAACCCCCTTTCTCCGCGGACTCGATGACAATCGTCGCTTCAGAAATTCCGGCCACAATGCGGTTTCGTTGCAGAAATTGTTCTCGGATTGGATTGCTCGAGCTCCAGAATTCCGTCATAAAACCACCGTTTTCCATCACCTGGGACATGTATTTTTTATGCATTTTGGGATAAATCTGGTTTAAACCATGTGCCAAAATTGCGACAGTCTGCAAATTATTTTCTATTGCCGCCAGATGTGCCGTAATGTCGACACCATAAGCAAATCCGCTGACGATGACAGGGTCAAGCGGTGCCAGCGTCGCAATCAGGTCTTTACAGAAATCCCTTCCATAAGCCGTAATTTCACGCGTCCCAACAATGCTGATGATGCGGCGGTTAGTTAAATCGATATTTCCATTTGAAAATAAGACGATGGGCGAATCCGGGCAATGGCGTAACTTTTCAGGGTAATCTTTATCCGTAAAAGCGATGGCCCTGATGTGGGCTTTTTCAATAAAGCGCAATTCTGCCTCCGCTTTTTCGAACACGGATTTATCTTTGAGCCTTTCTACTGTTAATGATCCGATGCGGTCAATTTTTTTAAGCTTATGGGATTTTTCAGCGAAAATCGCTTCGGCAGTCCCGAAGTGCGAAAGGAGTTTTTTGGCATTAATTTCTCCTACGCCTTCCACTTTCTGGAGGGCTAAAAGGTAAAACAGGTCTGTATGGCGCATAGTAAATATTTGAGGCTCAAGATACTATTTTTGCTTAAATTGTTAATAAAATTTGTTGATAAAATTTTGATGCCGCAAGGTTATATTTAACTTTGTTGACATGAAGATTGAATACTATTTATCGCAGCTCCTGTACCGTTATCAATGTGTAACGATTCCGGGATTTGGTGCGTTCCTGACTCAAATCCAGTCGGCTGCGGTGCATGAAACAAATGATAATTTTTACCCGCCTAAAAAAGTCATTTCCTTTAATGCTTATTTAAAAAACAACGACGGCCTTCTGGCACACCATATTTCCCAATCGGAAAGGATTTCATATGAATCTGCGGTAGATCTGATCCAAAAGGAGATCTCGCTTTGGCGCGGCGCACTTCACAATAAACAATCGGTTTCTTTAACCAATGTTGGTACGATTTCTTTAAATTATGAAGGTGGTTTGGTTTTTGAAGCCAGCAACCAGACGAATTATTTTACCGCCGCATTCGGTTTGTCGTCATTCATTTCACCAGCTATCATCCGCGAAAGCTTGGGTCAAACCGCAATTGTTGAAGAAACTCCGGTGATAGATTTCATTCCGCAAAAGCAAAAAAGCAATGGTTACCTGAAATACGCTGCAATATTCGTAGTGGGATTGGGTGCAGCGGGTTTCTTTTTCAATAGTTATTACCAGAATGATATTGCACAGCAAACACAGATCGTTCAGGCTGCCGTGCAAAAAGAAGTGCAGGGGAAAATACAGGAAGCTACTTTCCTGATTAATAATCCGTTACCTAATGTAACACTTACGGTAAAACAACCGAAAATGCCATACCACATCGTAGCCGGCGCTTTCAGGAGTGAAGAAAATGCACAGAAAAGATATGATGAATTGATTGGTCTGGGATATCATGCAAGGCGTATGGAAAAAAACCGCCACGGCTTGTTCCCGGTGCTTTTCGGAAGTTATATGACTTATACCGAAGCACAAACGGCGCTGAAGGAAATACACCACGCAGAAAATCCTGAAGCCTGGCTGATGGTCAGGAAATTCTAAAAAAATATAATCCCGTTAATCCGGGATTTTTTTATGGCTGTAATTTATCTTTGCAAAAAAAAACAATGCAACCGAAACATCCCGCCGACTCCCTTACAATATTGACCGACCTTGTTTTGCCAAGCGAGACTAATCCGCTGAACAACCTTTTCGGAGGGGAATTGCTCGCGCGCATGGACCGCGCCGCAAGCATCGCCGCACGCAGGCATTCGCGCCGCATTACGGTAACGGCTTCTGTAAACCACGTGGCCTTCAACCGCAGCATCCCGTTGGGAAGCGTTGTGACGATTGAAGCCAAGATATCACGCAGCTTTAAAAGTTCTATGGAGATTTTCCTTGATGTGTGGATTGAGGATCGCGAATCGGGCACGAAAACGAAAGCCAATGAAGCGATTTACACTTTCGTTGCCGTTGATGAAACCGGGCGCCCGGTAGAAGTACCGCCGGTGATTCCCGAAACGGAACTGGAACAGGAACGTTTTGACGCGGCATTACGCAGGAAACAACTGAGCCTCGTGCTTGCCGGAAAAATGAAACCGGCAGAGGCAACGGAATTGAGGGCGTTGTTTATATAATCAGCATTTTTACAAAGTCACCTTCAGAAGTTGTTTGTCTTTTCCGCGACGTCCCAGGAAGAAGCAGTTTCCTCCTGAAAACTTTCCTTTGGAAACCATGAACGGCACTTCATTTTGTTCATCATCGAGGATTTCCTGGAAATCGAAGTCACCATTTTTATCAATGCGTATAATATTCAGGTTGGAACGGTTTTTTCCGACCTGCCTGAACTGAATCCTGTTGTTACTTATTTTCCGGACTTTTTCAGCCGCGTTGATGAAAAAATAAACTTCATCATTATAAATCGCTGAGGAATAGGACAGGAAATAATTTACCTCTGTCGTAGACTGGCTTTTATTAATATTCCGCGCCCAAAGCAAGTCGCCCTGGGTATTTAATTTCACGCTTACGATATCATCAAAATTAAAATATGTTGTATTGCCGCCGGTCATGGCATCGTGTGTCTGAGTGATGTAAGCTTCTTCTGCATTAAGGATAATATTCTTATCCGCCGTTAACCTGAAATCCTTGAATGTGAGGTATTTTAGCTCCTTGTCTGTCGCATTACCATATTTGTCCGTGATGAATTGGTCTGTGAACGGGCTGAATTTCGACTTTACAAGCTTCATCGTGGCAGGGTCAAATTCGAAATACGCCACCCCTTTATACCGATTGTCCTTCAGGTCAGAATAAAATCCGATTGCGAACAATTTTTCATCAAACGTAATGGTCTTAAGGCAGGACACGAAATGTTCTTCCACATCTGCGGTTTCCATCGATTCTGAATCACCGCTTATTTTAGTAAGCTCAAACACATATTTTCCGCCTGATGCTTTCTGTTTCAATTCTTCCGCATAATATTTGCTCAGCACATAAACCGCTTTCCCATCATCGGACACATTTACGTTCTGGAAAAAGTATTTCCTTTTATTGTTTTCTTTGGTTAGGATTCGTGTAAATTTTTGATTCAACCCTGCATCGAAGAGAAAAATTTTTGCCGCTTCTTCCTTTTTGCCTTTCAGGTCAATAACGATAGTGAAAGCGCTTTTGGTGTTATTCACCACCACGGAGAGCCCGGAACCCGCGTTGCTTCCAAACAATTCTGTACCGACACGCCTGGTGAAATCAAAGAATCCTGCTTCAGTCTGCCCGATTTCCGCAACAAAAAAACCATCATTGTTAAGCAGGTAATCCCTGGTATTGCCCAATGAGAACAATTCATTAAGCGAAAAAGACCCGGCCTGTTTGATTTCTTCGCGTGACAATTCGAACAGCGTTTTTTTTGAAACTTTTAAATCAATATTGTCAACTGAATTTGCAACGCATTTGTACAATTTTGCATTCAGGTCGTAATACATTTCGATGATATGGAAACTATTATTCATCATGAACACCCCGAAAACAGTAGCGTCCTTTTCTGAAACCGGGTGTTTGATTTGCAGTTCACCGTCTTTGAGCAATTTCATGTCCTTGTCATAATGCTCGAAATAATATCCCTGCGCGCCGCTGAATATTCCGCCAACATAGTTTCGGACAATCCAAAAACCGCCAAGTCCATCTTCTTCCGTTAATGCAATTTGGGAAGTTTTGTATTCATCCTGAAAAATACCGCTTTTAGTAAGCTGGAACTGGATTTTCTGTGCTGGTGCTGCTAAAGTCGATAAAACCGTAGCGGTCAGGAAGAGAAGTTTCTGCATCATGGGCGGTTACTATTTATTTCCCCGTAAAAGCAGCTTTCCTTTTCTCAAGGAATGCCGTCGTGCCTTCTTTAAAATCTTCTGTGCCAAAGCATTTCCCGAACGCCTTGATTTCCGTTTTGAAACCGTCCAGGCCTTCCTTGTAGCTTGCATTTACAGCTTTAATTGCCTGGCCGATGGCGGTTGGGGAATTTTTAATGATTTTTTGCGCGATGCCATGAGTGAATTCCAGAAGCTCTCCTTGCGGAACAACATAATTTACCAAACCACAGGATTTTGCTTCTTCGGCGGTAATCATTCCCGCGGTCATGATCATTTCCATGGCCTTTCCTTTACCGATCAATTGCGGAAGGCGCTGCGTACCGCCATACCCGGGAATCACGCCAAGTGACACTTCCGGGAGCCCCATTTTGGCATTTTCCGAAGCGATCCTGAAATGACAGGCCATGGCCAGTTCCAATCCGCCGCCAAGCGCAAAACCATTTACCGCTGCAATCACCGGCGTGCGCAGGTTTTCCACAAAATCAAAAAGGATTTCCTGCCCGTGTGCGGCAAGCTGCGCGCCTTCCTCTACTGAAAAAGAAGCAAATTCTGAAATATCTGCTCCGGCAACGAAAGCTTTTTCGCCTGATCCAGTAAGGATTATCACTTTAATATCAGGATTGTTTTCTGCAGTTTCAAAAGCATCGTGCAGTTCCTGTATGGTCTGCCTGTTCAGCGCGTTGAGTTTTTCAGGCCTGTTGATGGTGATTTGCGCAATCGTTCCGTTGGCAACCAGTATGTTTTCGTATGTCATTGTGCTTCTTTTTTGTGAATCAAATGTAACCAAATTTATTGTCTCCGACAGGAATCAACTGCCGTTCCGCTGCCTGATTTTTTTATAAAACCGGAATCCGAGCATAATCAGTATTGAAAATAAAAGGATTCCGATGACACCGTAAATCCAATTGATGGCATCTTTTACGATAATTAAAAACACGACGGCAAACAAAATAATCGTAGCGCCTTCATTCCATAACCGCATAAAATTTGACGTATATCTTATCTCGTCGCGCTGCAATTCCAGGTAAATCTGATGGCATTTGGCATGATATAAAAACAGCAGGAACACAAATCCGAATTTGACCTGCATAAAATCCAATTGCATCAAACCCGGATTCAGGTACAACATCGTCAAACCAAAAATCGTCGCCAAAACTCCGGACGGCCAGGTGATGATGTACCAAAGCCGATAGGTCATAATTTTGTATTGGTTCTGCAGGATTTCTTTTTCAGGGGAAGGTTTTACGGCAGCTTCAATCTGGTATACGAATAGCCTGACGATGTAAAACAATCCCGCAAACCAGGTGATCACGAAAATGAGGTGCAGGGATTTGATATAGTTGTAATATGCCATAATTATTTAAGTCCGGTATTGATTTCTTTTTTCAGGAAAATTGCGGTCAGCGTGGTGGACAGCACATCGGCAATCGGAAATGAGAACCATACGCCAAAAATACCAAAAAATTCAGGTAAAATCAGGATGAGCGGAATCAGGAAAAATCCCTGTTTACTCAATGTCAGCAATAATGCTTTCAAGGCTTTACCGGCAGCCTGGAAATAGGCCGCTCCGATAAGTTGGACAGCGATCACCGGTGAAGCCGCAAAAATCCACCGCAGCGCATTTGGCGCATCGGCTATGACGGTGTTGTCGGTTGTAAATAATGAAACTATGGGTGATGCGAATATCAAAATCCCGGTATAAATGATCAGAGCGACCCCACAGGCATATTTTATTGAAACAGCAATGGCATCTTTAACCCGCGAAAATTTCTTGGCTCCGTAATTATACCCTGCAATGGGGAGAAACCCTTCCACGATTCCATTTACCGGAAACAGCGCAAACATCAGCATCTTGCTGACGATTCCATATACTGTCACAGCGTGGTCCCCGCCATGTTCAAAAAGCGTGTGATTCAGCAATACCGATAGTATACTGATGATACCCTGTCGGGCAAATGTAGATCCGCTCAGCGAAGTAATTTCGCCTATCATTTTCCACTTTGGAGCAAAGTCTGTCCAACGCAATCTCAGCTTTCCTTCGGCAATGAAACACCAGAGCATATAAATGAACGCCATTGCAAACGAAATGGCCGTCGCCAGTGCCGCCCCAAAAATCTCCCAGTTTAACAGCTTGATGAAAATGATGTCGAGCAATATATTTGCTATGGACGCAATGATCATTGTGGTCATTGCCCTGCCGGCTTTATCTTCGGCGCGCATTACCGAATTGCCCATGGTCAGGAACGCCTGTAAAGGTGCGGCAAGTAAGATTGGGTACAAGAAGATTTTGGCGGGTTCTAAAATGTTCCCTTTGGCACCAAAAAGCCTGAGCATGTCTTCGCTAAAAATAAGCCCGCAAGCCACTAATGCTGTTGAGAGCAGCAAAGTCAACATGATTTGATGTGCAAAAGCCCTTCGTGCGGTTTTTTCGTCGTCGGCACCAAAAGCCCTGGATATAACGGAAGTTCCGCCAACACCAATTGCCAATCCAAGCGACGAAATTAAAAATGCGATCGGGGTGACGACGGTCAGGGCCGCTATGGCGAGGGATCCAAGCCACCTTCCTACAAAAATGGTGTCGATCAGCAGGTTTACTGTCATAAACAAAATCCCGACAGATGCAGGCACAGCCTGTCCCAAGATCAGTTTCCTGACGCTTTGTGTCCCGAGATCGTGTTTGCTGACGGTCATTAAAACATCAGGATTTTGCCCATTGATTTACCCAGTCAGCAACCGTTGCACACCAATTTTCATCATCATTCAAACACGGAATCGCAAGGAATTCCTCGCCGCCATGTTCCTTAAACTGGTGGTTGGCTTCCATGGCAATTTCTTCGAGTGTTTCCAGGCAATCGGCTACGAAAGCAGGCGTTACGACGGCCAATTTCTTAATCCCTTTTTCAGGCATTTTGTCGATTTCAATATCGGTATAAGGTTCAAGCCATTTGTCGCCGGCAAGCCTGGACTGGAACGTCTGGCTGTATTTTCCTTCCGGAATGCCAAGGTATTCCACAACCTGCCTCGTGGTTTCGTAACATTGATGGCGGTAACAGAATTCATGCGCGGGTGATGGCGTGATACAGCATTGATTGTCAATCTTACAATGCGATTTGGTCACATCGGTCTTGCGTACATGCCTTTCGGGGATACCATGATAGGAAAATAATAAATGGTCATATTCGAAATTCCCGAGGTGTTTTTTCATCGATTCCCCCAGGTTTTTAATGTAATCCGGCTTGTTGTAAAATGCAGGAACAGTGGTGAATTTCATGTCTGGGAAATGCTTCTTACGCAGTTCTTCTGCCAGAACCAGAATTGTTACCGTCGATGCCATCGCGTGCTGCGGATATAATGGAAAAAGCATCACTTCTGTCACGCCTTTGTCATGCAGTTGCTGTAACCCTGATAAGATATCGGGTTTTCCGTAACGCATCGCAAGTGACATCGGGATCTGTACCTGTTTTTCCACTTTGGCAAACATCCTTTTTGATAAAACAATCAATGGGGAACCTTCTTCCCACCAGATTTTTTTATACGCCGCTGCAGATTTTTCCGGCCTTTTCCTTAAAATGATGCCACGGACTAAAAACGCACGCAATAAAAATGGCACGTCAATCACGTATTTGTCCATTAAGAACTGGTCGAGGTATGGTTTTACGTCTTTGGCGTCAGGGCTTTCTGGCGAGCCGAGGTTTACTAATAATGCTCCTTTCAATGTATGTTGAGTTTTAAATTTTAAATGTATACGATATGTATTATGTGTTGGGATTCATGGACATCAGGTATTTCTTCGGTGTCGTGGCAAATTTCTTTTTAAAAGCCGAAATAAAATGGCTGCCGGTGCTGTAGCCAATCTTCAGTCCGACTTCGTTCACATTATATGAACCGCTGTCCAGCAGTTTGCGTGCATAATCCATTTTGTAATCGAACAAGAAGCCATAAACCGTGTCACCATAAATCTGCTTGAAGCCGGTTTTCAGCTTCTTAAGGTTTAAGCCCACCTGATCCGCGAGTTCCTGTAAACCGGGCGGTTCAGCCATATTTGCAATCACGATTTCTTTGGCCTTACGGATTTTCATCACATTATCTTCATCAATCAAAAACGGGCATTGCTCTGCATCGGGGTCTTCGCTTCGGTTAAAATAAAGACTCAGCAGTTCATAACCTTTTCCTTTATAATACAGGTTTTTAATCGACGGATTCAGGTTGAAATGAAACAACTGGCTCAACACAATCGCCATAGACGGACTGATATTGCTTTCATTATAATATTTCTTATCCTGATTATCCTGGCTTAAGAATGGAATATAATCCGCTTCCGCAGAAAAAAGCGAGTGGAATTTCTTGATTGAAATAATGACCGAAATGACCCACGAATGCGGTGCCAGTTCCAAATTCAATGGCAATTCCTTCTGCGGATTGTACAATAAAAGTGCTTTTTCTTCATTCAGGTCCAAGCCGTAATTCCCCTGATTGAAAATAAATTTTGCCCTTCCTTTTATCCCGAAATGAAACTGTATCAATCCCTGATGTATCTGTCTTTCAGCGCGAAAAACATCATTGCCGTCGTTCTGTAATCTTAGCATTACAAAATCTTCCTCAATTTTTATCTCATCCAATGAACCCATAGCGATGTTTTTTCGTATATCTTTTTGAAACCAGCCAAAACATTTATTTAGAATAATTCTACATAAGCTGTTTCCGAAGGCTTGATTTCATTACAAATTTACAAAGATTTACGTTGTTTAGTGACTTTTGGTTTAAAATATCCCGAAGCGATACAAAAAGTCCTTCCAGCGTTATTTTTATAAAAGGCATAATAATAATTTTGTTTAACTTTCAGAAGAAGTGGTTTTATGGCTAATAGTTACATTTCGAAATCCCAATATTTTTACGCCGTCGGTGTGAGCTATAAAAAAGCGGATGCCGTTGCACGCGGGAAATTCAGTTTGGATGAAACGGCCAAAACCAACCTGCTTGAACAAGCCAAATCGGAAGGGATCGAAAGCCTGCTGGTTACTTCAACCTGCAACCGTACCGAGATTTATGGCTTCGCTGAACATCCATACCAATTGATTAAATTGATTTGCGACCATAGCAAAGGTACGGCCGAAGAATTTCAAAAATCCGGTTTTGTTTACAAAAACCAGGAAGCTATCAATCACATTTTTCGTGTAGGGACAGGCCTTGACAGCCAGATTTTAGGTGATTTCGAAATCATCAGCCAGTTGAAAACAGGTTTTACAGAATCACGCAAGTTTGGATTGATCAACACTTTCATGGACCGTCTGACGAATGCCGTTATCCAGGCCAGCAAAAAAATCAAGAATGAAACCGAAATCAGTTCAGGTGCCACGTCGGTTGCCTTTGCTTCGGTTCAATATATCATCCGAAATGTGGAAGACATCAGCAACAAGAATATCCTGTTGTTCGGTGCCGGAAAAATCGGAAGGAACACCTGTGAGAATTTGGTAAAACACACCAAAAACGAGCACATCACCCTCATCAACCGCACCAAAGATAAAGCTGAAAAACTGGCTGGAAAACTCAATCTGATTGTCCGCGATTTTTCAGAACTCCATCTGGAACTTCAAAAAGCAGACGTGGTCGTTGTGGCTACCGGCGCGCAAAACCCGACGGTTGACAAAGCTATTCTAAATCTGAAGAAACCATTGCTGATCCTTGACCTTTCGATTCCGAAAAATGTAAACGAAAACGTGCAGGAACTCGAAGGCGTGACTTTAATCCATATGGATCATCTGGCACAAATGACAGACGATACTTTGGAAAACAGGAAAAAACACATTCCGGCCGCCGAGGCGATTATCGAAGAAATCAAGGAAGAATTCGTGAGTTGGACAAAAGCACGCAAATTCGCGCCAACGATCAACGCGTTGAAAGAAAAGCTGAACGCGATAAAAGATTCTGAATTGGATTTCCAAAGCAAGAAAATCGCCGGTTTCAACGAAGAACAGGCCGAAATCATAAGCGCACGCATCATCCAGAAAATTACGACGCATTTCGCAAATCACCTCAAGGACGACAATACCTTGGTCGATGAAAGCATTGAGTGGATTGAAAAAGTGTTCCAGATTGAAGCATCCGCAAAATGAATAAAACTATCCGGATCGGGACACGCGACAGCGAACTGGCTTTATGGCAGGCGCATACGGTTGAAAAAAAACTCAACGATTTAGGTTATACAACTGAAATAATTGCCGTAAAATCTGCCGGTGATATCATCCTCGACAAACCGCTTTACGAATTAGGAATTACCGGAATTTTTACCAAAACACTCGACATTGCCATGATTAATGGCCAGGTTGATATTGCAGTACATTCCATGAAAGATGTCCCGACGGCTTTGCCAAAAGGCATTGTACAGGCTGCGGTTCTGGAACGGGCGAATGAAAAAGACATCCTGGTTTACAAAGGTTCCGATGATTTTTATCACGAAAACGCCACTATTGCTACCGGAAGCCTGCGCCGACAGGCATTGTGGCTGAATCGTTTCCCGCATCATACAACGGTTGATTTACGCGGAAATGTAAATACGCGACTTCAGAAATTACAGGACAACAATTGGAACGGTGCCATTTTTGCTGCGGCAGGCCTGGAACGCCTGAACCTGAAGCCTGAAAACCATATTGATTTGGACTGGATGATTCCGGCTCCGGCACAGGGCGCGATGGTGGTCGTAAGCATGCAAAATGACGATTATTGTACTCAAGCCGTTGCAAAACTGAATCATTTCCATACTGAAATCTGCACCAAGATTGAGCGCGATTTCCTGAAGAAACTCGAAGGCGGCTGTACGGCTCCCATCGGGGCTTTGGCAGAAATCATCGTGAATGACATCCGTTTTACGGGTGTTTTATGTTCGCTTGACGGAAAGGAAAAAATCAATATTGAAAAGACAATTGCAATAGATCATTATCACGATTTTGGAAGCGAATGTGCTGTCGAAATCCTGGAAAATGGAGGCGAGAAAGTGATGGACAAAATCCGGAAAGATTTAAACAAATGACCCGTGTCCTTTCCACAAAAAAGCTTTTGCCGAACCAGAGGCAGTTTTTGCTGAATGCAGGAATATCAGTAATCGAAGCCGATTTTATTTTGGTTCAGGAAAAGGAATTTACGTTCACTGAAATTTTTGATAACCTGATTTTTACCAGTGCGAACGCCGTAAAAGTAGTGGCATCACATCCGGATGTACAGGAAATCCGCCGGAAGCCATGCTTTTGCGTAGGTGAAAAAACAGCAGCATTACTAGATGAAGTTGGGTTTACGGTGATGGAAATTGTCGACAATGCTTCCGCTTTGGCAGAAATGATTAAAAAGAATTACGCCAAAGAAACATTTACTTTCTTCTGCGGAAGCCTTCGGATGGAAACCCTGCCGGTGAACCTGAAAATTTCGGGAATCAGTTTTAATGAAATTGAGGTATACGAAACGGTTTTGGCACCGAAAAAAATAAATGCTGAAGTCGATGGATTGCTGTTTTTCAGTCCGTCAGCCGTCGAAAGTTATTTAGCTGAAAATCAAATTGACAATCAAATCTGCTTCTGCATCGGCGCAACGACCGCAAAAGCTTTGGAACAAAAAACAAAAAATATTGTGATGGCAAATAAGCCAAGCGTGGAAAACGTCATCATACAAACCATACAACATTTTAAATAAATACCTGTGTCAACAATAAAAAACGACTTATTCCTGAAAGCCCTCAGAGGCGAAACCGTAGAAAGACCACCTGTTTGGATGATGCGCCAGGCCGGAAGATATTTGCCTGAGTTCATTGCGCTACGTGATAAATATGATTTCTTCACGCGTTGCCAAACCCCGGAACTTGCTGCTGAAATTACCGTACAGCCGATTCGCAGGATTGCACCGGATGCCGCAATTTTATTTTCAGACATTCTTGTCGTTCCGCAGGCGATGGGCATTGAAGTTTTGATGAAAGAAAGTGTTGGCCCATTTTTACCAAATCCAATCCGTACACCACAGGATGTCGAAAAAGTAATTGTTCCGAACATCGACGAAACTTTAGGCTACGTCATGGATGCCATCAAACTGACCAAGGAAATGCTGAATGACGAAGTGCCGCTGATCGGTTTTGCAGGCTCGCCATGGACAATTTTTTGTTATGCCGTGGAAGGAAAAGGCTCGAAAAGTTTTGATACTGCTAAAGGGTTTTGCTTTACGCATCCTGAAGCTGCACATGTCCTGTTGCAGAAAATCACTGATACGACCATTGCTTATTTAAAAGAAAAAGTCAAAGCCGGCGTCAATGCCGTTCAGGTTTTTGACAGCTGGGGCGGGATGCTTTCGCCTGTGGATTATCAGGAATTTTCATGGAAATACATCAACCAGATTGTGGAAGCTTTGGCACCCGAGACACACGTAATCGTTTTTGGAAAAGGCTGTTGGTTTGCGCTTGGCGAAATGGGCAAAAGTAAAGCCTCTGCGCTTGGTGTGGACTGGACATGCTCTGCAAGGAATGCACGTTATCTTTCAGGCGGGAATATTACGCTTCAGGGGAATTTCGACCCGTCGCGTTTATTATCACCAATTCCTACGATTAAGAAAATGGTCCACCAGATGATTGATGAGTTCGGAAAAGACAAATACATCGTAAACCTTGGTCATGGTATTTTACCAAATATTCCGGTTGATCATGCGAAAGCGTTTGTGGATGCGGTGAAGGAATATAATCGCTGAAATGAATATTGATTGGGAAATATCGCCAATTGACGACATCACCGCTGAAGCATTCTTCGCGTTGATTAATAAAAACCGGGAACACATACGGAAAACATTTCCCGGAACACTTTCCGGCTGTGATTCTTTTGAAAAAACGCAGGAATTTATTGCTGCAGCCAATGAAAAACAGGCAAAAAGAGAAGGGCATTATTTTTACATACATCACAAGGAAATGGAGACGCTTATAGGATACATTTGCGTGAAAAATATCGATCCGCGAATCTTAAGATGTGAACTGGCTTATTTCATCGATGAGGATTTTGAAGGACAGGGCATTATTACCAAAGCGGTTTCGAATACCATCGCTTATTGCTTCAACGAGTTGCTGATGAATAAAATCATCATCTGCACTTCAAAAGAAAACACCGCAAGCCAGCGCATCGCCACAAAACATGGATTTGTTAAGGAAGGTCTTTTAAGGAAAGAGTTCCGCAGTGGCGAAGGAAGCCTGGAGGATATATGCTATTTCGGACTGTTAAAATCGGATTATAAATGAAAAAAACAATTGTAGCGTTGATGGCCGGCGTGATTTTTGGTTGTACATCAAATGAGCAATCTTTAATCGGGAAATGGAAAAAAACAGAACAGCATGTTGGAGGCAATGCAGGAGAAAAAGCCA
Organism: Flavobacterium pallidum; assembly: GCF_003097535.1. NCBI lineage: Bacteria > Pseudomonadati > Bacteroidota > Flavobacteriia > Flavobacteriales > Flavobacteriaceae > Flavobacterium > Flavobacterium pallidum. The sequence continues at coordinate 825,045 of NZ_CP029187.1, forward strand.
TTGTGGAAAAAATTTCTGCGGGTAAAACATACACTTTTGGAAAAGACAATAAACTTTCAGTGTTAGCTGACGGAATACATGATAGCGGCGTTTATGAGGTAATAAAAGAAAAAAAATATCACATCCTTCATGTGATTTCATTGAACCGCACTGAAACTTTTGACCAATATTTCCGCATTCACTTTGTCGATAGCACGAAAATGGATAAAATGGCATTCGTTCCCATACACCCTGATAATGAAATCATGTATAGCGCCGGTCGTACAGATATTTACGAAAAATTGGAATAGTGATGAAGAATCAATTTTACAAATACATCCAAAAACTACAGGATACTATCTGCGCCGCACTTGAAAAATCGGACGGCTCAGCCAAATTCCGCGAGGATATCTGGCAACGTCCCGAAGGCGGTGGAGGAAGAACGCGCGTGATTGAAAATGGCGCGGTCATTGAAAAAGGCGGTGTCAATATTTCTGCTGTTCACGGTAAACTGCCTGACACGATGCAGAAAATGTTCAATGTAGGTGAAGCCGATTTCTTTGCCTGCGGATTAAGTCTTGTTATCCATCCAAAAAACCCTATGGCACCTACCGTTCATGCGAATTGGCGTTACTTCGAGATGTATGATGCCGACGGGAATATCATCGATCAATGGTTCGGTGGCGGTCAGGATTTAACACCTTATTACCTGTTTGAGGAAGATGCGAAACACTTTCATCAAACCTGTAAAACCGCCTGCGATAAGCATTCGGACGCGTTTTACCCGAAATACAAAGTGCAATGCGATGCTTATTTCTGGAATGCGCACCGCCATGAAGCCCGGGGTATCGGAGGATTGTTTTTCGATTACTGCAAAACGAACGATGGCATGACGATGGAAAACTGGTACGATTTTGTAACCGAAGTCGGAAACAGTTTTACAGCAGCATACATTCCAATTCTTGACAGGAGAAAAAATCTGCCTTACACAGATGACAACCGCAACTGGCAGGAAATCCGGCGCGGGCGTTATGTAGAATTCAATTTGGTACACGATAAAGGCACGCTTTTCGGACTGAAAACCAACGGCCGCATTGAAAGCATTTTGATGAGTTTGCCACCAAGGGTACAATGGGTTTACGATCATCATGCTGAGCCTGGAAGCGAGGAAGAAAGATTAATTAAAGTATTGGAAAGCCCAATCAATTGGGTTTGATTATTATAAATTTTGAATTTTTAAAATGAGTCAGTTTAATAGAAATCGTCGCCTCCGGGTAAATGAATCCATAAGAAGTATTGTTCGTGAAACTTCACTTTCACCACAGGATTTCATGTTACCAATGTTCGTCGCAGAAGGAAAAGATATTAAATCTCCCATTCCATCCATGCCAGGGATTTACCGCCATTCACTCGACAACACGATTAAAGAAGTCAAAGAAGCCTGGGATTTAGGCATCCGCGCCGTCAATATTTATGTAAAGGTTTCCGAAAACCTGAAGGACAATACCGGAAAGGAAGCCTGGAACAAGGACGGGCTGATGCAGCAAACCATCCGTGCCATCAAAGACGCTGTTCCTGAAATGATTGTCATGCCCGATGTCGCACTCGATCCATATTCCATTTACGGCCATGATGGCATCATCGAAAAAGGCTATGTGGTCAACGATCCCACCATCGATGCGCTCACACGTATGAGTTTGTCCCACGCTGAGGCCGGTGCCGATTTCGTTGCGCCTTCCGACATGATGGACGGACGTGTTTTTGCCATCCGTAAGGCTTTAGAGGAACACGGCCACCACAACGTAGGCATCATGAGTTACAGCGCCAAGTATGCGTCCGCATTTTACGGCCCGTTCCGCGACGCCCTGGATTCTGCCCCCGTCGATGCGCAAAACATCCCGAAAGACAAGAAAACGTACCAGATGGATTATGCGAACCGAATCGAAGCCATTAAAGAGGCGCTCGACGACGTGGCTGAAGGCGCAGACATCGTGATGGTGAAACCCGGCATTGCGTACCTTGACATCGTTCGCGAGGTCAAGAATGCTGTTAACGTACCGGTTTCCGTTTACCATGTCTCTGGTGAATATGCAATGATCAAAGCCGCTGCCGAGCGTGGCTGGCTGGACCATGACCGCATTATGATTGAGCAATTGTATTGCATCAAGCGTGCCGGGGCAAGCCTGATTTCGACGTATTTTGCTAAGGAAGCCTCAGTGCTTTTGAATAAATAATTTTTTAAGGAGCTGGTTCCCGCTCTCCGCTGTATCTTTTTTTAGCCTTCGTACCTCGGCAAAAAAGGATGCCGCTGCGATCGGGGCTAGGCAATCGACCATGAAAACAACATTTATACTATTATTGACAACGGCACTCTTCGTCAGCTGCAAAAAAGAAGAACCAAAATCCGAATTGTATCCCGAAGCTGCGGAAACACAAACACCTATGGATTTAGGAAAGGAGATTTTCAACGGCAAAGGAAACTGTTTTGCCTGCCATCGCGAAGACCAAAAAGTCATCGGGCCAAGTATTCAGGAAATTGCCAAAACCTATAAAGCCAAAAAAGGAAACCTCGTCCAATTCCTGAAAGAAAATGCCGATCCATTAGTTGACCCGTCACAATATGACGCGATGAAAGTCAACCTGCAACTGACGAAGACTTTTTCGGAGGAAGAATTAAAAGGATTGGAGGCTTATATTTATTCTTTTTAGTTGCTGAGTTGCTGAGTGCAAAAATAGTTTTACTTTAAACTTTGTGCAATTCGCAAAAAAACTTTGCCACTTTGTAACTCTGCCTCTTTGTAACTACTTTTATAACATGGAAACCACCTACATCAAAACGCCTCTCGGGATCGCCAAAATCAGCGGTGATGAGAACGGTATATCCATCATCTCCATCCTGGATTCCGAAAAAGAAAGTTCTGAAAATATACCGCAGGTCCTTGAAGAGGCTGTGCTGCAGCTTCAGGATTATTTTGCCGGAAAAAGGAATGATTTCACCTTTAAACTCAACCCTTCCGGAACCGATTTCCAGAAAAGCGTGTGGCAGGAATTGCTGACTATCCCATTCGGGAAAACAGTGACTTATATGGACATTACCAAAAAACTTGGTGATGTAAAAGCCATCCGCGCAGTAGCTTCCGCTAATGGCAAGAATCCGTTATGGATTGTCGTGCCGTGCCATAGGGTAATCGGAAGCGACGGGTCATTGACCGGATACGCGGGCGGACTCTGGCGCAAGAAATGGCTGTTGGAGCATGAAACGCCATCGGCACAGCAAAGCCTTTTCTGACAAACCATAATTTTTGCTACATTCGTAAGGCAAATACTGTCTTTATGAAATTCCTTAAAAAATTCCTGCTGTGGTTCTTCGGCATTCTCCTTGTACTGATTGCTGTTTTATATATCACCGGTTACGGCTACCTCATCACAGCGGTCAGGACGATATATTTCCACGGCCACGTTACGGCTTTCCTCGACGATTATCAATATTTCGACAACCGTACGATTCAAAAAGGCAATCCACAACCCTGGGCAGAAGCTAAGGATTACAACAAAATAGCTGCAACACATGTCCTGGATTCGATCAATAAAAAAACCGGCACGGTCGCTTTCCTGATCATTAAGAATGACAGCGTGTGGTATGAAACCTATTACGACGGTTACGAAAAAGACTCGAAATCCAACTCCTTTTCGATGGCTAAAAGCGTCGTTTCGGCGGCGTTGGGCAAAGCCATTACCGATCGAAAAATCAAAAGCCTGGACCAGAAGGTTTCCGATTTCTTTCCCGAATTCAAAGACGGGAAATCGGCTGCAATGACGGTAGGCGATCTGTCATCGATGGCTTCGGGACTGAATTGGGATGAATCGTATTACAGTCCGTTCTCGATTACGACACAGGCGTATTTTGATGGCGATCTGAATTCAGTAATCCTTGGGCTGAAAGGTGTTTCAGAGCCTGGAAAATCATATATTTATTTAAGCGGAAACACGCAATTGCTGGCGATGTGCATCGAGAAAGCAACCGGAAAAAGCCTCGCCGATTACGTTTCTGATAGTTTCTGGAAACCGATGGGTGCCGAAAACGAAGCGCTTTGGCAAACGGATCATGAAAATGGCATGGTTAAAGCATATTGCTGTATTGCTTCGAATGCGCGTGATTTTGCCCGTTTCGGGAAATTGTACAAACAGTATGGGAAATGGAATGGGAAGCAGATCATCGACAGCGCTTTTGTGGCCAAATCCATCAAACCCAGATTCGAAGATTCTCCGCAATATGGCTACGGCTGGTGGCTTTTTGACCACGATGGCAAGAAAGGATATTGCATGCGCGGGCATCTGGGGCAGTATGTTATTGTCATTCCGGACCAGGATGCCATTATCGTGCGGCTTGGGAAAAACACCATTAAAACGACGACCGACAGTCCGTTTGGTGATGATTTTTATGTATATTTGGAAGAAGCCACTAAGATGCTGACCAACAAGAAATAATGTACGCCACAATTTTAAATACACGCCATGATAGAAAAAATCCAACTTCAGAACATCCTGTTCCTAGACATTGAAACGGTTCCGTGCGAGGAAAATTACCAAAATCTTGACCCCGACTGGAAAGTGCTTTGGGAACAGAAAACCCAATACCAGCGCCGTGATGAATACACGCCTGAGGCATTCTATGACCGTGCCGGCATCTGGGCCGAATTCGGGAAAATCATCTGCATTTCTGCAGGATATTTTACATTAAAAGGTGATATCCGGCATTTTCGGGTGACTTCATTTTTTGGAGATGAAGTGAGTTTGCTAAAGGATTTCAATAACCTTCTGAACAATCATTTTGATCAGCCGCAACATGTGTTGTGTGGGCACAATGCAAAGGAATTCGACATTCCCTTTCTGGCAAGAAGAATGATTATCAATGGAATACCGATTCCTCAGAAACTGAATCTTTTCGGAAAAAAGCCATGGGAAATTCCACATTTAGACACTCTGGAATTGTGGAAATTCGGAGACTATAAACATTTCACTTCCCTGAAATTACTGACCAAAGTCCTCGGCATTCCTTCCCCAAAAGGTGATATCGACGGCAGCCAGGTAGGCCACGTCTATTATATTGAAAAAGACATCGACCGGATCATCACCTATTGTGAAAAGGATGTGATTGCCGTAGCGCAGGTTTTCTTGAAGCTCCGTCGCGAGGAATTGCTGATTGCGGAGGAGATCATCCATGTGTAGTACAATAAAAAAGCCAATAGGTTACTGAAAACTATTGGCTTTTGGCTTTTTTGTTTATGGCTGTTACCTGCTTAACACCACTTTCTTCGAAACCTTATACTTTTCATTTGATATTGAAAGCACGTACATTCCGTCCTGAAGCGTTTCAATGTTCATGGTATCAGAGGCAGCATTGGTTTGCTTTGAAAAGATGCTCCTGCCCCTCATATCACATAGAGTGAGCGTGGTAGTTGATGCAGGATCAGGAAGTTTTACGTTCAGCAAGCCTTTTGTCGGGTTTGGGTATACCGCAACATTGGCTTCAAATTGTTGGTATTCGGTATTCAGGTTTGCCGAAACGACATTACAGAAATTCAGGCTGAAATTATTGATTACGCCACCATCCCCATTGAAGGCATCGACTACATATAAAGTCCACACCCCATCAGCAGGCATGTTATTAAAGTCGCTCAACGGATCAACCGGCTGCACAATTCCTGAAATACCTGGATTGGTACCGCAAACATAAGGTGTCCCCGCATCGCTTACCGTAGCAACGATATCATCATTATCGCCGCATGGCTGTTCAAACAGGCGTATGAACGGATTGCCCAATGCATTGGGGCCTTCAAGATAAACTGTAAAATCTTCGATATAAGTATGGGAGATATTAACACTGACCGCAAGGCTGCCCACTGTCATTCCGCCTGAAACGGTTATAGGCACAGACCCCACAGAATTTTCCGTGTCGCCGATAAGAGCGTTGGAATAATCTGTAGCGGCATACACGATATCGCAGGTTTGTGACCCGGTATCAAATCGGTTCACGGTATTGGATGTGGCTTGTCCGCAAACATTTATCGGAAGCACCCTCCAGTAATATCTTGTAGCCGCGCTTAATCCCGAAAGGATATAATCTGTCTCGGTGGTAACTATGTCCGTCACCAAAGTATTGAAATCCGGCGTGGTAGAAACCTGCAGTCGATAACTTTGCACATTATTGCCCGGTTCCCAGTCAAGACCCAACGTTGTTGCCAGGCCTTGTTGCATATTTGCCGGGGTTGTTAAAAGCAGGTTCTCATAAGTACTGCTGTAAATTTTCAGGTTTACGTTTTTTATCTCTTCTTCGGTGCTGTTTTGTCCTTTGAAGCCTATAACATAATCGCCCGCGGCAAGCCCCTGAAGGTTTGAAAGCGTCATCGTAACCGGGCCAGGAATCGCTAACGAGGACTGACTGAAAGTTGCCACAACTCCTGGAGGCAAGCCTAAGGCCGAAAAAGTAGTCGCTTCAGAAGTAGTCGCATTATAATTAAAACTATATGCAGCTGTGCCCGAACTGCAAACCACCTGGTCCGGTGAAGACGCCGTTAATGCAAATTGCGATTCGATTCCGGTGACAACCAGTGAAAATTTCTGCGAACCACCCACCAGTGTCCCTTTGTGGGTTACGGTAATCGTAAAAGTTCCAAAAGCGTTCGGGATATCGACACGTTCCACATTGTCCACATTATTATCTGAAATATTGGTTGCGGTCTGGTTTGCATTTGCACGCAATTTCCACGGATAATAGGTTGCCGCATTTTGGGTGATCCTGATATCAAGGTCATTTACAAGCGCAGGAGTCGTATCATTGAGGTTCCCATTACCAACCTCGCCCGGTACATCTGTCCATACGATAGTGGCTTTCATCGGAACATCACCGCTTGCGTTTACAGTAATAGTATAGGTCTGGCCCTGGTTCAGGGTTTCTTCACTAATCACAGATCCAATACCATTATTACTGATGGCTTCGGCTGCTTTTTTTCCATTCAATAATCCCCATCCGAAAACAGCATCAGGTCCCGCCAACCCTGCATCATCAGCAGTATGGCAGGCCAATGCTTTTAATGTAGCGGATTTCATGAATTGCTGGTTCACATTTTTATAATGTTGCTGAAGCAAAAGCAACGTTCCCATTACGTTTGGCGAGGCCATTGATGTTCCGGAAATGCTTCCGTAATCAGTATCGCTGCTTTCAAAAGTCGAATATAGATTGGTCCCGTTCCCTGTAATATCCGGCTTGATGCGCAAATCATCGGCCGGTCCCTGGCTGCTGCTGCTGTTAATGGAAACTGATGTAAGATTTCCGGATTGGGTAATAACCGCATCCTGGCAATTCGCTACTACCAGGTTATTTTTAGAAACCTTATTTCCTGTAAGCTTGTCAAATCCCGCAGTGGAACCCTGATTATTGGCATCGTTTCCATTGTTTCCGGCCGAAGCTACCATCAGGTAATAGGGCGAATTGTATGCGATTTCATCCCAAGTGCGCGCATCATCATCATAAGACCCGATATACCATCCCGGTACTGAAGTGGATGGGACACCATAAGAATGGTTTGAAAGCAACATACCCGCCTGCACTTCCGAAAGTACCTCGCCGGTATCATTGGTCCAGTTGAAAGTCCTCGCATTGGCCATAGGCGCCATGCCTTTCGCAGCAGGATCTACCCCTGCGGCGACTACTGTCCCGGTAACATGTGTCGAATGGAAATTATTACCGTCTGGTCCCGCAGTGGCATCCACCACGGCAACACGCCCGCCAAATTCCTGATGCGAGGCACGTACTTTTCCGCCGTCCCATATCCTTGCAGTCATACCCTGCCCTTTCAGGTTATATACAGATTGCAGGATATTTGCCCTGGTCGAAATGGCTGCATTCACATTTGAGGTGGAATAATAAATCGGGAAACCCTGTGGAGAGACTTTCATCAATTCTTCATAAGAGCCGTCCCTACCCATCCTGAATTCCGGCCAGCCATTTATTTTGGCGGCCTCGATTGCTTTCTTTTTTTCTATTTCTGATTTGCGGGTATACTTTTGTTCCAGTGATTTCAGCTTGACAAGATCATAATCCCGGATGATGTCACCCACCTCTTTAGCGTTTTGGGAAAAAGCAAATGATGTTAAAAGCATTGCTGCAAAAACAAAAAGAGTCGTTTTTTTAAATGTGGTTTTCAAAGTAGTTGTGGTTTTTTTGGAAATGTGGCCAAATATATGCGCATTTAATGAGTATAAGGTGCGATTCCCTGTTAAATTTTAAGATTTAAAACCATGGACACCCCGCCTGATGCCGATTGTTTTTATTATTTTTATCCGATGAATCCAAAACCTTTGCTGGCTGTACAGGACCTCAGCATTTCTTTTAGGGGCGCAGCCGGATGGCAGGCAGTCGTACACCATATTTCATATAACCTTTATGCCAATGAAATCCTTGGCATCGTTGGCGAATCCGGTTCAGGAAAATCGGTTTCCTCATTGGCCGTCATGGGGTTGCTCCCTAAAGAGATATCAAAGATTACATCCGGTTGCGTGATTTTTGACGGTAATGATCTTTCTAAATCCGATTCAAAAGCCATGCAGCAACTGCGCGGCAACGACATCGGGATGATTTTCCAGGAACCGATGAGCTCACTTAATCCTTCGCTTTCCTGCGGTTATCAGGTACTTGAAGTGTTGCTAAGGCATACGCCAATGTCTGGAAAACAAGCCAAGGCCGAAGTGATTTCGTTATTTGAAAAGGTAAAATTACCCGACCCGCAAAAATTATACGACCGTTACCCGCATGAAATTTCAGGCGGACAAAAGCAACGCGTTATGATTGCCATGGCGATTGCATGCAAACCGAAACTGCTGATTGCGGACGAACCCACCACCGCACTCGATGTTACCGTACAGAACGAAATCATCCTGCTGCTCAAGGAAATCCAGAAGGAAACAGGGATGAGCATCATTTTCATCTCGCACGATTTGTCATTGGTTTCGGAAATTGCCGACCGTGTTTTGGTGATGTACAAAGGGGAAATCGTCGAACAGGGAAACGCCCTTAGTGTTTTTCACCATCCGGCGCATCTGTATACGAAAGCTTTGATCAGTTCACGTCCGTCGCTCGATGTGCGGTTGAAACGCCTTCCGACCATTCATGACTACCTCAACAATGTGGTTCCTGACGAAGTGGTTTCTGCGGAAGCGCGAAAACAAAGGCAAGCCATATTATATCAAAACGCACCGCTGCTTGAAGTATGCAATGTCGAAAAAGAATATTTCTCGGCCGCCGGATTATGGGGAAAAAAGCATGGTTTTAAAGCCGTGAACAACGTCAGTTTTCAATTGTATGAAGGAGAAACCCTCGGATTGGTAGGGGAATCCGGCTGTGGAAAATCCACTTTGGGAAATGTTATCCTGCAGCTTGACAAAGCGACAGCGGGGCAGGTTTTATACCGCGGAAAGGACATTACCAAACTCAATGCTGCCGATATTAAGGCATTGCGCCGCGAAATCCAGATTATCTTCCAGGATCCTTATTCCTCTTTAAATCCAAGGATTCCCGTCGGGAAAGCGATTATGGAACCGATGCAGGTGCATGGGCTTTATAAAAATGACAGGGAACGCAAAGCAAAAACCATCGAAATCCTGCAGCGTGTGGGTTTGGCAGAGGAACATTTTCATCGTTATCCGCATGAATTTTCAGGGGGACAAAGGCAGCGTATCGGGATTGCCCGTACGATTGCATTGCACCCGAAACTGATTGTTTGCGATGAATCGGTATCGGCATTGGACATTTCGGTACAGGCGCAGGTGCTGAATTTATTGAATGAACTGAAAGAGAATTTCGGGTTTACCTATATTTTCATTTCGCATGACCTTGCCGTGGTAAAATACATGAGCGACCAGGTTTTGGTCATGAACAAAGGAAAAATCGAGGAAATGGCCGATGCCGACGAGATTTATGCGCATCCGCAGAAAGAATACACTAAAAAGTTGATTAACGCGATTCCGAAAGGAAGTTAAATAAAATACCTATGGCCAATATTTTTATCACAGAAGATTACAAAAAACTCCTGACACGTCTGCACAAAATTTCACCTGAATCCCAGCCTTTATGGGGTAAGATGAATGTATCGCAAATGCTGCTGCATTGCCAGAAACCACTTGATGTGGCTACCGGAAAACTTGTGCTTAAGCATGGGCTGATTGGCTGGCTTTTCGGGAAAATGATTAAGAAAAGCTTCCTGAAAAAATTAGGCTTCGGTAAAAACTCCCCTACGGCACCCGAGTTTAAGATTGTCGACACACCTGATTTTGAAAAAGAAAAAGCAACCTTAATCGGTTTGGTAACGGAATTTGGAGAAAAAGGACCGGCCGTTATTGTCAATAAGAAGCACCCTTTCTTCGGATTAATGACCGACGAGGAATGGGGCATGCTGCAATACATTCATCTGGACCATCATTTGAAGCAGTTTGGGCAGTAAGGTTTAAATGAAAATTTACTTTAAATCACCCATTTCAGGAATATCCCCTTCAATGATCAATTCGGCTTCGGTCGAAGCGATGATGTGTGCTACAGTTACGTCAGGCGCACGTTCCAAAAGTTTAAATCCGTTTGGTGTGATTTCCAAAACGGCTAGTTCTGTAACGACTTTTTTCACACAGCCGACACCGGTTAATGGCAAAGTGCAACGCTTCAGTATTTTGGATTCACCTGCCTTATTGACGTGCATCATCGCTACGATGATATTTTCTGCGGAAGCGACCAGATCCATCGCACCGCCCATACCTTTTACCATTTTTCCAGGGATTTTCCAATTCGCGATATCGCCGTTTTCAGCAACTTCCATAGCACCTAAGATTGTCAGATCCACATGCTGGCTGCGTATCATCCCGAAACTGAACGCGGAATCGAAAAAACTTGCTCCCGGCAACGTAGTAATGGTTTGTTTTCCGGCGTTGATGACATCAGCGTCTTCTTCGCCTTCAAAAGGGAAAGGGCCCATGCCCAACACGCCGTTTTCACTCTGGAATTCCACTGCAATATCTGTGCGGACATAATTGGCAACCAAGGTTGGAATCCCGATGCCAAGGTTCACATAATAACCGTCTTTGACTTCCTTTGCGATGCGCTTTGCTATTTCTTCTTTACCTAACATAATTGAATTAGAAAATTGAGATAATTATTTTTTTCTCACGGTCCGTTGCTCAATGCGTTTCTCAAACTTTTCCCCTTTGAAAATCCGTTGCACCAAAATGCCCGGGATATGGATTTCATTTGGGTCAAGGCTGCCTACGGGCAGTAATTCCTCGACTTCGGCAATCGTAATTTTTCCGGCACCAGCCATAGGAGCGTTGAAATTGCGGGCGGTTCCTTTGAATATCAGGTTTCCGGCTTCGTCGCCTTTCCATGCTTTTACGATGGCAAAATCTGCTTTGTAAGCATGTTCCAGGATGTGCATTTTCCCATTGAACTCACGGGATTCTTTTCCTTCTGCAACTTCTGTACCGTAGCCTGCCGGTGTATAAAATGCCGGGATTCCGGCTTGTGCGGCACGGCATTTTTCGGCCAAAGTACCTTGTGGCGTGAGTTCGACTTCGAGTTCGCCGGAAAGCATCTGGCGCTCGAATTCGGCGTTCTCGCCTACGTATGAAGAAATCATTTTTCTGATCTGGCGCTTCTGCAAAAGCAACCCAAGCCCGAAATCGTCTACCCCTGCGTTATTGGAAATGCAGGTCAGGTCTTTGACATCTTTTCGCACGAGTTCGGCGATGCTGTTTTCAGGGATGCCGCAAAGGCCAAAACCGCCGAGCATGATGGTTTGGCCATCTTCAATCCCTGCGAGCGCTTCGCTGACGTTATTTACTTTCTTATTGATCATATCGTGGTTTTTAGCCCGGATGGAAGCGGCATCCTTTTTCCTGCTTCTTTAGCAGGGAAAAGATACAACGGACAGCCGGAACAGCTTCAAATAAAAATCATTGGCTTAACCGCCCAAATCCAATTCGTCCGTGTCCTGCTCCTGTCCGCCTTCAGTATCAGTGGTGTCTTTTACCGCTGCGGCATAACAATCGACTTTTATGGCAAGGTTAGGCGGGCGTTTGAATTGCTCCATCGAGACTTTAAGGGAGCTGTCACCGTAACATTTTTTCATAAACATCGCCCAGATCGGCAGGGCGGCAGTCGCGCCTTGCCCGTAAGTGATGCCTTTAAAGTGCGCCGAGCGGTCTTCATTACCAACCCATACCCCGGCGGCCAGATCCGGAACCATGCCTACAAACCAGCCGTCGGATTGATTTTGGGTAGTACCGGTTTTTCCTGCGATCGGGTTTTTGAAAACGTATGGATACCCCGTAACACGGTTGTAGCCATTGCCACCGCCCTGCGTCCTTAAACGTGCTCCGGAACCGGATTCGGTAACGCCTTCGAGCAGTTTGAGCACGGCATACGCGATGTCTTTGTTGAGTACGTCGTGTGATTCGGTTACTGGTTTGTAAAGTTCAACACCGTTCTTATCCTCAATTTTGATGATTACCTGTGGTTTGACATAAATGCCTTCATTGGCAAACGTGCTGTAGGCTGCCACCATATCCTCAACGGTAATTTCAACAGCACCCAACGCGATGGAAGGCTGTGCCGGGATGTCCGATTTTACGCCGAGTTTATGCGTGAGGTCTATCACCGCTTCAGGACCTACCTTATCGATAAGTTTCGCCGAAACCGTGTTGATGGAAAGTGCCAGTGCCTTTTTCAGTGTTACCATGCCGCGGTATTCCCCATTGGAGTTGTTTGGGGTCCAGTTTTCGGTGACGTGGTGGCGGCCTTTCGGGATAGTAAAGGGAGAATCGAGAATGGAATCGCAAGGTGACATTCCGGCTTGCTCAATCGCCGTAGCATACACGAATGGCTTGAATGTAGAACCTACCTGGCGCGCGCCCTGTGCCACGTGGTCGTATTGGAAATGCTTGTAATTGATGCCGCCAACCCAGACTTTTACATTACCAGTCTTTGGCTCCATGGCCATCATCCCGGTTTGAAGGAAATGCTTGTAATAACGGATAGAATCGTTCGGGCTCATGACGGTATCCTTTTCACCTTTCCAGCTAAAGACTTTCATTTTGGTCTTGACGTTGAATGATTTCAGGATGTCTTCTTCTGATTTGTCTTCGGCTTTCATAAGGCTCCAGCGCTCGGAATTTTTGCGGGCACGCATCATCAATCTTTCGGTCTCTTCGTCGTTCAGGTTAACAAAAGGCGCGTTTTTATTGGTTTTCTGCTGGCTCCAGAATTCTTCCTGCAGGTTGGCCATATGGTCTGTAACGGCTTCCTCGGCATAAGTCTGCATACGGGAATCGATGGTGGTGTAAATCTTGAGGCCGTCTGTATAAATATCGTAATCGCTGCCGTCCGGCTTTTTGTTTTCCTTGACCCATTCCTTCATGAAATCACGCAGGTATTCTCGGAAATAAGTGGCAATCCCATCAGTATGGCTTTCGGGATGGAAATGCAATGTGATCGGTTTTTCTTTTAAAACGATGGCTTTTTCTTTATCCAAAACGCCGTTGCGTACCATTTGGTCCAGTACGATATTGCGGCGTGTCTTTACGCGTTCAGCGCGACGGACGGGATTAAAGTACGATGGATTGGTAAGCATTCCTACAAGCATGGCGCTTTCTTCAACATTTAAATCTTTTGGCTCTTTTCCGAAATATACTTTTGCTGCAGAACGGATTCCTACAGCAGTATTGACAAAATCGGCTTTATTGAAATACATCGCAATGATTTCGTTTTTGGTGTATTGCCTTTCGAGGCGTACGGCGATGATCCATTCTTTGGCTTTCTGGATCATCCTGAACGGAAGGAACCTGGAGCCTTCACCATGGAAAAGCATTTTGGCAAGCTGTTGCGTCAGGGTACTCGCACCACCATTGGTCCCCAGCCTCATCATAGCACCGACGGTACGTTTACCGTCAATTCCTGAATGCTCGTAAAAACGCTCATCTTCAGTAGCGACCAGCGCCTTGACAAGGTCTTGCGGCAAATCGGAATATTTTACCGAAGTTCGGTTTTCGTTATAGAACTTCCCAATGGTTACCCCATCTGCGGAAATAATTTCAGTAGCCAAATTCGAATTCGGGTTCTCCAATTCGTCAAAAGATGGCATATGCCCCAGGAGTCCCCACGAAGCCAAAAGGAAGAAAAGGAAAATCCCGCCCAGGGTATACAAAAATACCCGCCAGAATTTCTTCCTGTAGTATTCGATATCTTTTACGACATCGGGTTTATTGTTGTTTTTTTTGATTGCCATAATTTAGTCTGTTGATTCAATCCTGAAACCCACATCTGTGATTCCCGCCAGTTCCGCAACGCCCGGAATCTTTCCGGTCTGACGGACAGCATGGCTAATGCTCACTTTATACTCACCTTGTTTCGGGAACTTCATTTTCTCTTTATAAAACAGCTTGTTTTCCTTGATATCTGTGAAACCATCGCCTAACAATGACCCGTCGGGTGCTGTCATCTGGTATTGCAAAGTATCCACTTTCGTAAGTCCGCCCGGTTGTTCCAATGCCACTATCAAAAATAAATTGCTGAACTGGTAATCGTTATTATCACGCACATTTACAAACAAATCATACGCTTTAGTAGTATCCGGACTTTGGAATTTGAATGTCACCACACTGTCCTTTTTCCAAACAGCACCCACCGATTTGTACTCGTCAAATACGCGTTTCTTATCGCAGGAAACCAGCATCGACAGTGTTAAAAGTAATAATAGACTATTCTTTAGGCCCATTGTTGCCTTGGTTTTTATTGTCCGATGGTCTTCTATTGCGGTTGCGGTTGTTGTTGTTGCGTGGTTTGTCACCAGCCGGTCGGTTTTGTCCTTGTGGCTTAGTTTCACCTGCGGCTTTATTCTCAGCTGGATTCCTGTTCTCGTTCCTTGGAGGACGGTTGTCATTTCGCGGCGGACGATTGTCATTGTTTTGACGGTTGTCATTTCGCTGGCGGTTTTCAGTATTCGGGCGAATCACTTCGCTTGCACCCACCTTTTCACCCGGCTTACGGTTTTTATTATTTGGCCTTTTCTTTTTCTTAGGTTGGTCAAAACGTGTTAAACTTTCCTGGCCCATCGCGTTGTTGAAATCCTTTTCCGGAGCCGGAGCGGCTTCAACAGCATAATCTTCGAGTGAAGACACTTTGTTTTTTTCCTTGTTTTCAGCAATGATTTCCTTGACCTGCTCAATTTTCAGCATGTGCCAGTTTGCGAAATTATCGGTGTAGGCAAACCACATCAATCCTTTGAAAATATCCTGTTTCTGGCAAATTGCCAAACCTTTTTCGGTCATCAATTTGGTATCGAAATCAGGAAAACCTTGTAAAGCATCCATGTAGGTATCTAACTCGTAGTTCAGGCAGCACTTCAGTTTTCCGCATTGTCCGGCTAATTTCTGCGGATTCAATGACAATTGCTGGTAGCGCGCTGCAGAAGTATTCACGCTGCGGAAATCCGTCAGCCATGTAGAACAGCACAATTCCCTTCCACACGATCCAATCCCGCCCAAACGTGATGCTTCCTGGCGGAAACCGACCTGCTTCATCTCGATACGCGTGGTAAATTCACGTGCAAAATCCTTGATCAGCATCCTGAAATCCACACGGTCTTCAGCGGTATAATAAAACGTCGCTTTCGAACCATCGCCCTGGAATTCAATATCAGAAATCTTCATCTGCAATTTTTGCGCGATAGCCAATTCCCGTGCGCGAACCTTCATCGGCTCTTCCTTATCACGCGCTGCAGACCAGATATCGATGTCCTTTTGGGACGCTTTCCGGTAAATTTTCGGAATCTCGGCGTTGTCTTTGACGCCTTTTTTCTTCATCTGGATCCGCACCAATTCGCCTGTAAGGGTTACAATCCCGATGTCATGTCCCGGAGAAGCCTCCGTCGCTACGATATCGCCGATACTCAGGGTCAGTTTTTCCGTATTGCGGTAAAATTCCTTACGCCCGTTCTTGAAACGGACTTCTATACAGTCAAACGGCGCTTCGCCGGTTGGTAAATTCATATTCGAAAGCCAGTCGAAAACCGTCAGCTTATTACAGCTGTCCGTTCCGCAGGTTCCATTGTTCTTACAACCCTTCGGCGCTCCGCCGTCAGCAGTTGAGCAACTTGTACATGCCATGTTTATATGTAGTGCCGCGTCTTGAGCAGCTTAAGTTCGTAAAACGTTCAGTTTGTAAAGATAGTATATTCGCCTTAGCTTACAAAGCCGAAAAACAAATCCGTCACGCTTTCGCAGATTTAAGCAAAAGCCATTCATCCTGTGGAATCCAGTCCGGCTGGGGATCGGTTACTATATGTTCCAGAATTGTATTGTCGTTGAAGAGTTTTCTCATGAATGCCTTCGGCTGAAATGCGGAAAACATGCGATGCCCTTCCGTTACACTTCCCCGGACGACGAGTTCACCTTTGTCAAAGCGCTGCAATTCCTGCGGTGTCAATTTTAGCCTGAAATTATCGCCTTGCGTAGTCAGGTACATCACACCGTTTACCTTCAGCACCCGTGACAACTCCCGATACCAGTCGTCATGCATTTTTTCGGACAGGTGCGTAAAGATTGAAATGCCATAAATCACATCGAAGAATTCATCCGGATAAGGCAGGCTGGCTTCGATGGTATTGTGGTTAAAATCAATTCCGGGCAAATTTTCTTTACACCATGCAATCGTTTTTCCATTGTAGTCCGTTCCATAAAAACGGCAGCCTGGCCCAACGATGTCCGGCAGTTGCCGGATGACCCTACCCGGACCGCAACCCCAGTCCAGTATATTGACATTGCTGAGCTCGATATGCCTTCCGATACAGTTTGCTACGTTTTGGGCACTTTTGATGCTCCCGGTATAGTATTTTTCATAATTCATCTGGAAAGATTCATATATGAGGTAATCCGGCGGCAGTCTGACATTTGGGTTTCGCTTTCTGAAATCCGCATTGTGCCGGTACTTTTTGAGCCACATCAGCGAGAAACGCAGGCGATCCATAAGCATGATAAGCCCTGTTTTGCGCAATAGGCCTGAAAATTGTGCTTTTGTCATCTGCTTATATATTAGGCGTTTCGGTGTCGATTTTGTATAATTTATCAGATAACCTTATGCGGAACGGTAGTTTAAATGAAACCACATTTCCTTTCACGGCTTTTGCTGCGGGAGCATCGCTTACGAACATTTCATTTAAAACCAATTGCTGCTCGCCTGTTGTAGGGCCTTTAATTAAAATCGTATCGCCAACATTGATTTCCCCGGATTCCATATAAAACTGTCCGATGGATGCCTTTGGAAAATAATGAAGGCCTTTACCCACAAGGTTTTTCCTGATTTTTGGCGCAGGGTGCAGGGTACGGGGTGCCGCGTGTACCGCCACTGTCTTAACCGGATTTTCAGAAGCATTTTTAAACATCAGTTTATCCGATTTCCCTTTTTTGAAAATCATATTGCCATTTTTGATTCCGCGACGGATTTCCTTTTGCTCTTCTTCGGGCAAATGGATTACGGAAACGCAATCCGTAGAGCAGCAGTTTTCCATCGCTGCCTTGCAGTCATCACATTGGATAAATAATAAATGACAGCCTTCATTGGCGCAATTTGTATGGTTGTCACACGGCTTCCCGCATTGATGGCATTGGGAAACGATATCATCGGTGATCCTTTCGCCCAGGCGGTGATCGAATACGAAGTTCTTCCCGATGAATTTGCTTTCCAGACCTTCAGCCTTAACCTGGCGTGTGTATTCAATGATACCGCCTTCGAGCTGGTACACGTTTTCAAAACCTTTGTGCTTGAAATACGCACTGGCTTTTTCACAACGGATGCCACCCGTGCAATACATCAATAGTTTTTTATCGGATTTATGCTCAGATAGTTGTTCCTCGATAATCGGTAACGATTCCCGGAAGGTGTCCACATCTGGTTTAATGGCGTTGGTAAAATGCCCGATTTCGCTTTCATAATGGTTCCGCATATCCACAACAATGGTATCCGGATCTTCAAGCAATGCATTGAATTCCTTTGCTTTTAAATGCACGCCGATGTCCATGGGGTTGAAGGTCGGATCGCCTTCGAGCCCGTCGGCGACAATCTTGTTGCGGACTTTTATCGTCAGTTTCAAAAACGAATGATCATCATGCTCTACAGCGACATTGAGCCGGATGCCTTTCATGAAATCATATTTTTCAATCGTGTCCTTGAATTCGTAAAACTGATCGGCCGGCAGCGACAATTGCGCATTAATACCTTCTTCGGCTACATAGATCCTTCCCAACACCTCGAGCGGGTTCCAGGCCAGGAACAATTCATTACGGAATTGTGTGGGGTTTTCGATCTGCGCATAAGCATAGAAAGACAACGTGAGGCGTTGCTTTCCGGCGTCGTCAATAAGGACGGCCCTTTCTTCTGCGCTTAAAGTGTTATACAGTTGCATGCTATAAACAGTTTTAAGTTATAAAGTGGGGCAAAAGTAATAAAAAGTGCCTGAGTTACAAAGTACCTGAGTGCCTGAGGTTTTTAAGGTAACGATAAAACCCTGGGCCCGATTCCTTCGGCAGTCGCTCCGCTCGTGTGAGCCGATATCCTTTGTGAGGCACGAACAATAATAAAGGCGAAAGCGGAAAATAGCTCCAAATAAAAAAGCAACCCGAAAGTTGCCTTTTTATTTGTCCTGTGCCTTGCACCCTGAACCCTGTACCTAATTAACAGTACTCGTTATAAGCATCCTGTAAATTCTCGGCGATCAGCTCGGCAGGGCGGCCTTCGATGTGGTGGCGTTCAAGCATGTGCACCAACTCACCGTCTTTGAACAAAGCCATACTTGGCGATGAGGGAGGGAAAGGGAACATGTGCTGGCGGGCGGCGTTTACGGCATCGGTATCGACACCCGCGAAAACCGTTACGAGGTGGTCTGGTTTTTTTGCATTGTTGAGGCTCATTTTTGCGCCTGGTCGCGCATTTCTTGCAGCACATCCGCAAACTGAATTCACCACTACAAGCGTTGTGCCTGATTTTGCGACAGCGTTTTCAACGGCATCGGCACTGTATAATCCTTCAAAGCCGGCGTCTGTCAATTCAGCGCGCATCGGGCTTACCATTTCTTCTGGATACATATTTTTTACTTTTAAAGTTTAACATTTGAAGTTGCAAAGTTAGGCAGAATTGTGGTTACCTATCACTGCATCATCATAAAGATTTGTTATGTTTGGTTTTCTAAAATCAATGGTTATGGAAATAGAAGATTTTAAGGATTTGCTTTTGCCTTTTGGCCTGCTTATCGTTTTTATTATTGGAAGCATCATTATCAAAAGACAAAACTCGGTGAAAAAATCCCTGCAATTCCGTTTGGTTTTCTACGGAGTGGTGATGATTATCTTATGGTTTTCACTGCCTATGACGCCGTCATTATCAACTTTCGGTTATCCTGAAGATATTGCGGATATTGAATCAAAAGAAAAATTGCTCAAATATTTACAGCGCTACAATGTGGCCATTGTAAAAACTACTGAAGTGGTGCATTGGATGATTTTCATTACTGTTTTCTGGCTGTTGTCTATTGTAAGCACCTTAATCAAACATGTGAAATTAGAAGATTCGGCGAAGTAAGGCTTTAATAAACAATCCTTTCGGGCATTGCCATATCACTTTCAGATCTTCCCAAAAAGTCGTCTCGCCGTCCAGGAATCTTAAAATCAGTGCAGGTTTTGATTTTTTAAACATGGCGCTGAAAATCTTCGACCCCAGTTCATTTTTTCCTGCCAGGATATCCAGCAAAAGCAAATCATAAAACCAAAATCGGCTTTTCTGGTGGAATCCCCTGAAGTTATTTTTTTCCTGTAAAAATGTTACCAGCTGCTTTGACAGTTTACCTGCATTTTTAAACGTAAATCCCGTACTGGCTTTTGTCCAGCCGCCTGCTGAACCGATGTGGATGATATTTTTGGTGTTGTTTTCCCAGAACTTATACGATGTCATCGGAATGGCGCCGCGTTCTTTCTCCAGGATTTTATAGTCTGCAATGCCTAGGCCGGAGAGGTAATTGCTGATGGCTTCCCCGTATTCAGCTTCGGGCAATAAATCTTTTGAAAACAACGTATATTCTACAATCGCTTCGGTATTCGAAACTGGTAAAACATACATAAACCGCGTGTTTCCTTTCTGCGGAACCGAGAAATCCATGAAAGTCGCCACATTCGGATCAAAGACCGGAATTTCGGTTTTTATTGTCCAGCCGATGAAATGCTGTTGCAGCAACGGATATTTTTTTTGCTCCAAAACCTGGATTTGATCATAAATGCTGTTGAAGAGCTTTTGGCACGAATAATTTGCGGAATCCGTTTTAACGACAACCTTTCCGGCAGATTTATTATAACCGATGACTTTTTGGTTTAAAAAAGTGATGTTGGGTTGCAGTGAAATGCTTTTCAGGATTTTTTCGTAAAAATCGATACCACGGACCATCTTGTATTCGTATGGTTCCAGATCAAGTTTCCTGCTGAAAGTTTCATTTCGGAACAGGACATATTTCCATTTTTGGGTCAGGATCTTATCCCAGCTTCCTTTACCATTTTCCCAAAAACACCAGGTCCGGTCGTTGGTTTGCTTGGCATTTTCATCCAATAACAATATGCTTTTGCCGGCAAATTTTCCGGACTTAATGATCTGGTCAACGGTCATCAATGCCGCCAGGCCAACGCCTGTGAAAATATAATCGTAATGCTTCATCGAAAACTTTAAAGCATAAAGGTAAATTTTTGAAGCTTACAAACGAAATGAAAATCCAAGGGCCGCATAATAATCCGGTGCATTTTCAGTAATAGCTGTGCCGCCCGAAACATCGACCATCATGTCATTTGAAAGCAGGTAAGTGAATCCTGCGTCCCAGCGGTGGTCGGCTTTGTCTTTTTGTGGTGCGAAACCATATAATTCGACATAACAGCCTGCTTTTTGCGAAAGCGAAATTCCTGTTGTCAGCGTATAAATGAACGTTGGTTCCGGGGTTTCACCATCCCACTCTGCACCAAGATTGTAGCCAAGCGAAACCTTATCGGTTAACGTATGCTGCATCGTAAAACGGAATTCCGGCGCATAATAGGTGGTTTTAAAATCCTTCGAAGCCAGATCCGGGATCGATAAATGCGCGATGAAGGATGTTTCGGGAATGATGCCTTTTTCTTCGGCGAGCCTTGATTTGAAACCCACCAGGACAGGATTGAGTCCCGAATTTTTTTGACCAGATTCCTTTACGGAAACAAACTCCAGGATCAATCGCAATTCAAAGTGGTCGTTAACACCGAATTTGATTAATGATGAAGGTGTAACAACCGCTTCGGAATCCTCATTTATTTTTTCATATGAAAACCCGTTTTCCATCTGGAACATGCCTTTGGGAACAATCGCCGGGGTTTCAGTCTGGTCCGGCCTGTCGGTTTCAATGTGCTGGGTTTCCTGTGCAAATATAAAAACAGGAAACAGCAACAATATAAAAGTAAGTTTTGCCATAATTAATTTTTAGACAAATCTAAAAATATTATTCTGTAAATAAAAATTATATCTATATTTGCTCTGAAAAAAATCTTTTTATTATGAAAGGCAAGTCTTTAGAGGAAGTAAACCAATCGATTTCAACACAAAATAAAACTTCTTTGTTCCGGAAAATCCTCGCATTTTTCGGGCCTGCATATTTAATCAGTGTAGGCTACATGGATCCGGGAAACTGGGCTACTGACATTGCAGGGGGAAGCCAGTTCGGGTATGCCTTGCTTTGGGTTTTGCTGATGAGCAACATCATGGCGCTGCTTTTGCAAAGCCTGAGTGCGCGATTGGGAATTGTAACCCAGCTGGATTTAGCGCAGGCCTCACGGGAGACCTACTCCCCTTTTGTAAACTACATCCTTTACTTTTTAGCGGAAATCGCGATTGCCGCCTGCGACCTTGCCGAGGTTTTGGGAATGGCCATCGGTATTAATTTACTTTTTGATATTGATTTGATCCCTGCGGTCATGATTACGGTTTTAGACACATTCCTGTTATTGTTCCTGATTAATAAGGGCATGCGCAAAATGGAGGCTTTTATCATCGCACTGGTGGCGATCATCGGGGTATCATTTATTTTTGAAATGATTTTCGCGCAGCCGGAATTGCCGAAGGTTTTTGCCGGACTGATTCCCTCGATTCCAAATGAAACTGCATTGTATATCGCCATTGGGATTATCGGGGCCACAGTGATGCCGCACAATTTATACCTGCACTCCTCTTTGGTGCAAACCAGGAAATTCGACAGGAGCAGGACCGGGATAAAACAGGCTTTGAAATATAATTTCATCGATTCTGCCATAGCGCTGAACCTGGCCTTTTTTGTAAATGCCGCCATTTTAATTCTGGCTGCAGCCACCTTTTATAAAAACGGGATGTTTGAAGTGGCAGAAATACAGGATGCACACAAATTCCTGCAGCCTTACCTTGGTACCGAATGGGCTCCAATCTTATTCGCCGTCGCCTTGATTGCCGCAGGACAAAGCTCTACCGTTACCGGCACTTTAGCGGGGCAGATCATTATGGAAGGCTACCTGAATCTCCGGATTCAGCCTTGGGTAAGGCGAATACTGACACGCCTTATCGCGATTGTTCCCGCGGTGATCGTGATTTCTATATTTGGTGAAAGCGTCACCGGGAAATTGCTGATCTTCAGTCAGGTCATTTTAAGTTTACAACTTGGTTTTGCGATTATCCCGCTGATTCATTTCGTCAGCGACAAGAAAAAAATGAAGGGTTTTGCAATCGGGATACCTACCCGGATTGCGGCCTGGATCATTGCCACAATCATCGTTTCGCTGAATGCCAAATTGGTTTTTGACGAATTGAAAGGCTGGCTGGAATCTTCTGAAAACCCAGCCATACTTTGGCTGACTGTCGTTCCGTTGGCCATCGGATTCCTGCTTTTGCTGTTGTATATTGTGTTCAACCCGTTTTTCAGAAAGCCTGTGAGTCGGATTGAAAACCATTCGCCGCACAACCTGGCATTGAAATTTTCAAGATTGCCGGCTTACGATAAGAAAAAAATTGCCGTTTCAGTTGATTTTTCCTCAGCTGATGAAGCGGCCATCAATAACGCTTTTGAAATGGGCGGCATTGAGGCACATTACACGCTCATCCATATCGTGGAAACCGTCGGGGCAATGTATTATGGCGGCAGCATTGAAGACCACGAAACCAGTATTGACGAAAAATTGCTGACGGAATACGAAGAAATGCTGACCCTGAAAGGATACAAGGTACAAACCAAACTCGGCTTCGGCAAACCCAATAAGGTGATACCGGAAATCGTGAATTCCGGCTCATTCGACGTATTGGTCATGGGTGCGCACGGGCACACGGGATTCAAGGATCTGCTCTTCGGGACGACCGTGAATAAAGTGCGCCATAAAATCAGCATCCCACTTTTTATCGTAAAGAAATAAGCTTCATTATTTTTGCCAAAAACAAACGAAAATGACCTTTTCAGAAGAGAACTACCTGAAGACGATTTACCACCTCACCAATCTGACCGACGGCGAAGTGAGCACCAATGCCATTGCTGACAGGATGGAAACCAAAGCGTCTTCCGTAACCGATATGCTCAAAAAACTGGCCGAAAAGGATTTGGTCAACTATAAGAAATACCAAGGCGTTTCATTGACGGATAACGGCCGGCTGGCTGCGAAAATGATTGTGCGGAAACACCGGCTCTGGGAAGTGTTCCTCGTTGAAAAACTCGATTTCGCGTGGGATGAAGTGCATGATATCGCGGAACAGCTGGAGCACATCAAATCCGAAAAACTCATCAACAAACTCGATGATTTCCTTGGAAATCCGACTGAAGATCCGCACGGCGACCCGATTCCAGATGCCCATGGGCGCATCATCAAAATCGAAAAGCAACTGTTGTCGGAGTTGGCAGAAAACCAATCAGGGATTTGCGTAGGCGTAAAAGACACCTCATCTGAGTTTCTGCAATATCTTGACAAACAAGCCATCGCCTTGGGTTCTAAAATTACGGTTTTGTCTAAAGAAAGTTTTGACCAGTCGCTCAGGATTGTCGTTGAAGGAAGGGAGCATGCGATTTCGAGCAAGATTGCGGCGAACCTTTTTGTGAAGCAGATTTAGCAGCCACAACTGTCACTGCCGCAGTTTTTTGCAGATTTTTTCTTTTTGAAAAAGAATTTCCTGACTAAAAATGCCAACGCCAAGGCTAATGTTGAAAAGGCTAATATTTCCTGGATGTAGCTCATTTAAAAATAAATTCCTGTTCCTAAAGTTACGAAATTATATCGGCGCCACGCGATTCTTCTTTCTGGTAGCGGCTTTCAATTTCAAATGCATTTATTGGTTCTTTATTGATTTCGCTTTTTTTTGTTCTGGGCTGCTCCGGTATAAAAAAGAACAGCATTATCAATGAAGCGGGCAGGATTTTCTTCATGCGCTGCCAAACTATTTCAGGGATTGAAAAGCGACCAACGCGACGACATAGGCAAGTGCGCTCATAAAAACCAACTGTGCCATCGGCCATTTCCAGGTATTGGTTTCCTTTTTCGTAATGGCGAGCGTACTGGCGCATTGCATCGCAAACGCATAAAACAGCAGTAATGACATTCCGGAAGCGAAATTGAAGATTTTGTTACCGGTTTCCTGATTGACTTCTGCCTGCATTTTATCTTTGATCGTCGTTTCATTGTCGCTGTCGCCGACGCTGTAAATCGTTGCCAAAGTACCCACGAAAACCTCCCTTGCCGCAAAAGAACTCAAAATCGCAATCCCGATTTTCCAGTCATAGCCCAGCGGCCTGATGACCGGTTCGATGGTTTTCCCCATAATTCCAATATAGGAATTTTCGAGCTTATACGAAGCAATCCTTTCATCAATGTAGACTTTATCAAAGTCTCCCTGCTCTTGTTTTATCTCGTCAAGCACGATATTTTCGGCATTTTTGAAATTTTTCCCGGGGCCAAAAGATGCCAGGAACCAAAGTACTATAGAAATCGCCAGGATGATTTTCCCGGCACCCAGTACAAAAGCCTTCGTTTTTTCAATAACATTCAAACCGACGTTTTTAAACAACGGCAATTTGTAGTTGGGCATTTCAACGACGAAGAACGTTTTTCCTTTTATTTTCAACACCCTATTTAAAATATAAGCCGATAAGACTGCGGTGGCAAATCCTAAAAGATAAAGCCCCATCAACGTCAATCCCTGTGTGTTGAAAATGCCTAAAACCCTAGTTTTCGGGATAATCAGTGAAATGATGATGGAATATACAGGCAATCTTGCGGAACAGGTAGTAAATGGCGTGACCAAAATGGTGATCAGCCGTTCCTTCCAGTTTTCAATATTCCTGGTCGCCATAATCGCCGGAATCGCACAGGCGGTCCCTGAAATCAATGGCACGACGCTTTTGCCGCTAAGCCCGAACCTGCGCATGATTTTATCCATCAGGAATACCACGCGGCTCATGTATCCGGTTTCTTCCAGTATCGAAATGAACAGGAAAAGGAACGCGATTTGCGGGATAAAGATGACGATGCCGCCAATTCCGGGAATGATTCCCTGCGAAATCAAATCGGTGAAAATGCCTTTCGGAAGTGTTTCTGCCGCAAAAGCACTCAGCCATGTAAAACCGTTGTCAATCCAATCCATCGGATAGCTTGACCAGTCAAAAATTGATTGGAAAATGAGCAGCAGTATGAACGAGAAAATCACGTAACCCCAGACTTTATGAGTCAGCACACGATCTAAACGGCTTCGGAAATCGCGTGCATTGGCAGTGTCGATCGTACGGCCTTCTTTGAGGACATCATTGATGAATTGGTATCTTTTTATCGTTTCCTTTTGCTGCAACCGTTTCAATTCTGAATTCGGTTTGGCAAAATTGTGCGTATCAATGGTATTCTTATTCAGGTTTGAGAAATTCACATCCTGCGTAATCACCAGCCAGAGTTTGTACAATGACTGTTTTGGGAATGCTTTCCGTAGGCCGTTGAAATACTCGGTATCGATATTGGAAGCATTCAGGCAAGGCTCCGTGGAAATGGAATTGTAATCTACGATGAGCTTCTTCAATTCCTCGATTCCGGTTTTTTTCCTTGAACTGACCAGTGCAATTTTCGTTTTCAGGTGGCTTTCCAAATAAGGAATGTCCAATGTAATGCCTTTCAGATCCATCCGATCGGCCATGTTGATGACCAAAATCGTCGGAAGTTCAAGATCTTTGATCTGGGTGAAAAGCAGCAGATTCCGTTTCAGGTTTTCTACATCGGTAACTAAAACGACCACATCCGGATAATCCTTATCGTTCTTATTGAGCAGCAATTCGATGACCACATTTTCATCGATAGAACTCGCATTGAGGCTGTACGTTCCCGGCAGGTCCAGGATGATTCCTTTGAATCCCAACGGAAGGCTGCAAAACCCCTGCTTCCTTTCCACGGTGATTCCGGGATAATTCCCGACCTGTTGGTTTAAACCTGTAAGTTGGTTGAACACCGAAGTCTTTCCGGTATTCGGGTTTCCGATGAGCGCAACTTTGATATTGTGGTCGGCCATCAGGAAGGATTTTTGAGGATTTCAATCTCAATCACAGAAGCCGTTTCGAGCCTGATGGCCAGGTGGCTGTCATTAATGTTGAGGAATAATGGATCCCCGAATGGGGCAATCTGCAGCAGTTCGACGGTATTTCCCGGTAAACAGCCCATTTCAATCAACTTCAACGGCACCGCGTTGATGTCAAAATCAGTGATGATGGCTTTTTCGCCTATTTCAAGTTGGGCAATGGTGGTCTGCAAATCTTATTTAGATTGAATAAGGCAAAAGTATTAAAAATTAATGAGATCAGGAGTGATTACATTCCCAATTTTCAAAAGTTAAAATTCCGGATTCCAATGCCTTTGAAGCCGGAATTCGGAATTTGAAATTTGAAATTTTTCCGATATTATTCTTCCGCAGATAATATCGCAATATCACTAATCAAGCGTTGGATTTCCTCTTGTTTTGTGCCGTCATAAAACCCGCGGATGCGCCTTTGTGTATCGACCAGGACGAAATTTTCAGTATGCACCATATCATACAGTTCCGAAGCATTGGCGGTTTTTACAGCCAGGTATGATTTGCGCGCGATGTAATAAATATCCTTTTTGTTTCCGGTAACGAGGTTCCATTTGCTGTCGATGACGCCTTTATCCAAAGCATATTTCTTCAGCACCGGTACGCTGTCCTGGTCCGGTAAAACCGAGTGCGACAACAGCATGACCTTTGGATTGTTCCTGATTGCCTTTTGCACCTCGACCATATTATCGGTCATGATCGGGCAGATGGTCTGGCAGGTCGTGAAGAAAAAATCGGCTACGTAAATCTTTCCTTCATAATCTTTTTGCGTAATGGTTTTCCCGTTTTGGTTTACAAATGAAAAATCAGCAATCGTATGGTTCTTACTGACGTATTGAATTGCCGTATCCACCATTTCGGGGTTCACATCGGAAGGATTAAAAACAGGCAATTGTTTTTTCGGGCTCAGCAATTTATAAGAAACCGAAAGGAAAACCACCGTCAATATGCCCATGGAGATGATAAAAATCCGGTATTTTTTTAGGAAGGCAAGCATCAGCATCATTTTGGCGCAAAAATACGAAAGACTGCATGATCTGCCCACGCATTAACTTTTAAATTAACGCGGTTTCAAAGTTTAATCGGTATTTTTGTTCGACAAACATCTCTTCCAATGAAAATAAATATTAAAAAAGGGCTTGTATTGCCGCTGATTTTATTCGGGATTGCAGAAGCCAATGCGCAGAACGAGCCTGGAATCAATACGGCCAATATGGATAAAACCGTAAAACCTAACGATAATTTTTTCCGTTTCGTAAACGGTGCCTGGCTCGACAAGACTGAAATCCCTGCCGACAAGACACGTTGGGGAAATTTTGATGATTTAAGAAAAAAAGCCGACAAGGATATTTTAGACATTTTAAAAGAAGCTGCTGCAAATCCTGTGTACAAATCCGATACCGATCAGGGAAAAGCCATCAGCCTTTACAATTCGGCGATGGACACCGTGTACCGGAACAAGCAGGGGATCGCCCCGCTCAAAACGTATCTTTCGAAAATCGATGCGGTCAATGACTCCAAAAGCCTGCAGAAATTACTGGCAGAAATGCAATATTACGGCGGCATCGGTTTTTTTGGGGTAAGGATCGATGCGGATGACAAGAACAGCAACCGCAATGTCGTATCACTTTCTCCCGGAAGCCTCGGGTTGCCTGACCGTGATTATTATGTTTCAGACGATGCCGATTCAAAAGAGAAACGTGAAAAATACACCGCACATGTAGCCCGGATGTTACAATATCTCGGACAAAAGCCGGAACAGGCAAAAGCGGATGCCGATAAAATCCTGTCCATCGAAATCGCGATGTCACAACCAAGGTTTGACCGCGTGCAGCGAAGGGATGGCAGGCTCTCATACAACCCGATGTCCGTCGCCGGGCTACAGCAATTAATGCCTTCCGTAAACTGGAAACAATATTTAACGGGCGTGGGACTGCCTGAAATCGATTCGCTGATTGTCACCCAGCCGAAATATTTTACCGCTTTAAACCAAATCCTGAATGAGAAGAAAACGGATTCGTGGAAAGCGTACCTCAAATGGACTTTGCTAAGGAATGCTTCAGGAAGGCTCTCTACGGATATCGAAAAAGCAAACTGGGATTTTTATGCAAAAGCTTTAACCGGAGCACTGAAACAGATTCCGCGCGAAGAACGGGCTTTGCAACCAGTTAATGCTGCGCTCGGGGAAGCCGTCGGCAAATTATATGTTGCCAAGAAATTCCCTGCTGAAGCGAAAGCCAAGGCCGAAAAGATGATCCGCAACATCATGCGCGCTTATGAAATCCGGATCAATAATTTAGCCTGGATGGGGACTGAAACCAAAAAGAAAGCCGTTGAAAAACTCCATAAACTTACAATCAAGATCGGGTACCCTGATCAATGGAAAGATTACTCGGCGCTGGAAATCGTTCCTCCGGCTAAAGGCGGCTCCTTTTTTACGAATGGCCTGAATATTGCAAAATGGCAGTATGAAGAAGACCTTAAAAAACTCCACAAGCCTGTCGATAAAACCGAATGGGGCATGTCACCGCAAACCGTCAATGCCTATTACAACTCCTCTTACAATGAGATCGTATTCCCGGCCGCAATCCTGCAGCCACCTTTTTACAATTATCAGGCTGACGAAGCTGTAAATTATGGCGGTATCGGCGGCGTTATCGGTCATGAGATCTCGCACGGTTTTGACGATTCAGGGGCGCGTTACAACGCTGACGGAAACCTTGTCGATTGGTGGACAGCCGATGATCTGAAACAATTCGGGGATCTGACCGGTGCTCTGGCCGCACAATACAGCGCTTTAGAGCCGCTTAAAGGGACCTTTGTGGATGGGAAATTTACATTGGGCGAAAACATCGGCGACCTTGGCGGTGTCAATGCTGCTTATGACGGGTTGAAATTGTACCTGAAAGAAAACGGCAATCCCGGATTGATCGACGGTTTCACGCCGGAACAGCGTTTCTTCATTTCATGGGCAACGATCTGGCGCGGGAAAATCCGTGATGAAGCGATCAAAAACCAGGTAAAAACCGATCCCCATTCCCCGGCCATGTACCGTGCGTATGTGCCTTTACAGAACGTGGATGCCTTTTACGAAGCTTTCGGCATCAAACCTGGTGACGGCATGTTTGTCCCGTCTGAAAAAAGGGTCAGGATCTGGTAAAAATAAAAAATCCCCTTGATGGGGATTTTTTATGGGTTGGGTTCAATGTGGATCAGTACGTCGGCTACTTCAGGAATGTGATGCTGGATGGCATCTTTCAGGCGGTGGGCGATTTCATGTCCTTTAGTGACCGTAATTTCCCCGTCTACCGTGAGATGCAAGTCAACCAGATAAGTCATTCCTGTTTTCCTTACGAAGCATTTTTCAGTATCGATAACACCTTCAACGGTTTTGGCAATACCGCGGATCTGCAGGATGACATCTTCGTATAAATGTTCGTCGAGGATTTCGCCCAAAGCCGGCCTGAAAATCATGTACGCGTTATAAATGATGAAGAAGGATGCCAGCAAAGCAGCCCAATCATCGGCTGTTTCATAACCCGGGCCGAAAATAATCGCAATCGAAATCCCTATAAATGCCATCGCCGAAGTGATCGCATCGCTGCGGTGGTGCCAGGCATCGGCCTTTAGGGAACTGCTGTTGACATCGTCGCTTTTTTTTGAAACGATGCGGTAAAAGATTTCTTTGATAATGACAATGGCTCCGAGTACAATCAATGTAAATTTCTCAGGCGTTTTGTGCGGCGTGACGATGTTGTGGATGCTTTCGTAAGCAATGATTGTGGCCGAAACCAAGAGGAATCCGACTACTGCAAACGTCACCAAAGCTTCAGCCCGGCCGTGCCCGTATGGATGGTTTTCATCGGCAGGCTTGCTCGAATACCTTATGCCGAAAAGCACCAATACCGATGAAAAAACATCAGTTGCCGATTCAATCGCATCGGCAATCAGCGCATACGAATTCCCGAAATAACCCGCAATGCCTTTGGCGAAAGCCAGTGCCATATTCCCGAAAATGCTCAGGTAAGCGGTGCGGACGGCTTTTTGTTTGTTGTCGTTCATAGCAAATCATCGGATGGTAAAGATAACACCAATTCCTTAAATCGAAAAAGGATTGCCGAAACAATCCTCTGAAATTTATCCCTGGAAATCACCGCCGTCATCACCGCTGTCGCGTTTAGGCTGGCGTTCCTTTTCATTTTTCTTTTTGTTGAAACGATACGTGAACGACAGGTTAATCTGCCTTACGCGCCACTGCATTTCGCTGTGGGAATTCAATAAAGGCAGGTTGGTGTCGCTGATCCTTTTCCTTGAATTGAACACATCCTGTACATTCAGGGCGACTGTCGCTTTATCCTTAAATAAATCCTTGCTGAAGCCAAGATTCGCGCTGAAAACTCCCAAACTCCTGCCTTGTGCATTGTTCTGCGGACCGTTGTAAGTCAGGTTTGTCTGCCAGTCGATTTTATACGGCAGCGTTACTTTGGATGTCAGTCTCGTAAACCACGAATAAGCCGTATTGTCGAAATTCTGCGAAATGCTGTTGCCTTTGAAATCCACATAAGTATAATCGCCATCAGTCTGGTTGCGGAAGAAATTAAAGTTGGAATTCAGTTTCCACCATTTATATGGTGAATAATTCAGTGTAAATTCAAATCCGAAGCGGTATTCTGTAGCCAGGTTTATTGGTGTCGATAAGATTACCGGGATGTCATAATCCTCGCCGTCAACGATTGTGACGCTGCCGTCATTGTTTACGATGTCTTTTCCGCCGGAAACCACGGGCACAAAATCGCCGCTTTCTTTCCTGATAAACTGAAAGGAATCAGTCGTTTTATTGAGGTACATCGAGGTGCTCAGCGTCAGTTTGTCCCAGCGTTTTAAATAACCCAGATCCAATGCATCTGTAAAAGCCGCATTCAGGTCAGGATTTCCCTGGAAGATGTTGATGTTACTCGAATAATTGGAAAACGGGTTGATCTGCCTTCCCCTTGGGCGCGAAATGCGTCGGCTGTAGCTCAGCGACAGGCTGGATTGATCTGACACTTCGTAAGTCAGGAAAGCACTTGGAAAAAAGTTACTGTATCTTTTATTGTTAAAATCGGAAGTCGTCAACTGGTTAATCGTGATGTTTGAATCTTCCCATCGCATCCCAAGCAATATTGAAAATTTCTTAATCTTAGTCCCGAATTGCGTATACAGCGCATTGATTTTCTCGTTGTACTGCAGCTCATTGGTATAGCGTGGATTGGGCAGGTAGCGGTTGATTAGGGTATTTAGCGTATCGACTTCATAATCGGTAAGGAGCTTGTTGAATTCGCCTTTGTAACCGGCTTCGAACTGGCTGTTTTTCCCGATTGGCAATACATAATCTGACTGGATCATGTTCCTGGTTTGGCTCTGGTCATTGCTGGTTTTTTCGAATTTCAATACGTCTGAATTGTTTTCGATCTGTGAATTGTCATGGTCGTCATTGGTCGAGAAAGAAGCGTCGATGGTAAATTTATGGCCTTGTTTTTTAAAGTTTTTTGTGAAATTCGTCGAATATTCCACATTCTGGCTGTTGCTTTTCTGGTCGTTGAAACGAGAAGTGACGAACTGGTTCTCGTGATTGGCATCAAAATTATTGTAAGTCACCTCTTCCGGGTTGTTGCCGTTATTCTTCCGGTAGTTGAAGATATTGGTCCAGGTCGTCGATTTATCCAGGTACAAATCAATCCCGAAATTCGAATTCACGCCTTCACTGACGCGCTCATTGTATCTTTTCTCATTGATGAAGTTTCTCGTGGTCCCATCACTGTTTAAATATTCAGTATCGGTAAACGAATTACCGGGATTGTTACGGTAATTGTAACCCGTTGTGGTGAACAGGTTAAAGCCTTCCGACTTGAAATTCAAATTACCCGAAGCGCCATAATTCTCCGGATCTCCGGTTGAAAGGATCAATGTTCCGTTGAGGCCCAGGTTTTTTCCTTTTTTCAAAATAATGTTCAGCAATCCGCCGCCGCCTTCGGAATCGTAACGCGCGGAAGGGTTTGTAACCACTTCCACTTTGTCGATGGCATCGGCCGGGATTTGGCGTAAGGCTTCCGTAATATTAATGGCGTTTGACGGTTTCCCGTCGATCAGGATACGCACATTTTCATTCCCACGCAAGCTTACCACGCCATCGGCATCAACGGAAACTGAAGGAATATTGTCCAGCACATCGCTGACGGTGCCGCCTTTGACCATCAGGTCGTTCCCGACGTTGTAGACTTTCTTGTCAAGCTTGATTTCCACCGTGGTTTTATCGACGCGAATTTCAACTTCATTCAATAAGGTAGCGTCAGGCTCAAGTGAAATGGTCCCTAAATTGGTATTTTCAGTAATGGCTTTTTGCTTGATTTCAAAAGGCTTGAAGGAAATGAACTCAATTTTGATGTCATACGTTCCGGCACTGACTTCAAAATTAAATTCGCCTTTTTCATTGGTGATGCCACCGGTGACGATTTTCGGGTTTGCAGTATTCTGGAGCGTTATCGTCGTATATTCCATTGGAATGGTGGTCCCCTTTTCGACTATTTTTCCTGAAACTTTGACTTTTTCACCCTCAGTGCGTTGTTGTGCAACATTTATGAAGGGGATAAAAAACAGGAACAAAAGGACTGCAAATCTTGATAATTTCATCAGGCTTAATTTTATAGCGCTTTACGACTGCAAAAGTACGGGTTGGTTTAGGCGGCAAATCACAATGGTTTGTTAAAAAACAGTTTTTGCCTACCGGATAATGTCAAGGATGCGTTCCACTGGCCTGCCGATAATGGCTTTGTCGCCATTTATCACGATGGGGCGTTCCATTAATATCGGATGCTTCACCATGGCTTTTATGATTTGTGCATTGGTCATTTTCCGGGTTTCGAATTTTTCTTTCCATAGGGCTTCCTTCGTGCGGACGAGTTCGATGGGTTTGATGCCCAGTTTTTTGATCAGGGTTTTGAGTTCCTGCTCATCGGGCGTTTGATTAAGGTATTTCACCACCTCGTATTCCTGGGCGGAACCATCAAGGATGGCCAGGCATTCCCGGGATTTTGAGCATTGCGGGTTGTGGTAAACCTGTATCATGGTTTTATTTGCAAAGTAATCGATTTCAATTGTAAAAATTGGATTAAATTAGGCATTCCTAACCCTGATCCAAAATAAAGACTACTTATGTTTATCGAACAAGCGTATAAAAACAGGCGGAATTTAGTCGCCTACATTCCTTTCCCTTTAGTATTCCTTGGGTTGATGGTGGCGAATTTTATGGTTTCTGCAGAAGATACGAATACCATTATCCGCAATGAGATTGAACGATACGGGAAAAGCATGTTCTTTCTCTCAAACCTGATTCCTTTTGCATTCCTGCTGCTTTTACTGCTGTTTTGGGTGAAATACATGCACAAACAAAGCATTCTTTCCTTAACGACTTCAAGGCCTGAGGTCGACTGGAACAGGGTTTTTTTCTCATTTTTAATTTGGGGCGGTTTCAGTACGCTGCTGATTTTTATCAGTTACCAGTCAAATCCTGAAAGCTTTGTTTTTAACTTCAACCTGAGGCCTTTCCTGGCTTTGGCGTTGATAAGCTTAACGCTGATCCCGTTCCAGACGAGCTTTGAAGAATACCTGTTCCGTGGTTACCTGATGCAGGGAATCGGGTTGGTTTCAAAACGGAAATGGATTCCGCTGCTGCTGACTTCGATTGTATTTGGACTGCTTCATGGCGCGAATCCTGAGGTGGGAAAAATAGGCTACATCCTTTTGGTATATTATATCGGCACCGGTTTTTTACTGGGAATCATGACCCTGATGGATGAAGGCATGGAGTTGTCTTTGGGTTTCCATGCCGCCAATAATATTACCGGGGCGCTTTTGGTGACATCGGACTGGACGGTGTTCCAAACGGATTCCGTGTTGATCGACAAGTCTGAGCCTTCCGCAGGACTGGAAGTCATTTTCCCGGTACTCGTCGTTTTCCCGATACTTTTATTTATCTTTAGTAAGAAGTACAAATGGTCCGGATGGAAGGAAAAGCTTTTGGGCAAAATTGTGCTTCCTCCTGTTGAAAATCAAAACCTTTAAACAATGAATACCCCAACATACCTTAATGTACACAATCAGTTTAAACTGAATGGCTTTCACCTTGACCGTGACGATTTGTGCCGTGTTGCATACAGTTTTATAAAAGAAGGCGACGATTTCGAGAGGCCGGTCGGTCATTTTTTGCTCGACTGGTTCGATCATAACGATTATATCGAAATGAATACCAGCGGCAGTACGGGGATTCCCAAAGTAATCCGCGTGGAAAAACAGGCAATGGTGAATTCTGCCCTGGCGACAGGCAATTTCTTTGATCTTTCGCCCGGGGATAAAGTCCTGAACTGCCTTCCTGTGAAATATGTAGCGGGAAAAATGATGCTCGTGCGCGGTTTTATCCTTGGACTGGATATGGATTTTGTCGCCCCGACAGCCTATCCGTTGAAAAATAATGATGCTTCTTATGATTTTTCAGCGATGGTGCCCTTACAGGCGCAAAACTCCCTTGAGGAATTGCATCGGGTGAAGAAACTGATTGTAGGTGGTGCCAAGATCAATGCCTCACTTGAAAAGGAACTCAAAAAATTATCGGGACAGGCTTTCGAAACGTATGGCATGACTGAAACGGTGTCGCATATTGCCGCTAAAAAAGTGGGCGACCGCAGTTTTACCGTATTGCCGAATGTAACCATTGCAGTCGATGACCGGAATTGCCTGCTAATTACCGCTCCCGAAATTTCATCAGAAGTCATTATTACAAACGATTTGGTTGATTTGATTTCCGATACACAATTTATCTGGAAGGGACGTATCGATAATGTAATTAACAGCGGCGGCATCAAACTGAGCCCTGAGCAGATCGAGGAAAAGCTTTATAAGCGTATGGAACGCAGATTTTTTGTAGCCGGCATTGCGGATAAGGATTTGGGAGAAAAACTCATTCTTGTTGTTGAAGGCGAGCCATACACTTTACCTGAGGGCCTTTTCGACAAACTAGATAAATATGAAAAGCCTAAAGAGGTTGTTTTTGTGGATCATTTCAAAGAGACCGGAAATGGGAAAATCATCAGGAAAGATTCATTGGCACAATAATGCAGAAAGGATTTTAAGACATGCAATCCTATAATTTTCCAGTCTTAAATTCCCAAAAATAAAAAACCCTGAATTGCTTCAGGGTTTTTTTTATGAGGATATTGAAAGATTATTTCACTTTGAAAGTAACTCTTCTTACTAGCTTTCTTGCACCAGCAGACTCTTTATCTACAGAAGCATCTTCACCTGCAGGAACTACGTTCAGCCTTGAAGGATCGATTTTAGCTTTGATCAACGTGTTTTTCACATTGTTAGCCCTTGCCTGAGATAATTTATCGTTGTAAGGTGTTCTTCCGATTTCGTCAGCATGTCCGATGATGTCAACGGTCGCTGTCGGGTTGTTCCTCAAATAAGTAAGTATGAAATCGATACCTTCTGTAGAAACGTTTGTCGGAGTTGATTTGTTGAAATCGAAGTAAGTGGTAACATAACCATCGTTGATCAGCGCTTTCACCAAAGCATTGTTGTTTGGCGTGTTGTTGATGTTCGTATTGTTGTTCGTATTACCAGCGCCATATGTTTTATCCATGTAGCTTTCCAATTCATCAGGAATACCATTTCCGTTAGTATCCACTGTTCTTCCTTTAGAATCAACAGCAACACCTGTTAAAGAGTTTGGCTCAGCATCAAGGTAATCCGGCACACCATCCTTATCAGTATCATTCAGCATGGTTTCAAGATCGTCAACCCTTTTCTTAAGCGCATCCACTTCTTCATCTTTTACAGAAGATTCAACATACCAGTCTGCGTGCTCTTCATGGCTTCCTAGGTAAACAGTAAGACCGATAGTTCCTGAGAAGATCCCACCGGCAAATCCTCTGATCTGTCCTGTGCCTGACGTTCCGTCGAAAGTTTTATCCTGTGCAACGTTTGTAACAGAAGTAAAATCTCCTGTCAACACCACTCTTTTAGCAAGTTTATATTGGCCTGTAAGTCCAATGATGAAGTTTCCTCCACGGTCAGTGTAACTTAAATTATCACTCCTGAATTGCATGTAACCACCACCAATGTGTACTAAAGCACCTATTCTTTTGGTCCATGTTTCAAAGTTCATGATACGTCCAACGTTGGCTACCGCCTGTAAGTCAGCTCTATAGTATTTAGTGCTGAAATGAAGCGAACTCTCATTGTCCTGCAACTTGTAATATCCGAAATCTGCTTTCACACCAAACTTGTTGTTAAACATATATCTAACTCCAAAGTCAGCATTAAAAAAGCTTGGTGTAGCTGAGAAGTATCCAGGCGCAAATGGAGCTGAAGGCTTATTTACACCTCCGTTAAGTTCGAGAGACCATTTGTTGAAACCGTTGTCAGTGCTTTCTGAACTTGTCTCAGTATCCGTCTGGGCACTAAGGCTCAATGTACTAACGAAAGTTAATGTGAGTAAAAGTTTTTTCATCATTCTAAGTTTTAAATTTTTTACAAACATACAATTTTTTGCAATACGAATGAAATAAATTTAACGAGTAAAAGAGCGTATTTAAATCATAAAATAAGAATTTTTTATAATATCGCAGAAAATAATGCGGATTTTTTCAAATCAGCGGTAATTTTTAAAATTAATCATAATTTTATTAGTAAGTTAATAAATGATTAATTATCAATAAATTATAATTTTTTTTGTAAATTTTAGATTTGTTACGAATAAGGAAACTTATTTTACAAAATTACACACAGATGTCGTCCTAAAAAGAGATGAAATGGCCATTTCTTAGGAACTAAATTACAATGTTTCGCCCTTTTCGAGGAGTTTTCTTTCAAGTTCAGCCTGAAACTCCTCCATGACAGGTTTCATGGTGCTTTCAGGAATGTCTGCAATACGGATATACATCAATCCGTCGACAGCATTATTAAACATCGGATCTACGTTAAATGCCACTACCCGGGCATTCTGCTTGATGTATTTCTTGATCAGGACCGGCAAACGCAGGCTTCCCGGCTCTAGCTCATCGATAATCTTATCGAATTTATTCAAATCAGATTCGGCCTCATCAAAAATGAAATCCTTATCGGCATCCTTAAGCTTTACCTTAAATTCTTTCTTGGCATGTACATACTGCGCAATATACGGGTCATAATAATTCGATTTCATGAACTCGATCATCAGCGATTTCGAAAACTCCGAAAACTGGTTGCTGATGCTTACGCCGCCCAGCAGGAAATTATGCTCAGGATAACGTAACGTGGTATGAATAATTCCTTTCCACAATAAGAACAATGGCATTGGCTTCTGTTGGTATTCCTTAATGATAAAGGCCCTTCCCATTTCAATGGATTTGCTCATCATGTCATACAGTTCGGGTTCAAAACGGAACAATTCATGCAGGTAAAAGCCTTCAATCCCGCTCTTGGCAAAAATCTCAGAACCCAGTCCCATGCGGTAAGCACCTGCAATCTGGTTGGTATCCTCATCCCACAGAAACATGTGGTAGTAATAATTGTCATACCGGTCAAGATCTGTCGATTCGTTAGTGCCCTCGCCCACTTCACGGAAGGTAATCTCGCGCAGACGCCCTATTTCATGTAAGATATTCGGAATCTTATCCGCTTTGGTAAAAAACACTTCGTAATTCTTGCTTTGCAATAGCCTGCAGTCTTGTTTTCTGAGGTTTGCGACTTCCTGAATCATCATGTCATTACTTGCGGCGGTCGCAATCTGCTTCGGACTTTTCGGGATTTTCAGGTTCGGTGTGTTGATCAGTTTGTGTTCCTTTTCGAAAGGATTGGCGAGCATATACGTCTTCTTCCGAAGGAATTCCGAGTATTCCTCAATCGTCTTATGTTCATTCTGCTCATTCACCGATATCGGTTTTCCGATACGTACCTTAATGATGCGGTCTTTCTGTGAAAACAATTCCGATGGCAGTTTCGCCGTACGCAGCGTATCGCCAATCTTTGATAAAGTATAAAAGAAGCGGCTGTTCTTCGCATGGAAATAAATTGGCACCACGGGAACCTGCGCCTTTCTGATGACTTTAATTGCGCCTTCCTCCCATTCCTTGTCTACAACAAGTTTTCCGTCCTTATAGGTTGAAACTTCCCCGGCAGGGAACATCCCCAAAGGCTTGCCGTCGCTCAAATGACGCAACGTTTCCTTAATCCCGACCACGCTCGATTTCGCGTCTTTATGGTTTTCGAAAGGATTCACCGGCATAATGTAGGGCTTCAAAGGCTCAATGCGGTGCAGCAGGAAATTGGCGATAATCTTGAAATTCGGTTCGCGCTCCAGCATCAGTTTCAAAAGCAAAATGCCGTCGACACCACCAAGCGGGTGGTTTGAAATTGTAATATAAGCACCGTCTTTAGGCAGCCTTTTCAGGTCTTCTTCCGGAATTTCAAAACGGATTTCAAGTTGGTCCAAAATGGCCTTCAGGAAGGCTACATCACTGAGATGCTTGTTTTTATCATAAATGGCGTTCAGCCGCGAAATCTTCAGCACTTTCATCAGCATCCAACCCGCAAAAGTACCGAGAAACCCGTACTTGGTCGCATTGATTGCCTTAGCCACTTCCTTTGCGGTCACTAAACCCATTTGTTGTCTTGTTTTTTAGGTGAAAACAAAGATAGAAAAAAATGGCACTCACGGAATTAATTACGAATTTCAAATTAGGAATTGCGAAATCGTAATTTGTAATTCCCAATTCCTAATTGATTTTGTGCATATCTCTGTTGACAGTTTTTATATTTTCGTTTTTATCATGCCGCGTTTTCGAATATTTTTGGTGAACCTCATTTTAAATTACAATGAAAATAATCTCTTATAATGTTAACGGAATACGCGCCGCGATTTCCAAAGGATTCCTCATATGGCTCGAACAGGCCAATCCCGATGTGATCTGCCTTCAGGAAATCAAGGCCACGCCCGACCAGGTTCCGTTGCATGAATTCGAAAACCTGGGATACCATTACCATTATTGGTATCCCGCCCAGAAAAAAGGTTACAGCGGCGTGGCGATACTTTCAAAAATAAAACCCAATGATGTGGTGTACGGCACGGGAATTCCCCACATGGATTTCGAAGGGCGCAACATCCGCGCAGATTTTGACGATGTCTCAGTGATGAGCCTCTATTTGCCATCGGGAACCAACATCGACCGCCTGAGCCACAAGTTCATGTACATGGACGATTTCCATAACTACATTGCAGACCTTCGCCTGCGTATGCCCAACCTCATCATTTGCGGCGATTACAACATTTGCCATGAACCCATCGACATCCACGATCCGATACGCAACAAGACCGTTTCAGGCTTCCTTCCCGAGGAGCGCTCGTGGCTCGATATCTTTATGAAAAGTGGCTTTGTCGACAGTTTCCGCCATTTCAACAAGAATCCGCACAATTATACGTGGTGGAGTTACCGCGCCGGTGCCCGTGGCAACAATAAAGGCTGGCGCATCGATTACATTCTGGTCAGCAAAACCATCGAAAACAGGCTGACGCGCGCCGTGATTTTGCCGGATGCGAAACATTCAGACCATTGCCCGGTTTTGGCCGAGATTATTTAGGAGCATGATCCCGCTTTACGGCTTTATCTTGCTTCCGCTGCGCTACAGCAAGGATACCGCCTGCAATCGGGGCTAGGGTTCACAGAAAAATGAACGATTACAGTACACTATTAAATACCTACAAAAATGATTAAGAAAGTTTCCGCCGCACTATTGATTATGGCTTTGTCCAGTTCATGCGTATCTAAAAAAGTTTACACCGACCTCGAGAACAAATTCGCCGACCTGAAAAAAGAAAGCCGCAAAATGGCCGACGACAATGAAGCGCTGCTCGCCGACAAGAACAAGCTCGAAATCGACCAATCGAACCTTCAAAAGGAATACGACAAGACCAAATCCGAACGCGATAAACTGCAGGCGGATCTTGCTGCCGCCAATGCCAATATGAAAACGCTGCAGGCGTCTTACAGCGCTTTGGAAAAAAACAGCGATGACGCATTGCAATCGAACATGACTAAAAACCGCGAACTTCTGGCAAAACTGGAAGCCAAGGAAAAAGCCCTTGCCGCCGAGCAGGAGCGCATCAACAAACTTATGGCCGATTTCCAGGAACGGTCAAACCGCGTCACCGAACTCGAGGAAATGATGGCATCAAAAGAAGCCGGCATGAAAAAACTGAAGGAAACACTTTCAAAAGCGTTGAATGCCTTCGAAGGAAAAGGACTTACCATCGAACAGAAAAATGGCAAAGTGTATGTTTCCATGGAAAACAAACTGTTGTTCCAGACCGGAAGCTGGACAGTCGGCGCAGAAGGCAAGAAAGCCGTAACCGAACTCGGAAAGGTTTTGGCGCAAAACCCAGAAATCGCCGTACTTATTGAAGGGCATACCGATAACGATAAATTTGCAGGTGCCGTGGGCGGCATAGAGAACAATTGGGACCTTTCCACAAAACGCGCTACGGCTGTAGTGAACATCCTTTCAGAGAATAAAGGCATCAACAAGCAAAACCTCACCGCTGCAGGTCGCGGGGAATTCGCCCCAATCGCGTCAAACGACAACACAGAAGGCAAATCGAAAAATCGCCGTATCGAAATCATCTTAACGCCAAAACTGGACGAAATCAGTAAGATGCTGAATGATTTGTAGGAGTGCCTGAGTGCCTGAGTGCCTGAGTGCCTGAGTGCCTGAGTGCCTGAGTGCCTGAGTGCCTGAGTTCAAAATTACATTTTCAATAAAAAAACCAGCTTTCGGGCTGGTTTTTTTTATTACTGTTAAAGCATATAATCCGCACTTGAATCCATCGGAGGCAATTACTTTCACAAACCGTGAGGTATTCGTGTCTGTAGCCGAAGGCGTTTCCATAGTGTAGCGTTTATCCTACATATTATACAGCCAGCTCGCCGGATTCTGGTAGGTGGTATTCTGCGCAATCATGAATTTGATAACCGTCTTTCCCGTGTCGTTGTTGTGCCTTACCTTTCCAATGGTTTGCTTGGTCGATACTTTATCTCCCTTACCTACTGAAACGCTGCTCAGGTTTTGATAAAGCGTAAAGAAATCCCCGTGTTGGATCACTACGGCGGTATTGATCGGGGATAATTTCTGGACACTGAAAACCGTTCCGCTGAATACCGCACGGGCACTCGCATCATTATCCGTAGTGATCTCGACGCCGCTGCAGTGTACCGTGAGCGAGCTGATCAACGGATGTGGCTGGTCGCCGTAACGCAAAGTGACAGTTCCTTTTTCCACGGGCCATGGAAGTTTTCCTTTATTTGCCTTGAAATTATCCGAAACGAGTTTTGCCTCAGGTGTCAGTACGATTTTTGTTGACGTTTCCGTTTTTTTGGTTTCGGCAGCTGTAGTCGTTTTCGGGTTTGCCTTCAGGTTGGCCGCTGCTGCCTTTTTATTGGCTTCGGCAATTGCAGCGCGAAGCAATTTATCAATCTGTTTATCGATGGCACGGCTTTCCTGTTGCTTTTTCTTGATTTCGGCGGCAATTTTCTTTTTGTCTTTCTTAATGGAATTGACGAGCTTTTCCTGTTCCTGTTTTTCTTTTTCGAGGGTCTTGCGTTCCTCTTCCTGTTCTGCAAGCAGTTTCTGCTTTTCGCTTTTTTGTGCATCAAGCTTACTGTTGAAACGCGCCAGCTCGGTTTGCTTCTTCTGGATTTGCGCGCCCTGCGCACGACGGTAATTCGCGTACTGCTTCATGTACTGCGCGCGCTTGTATGCCTGCAGGAAATTCTTGGAAGACAGTAAAAACATCGCCCGGCTTTGCTGTGAGCGGCTTTTGTATGACTTGACGACCATTTTGGAATATTCCGCCTTAAGGTCGGTGAGGTCGCGGTTCAGCCGGTTGATTTCAAGCTGGTTGATGTACATGTCGTTCTTTAGGCCTTTTGCCTGTTTTTCAGTAGTATTGATGAGCTTCTCGCGCAACTTGATTTTTTCGGTCTGCTGGGCGATAATGGTGGTAACTGATTTCTGTTTTTGGTTCTGCGATTCCAGTAAACGCTCTTTTTCCCGGATTTCCTCCTGGATTTCGGCTTTGCGCTTTTCGAGTTTTTCCTGGTCGATCTGGCTCCAGCCGAAGGCAGAAACAAACAGGAATAAAAACGTTAAGATTGTTTTTGGCATAGTATTGGTTTTTGCAAATCTAGTCAATATTGACCCTTTCATAACCATCAGGCGCACTGTATGGAAATGTAAGGTCCTCGTTGAAATTGACGGTTTGGTATTCAATATTGATGGCGGTTTTCTTTTGGTTGTCAAAAGCCTCGATTTTTATTTCGGTAGGCAGTGACATTACCGGATATTCTTTGTAATTCGGGTAGAAGACATGCAGCATGCGGTTTTTTTGCATCTGCTCGATTTCCTGTTTTTTGGTCAGGAATTTAGAGGCTTCGAAATAAAATTCCTTTTGGGTTTCCTGGCCATTCAAATCCTCGAGTTTGTAAAATTTATCTTCGATTGAGGATTTGTATTTGCCTTTCTTAAGATCATCCATCGCCTGCCCGATGAGCATGTTCTGGACTTTGCTGAAATTGAGGTCGGTCCCCAGCCACTTGCTCAGTGTCGAATAATCGCCTTCAAAAAACTTGCCGTTGATTTTTTCGTAATATTTGACTTCAGTCGGCGTAATCAGTGCCTTAGCCATTGTAATGCCAAGCACGCGGATGCTCACCAGGATTTTTTCGTCCTTTTTGATCTTGATTTCAGCATTGACATTTTGTGACTGCCTGTCGTCTTTATAAGAAACACTGGCTTTGATGTAGAGCGTTTTAAAATCACGTTGGGTGCTGTAGTGGTTTTCGATGACTTTTGCCGCCGTCAACGTAGTCGTGGCATTGGTTTCGGACACCAGTCCTTTCGTCGATTTACAGGAAACCAACAGCATCAGAACTCCGAGGCTGATATACTTTTTCATTGCTTTTTCTTTTTTAATAACTGGTCGGCTTTCAGGAAATACTGTTCTTTTTTCTTAGCATCGCCAAGGCCATTCCAGGCTTCCCCGAGCTGGATATTGAAATTGATTTCCATATCGCGGTTGTCGACAAGGTAATCGATTCCGGCTTCAAGGGTGTCTTTAGCCTTTTTGAAATCCTTGAGCTGGTTGTATGCCAATCCTGAGAAATAATATAATTCCGGCTGCAGCGGAAACAATTCGATCAGTGCATCGGCTTTTTTTGCCAAAACATCAAACTGCTTGTTTTCGGCGTAAGCCTGGAGCATCAGGATCCTGGTTTCAAGGTCGTCGGGATGGTTTGCGGCATCGATTTCATAATATTTTGCGGCTTTGGCCCAGTCTTTTTGGTTTTGGTAGAATTTACCCAACTCCTTTGCAGCATTTACATCCTTATCGCCATTCACATAACCGATGGCTTTTTCAAGATCGGCATCATATTTGGGATTGGTTTTGGTAAAAATCAAAAACTCGTTGATGATGCGTTGCTTCACTTTATTGTCAATCTTGCTGCTTTTCAAAGCCTGGTTCATTGAAACGACCGCCTTATCGCCGTCATTATTATTCAAATGGAATTTGAAAAGGCTTACCTGCGCCCAGTCTGATGTCGGGATTTCCTTTTCCAGCTGTTTTGCGATTTCCTGTGCTTTCTGTTCCTGGTTGCTGTTGGAATAGAGGTAAATCAGGGCAATATAATTCGACTCTTCCTTCGGGTTTTTCTTAATCTGATCGATAAGGTTGTCCTTTTCAGAACCCTGATATTTTGTATCTTTCAGGATGTCAGCTTTGTAAGCATCCCTTTTATCGGAATGCCCAACGGATTCGTTAAGCTCGTTGATCATTGCAAGGGCTTTATCAAATTGTCCCGTTTTCATGTACAAAGAGGTGAGGTCTTCCTTA
The DNA here is from genome assembly GCF_003097535.1 of Flavobacterium pallidum. Classification (NCBI taxonomy): domain Bacteria; kingdom Pseudomonadati; phylum Bacteroidota; class Flavobacteriia; order Flavobacteriales; family Flavobacteriaceae; genus Flavobacterium; species Flavobacterium pallidum. Next base: position 869,681 of record NZ_CP029187.1, read on the forward strand.
TAACTGTCATCAAACGGGACCAGTTTCTGTACCAGCGTAATGGAATTGTTGTAATCTTTGGTCTCATAGGTTACATCATACATCCCGGCCAGATACCAACGGTTTTTAGGCTCGATTTGTGAGGCTTTCTCATACGCTTCATAAGCCTCCTTATACCTTTTAAGATGCAGGTAATTTTTGCCGAGCTCACTTAAAACCACCGGATTATTCGGTTGCAGCTTAAGGCATTTTTCTAATGATTCCACCGCCTTGTCATAATTCTCGATTCCTTTTTGCTTCAGGGATTCGAAAAAAGACTCCTGGAACTGGTCCGAAACCGCGGCAATATCCTCAGGTTCACCCTGGGCATGGAGCGCCTGCGGCCTGAAACCGGTAAGCAGTATAACCAATAATAAAAAAATCCTTCTCATAATATCTTATTCTAAAACCGAGTAATCGCCGATGCTGATACTGGTAAATTTTCCGTCAAATGTTGCGTGGCTTCCTACCATTGCATTGTCAAGATCGGCATTGCGTATTTTGGAATGTGTCTGGATCAGGCTGTTCTTCACCGTACTGTTGATGATGTGGCAGCCACGGCCCAGCGAAACATTCGGGCCGACAGTCGCATTGATTAATATGACATCCGGGCCGATATAACATGGCGGGATGATTTTCGAGTTTTCCGCCTTCACATGGGCATCGACAAGATCTTCGCCATCTGCATTTAAAAAGGCAAGCATCCGCGAATTGGTTTCGACAGTAACGTTTTTGTTGCCGCAGTCCATCCACTCATCCACTTTACCGGGAACGAATTTTAGGCCTTTCACTTTCATGTTCTCCAGTCCGTCGGTCAATTGGTATTCGCCACCCTTTACAACATTATTATCGAGTAAATATTGTAACTCATCGCGTAAAGTTTCTCCGCTTTTAAAGTAATAAATCCCGATAATAGCCAGGTCTGAAACAAAAGTCTGAGGTTTTTCAACGAAATTCACAATCTGGTTATTATCATTGAGCTGTACTACTCCGAAGGCGCTCGGATCTTCCACCTGCTTTACCCAGATTACACTATCGGCGGTAGTATCGAGGGTGAAATCGGCACGGAAAAGCGTATCGGCATAAGCCACGACAATCGGTCCCTGCATCGACTCTTTGGCACACATGATCGCATGCGCGGTTCCCAAAGCCTCATTCTGATAATATATCGTCCCTTTCGCGCCAAGCTTTTCCGCAATCGCGACCAGGTCTTTTTCTACATGAGACCCGAAATCTTCATGGATGATGAATGCGATTTCATCGATTTTCTGGTGTATTACGCCGGCGATGTCTTCTACCAGACGGTGTACGATCGGTTTTCCGGCTATAGGAATCAATGGTTTCGGCACTGTTAATGTATGCGGGCGTAATCTGGAGCCGCGACCGGCCATGGGTACTATTATTTTCATATTTTATATTGAAAGATTGAAGAATTGAAAGATTTAAAATTCCGTTTGAACGGGCGCTTTCAGTTGTCAATTATTAATTGTTTAAGTATTCATTATTTCACGCCTGTACTTCCAAAACCACCTTCACCTCTCGAAGTTTCGCTTAATACATCAACCTCAAGCCACTCCGCGCGTTCATGTTTTGCAATGACGAGCTGTGCAATGCGTTCGCCGTTTTCCACGGTAAAGTCCTCATTGGATAAATTTACTAAAATCACCCCGATTTCCCCACGATAATCTGCATCAACAGTTCCGGGTGAATTCAGTACCGTAATCCCTTTTTTTGCAGCCAATCCGCTGCGGGGCCGTACCTGCGCTTCATGACCGATCGGCAATTCAATAAAAAGCCCTGTTTTTATGATAGCCCTTCCCAATGGTTTCAAAACAACGGATTGGTCCAGGTTTGCCCTGAGGTCCATTCCTGCCGAAGCAATGGTTTCATAATTTGGTAACGGATGCTGTGATTTATTGACGATCTGGATCTTCATCTGGATTTTGGGTATTTGGTATGATATCTTTTGCAACCGGCGCTGTTGCCTTTCTTTTGATGATGGCGTTGAGCGTGGCTTTTTCGTTGTAATATATGAAATAAAGGAAAATCAGCAAAAAGGCCGACCCTATAAAATAATTTTCCCGGAAATAATAAAATGACATTCCGGAAAATAGGATCGAAAGCCCCAGGTAACCGCCAATTTTTTTACCATCATAAGGAATCGGATAGTGGCGGTTGCCCCAGATGTAAGAGATCAGCATCATGCTTCCATAGGCAGCGATCGTGGCGATGGCCGAGCCCATGTAGCCATCATAGCCATTGTTTTCAAAAAACGGGATCAGGATAAAATTAAGCGCCAAGGTAATGATGGCACCGATCACCGAAATATAAGCACCGATGTAAGTTTTGTCGATCAGTTTGTACCAAACAGAAAGATTGGTGTAAATGCCAAGGAAGAAATTCGCAAGGATAATCAGTGGGACGACTTTCATGGCTTCCCAGTATTGCGGGTTTGGGATCATGACTTTTTTGAAAACATCTGCAAAAACGATCACGAACAACAATATGAACGACCCGAAAATCACGAAATATTTTGTCACCGTCGCATACGTCTGGCTCGCATTTTCCTTGTCGGCATGGCTGAAGAAAAACGGTTCAATACCCAGTGTATAAGCGGTCCGGTACAACACCATAAACAATCCGAGTTTATAACAGGCCGCATAGACACCCACTTCTGCTTTGGCAATATCAGCAGGAAGCAATTTTTCGAGCAGGATCTTATCGAATTGGTCGTTAATGGCAAACGCGATCCCGGCCACAAGGATGGGCAGGCCATAGCGCATCATGCGTTTCCACAGATTGAAATCGAACTGCCATTTGATGTTGAAATAATTGGGCGAAAGGATGAGCAACGTCAGTCCGCTTGCAATGATATTCGACACGAAAATATACCCCGCCTGAAAATCCCTGAAATAAAAACCGCTGAGCAAAGAATCCGGCCAGGTTTTTGCTATTTTCGGCAGGTAAATCAGGAAGAACACGTTGAGCAGCAGGTTCACCCCCACATTCCCAATCTTTACTGAGGCATAAAGCAACGGCCGGCCGTGCGCACGTAATTTCGAAAAAGGCACCACCGCCAAGGCATCAAGAACAATGATCCAGATGGTATAAGTTATAAACCGGACATCAAATCCTATCAGGTGTGCCAATGCATTCCGGAATAAAAGCGCGGCACCCAGAAAAACGACAGACGACCAGAACAGTGAAATGGTAGATGTCCTGATGACATTATCCTTATCGGTTTCCTTATTATAAAAACGGAAAAACGAGGTTTCCATGCCATAAGCCAAAATCACATTAAAGAAAATAATGTAGGCGTAAATGACATTTACCGAGCCATAATCCGCTTTGTTGAGCAGCTTCACATACAGCGGCACCAGCAGGAAACTGAAAATCCTCGGCAATACCGTGGCCAGGCCATAAATGGCGGTCTGCTTGAAAAGGTTTTTATATAAACTCAAGGATATCCGGTTATTTGTGGTTCAAAAATAATTAATCTTTACGGTTTGTTGCGCGTGTAGGCCTATTTTGTTTCCGTAAGTTACCCTTAAAGGACTATTTTTACGCTGAAATCATTTATCATGAGAAAATTCCTGCTGCTTAGCTTCCTTACCATGTTTTCATATGGCTTTTCCCAATCGCCTGAGACGAAAAAAACACCAACCGTTGTAACCCGCCACGGACTTTCATTTACAGATGACTACACCTGGCTGCAGCAGATGAATTCCCCGGAAACCAAGGCTTGGGTTGAAGCCAACAACCATGTCACCGATGAAGCGATAAAACTGGCAAGGAAATCATATGACCCAATCTCCAAAATAAAGGAGTATGATTTCCTGTCGTCAAACTCGTTGCCTGCCCGGAAAGGGGCGTATTTCTATTCGCGTTACCGCACCGACAAGAATTATCCGGCAGCGCTGCATTACCGTAAGAACCTGAAAGACCAGTCGATTGAACTCGTGGATCCGTATAAATTGACAAAGAATAAGAATGTTGTTTTGGATGATTATATGCCGTCTGCCAATTCGGTTTACATGGCTTACATGTTGAGCCAGAATGGTGGGGACCGGAAGGAAATACGGTTTTGCCCATTTTCAGGATCGGCAAAAATGGAAGATTTGATTACCGATGTGAAGTTTTCAGGCATCAGCTGGAATGGTGACAAAGGCATTTTTTACAAAAAGAATATGAACAAAAGTACGTTTGCGCGCGATTCGACATATCAGTTGTTTTATCATAAAATCGGGACGGACCAAAGCATTGATAAACTGGTTTTGGACACGAGCAAAAATGATGGAAAGATCAGCTTTCATACCAAGGACAATTATCTTTTTGTAACCGAATCCAGTCCGAAAAGTGCTGCCATTTACTATTATTGCTTTCTTGATGATGAGGAATTTGACCTTGTAAAGTTTTATGAGAATGAGGTGGATGGATTCGATTTTTTCGGTTACAGCGATGGGCGTATCTATTATTCGTCAGGGAAATTCGATTGGGGCGACATCCGGTCGTTTGATCTGAGGCATCCTGAAGATGACAAACAAGTGGTGCCGCAGCTGTACCAAAACCTGTTGGTATCGACAACCATTTCAGACGAATACCTTTTCTGCAAATACAAAACTGTCGGGAAGAATTACATCGTTGTTTATACCAAGGCCGGGCAGTTCGTACGAAAATTCGATGCGCCGGCGGGCATGGATTTCGACATGCGTTTTTATGTAAAGGAAACCAAAGAGCTGTTCGTGACATTTTATTCCAATACGATTTCGTTCCAGAATTTCAGGTTGAATATTGAAACCGGCGACGCCGGATATTATTATAATGATTACATCAGGCCGAAGGTTTTGTTGTTCCCGCTGGATTATTTCATTACCAAAAATATTACGTACAAGAGCCGCGATAACGTAGACGTGCCGATTACCATCATTTATAAAAAGACTTTGAAACTGGATGGAAATAATCCCACTTTACTGTCCGCTTACGGGGGATTCGGGAACATCTCCGAACCGGATTATGATACCGGGATATTGTATTTCCTCGAAAAAGGCGGCGTGTATGCCTTTGCTGAAGTGCGTGGCGGCGGCGAGAAAGGTTTGGGATGGCACCGCGAGGGAAAGGATGAAAACAAGCCCAATTCGATTCATGATTTTGTTGATGCAGCGGAATTCCTGATCATTGAGAAATATACTTCGCCGCAGAAACTCGCGATTACGGGCGGTTCCCACGGCGGTTTGCTTGTGGGTGGCGCTGTTGTGGAAAGACCAGACTTATTTAAGGTTGCCGTGCCGTATTCCGGGCGACTGGATGTGTTGAGTATTGACGATTATACATCTGGGAGATTCCACCTCGAGGAATACGGCAACCCGAATGACAAAGAAGATTATAAACGGATGCTGGCGTATTCGCCATACCAGAATATTAAGGAAGAGGTAAATTATCCGACAATGCTGATTGTTACTTCTGAAAATGATGACCGTGTGCCGCCGTTACAGTCATATAAATTTGCCGCGAAAATGCAGAACCGGGCTGCGCAGAAGAATCCAATTTACCTGCGGACACAGCATGATTCGGGACATTCCGGGAAGATAGCGAGTTATCAGGACCGAAAGGAAGCTCAGGCGGATTTCTTTGGGTTTTTGCTTTATATTTTAATGTAGGGTCTGTTGCGTTAGCGATTACAGCGGAAATCCTTTTGGAAGGCCGGCGCAGCAAGGCGTTCCAAAAGATTGCAGCGGAAAGCGCGGGCCGCAGGCAACGCCCAAAACAAAAAAGCCGATCAAATGACCGGCTTTTGTATATCTGATAAAATGAATTATCCTTTCAATGCTTCCGCACCACCAACGATCTCGAGGATTTCGTTTGTAATAGCGGCCTGGCGTGCTTTGTTGTAGGTCAGTTTCAACTGGTTTCTCAACTCGGTTGCGTTATCAGTTGCTTTGTGCATGGCAGTCATACGGGCACCGTGCTCAGAAGCGAATGAATCACGAACTGCTTTGTACAATTGTGTTTTCAGCATTTTCGGGATTAATGTCAATACGATTTCCTCTTTTGAAGGTTCGAAGATGTAATCCACATTTGAATTCACCGATCCTGAAACTACAGGAGCCAATGGCAGGAATTGCTCGGTTTGGATGATCTGCGTTGCCGCATTCTTGAATTGATTGTACACCAAAACGATTTTATCGTATTTACCGTCTGTAAAGAGCTTTACCAATTCGTCGGCTACCTCTGATACACGCTCGAAAGTAAGATCATCGAAAATGTGGTTGTGGTTTGACAATACGGTATTGGTTTTACGGATAACGTCATTACCTTTCTTACCGATGGTAACAAAATCAACCTGTTTTCCGGCGTATTCGTTTTCAAGCAGACGCTTGGTTTCTTTTACGACATTGGAGTTGAAGGCACCGCTCAATCCCCTGTTTGAAGTGATTGCCACCACCAGCACGCGTTTCACGATGCGTTGTGTAGTAAACTCTCCACCTGCATCACCATCAAGTGTTGCAGAAAGGTTTTGAAGCAGTTCCGTCAGTTTTTCGGCATAAGGGCGCATGGCTGTGATTGCATCCTGTGCCTTCTTCAGCTTGGCCGCAGAAACCATTTTCATCGCTGATGTGATTTGCATCGTTGATGAAACGGAGGTAATTCTGTTACGGATTTCCTTTAAGTTTGCCATTTTTTATGGATTCAGGGTTCAGGGTTCAGGGTTCAAGACTCAGGAATCCCTGTACCTTGCACCCTGTACCTTGCACCTATTTAGTTATATTTTGCTGAAACTTCTTTCGCTACTTTTTCAATAACATCAGTAATCGAATCGTCCAGTTTTCCAGCCTTTAATGCGTTCAGCGTGTCTTTGTGCTGTGCATTAAGGTATTCAAGGAAATCTTTTTCGAATTCTTTCACTTTGTTCACAGGAACGTTCCTCAACAGGTTTTTAGAACCTGCGTAGATAATCGCCACCTGGTCTTCTACTTTATAAGGATCGTTCAATCCTTGTTTCAGGATCTCTACGTTTCTTTTTCCCTTTTCGATTACGTTCAACGTAACAGCATCAAGGTCAGAACCGAATTTAGCAAACGCTTCCAGTTCACGGAATTGTGCCTGATCCAGCTTTAATGTTCCCGATACTTTCTTCATCGACTTGATCTGTGCGTTACCTCCAACACGTGATACAGAAATACCCACGTTGATGGCAGGACGAACCCCTGAGTTAAACAAATCTCCGTCAAGGAAAATCTGCCCGTCGGTAATCGAGATTACGTTGGTTGGGATGTATGCAGAAACGTCACCCGCCTGTGTTTCGATGATTGGCAAAGCCGTTAAAGATCCACCACCTTTTACGATTGGTTTCAGGTTGTCCGGAAGATCGTTCATCGCTTTTGCGATTTCATCGTTGTTGATTACTTTACAAGCTCTTTCCAATAAACGGCTGTGCAGGTAGAAAACGTCTCCAGGGTAAGCCTCACGGCCCGGTGGCCTTCTTAAAAGAAGGGAAACCTCACGGTAAGCCACCGCCTGTTTTGACAAATCATCATAAACGATTAATGCAGGACGACCGGTGTCACGGAAATACTCACCGATGGCAGCACCCGCAAGTGGCGCGTAAACCTGCATTGGCGCAGGATCAGAAGCGTTCGCTGCAACGATAATAGTATAAGCCATTGCGCCCTTTTCTTCTAATGTTTTTGCAATACTGGCTACAGTCGAAGCTTTTTGCCCGATCGCAACATATATACAGAATACAGGCTGGCCTGCATCGTAAAATTCTTTTTGGTTCAAAATGGTATCAATACAAACTGTAGATTTACCAGTCTGACGGTCACCGATTACAAGCTCCCTTTGTCCACGTCCCACAGGAATCATGGCATCAACAGCTTTTACACCTGTCTGAAGCGGCTCTGTTACCGGCTGACGGAAGATAACTCCCGGTGCTTTCCTTTCTAATGGCATGTCGTAAAGTTCACCACCGATTGGGCCTTTGCCATCGATTGGCTGGCCCAGCGTATTTACTACACGGCCAACGATTTGCTCACCCACTTTCAAAGAAGCGATACGTTGAGTCCTTTTTACAGTAGAACCTTCTTTGATTCCGGTTGATGGGCCTAATAATACCACACCTACGTTGTCTTCTTCAAGGTTCAGTACGATGCCTTCCATACCGCTGTCAAACGATACAAGCTCACCGTATTGTACATTCGATAAGCCGTAAACACGGGCAATACCATCTCCAACCTGAAGTACAGATCCCACTTCTTCAAGTGTGGCTCCTGACTCAAAATTCTCAACTTGTTTCTTTAATATTGCTGAAATTTCAGCAGGTTTAATTTCCGCCATAATTATATAAAAATAACTAGTTACTTAATTCTCTTTTTAATACCTGTAATTTGTTGGCAATGGAAGCATTATATTGCTGATCGCCCATCCTTAGTATAAATCCACCGATGATGGCAGGATCCACTATATTTTCCAATACCACTTTCTTATTTGAAAGCGTTAATACTTTTGACAATACTTTGGCTTCCAACTCCGGAGTCATCGGGAAAGCAGTGGTTACCGTAGCTTTCTCCATGCCGTTCATTTCGTCAAAAAGCCGTCCGTATTCAGAAGCGATGGCGCTTAAGATTTCAAACCGCTTGTTTTCAAGTAACAACCTGAAAAGATTTTTGGTTACGCCGTTTACATCAGCAAAAATCTCAGAAACCGCTTTTTCCTTATTTTCAACTTTCGTGGTTGGGTTACCGATGAAAGTGGTCAGTTCTGCATTACCGGTAATGGTTGCTGCAATGGTATCCATATCATTGTTCACCTCATTAGCCACACCTTTTGAGTGCGCCAGGTCAAGGATCGCTTTCGCGTAACGGATTGCTGCTCTGCTTCCTGCCATGATTAGTTCAGTTTAGCGTCACCCAACATTTTCTCAACCAGTTTGGTTTGCGCTTCTTTGTTGGATAATTCGTCCTGTAATAATTTTTCTGCGATTTCAAGGGATAATGAAGATACTTTGGCTTTCAATTCGGCCATAGCAGCGTTTTTCTCGCTTTCGATAGCGGCTTTGGCCTGCTCGATCATTTTTAATCCGGCTGCCTGCGCTTCGTTTTTAGAATCCGCAATCATTTTATCTTTCATTTCACGGGCTTCTTTGATCATCGCATCGCGCTCAGCACGTGCCTGTTGCAAAGTCCTTTCGTTGTCTGCCTGAAGGTTCTGCATTTCTTTCCTTGCATTTTCTGCAGAAAGCAATGCGTTCCTGATACCTTCTTCTCTTTCATTAACAGCGTTCAGGATTGGTTTCCAGGCAAAAGCCCTTAAAAGAAATATCAATCCGACGAAGATCAGCATCTGCCAGAAGAACAAACCAAACGAAAAATCATCTACTAACTTTCCCATAATATTTATATAAGTAAATTATCTTTTTATTATCAATGTCATTTTTAAAACAAGGCTGCAACCAACCGTTACAGCCTGATGTTTTCTACTAGTTTTCAGCAACTGCGAACAATGCAGCAAAACCGATACCTTCAATAAGCGCCGCTGCAATAAGCATCGCTGTTTGAATTTTTCCTGTAGCTTCTGGTTGACGCGCGATAGCATCCATAGCTGATCCACCGATCTTACCGATACCGATACCAGCTCCGATAACTACTAAACCTGCTCCAACGATTCTAGGAATTTCCATAATATATGTATTAAAAATTAAACATTCTGTTTATAAATTATGAATTGTAACTTATGAATTACGCCCTTCGGATTCTTAATTCATGATTCTTAATTCATAATTAATGGTGTGCTTCTTCGTGGTGGTGTTCTTCAACAGCCGACCCGAAATATAAAGCGGATAACATCGTGAAAATATACGCCTGCAATAAGGCAACCAATATCTCAATGGTTGAAATCGCGAAGGAAAGCAGGAATGACAACGTTCCGCCAACCCAGCTTTTGAAAATGAAAATCAGTGCGATCAGACTCATCAATACGATGTGGCCTGCAATAATGTTCGCATACAAACGGATCATTAATGAGAATGGCTTGATCAATACCCCAAGCAATTCAATCGGTGCCAAAATGATTTTCATTGGAAGCGGCACGCCCGGCATCCAGAAGATGTGTCCCCAGTAATTCCTGTTGGCAGTAAGGTTTGTAATCAGGAAAGTGATGACAGCCAGACCGGCAGTGATGGCGATGTTTCCTGTAACGTTGATCCCCAGTGGTGTCAACCCGAAAATATTCAGGAACCATACGAAGAAAAAGATCGTAAGCAGGTAGCTCATATATCTTTTATAGTGCTTTTCACCAATGTTTGGGATAGCGATTTCATCACGAACGTACAATACAATTGGTTCGAAAATCCTTCCGAAACCCGAAGAAATACCCCCGTTCTTAGCAAATGATTTGCCAAGTCCTGCAAAAATAAAAAACATCAGGATGGCAACGACAAACATGGAAAGCACATTTTTCGTAATGGAAAAGTCCAGTTTCACCTGCTCGTTTGTCGGGTGGTGCTCATCTCCTGACAATTCAGCATCAGCACTTTCTACCTTATATATTTTCTCGTTGTGCCCTAACCTGTAGTAATTGCCGTTTGATTCGGCAACAGCATGGCCGTGCTCGAATTTTGAAGAGGAAAATATATGCAGGCCATTGTCCCAAAGGATAATAGGCAATGAGAAACCATAATGCTTGCCTTCTTTTTCATCAGAAAAAAGGGTAAACTCGTGAGAATCTAAAACGTGGTGGTTTTTGTAAGCGTCAATCTTTGATTTTAAATCAGTTGGCTCGTGGCCTTCATGTGAAGTTTCGCCGGCAACCGCTTCGTGTTGAACAGCTTCACCGTGGGTTTGTGTAGAATCGGCAACTGTGTTTGCAAAACCAAAAAACGGAAGTGCGGCAACAAGAACGGTGATTATGAATTGGTGTAATTTATTCGAAAACATCATACCTGATAATTATCTTAATTGTACTTCTGAAATTTGGTGCAAAGGTACATTTTTTATTTACACGCAAAAGCATATGAAAAATATTTTTTTGTTGAAATAACCGATTTGGAAACGTTTTATTGATTTTTGTTTAATAAACGTATCGTCAGGATTGTTTCTATTGCCAAAAAGAATAAAAATACGATAATGAAATTTCCTTTCTCGAAAGAGACTGAAGTTCCGGAACTGCTTAAGCCACTGTAGAAAAGCCCGAAGCACAAAGCCATTTCAACAAAAGTGAGTAACATAAAAAACTGCCCGACGCTGTGTACGCTGGAACCTTTAATGAAAACAGAGGTTAAGGTGATCGCTACGCAGCAGGCAGTGAAAAAACCATAAATGGTAAGGAGTGGAAAAGCAAATGCGGTTTCGGCTTGGGGGAATAACAGGTAAAACAAGCCTTTATGTATCAAAAATGCCATTGCTGAAATCATGAATGCCCATAAAACCGCGGAAAAATCTTTTATTTTCATTGATCCGACTTGTTAATGTCTTTCAGTTGCCTGTTGATATTGTAAAAGGCAATTCCAACTCCGGCAATCGTAAGCACCTTAACCCAAAGTCCATTTTCGTTGTGGTATTTGCCATCGAGCCATTTTCCGGCCCAGGCAAAAGCGAAAACGATAATCCCCATTTGTATGGGAATATTAATCAGTGCCAGCCATTTATTGGGCTTTCTCTTCGGGGTATTGTCTGGTGTCATTCGGCGGCTGGTTTTTGATATTGGGTTTCATAAGGCAGGACGCACTGAAGTCGGCGCCCGGTTCCACCGAAAGCTTGCCGCAAATCACTTCACCATGTATGCTCGCTTTTGATTTTACATTCAGGATTTCCGAGACCTGTATCTTGCCGTCAAAAATCCCTTCAATATCGGCATTTTTGCAGATGATATCGCCTTTAATGACACCGGCCGGACCGATTACGATTTTTCCTTTTGAAGTAAAATTCCCATGCAATTCGCCATCCAACCTGAAATCGGCTTGCGAAAGAATATCGCCTGTGATGGTAGTCCCTTCCACAATCCTGTTGGTCTTACCTAAAAGATCTGTATATGATTTTGGGCTTTTCTCAAACATGATTATTTCCCTTTTACAGGCGGAGCCGGTGGGTTTGGTGAATCTTCCGGATCATCAGAGTTCACGTCTACAGGTTGCGGTGGCTCCTGTTTTTTCGTTTTCTCATCTAAATCCCTGCGTTTTTGTTCAGCTTCGCGGATTTGCTGCTCGAGCAATTGTTGCTTTTTTTGTGCATCATCGCCTGATGGTGGCATGCTGCCTGGTGCTGGTGGCACTCCTTTTTGTGATGTCGGAGGATTCGCCTGTGATTGTCCCGCTTTTTCAGCTGGTTTATTCTTGTCCTGAGAAATCGGGGTAGGGCCTTGTGCTCTTGGGCCCGGTTTCAGGTATTCTTCAAGGTTTTTCTTGATCTGGACAATCTTGTAATTTTCATTTGAAATCACAATCGCCTTTAATGGGATGTTATAATCCTTGTAATCCCTGAGGATTGTGGCTATATCATTGGCTTTTTGTTCCGTCCCGATGCCGTGGATTACGATAAAGTTTTCAGTCATCGTGTAAACGTCCTGTGACAATGTCAGTTTTTCTGTGGTTCGCTCTGACGCGAATTTTTTCAGTTTATCTTCCACAGCTTTGGTTGCAGGCGTTTCCACATTACTGACCTTATAAATAATTTTCCAGCTCAGTGGTTCCGCTGCATCAAACTGCAATTGTTCCAATGCCGGAATATCCTTCGCAATCATCGCCTCGGCCTGTTTGCCTTCTTCTACATTCGGATAATTCAAGGCGACATAGTTAAGCGCTTTTCTATATTCAGCCAATCCTTTGAGTTTCCCGATGACAGCCGCCTTAAGCAATTCCATTTTGGGTACGATCTCTTCACCGGTGAATTGTTCAGTAGCTTTTTCCAGGCCTTCAAGCGTTTGTATAAACTGGCCGTCATCATACATTTTATAAAGGTTCTTGTACGCTAGTTCAGGAGAAAGTGCGGCGCTGTTTGGATCTGTAGTGCCATTCTTCAGGATTTGCGCATACCTTGATTCCGGGTATTGGCTGATGATTTTGTTTTTCATCGCTTCTGCCTTTGGTTTGTCAATGATTTCATAAATCTTGAAAAGATGGTACATTGATGGCAAAACCAGCCTTTCTTCAGGCTTATTCAACAAAAGTTGCTCCAGTTTTGACGCTGCCAATTGATATTCCTTGAATTTTTCCTTATAAATTATACCGAGCTGGTAATAGGCAAAATTGCGCTCCTTCGCCAGGCTGTCCAGCAGTTTCTTGTCTTCCGGAAGTTGTTTGAGATAAAAATCGGCCGTATACCTTTCATCGATTTTATCCTTTTTAGCATCTCCTGAAAGGCTGTCCTTGCTGTTCGAAGCATCATTTTTCTTATCGCTGTCAGACTCTTTTGATGAGGAAATGCGCCAATTGTCTTTTAATCCGCGGCTGCCCCATTTTTTCTTAAACTCCAGTTTCCCGTAAGCTACTGTTGAAGGGTTGTAAAAGTAGAATGCATCGTTCTTTCCGGCTGTAGTTTTCGTAATATCGCTGCCGCCCTTATTTGCAAGCGTTTTTTCATTCAGTTTGTCATTTGTTTTTCCCTGTACGCCAGATCCCGGAGCTGATGGCAATCCCGGTGATCTTTTGCTGTTCACAGGATCAATCACATCGTCATTGCTGCTGGCATTCCTGGCCAGGCGCTCCGCTTTTTCCTGTGCGGCTTTTTCGGCAGCGGCTTTTTCAGCATCTGATTTTTTCAGCCTGACGATATAATCTTCGTAAAAACTTTTTCTGTCTGCTGGAGATAATGATACCACATTGAGGATACTGTCATGGTGCTGTGCAATGCCTTCATACTTGATGACATCGGCGAGGTTTTCGCGCTTGTTTTTAATGTAGCGGTATTCCCGTGTTTTCGGCATAAGCCTGGTCAGGGTACTGTCGTAGTACTGTCCTGCCTGCTGGTACTTTGCATTATCAAAATAAATCTTGGCCAGGTTCCTGTAATTGGAAGCCATCAGGTATTGGTCCTGGGATTTGGTGCGCAGTGATTTATTGTAGTATTTAACAGCTTGTTTCCTATTCGTTTTCTTGTCATAAAACAAAGCCATCTGATGGTTCAGTACATCGAGGAACGGCCTGTTTTCCCTGTCGTCCATCAGTTTTTTATACTTTTTCAGGAACGCTATCGTATCGCCTTTTGCAAAATCAAACTGAGCTGCCTGCCTTGCATGCGCCTGGATAATATAACGCCGCGGAGAATTGCGCTTCATGTCGATGATCGTCTGGAATGCTGCGTAAGCGCTATCCTTTTCTCCCGCCTCATCATACAATTGGCCGAGGATAAAAGTATACCTTGCTTTTTCTTCTTTGGATTTGGTGAGTTCCCGTGCATCTTTCAGCCTTGCCCTTGCGCTGTCACGCTCTTCCATATTCAGGAAAGCCTGTGCCAGTGTGGCATTCACGTCAGCATAAACCTGTTGCTTGAGTTTGGTTTTAAGCTTGATGTCAATCAGCAGTTTCTTGAGGTTTTTCACGGCCAGCGCATCATTGTCCATACGCATATTGGTGCGCTCTCGCCAAATTTTGGCCTCATAAATCTTGTCGCTTTCCGGATATTTGTAAAGTATGTAATTGAATGCCTCGAGGGCCGGTACATAACGCTGGTCATAATAACGCGCTTTCCCTAAAAGCAGGTGCGCTTCGTCCATCTGCGGGTTTTTCTCCTTGCCGTCAATATTCATGGAACGTTTCTGGATGGCTTTGGTGGCTTTTTCTTCTGCCCTTGCGAAGTTCGCGTTGCGGTTTTGTCCCGGAAGTATATTCTCGGCGCTGACCTGCATGCGCTCTACCGGCAGGATTTCCCAGAAATTGTCTGTATAGGTGAGTTTCACATCTTCAATCCCTTTATCCAGGGCGATGTTCCCGTTGTAAAGCACATTGTATTCAGTATTGAGCGCCTGCCATTTCCGGTTTACCCATTTGTCTTTTTTGGTCGAACAGGCAAACAGTAACACCACAAAAAGCAGGGAAAATATATATCGTAAGTCGTTATTCTTCAATTTCAAAACGTTTTTAGGCATAACTTCCAAAAGCTATTTTTAGTATACAACCGGTAAAAATACGTTTCTTTTTGATATGAGGAAAAATTTGGGTGGTTTTTAGTTTGTTTGGGTTTTGGGCACCTCCCGTTATTGCTTCCTGCGTCGCAATAACGGGAACGGGCTGTCCGCTATATCTTTTTTAACCCTGCGGGATTAAAAAAGGATGCCGCTTCCATCCCTGGCGCAAATCTTCCTAAAAATGAAAAAAGCCCTCAAATTGAGGGCTGTCATCTATATTGCAAAGAATGCCTCAAGTTCTTTCAGGGTTTCTTCCGAAGTAACAATGTCTTTCACAACTTCGCCTTTATTCAATACCACAATCCTGTCCGAAACCTCAACGGTGTGCATCAGGTCATGGCTTGAAACCAGGATGGTTACCCTTGGGTCATCGGCCAGTTCCTTGATGATTTTCTTGAGTCGGAATTGCGTCGTCGGGTCCAGGTTTGCAAAAGGCTCGTCGAGCACGATCACATCGGGATTGCCGATCAGTGTAGCGATGATGCCTACTTTCTTTTGGTTTCCTTTTGAGAAATCCCTGATGTATTTCTTGCTTTTCAGGATTTCACCGTTGAAGAATTCATCGTGTTTTGCCAGTAATGCATCGACATCGGCTTTGTTCTGCCCGCGCAATTCCCCGATGAAATAAAAATATTCCTCCGGTGTCAGGTAACCGATCAGGAAACTTTCGTCAAGGAACGATGCCGTAAACGTTTTCCATTTTTCATTGGTATTGATCTGGATGCCTTTTGTCGTGATATGGCCTGTAGAAGGCTCGATCAAATCGAGCAATAAACTGAAAAAGGTCGTTTTTCCGGCGCCATTGTTTCCCACCAGGCCGAAACTTTCACCCTGGTTAATGACAAGATTTTCTATTTTAAGGACACGTTGCCCGTTGTATGATTTTGAAAGATTGGTAACTTGTATCATGGTTTGTGTGGTTTAATTTTTTTGTTTGTATGCGTCTAAAGTGGCGTATTTTTCGGTTTTGTATATTTTTTCAATCATGGAAAACACCTTATTCCTGAAAACGAGGCCCAAAATGCCCATTGCGGCCACAAAAACAAGTCCTAAATCCGGGCTGTAAATCGCGGATCCAAGGAAATAAAGCAGTATCGGCAGTAATAATTTCGGCATCGAAATGAGCATCGTTTTTACATTAAACGCTTTCTTGTCCCCAAAAGCACCTTTGGTGCTTGACAGGTCTATAGGTGTTTTTGTAAATGCCCCGCCGAGCAGCACCAGGTGCGAATTGAACCCAATGTTGAAAATAGCGCCCACCACAATCATCATGTAAATGTGCCATCCGAAATACAGGTAAAACGAGGCCAGCAAGGTGGAAACACAGGTTGCGATTACGATCAGCCACCATTTCGCCTGCAGGTATCCTTTATAGGGGATGTTCTGTGTCATCATTAACGGATAATAGGAACTGTCCCAGCTCGGCACGAACTGCCCGAAAGTGAACAGGAACCCACCCGTTACAAAGATCCCGGCAAACATGTGCATCACCGGATTGTCATACGTTTCAATCCCTCCGGAGAAAAACAACAGTCCGTAAAACAGGAACAATACACTCATCATGACCGTAGTCTTGGAGCGTTTGTTGCGCTTGATCAGCCTGATGTCATTTTTCATAAATGTCCCTATGGTCCCGAATTGGTTAAGCCAGTCAAACTGCTCCGTTTTCGCCACAGCATGTTTTGCGGCAAGTCCGGCATCGAGGTACAGGTTTTTCATCAGGTATTTGTGTGTGATGATATATAACGCCGCCACGGCGGCCAATGGCAACGCAAACATCCAGCCTGAAGTGTACAACCCATCAAAAAATACTGCCGTATAGGCCGTGATATCAAACAAATCATAATATTGCGAAGCGCCTAAAGCCGCAACAACCACAAGGAAAATCGCAAAAAGGTTGTCCTTGTTATTCAGCAGGATGTTCAGGAAGTTGTTGCAATATAAAAGGCACAAGATGGACAAATGCCACAGCAGCACGCCGCTTACATCATAACCTTCCCTTAAAAGCACAATAGTAAACGGCACAAAAAGGAAAGCGTGGATCAGGTTAAAAAAAGACAGCATCGTTTTGCCGATAGAAAAATTGACGATTATCGGCCTTTTTATGGGCAATATCAGCATCGGACGTATGTTCATCACGGGGATTTTCTGCAGCAGCAGCCTGATAATCAAGTCAAAAATAAAATAATAGACAATCATTTTATTGAGGAGCGTCAGCGGATCAAGCTTCATTTCATCGCGCACGGCATAAAATCCTCCGATACCCGCTAAAAGAAATATCGAAATCATGTAAATCGCCATAAATCCCATGAAGATCTTCAGCGCAAGGTTCGTCGCGAAGGAAGCCGACCTTATGAACGACTTCCATTCGAGGTAAAGAAATTTTCCAATCATGTAGTTTTGGTTTTGGTTATTGGGAGTGAGTTGCTAAAATAAGAAAATGTTACACTTTTGCGACGGAATATTCGGGATACATTTCCGTAAGGTAGTGTTTTGCCTTTAGCGGAATTAAAACCACGACCACATACACCAGCAGGGAATAGACGACGAGCGATGACGCAGCGATCCACAGTGCCGTATTGCTTTGAAAAACCGTACTGTCGTACATCCTGCTAACGGCCTGCAGCGGAAAAAAAAGAAACGCCGAAATGCTCCCGTAACGGTTGATGATATCTTCAAAAAGCCATTTTTTTTCAGGTTTTGCCTTGTTCCGGTTCCGGATTGCGGCTGCAATAATTTTGATGTACAAAATAAGGGTAATGCCCAAAAGCAACGTTGCGAAGTGATTTCTCGCCAAAGGATTAGTTTCAGTACATAAAACAACAGCACTACCGCCATTGCCGACAAGGCGATTTTAGGGAGTTTGAAAAACGTGACGAAGTGCTTCCACACCATTTTATGGTATTTTTTCGTCAAAGCGGCCTGCCTGCTTTCGATGACATCCATAAACCCGAAAATGCCGAACTTCCTGAACTCGGCCTGCAGCGCGTGATCGAAGGTTAGTGTTGGATTTTCAGCCATCACCGCTTCAATAGCGTTGGCGAGGTGGTCTACGAGTTCCGACTGTACGTCGTAATATTCCACGTAATGTTGTTTGGTGAAATCGTAAAGATGCTGTATTTGCTGGTCGTTGAGTGTCATTTTACTATAGCTGTAAGGTAAATTTTGTTGGTGTAAAACTGCCTGAGGTTGTACAGGGTGTAAAATATATATCCGATACTGATATAGCTGCTTATGGCAATGCCTACCGCGCTGAAGTCTTCAGAGAATAGCGTCAGGAAATACGAAGCCTGGTATAAGCTTGCCATCAGAAACCCGCTTCTTTCAATATAATAAAACCGCTTTTTGGTAACGGCATACACCAGCAGTTGGGGAGAAAGGACAATGGCCATCCAAATGAGCGGAAAGATATAAAAACTGCCATCCATGCTAAAAGCCTCGGTTTGCGAACGGAAAGTTACCGTCAGTAGAAAGAAATTCAGCAAGGCAAAAACAATCATCCAGGGTTTTTTCAAAAAGTCGAAATAGTGCCTTGCGACCACCATCGACGAAGTCCCGTTGCGCCTGTTCATTTTCATCAGCTCTTTCTTATGCTGTACCATGTAATCTTTGAATAAGATAAGGAACTCCCCGCCGGTTTCGGTCATTTCCGCCTCGATTGCTGTTGCGATGTGGTCGGTCATTTCAGAGCGTATGTCTGCATAAATCACGTCTGAATTCCTCAGGTATTTGTCGATAAATTCAATGTTTTCAGGTGTGAGCGCCATCAGAATTCAAGGTTTGGTTTTACTAATGTCTGCATGTTCCTTATAAAAGACTCGAGTTCCGAAAGCAGGTTTTGCGTTTCGGCAGTGCCTTTTGATGTCAGCCGGTAATACTTGCGCGGGCGGTTGCCTACTTTCTCGAATTCGACTTCAAGCAATCCATCGGCTTCGAGCTTATGTAATGCCGGATAAAGCGCGCCTTCGGTAATATTGAGTTCGCCGGTGGTGATCGCTTTCACCTTTTGGGTAATCTCATAACCATACATCCTGCCATTTTCCTGCAGCAGTTTCATGATGATGGTGGTGAGGCTTCCTTTATATAATTGGGAGTTTTTCATAGTGGTAAAATTACGAGGCTAATATACATAAGATTTTTATACATAAACAAATTATGTATTATAAATTTCAAAAGTAACTTTCACGACGCTTTATCGTTTAGTATCTTTGCAAAAAAAGAACTTTACATGTCCTCATTTTATAAATTACAGATTAAAGAAGTAAAAAGGGAAACTGAAAATGCGGTTTCCGTACTTTTCAATATCGCTGATGAATTAAAGCCAAACTATAAATTTACCGCCGGGCAATACATCAACCTGAAGCTGACGCTTGACGGAAATGAAATCCGCCGCGCCTATTCCTTATGCTCTTCACCCGACAGCGGCGAATTGCGTATCGCCGTAAAATCTGTAAAAAACGGGACTTTCTCCCCGTTTGCAAACAAGACATTAAAAGCCGGCGACATCCTTGAAGTGGGCACTCCGGAAGGAAAATTTACCTTTGAGCCACAAGCCGGGAAAAGGAAAAATTATGCAGCCTTTGCCGCAGGAAGCGGGATCACGCCGGTGATGAGCATCCTTAAATCGGTGCTGCTCAGCGAGCCTGACAGTACCTTTGTGCTGGTTTACGGAAATAAGACACCTGCCGAAACGATCTTCCATCAGGAACTGCACGACCTGCAATTACAATATGTAGGGCGCCTCATGGTGCATTATGTGTACAGCCAGGCAAAAGTGGAAAATGAATTGTTCGGCCGGATTGAAAAATCCACGGTGAATTTCATCCTGAACAACAAATATAAAAATGTCGCTTTCGATAAATTCTACCTTTGCGGCCCCGAGGAAATGATCAACACGGTTTCGAATGTCCTGAAAGAACACAACATCCCTGAAAAGGACATTAAATTCGAGCTTTTTTCCACGACACTTACCAAAGACAATATCGACCATCCGCTCGAAGGCCATACGAAAATCACCGTGCTTGTCGACGACGAGGAAACGACTTTTGAAATGTCGAAAAAGCAGACGCTGCTTGACGCGGCTTTAAAACAAGGTTTGGATGCGCCATATTCCTGCCAGGGCGGCATCTGCAGTAGCTGTCTCGCCAGAATCACTTCGGGAACGGCAGAAATGAAGAAAAACGCCATACTTACCGACAGTGAAATTGCCGACGGATTGATCCTGACATGCCAGGCACATCCTACTTCTGCAGAAATTTACGTGAATTACGACGACGTTTAGGAAAGTTAGCAGTCGCAGTTTTCAGTATGCAGTTGCCAGCTACCGCCCAACGACATTTCTTTCAGCGATTTGACTTAAAGCTCCATCCCAAAGCAACTTTCGTTTTTTCAGGGATTCGATTGTAGCCTGTTCTGCTTCTTTCCAAAACTGACTTTCCGTACCACAAAGGTTTGATGTCATCTGGATGGCAAGGTGGCTGTGATGGTCACCATCAACTTCAATATGCCTTTCGAGATAATACTTAAAGATGGAAATGCTGTTAGGAAAATGTTGGTGGATGTCATTTACGATTGAAATAAACATACCCGGAATCAGGTCTTCACGCCCGAAGGTAAAAACCGCTGATTGGAGATAATCCTTGTCGCTTTCGATAACCTCAAAAGTATAATTCACAAAATCACGCGCTTCTTCTGGCGTTCCCGAGGCCGCAAATGCTACTTCCAAATCACCAGAATCCTTCAGCACACTTATAAATTTTCCAATTTCTGAGGTGTCAGCTCCGCACTGCTGCATAGCATCAAGATACAATTCGAAATGGCTTTTCCGTACACCTTCCGGATCAACATCAGATTCCTCCCCTGCGACAATCTCATTGATCAGGTAACGCGTTTCAGCATCGCCTTTGGGAAACCAAGGCACACTCGTACAGGTTAAATTATTCTGCAATGCCTTAAGTAAAGACATAAAATCCCAAACCGCATACACGTGGTATTGCATGAAAATTTTCAGGTCTTCTATATCCTTAATAG
This sequence comes from Flavobacterium pallidum, assembly GCF_003097535.1. NCBI lineage: Bacteria > Pseudomonadati > Bacteroidota > Flavobacteriia > Flavobacteriales > Flavobacteriaceae > Flavobacterium > Flavobacterium pallidum. Next base: position 890,843 of record NZ_CP029187.1, read on the forward strand.
CGGCATACACTGGATGGCTGATGATTTCCTGTCGCAATTGCGTGATACTGTCCTGTATCTGTTCTATCTCTTTTCTCATATTTTCACTGTTGTCTTTCATACGGCTCAAACTGCCAACTGCGACTGAATACTGCTCACTATAACCGAAGGCGCAATCGTCCGCATGGCATCCTCATACCCTTCCACTTTTTTATTTCCATATACTGATGTCGGGATTTTCGGGAATTGATTGCGGTCGGCGGTCAGGGCGTTTTCCATTTTTTGGTTGAAAGGCAAAAATCCTGCATAGGGGTGCGTGGCGCCCCAGAGTGTAATGACTTCCACGCCGAGCATCGCTGCAATATGTGCATTCCCGGAATCCATGGAAAGCATGATATCGAGGTGGCTGATGAGCTGCAGTTCCTGTTTGAAATTGATTTTTCCGGCAACGACAATGATGTTCTTCCTGTTTTGGGCAAACGCTTCCAGTTTATTTACTTCATCCTTTCCGCCAAAAAGAAAAAGTTTGTGATTGTGGTTTTCAGAAAGTTGGTCAATAACCTGTTGCATCAAATCTGCAGGGTAGACTTTTGAATCATATTGTGCATAAGGCGCAATACCGATCCATTTTCCTTCTTTTTTTCCGGTTACTGAAAGCAATTCTGAAGTGAATTCCGGTTTTTGGGGGAATTTCGGGTTTGATAAATTTACCGGAAAACCCAATTGACGGAACACTTCCGCATGGCGTTCGAACATCGTTGGCAACGGCTCGAAGATTTTATTTTCAGGTCGGATTAATGCTTTTTTTGCGGCGCGGGCTTTATCGACAAATGCCGTTTTTTTGCCGCTTAAAGCAAAAAGGGTTCGGATAATTTTAGAGCGCAAAACGTTATGTAAGTCGGCAAAAGCGTCGATATTCAATTTTTTCAAATCCCCGAATAACCGCAGCAATCCGAAAAAATCTTTGTGCCGTTGCTTGTCATCAAACTCGAAAAATGAAAGATTGGGGATGCCGTCAAAAAAAGGCCTGAAGAATGGCCGCGAAATGACCGTAATACTTACTTCGGGATATTGTTGAGAAAACGCGCGAAGCACAGGTACCGTCATCGCGACGTCACCCATTGCGGAGAGCCTCATTACGGCGATATGTTTGATGGGTTTCAAGGTTAAAGGGTCAGGGTCAGGGCTTGGGCTTGGGTATACTGGTTTCTTGTGCCTTGTACCCTGCGCCATGTACCTATTTTTTATTCTGGTACAACACTGGATTCAAATCGTCGTCGTTGTACATCTTCATTTGTTTGTACACTTTCATGAACTTGTCGCCGTTTTCGATATCTTTCAGTAAATCATCGATGGCTGTTGATAAATCTGTGCGCTGCTCCAGCAAAACATTGAGTTTTTCCTGACATTTGTCGCGGTGTTCCTGCGTGGCTTCCCCGCGGGTGGCTTCTTCCTGCATGTGGTAGATCTTCAATGCCAGGATGGACAACCTGTCAAACGCCCAGGCCGGGCTTTCAGAATTGATTTTTGCGGTTTCTTTTACCTTGACACCGCTGTATTTCTGTAAAAAATAACTGTCGATGTATTCTACCATGTCCGTACGCTCCTGATTTGACGCGTCAATCCTTCTTTTCAATGTTAAAGCTGCAACGGGATCAATTTGCGGATCACGGATGATGTCTTCAAAATGCCATTGCACGGTATCGATCCAGTTTTTCATGTACAACAAATGTTCGAATTTATCTTTCGGGTACGGATTGTTTATCGGCTGGTCCACGCTGTCAAACTGGTGGTAGTCCCTGATACTTTGCTCGAAAACGGAATAGGCTAGTTTTGAAAACATATTTTTGATTTTAAAAGGCAAAGATACTTTTTATACTTTTACGTTTTGAAAAAAAGTCCGAAAGTCCGAAAGTCCGAAAGTCCGAACCCTGTACCCTAAACCCTGCACCACTTATGCAAATCCACTACATATCCGAAGCCAACAGCGTCCTGAATCATTTCCTGGGCCAGATTCGAAACATACATGTGCAGAAAGACAGTATGCGTTTCCGCAGGAATATTGAGCGTATCGGGGAAATCATGGCATATGAGCTCAGTAAGGACCTGGTGTATAAAAATGTGGAGATCACAACGCCTTTAGGGATTAAGAAAACGACTGAAATCGCAAATGAACTGGTGTTGTGTTCGATCCTGCGCGCGGGTTTGCCATTGCATTTGGGATTTTTAAATTATTTTGATGCGGCGGAAAACGGATTTGTTTCAGCCTATCGTCACCACCACAATAACGGCGATGATTTTACCATCAAGGTGGAATACCAGGCCGTCCCGAATATCGAAGATAAAACGTTATTGCTCATCGATCCGATGCTTGCTACAGGACATTCGATGGTGGCGGTTTTCAATACGCTCCTGGAAAAAGGCAACCCAAAGGAAATCCATATTGCCGTCGTGATTGCCGCTCCTGAAGGCGTGGCTTACTTAAAGGACCAGTTGCCTGACAACTGTCATTTATGGGTCGCCACTCTGGATGAAAAACTCAACGGGAAAAACTACATTGTCCCAGGATTGGGCGATGCCGGCGATCTGGCTTACGGCAGTAAATTATAACTGGGCGAAAAACGAAAATAAGCTTGTCGCGGCCAAAATCAGCATGGCAACTTCCCTTACTGTAGTCATTTTCAGGTTTTCAATATAGCTTGTCGCCATAATCGACAACGGCATGAACGTATACACCAAAAGGCTGTTGTCTTTGCCCGGAGAGATTATGAAAACGACCACCGCTATCACAAAACCAAAAAGCACTTTTTTGTATGAAGCGTGTAAAATCAACGGCTTTGAAGGCAAAGAGATCAACTGCGCGCCAAAGAACAGGAATGCGATAGCAGCGAAAACCGAAAATGCGATGTTCTCCGCCTTATTCGTGAAATACGAAAAGGTCAAATCGATTTGTGATTGATTGATTACATCGTCAATCAGGCTCCTGTCAAAAATGATCGCAATCATAAGGTACGTCACACTCACCCCAAAAAAAGCGATGTACGGTAATATCCAATTCCGGTAATCGCGCGACACATGGAAAAACACGGAAATAAATACCAGTAGGATAAACAATATCGCCCAAAAATGGAACAAGGCCGCAACGAAAATCCACAGCGAGGCATCGAATATTTTTTCCTTTGGCGTAATCAACGATTGCAACGATACGAGCCTGCGCATGGCTAAAAGCAGGAAAAAATTAGACACGACAATCTTTGAATCCAGCAATACCGACGGAAACAAAATCAGGAACAGGAAGAAAAACAGGAACGGGTAAGTACTGTCCTTGCTGAGGCCGTTCCTTTTGGTCACAAAATTCGTAATGAACAGCGAGCTGATCAATATCCCCAGAAAAGCAGCTTTTTTAGCCAACACCAAACCGAAATCAATGCCAGTCAGGTGGGTTGACTGGATCATTATGAAGCATATTATCAGCAGCCCTGTGACCAAAATATAATTAAATGGCCTCGATTTGCTAAAAATAGTTGTTATCATGCGGATATTTTATATTTTTGTGGCTGTAAATATAATACTTGAAACCATGTTTAAAGCATTTTTTGAAGCCATCCAGTTCCTTTTTGTGGACATCCTTTTCAAACCGCTTGACCTTTTGAGGCATTTGGAATTGAAAAGCTGGTATGGTTGGTGGATTTCGAACGGCGTGAGCTGGATCCTTATGGGAATTTGTGCTTACTATACTGTTTACTGGATTAAACAATTACAGCTTCACAAAGAAAACGGAGAAGAAAACCAGGATACTACCGCGCATTCGTTCTTAAACAAATAAGTCGAAACCGATATCCTTCCTATAATACATCTTATCAAAATGTAGTTTCGCTATATTTTGGTAAGATTTTTTTATGGCCTCATCGAAGTTGTCGCCGTAAGATGTAATCGCAAGGACACGTCCTCCGTTGGTAACCACTTCCCCGTTTTTCTCAGCTGTTCCTGCATGGAAAACAATCGAATCCTCAATCATTTCCAACCCGCTGATGATTTTTCCTTTCTCGTAATCTTCAGGATAACCGCCGGAAACGACCATAATGGTCGTGGCGCTGCGCTCGTCAATCTCCAAAGGGAAATCCTCAAGCTGCTGGTTCGCCACAGCAGTAAACATAGCCACCAGATCGGATTTCAGCCTCGGGATGACGACTTCCGTTTCCGGATCGCCCATACGCACATTGTATTCAATCACCATGGGCTCGCCTTTCACATTGATCAATCCGATAAATACAAAACCCTTATATGGGATGTCATCTTCCTGTAGCCCAGCAATCGTAGGCTTAACAATGTGTGTTTCTATTTTTTCCAATAATACCGCATCGGCAAAAGGAACCGGTGACACTGCGCCCATTCCACCCGTATTCAATCCGGTGTCGCCCTCCCCGATACGTTTGTAATCTTTTGCGGTGGGCAGGATCTTATAATTTTTGCCGTCGGTGATTACAAAGCAACTCAGCTCGATGCCATCCAGGAATTCCTCAATCACGACTTTCGTACTGGCGTTCCCGAACTTTTTATCGACAAGCATGTTGTGCAGTTCCCTTTTGGCTTCAGCAAGATCATGGATGATTAAAACGCCTTTTCCTGCTGCCAGTCCGTCGGCTTTTAAAACATATGGCGGCTGCAAAGTTTCGAGGAATTCCCATCCTTGCGCCACGGTTTCAGCAGTAAAGCTTTCATAAGCAGCGGTTGGGATGTTGTGTTTCACTAAAAACTCCTTCGCAAATTCCTTACTGCCTTCGAGTTGCGCGCCGATTTTCGACGGCCCGATCACCGGTATATGTTCCAATGCTTTATCATCACGGAAAAAATCAAAAATACCGTGCACCAAAGGGTCTTCGGGACCTACCACGACCATGTCCACATCTTCCTGGAGCACAAAGTTTTTGATGGCTTCGAAATCTGTCGGGTTTATCGAAACGTTCTTCGCAATCGAAGCGGTTCCGGCATTTCCCGGCGCCACAAAAAGCGCATCGCATAAAGGGCTTTGAAGCATTTTCCATGCCAGTGCGTGTTCTCTTCCGCCGGAACCTAAAAGTAAAATCGTCATAATATTGTGTTTAGTTGTGTGCCGCAAAAATAGGCTGTTTTACGCTCAAAAAATAATATATTTGTTGAAAACCCCGCCGCTTGAAGTTATTCGACCTTACCTTAAAACTGAACGGTTTCCCGATGAAGGAAGCAAAGGCCGAATTGGATAAAATCATCCGCCTGAACGACGAACAGCATCATGCTTTCATTGAAAATAAAAAAAGGGATATTGCAGAATTCCATTTAAAGCACAATGCTTTTTACCGGAATTTAAACACTTCCGCAGAATATACTTGGTGGAAAAATCTGCCGGTGCTTACAAAGAAAAATCTTCAGGTCCCTTTACAACAAAGGCTTTCTGAGGGTTTCCCAGAAACAAAAGTTTACATCAACAAGACTTCCGGTTCCTCGGGCGACCCTTTTATTTTTGCAAAGGACAAATACAGCCACGCACTGACCTGGGCTTCCAATATTTACCGTTTCGGATGGTATGGCATCGATTTCAACGAGGCGCTACAGGCAAGGTTTTATGGTATTCCGCTTGACTTTATGGGCTATAAAAAAGAGCGGCTTAAAGATTGGCTGGCGCACCGTTACCGTTTCCCGATTTTTGACCTTTCGGATAAAGTGCTTGACGATTTTCTGAAGCATTTCCGCACCAAAAAATTCGACTACATCAATGGATATACGAGTTCAATCGTTTTGTTCGCCAAATTTCTGAAACGCAAAAACATCCTTTTAAAAGACATTTGCCCAACGTTGAAAGTCTGCATGGTGACTTCTGAAATGCTTTTTGACGATGATAAAAACCTGTTGGAAACACAATTTGGGTGTCCGGTTGTCAATGAATACGGGGCTTCGGAACTGGATTTGATTGCTTTCCAGAATCCGCAGGACGAGTGGCAGGTGAACGCCGAGACGCTTTTTGTCGAAATCCTGGACGAGCATAATAATGTCCTGCCTTACGGAGAAGAAGGACGCATCGTCATCACGTCGCTGTTCAATAAGGCGCATCCGTTTATCCGTTATGATATAGGCGATATCGGGATCCTGGATGAAAAAAGTACGCTGAAAAAACCTTTACTCAAAAAACTCGTTGGCCGTACAAATGATATTGCGTTATTGCCAAGCGGCAAAAAATCCCCGGGACTGACATTTTATTATGTCACCAAAAGCATTATCGAAGATGACGGTAATGTCAAGGAATTCATCATCATCCAAACCAAAAAAGATACTTTTGAAATTGATTACGTCAGCGAAAAAATACTGGCTCCTGAACAGATTGCAAAAATTGAAGCAGCCATCGCACAATATCTCGAACCCGGATTGCATTTTACCTTCAACAGGAAAACGACACTGGAACGCAGCAATCGGGGGAAACTCAAACAATTCCGCAGCTTGCTATGACTTTTTGACGTAACGCGGCTTGACCAACAGCTGTACCACCAGGAAAATCGCCATGCAGGCTAATGCCGCGATGACATTCAACCGATGGAAGTCTCGGTATACGGCATAATTGTATTGCAGTAAATTCATTTTTGAAGACGACACCGATTTTGTCCTGATCCTGTATACAGCAAGGCTTTCCGGAACAGGTTTCGCATACTTCAGCTTTTTGAGGATGGTGAGCCATACGATCCAGTCCTGCCGTTTTTTTATGGATGAAACGGGGATTTTGCCGAAATAATCGCTGTCGTAAATCCCGGTCAGGTTGCCGACGTAATTGCAAAAGAAAAGCTGCTTGTAAGACAATGTTTCCGGGGCTTCGACACGTTGGTTCATCAAATCGCCGTTTTCATCCATGCAATCATAAAAAGTGAAAGTGAAATGCTGGCCCGATTGCGCCATGAAACGGATTTGCTTTTCCAGTTTTTCAGGTTTCCAGAGGTCATCGGAATCAAGGAAGGCGATGTATTTTCCGGCCGCATGGTTCAGGGAATGGTTTCGGGCCACACCCGGCCCTGCATTCTGCGGAAGCGTAAAAAGCTTTATCCGGCTGTCTGCTTTTATGAAAGCGTTGATGATTTCCACCGTGTCGTCCGTGGAGCAATCATCGGTAATCAGCAGCTCCCAATGCAAAAAGGTCTGTTCCTGGACAGAGCGTATGGTTTGGGTAATAAACGAAGCGGAATTGTAAGATGGCGTGATGATGCTGACGACCGGCCTTTCCATCTTAATAGGCTTTATCTTCTCCTTTGAAGATGTTGACAACAGTTTGCACGATAATTTTCAAATCCAGCAGCAGCGACCAGTTTTCGATATAAAAAACGTCAAACTTAATCCTGTTGATCATATCGTCATCGGTTTCGATTTCACCACGGAAGCCGCGAACCTGAGCCAGTCCGGTAATGCCCGGTTTAACATAATGGCGCATCATGTATTTCTTGATTTTGTTCCCGTATGCTTTATTTTGTGACCAAAGGTGTGGCCTTGGCCCTACGACCGACATGTCACCGAGCAATACATTGAGGAACTGCGGCATTTCATCTACGCTGGTCTTGCGCATGAATTTCCCTATTTTGGTCACCCGCGGGTCGTTTTTAGACGCTTCCCTTTCTGTGGTTTTGTTGATTTTCATCGAGCGGAATTTGTAGCAGAAAAATTCCTTTTCATCTATTCCCGGCCTTCCCTGCTTAAAGAATACAGGCCCTTTGGATTCCAGTTTGATGATGATCGCTAAAATCGGGACGAGCCACGAGAGCAGGCCCAGGATGACGAACAGGGAGAAAACAATGTCGAAAGCCCTTTTGAATATTTTGGTTGCGGGATCATGCAGGATCGTTTTTTTGAGCGATAAAACCGGGAACATCTCATAGTAATCCATTTTCAGGTTTTTTGAGAAAATTTCCTTTGAATCCGGGATAAACTTGATCGTTTTGTTGTTTTCATCGGCAAAGTCCACGATATCCCTTACTTGTTCGTTGCTCATTTCGTTCAGTGAGCAATAAATTTCATCGACGTTATGCTCGAGCACAAATCCTTTGAGGTTGTCGATTTTACCGGTGATGTTCTGGTTGGTTTTCTTATCTGAAAAATAGCCCATAAAACGGTATCCGTAATCATTCCTGACCTCGAATAATTCCTTAAGCCGTATGGCTTCTGGCGTATAGCCAATGATTACTGCGCTGCGGAAATTGCTTCCGGTGACAATCCTGTATTTTTTCAGATAATAGAAAAGCAGGAACTTGAATATTGTAATCAGTGCAAAGCTCCAGATCATGAAGATGGCAATCGCATTTCCGCTGAAAATGACATTTTTCGAAAACGGAAAAAAAGCAATGACAATCAGGGTAAATATGACGCCCTGTTTGACCAGCCTTGAGAGGATTTCAACCGGGGTCGTAAAACGGTACACTTCATAAAATTTTACGAAATACGAAATGATGAACCAGCCCAGTGTCTGGTAAGCAATATAATACAGCGTATTGAGATTCAGTTCCCTGAAGAAAAACAGGCACAATACATTGATGACCAATAGGTCGATAGCGACACTAATGGGGCGTATGTATTTTGAGTATCTACCTGTGTGGGCTGCGGTCATTTTAATGTATAAATCCCGTAAAGTCTTTGTGTTCTTCCTTAAGGAGTTCTTCAGAAGATAACGATTTAAAATAGTCGTAGGTTATTTTCATACCCTCTTCCCTGTTTACTTTAGGTTCCCAACCTAAAATGGCTTTGGCTTTCGAAATATCCGGCTGGCGTTGCAGCGGATCATTTACAGGCAGCGGATGGTACACTACTTTTTGTTTTGTACCGGTAAGTTTTATGATTTCTTCGGCAAAATCCTTTATCGTAATTTCATCCGGGTTCCCGATATTCACGGGAAGTGCATAATCAGACTGCAGCAGCCTGTATATTCCCTCTACCTGGTCATCGACATAACAGAAGGAACGCGTCTGCATGCCATCACCGAAAATGGTCAGGTCCTCGCCCCGCAATGCCTGCCCGATAAACGCTGGGATAACCCGCCCGTCGTTGAGTCGCATCCGTGGTCCATAGGTATTGAAAATCCTCACGATCCGTGTTTCGACATTATGGAACGTATGGTAGGCCATCGTGATGGATTCCTGGAACCGCTTGGCTTCATCGTAAACGCCACGCGGGCCAATGGTATTAACGTTTCCGTAATAATCCTCAGTCTGTGGATGTACCAGCGGATCCCCATAAACTTCTGATGTCGACGCAATCAAAATCCTGGATTTCTTGACCCTGGCCAATCCAAGGAGGTTGTGGGTACCTAAGGAACCCACTTTGAGCGTCTGGATAGGAATCTTAAGGTAATCGATCGGGCTTGCCGGTGAGGCGAAATGCAGGATATAATCCAATCTCCCGGGAATGTGTACGAATTTAGTAATGTCGTGATGGTAAAATTCAAAGTCTTTATGACCGAATAAATGCTGGATATTTTTAAGGTCTCCGGTAATCAGGTTATCCATTCCAATGACATAATATCCTTCTGAGATAAAACGATCACAAAGATGCGATCCTAAAAAACCTGCCGCGCCGGTAATGAGTATTCTTTTCATAGTTTTTTATTCTTTATCCCGGGATTTTAGCGCAATCCCTGAATTGAAAAGGCAATAGATCGCTGCAAAAAACACCACACCCCTTTGCCTTGCGAGGAATGATTCGGTCAAAAATAAACTTATCATTAGAATTGCGAAAGAAATATGCACAAAATCTTTGGTTTTAAAGGCGTTTTTTAAATTCACAAATACGATGATAAGCAGCAGCAGGAATCCAAAAACGCCTGTTTCGGCAAACAGCTGTACATATTGGTTGTGGAAATTCTTTTTCTGGTAGCCTTCGTTTTCCCCATTTCCTGAGAAAACCGTGTGCTCCAATCCTTTCTGCTCAATCCTGAAATCGGTCGCATTGAGTCCGTAACCCGTAAAAAAAATGTCATCTTCATGAAGCATTTCAGTAAAAATCCTGAATTGGTACACCCGGAAAGCCGCTCCGGGGAAATATTCATTTTGCTCAAAATGCTCTTTTTCCCACGCTTGTTTGATGCTGACGTTATACACTTTACCCTGGGGGCCAAAATCCGTATTGATAGTGCCTTCCTGTTGGTTCGATTTAAACTCGACAAGAAACCTGTCCCTGATCTTACTGGAAAACAGCATCGTGGCCGATAGCAGCACTAAGAGTCCCAGCGTAATCCATTTTATCTTCTGTGTGGCCTTGAAGTAAAAAATCTCATAGAAGATCATGAGTACCACCAGCATCAAGATGACATTCTTCGAAGATAATAAAACGATAAAAATGGCCAACAAGAACATAGCCAGTTTATCAAAAGTACGTTTTTCATTTTTTGTGAAAAACCAGAAAAATGCCAGCGCGGCGTAAATCGATACGTGTATCGCGTTTACATCCTCTGTTACCAGCTTATGATAAAAGAACGTTGAAAAATCATTGGTTTCTATATAGTTTACCAATGCCTTTACCAGGTAAAATATACAGTAAAGTAATATTCCATAACTGTAGAACATCATGATTTTTCGCTTCTGGTTCAGCGAATACCTGGGTCCTATGATAAAACAGGCGGGCAAAACCAACAGCGGCAGGACCTTGGATATGGCCCGTGTGGTGGCTTCCTTATCGTGGCTCCAGATGATGGAGGCGGCCATGAGCAGGTACAATAAAACCGGATAAACCAGCGCCCTTTCTATACGGATATTGGCCTTTTTACAGCAGATGATTGTCACCAGAGCGAAAAGCCCCACGGCAATCCCGTTTACGGCATACGGCATAGGAATGGAAAGCAGGGAAAGGATGAGGAACAAAAAAGGCGGGTTGCGCTTAGTTTCGTTTTTTAGTTCCTGAAAAGCATTCGTGGAATAATTGGAGGTATTGGCCATTGATTTTTTCCCAGTTAAAGTCGTTTACTATGGATTCAAAATTATGCTGAACCAACTGCAAGTTATCATTTTTTTTGATTGACTGAAGGATATTTTTCACTTCCTGCGGATTCGAAAAATACACTGCATTTTCCCCTAGCACACCGCGGTTGAAACTGTTGTTGTGTGCCGCAATGAATGCCCTGGATGCCATCGCCTCGAGCAACGATGGATTTGTTCCCCCCACGGAATGCCCGTGAAAGTAAATGTTGGAATAAAACCGAAGGTTATTGAGGTGTTCCAGGTTATAGATTCCGCCCATAAAGCGGATGTGTGAATGTTCGCGGAATTTATCCTTGAGGTATTTCCCATATTTGGTTTCATGTTTGCCGACAACCAAAATCGGCGTTACGTCACCGCTCAACACCACGCCTTCCAACACCATGTCCAGGTTGTTCTCGGGTTCGAACCGCGCCATGATCATGTTGTACTTGCCGCTTTCAACCTGGTATTGCTGCAACAGCGAGGCATCAGGATTTTCAAACGGATGCGCACCATAAGCGATGTAAGTCGAATCCTTTCCGTAGCGCTTTTTAAGGAAATCCTTTATCCCGAGCGAATCTGATACCAGGAAATCACTGCTGATGGCGGCAAGCCTTTCGGCAAATTTAAGGAACTGCTGCACCGGCCTGGAATACTTGGAGCGTTTCCATTCGATGCCATCCATATTGGTGATGATTACCGGCTTTTTGGGCAAAAGGAAAAACCAAATGGAATTGCTGGTATATCCAAGTTGCAGGATGATGTCAAAACCGCGCTTACGGGAATCCATGATGCAGTTATAATCATAGATGAATTGTCCGAAAGTTCCTAACTTATGCTCCGGGTCATTTTTATGGATGATGTTCACCTGATGGAAAACCGGTTCCTGGAATGGGTGGTTGTGCGAATTGTAAACATACACCTCGTGCCCTTTTTCAGCGAGGTAAACTGAAAAAAATTCGGCAAATTGCTCGAAACCACCATAATAATTTGGTATTCCGCGGGTTCCGAGTATGGCTATTTTCATTAGTGAGTTTCTTTTTCGGTTGCCAAAAATAGTATTTTTTTCACCTTAAGCGTCGGTTACCGTAAAAAATATAGCCTCGGGTTTTTTAAGTTTCCGGAATTTATAGGCCGGCCATTATGGTTTTATTGTAGTTTTACAATTCTAAAATAACATCATTATTTCCTGATGAAAAGCATTTTATTCCTTTTTGGGACAAGGCCTGAAGCAATCAAAATGGCGCCGCTTATCCATTGCCTGAGTAACGATCCAGAGTTCCGCATAAAGGTTGGCGTTACGGCACAGCATCGGGAAATGCTGGACCAGGTTTTGGATTTTTTTGAAATAAATGTGGATTACGACCTCAATGTCATGTCGCCTGACCAGAAGCTGCACACTTTAACCTCCCGTTTGATTGCCGACATTACCAACGATATTTTATTAAAGGAGTCTTTCGATTTTGTATTGGTCCAGGGCGATACCACAACGGTGCTTGCAGCATCGCTGGCCGCTTTTTATCAGAAAGTAAAAGTAGTCCATCTCGAAGCAGGGTTGCGGAGTGGCAACATGGATGCCCCCTTTCCTGAAGAAATGAACAGGATACTGACATCAAAACTGGCCAGCATACACCTCTGCCCTACGGAAAATGCCAAAGCCAATTTATTTGCAGAAAACATCAAGGAAAACGTTTATGTAGTGGGGAACACCGTTATTGATGCCTTATTCCTGGGTTTGGAAAAACTGCGTGAAATGCCCGATACGTCATTTTCTGAAAAATACCACAACATTGATTTTACCAAAAAAATCATCCTGGTGACCTGCCACAGGCGGGAAAATTTTGGGCAGCCATTCGAATCAATCTGTAAAGCACTATTAACCATTGCTGCACAGCACCAGGACGATGTGGAGATTGTATACCCTGTACATCCCAACCCAAATGTGCAAAAAGCAGCGCACCAGCATCTCGTGGCCAGGAATATAAAACTCATCTCCCCGCTTGATTATCCTGACCTGATCTGGATGATGAGCAAATCCTATATGATCCTCACCGATTCAGGGGGCATACAAGAGGAAGCGCCAAGCCTTGGGAAACCGGTGATTGTTTTAAGGGAAGTCACCGAGCGGATTGAAGGTATCACTGCCGGAAATGCCGTTTTGGCCGGATCTTCGGTTGAAAAAATCATTGCTGAAACCTCGCGGCTGCTTTCTGATAGGTACTATTATGATTCGTTTACAGCTTCAGCAAACCCTTATGGCGACGGCAATGCGGGCAGTAAAATTGTGGCATTGTTTAAAACCGCTTTCAGCGGCTAGGTTTTTTTTCGTCCTTTGCCGCAATTTTAACATGAATTGTCGCTTATCCTGGCATTATTCTGTGTGATTAATTTCTTTATTTTGTTACTTTTGCTGGAACTATAATACTTCTTAGAGTATGATTAATTTTGAATTTTTGGAAAAAAACCTGGAAACATTGCGCATCCAGTATTTATCCGCACAACCATTCCCGCACTTGTTGATTGATAATTTCTGTGATGAGGAAAAGCTGTTAAAAGCTTACAGCAATGTTCCCGAACTCAATAATAAGAGCCGCGATTATGCTTTTGCGAACAACAAATTCGAAAAGTCAAATTACAGGGAAATCTGTCCTGAGTTTATGGAGTTATACAATGACCTGTCTTCGGAAAGATTCAACCGGATCCTTGCTTTCATTACTGCTAAAAAAACTTTCGTTGACCCAAAAAATTTCGGAGGCGGGCTGCACCAGGGTAAAAAGAACAGCTTCCTGGATATGCACCTCGATTTTAATTACCATCCGTTAAACAAAAACTGGTATCGCGAACTGAACCTGCTTTTGTACCTCAATAAAGATTGGAAACCTGAATACAAAGGCCAGCTCAAGATTAAGGATTTAAGGACAAATGACGAAGCAGAGCTCGACGTGCCTTTCAACAGGCTGATCATTCAGCAGTGTGCGCCATATACCCTGCATGGTTATGATATGACCAATTTCCCGGAGGGCCGGTACCGTACTTCCATAGCAACTTATGCTTACCAGGTGCATGAACGCCTGATAGAAACGCCCAGGACAACTGACTGGTTTCCTAAAGAAAATGCGTCGTTCTGGAAAAAGCAATTCGCTAAAAACTATAACTTTCTGGTAAAGACAAAAAACAAATTCTTCGGAAGCGCTACTGCAAAAAATCAGTAATCGCCTGATTGTATACAGCCGCAGCCAACGGCCAGTTGTACTTTTGCTTCAAGGCCGCAATCTTCCCCTCAAATCCGTAATCGGCATGGCCGCTTGTAACGTATACCAGTTTTTCCTCAAAGTCTTTTGGGTTGGCAGGATCGAAAGAAACATCTTCCAGGAAATCAAAATCCGCCATCGCGGTAAGATTCGATGTGATTGTGGGTATCCTTGCAGCAACCGATTCAAGTGGCGGAATACCGAATCCCTCTGCTCTTGAAGGATATACTGCGATTGCCGCACCCCTTAAAAGCAGCAACATGTCCGGAAAGCTTACTTTCTGGAAACTGAAAATCTTCCGTTTAACATCGTCATCAAGGCTGTCGAAAAGCTGATCGTATTTCTTATTATGAAAAGTAGTGTCGCCAATAAAGACCAGGTTAAAATCGCGGAACAATCCCAGGTTAACGAATTGTTCCAGCAACAGATGATGGTTTTTTCTGGGTTCCCAACGGCTGACGTAGATGATATACCGCGACGATATCCCGAATTTCCCTGATACTGCAGCGGTTACGCCAGCTTTGTCATACGGCTCAAAAAAAACGTCTTCCACTGCATTCGGCGTTACCCATACCCTTTTTACTTTCAGGTGACGTTCTATCTGCTTTTTTGAATAGTCCGAAACAGTCAGGACAATATCCGACATTCGTGCGCTTGCCTTATAGGTAAGGAAGCTTTGAAGCCGGTTGAGTTTTGGGAAATCTTCCGGGAAATCTTCAAAAAGCACATCATGTATGGTGACGATGTACCTGCAAAGCTTTACGGGTGGCACCCGGTATTGGAAATGTGCGAAATCAATTTGATTTTTCCTTATCATACGGGGTATTTCAATACCCAGCCTCGATAAGGCTTTTGATGATTTGTATTTCAGGTAGGTAATGTTTTCTGCCTTTCCGAAGATGTCCTGCAGATTGCCAGTGTCTGAAGCCGCAAGGAAAAAATGCCTCGAATTGTCTTTGATCAGTTCCAGGTATAATCCCTGAATGTATGTCCTGGTGCCCTGAAATCCTTTGTCGAAAACATGGCAATCCACAAATATGCGGAGCCTCTTAGGTGTTTTCATACTGTTCCTGTTCTTTTAAAAGCAGCTCTTTATAGCATAGTAAAAAACCGATAAAAATGGATTTATTATCCAGTTTCAGGTAAAAACCCATAAAAACCCAATTAGATAATATCAGGAAGACTGCACTTCCTACTAACAGGTAATTGATATTGCGGATAATGTCGCTGTTTGCCTTTGGATGCTTATAGACGAGGCGCATGCTGTAAATCAAAAGCAAAACCCCTAAAAGCCCTGATTTAAGGAAAATCGTCATATAGGAATTATGCAATGCCGGGACATAGCGGATGTATTCCCCGTCGTTGGTCCACATTTCCCTGCCAATATCAATTGTAGAGCCCATTCCTTCACCAAAAATTATGGTAAACCAGCCATGGCCGGTCACCTGCTTTACGGTAATGATATTTTCAAAAGACCGGTAATTATCGTTGAATTCTTTCCAGTCGTTTTCATTGATGTGCGTTTTAAATGCTTCAATCGGGGCAATTTTTATCTTGTAGAAAAAAGCTTCAAGGCCTTGTGCATTCCGTTGTGGATAAGAATAGTAAATAGCGGTATAGGACAGGCTTGAGATGATGATGAACGCGCCCAATATCCCGAGGCTCCGCTTTGTCATCCTCAAGTGTCCTTTCATGGCAAGGACCAGGATCAGGAACTGTATGATGTTCGTCCTGGCGAGGTATAAAAACGACGAACACGCAATAACCGCTATGAATAGATAGACCGTGGTCTGTTTTAACCCAATGTCAAATTTCTTATAGAATAGGAGAAGTACCAGGATGTAAATTTCATAATCGTCGAAATAACCCCCGTATTGCCTCAGTTCGTTGATGTTCCTTATCCCGAATACCACATAGTAAAATCCTACGGTGGCTATGTGTATCGCCGCGAGGGCAACACCGGAATAGATTATGGTGATAATGGCCTGTTTTCCGACGCTTTTGCAAAAATTATATCCTACCAGCAGTCCGAGGATCGGTTTGAGCAGGTAGGCAACATCCCTGAAAAAATTATAAGCCCTGAAATCCCTGAAAAAAGAACTGAAAAGCGCAATCAGCATAATCACGGAAAATACAAGGATCAGTTTGGATATTTGCACGGAGTAGCGGTTCCTCAATGAAACAAAAGCCGACAATGACCATACGAGGAATGTTATTTCATAACTCGTCAACAGCAACACCAGCACTGATGCGATTAATAAGGACTTGTGGAATGTACTTTTGCGGATGGATATCATGGCTTACCAGCTTATTTATCTTGGGACCAGTTGATGTCCTTGATTTTAGTGAGCTGCTGCTTTTCAATGTCAAAGACCGGTAGGTCTTCAATCATCTTCAGCCTTTCGTGGTGCCTTAAAAAGAGCAGTTCCCCTTTCTCATTTTTCGAATCCCTGTTGGCCGATTCATTGAAGCCGGTTTCCGGATTGTATTTCAAAAACGGCGCCGAAAGATCTTTCCTTACAAAATAAGCATTTACACCTGCCCGTGTTGTTCCGATGAAGTCGTAGCCTTTCTTATCGGCTAAATCACAAAATGCAGCAAGCGACGCGCCGAAATAGAGTTCGGAGTAGTGTTCTTTGCTGCGGACAAAATCCTGCTTATAGGGTACCGTAACTTTCTTTTTGCTCCCAAATGCCGAATTGTATTCACATACCACTATTCGTGGATTGATACAATCAATCTGCTCCCAAACCCAGTAGTCATTGCCATCGATATCGACACTCAGCAGCCCGATATCTTTAACAGAAGTGTAGTTGCCAATCAGCTTATTGATGTTTTCTTTAGTAATAAAACTGTTTACGGCAACAAGGTCATACTTCCAATACACCAGGTCTTTTTTTATGAAGTCCACATTTTTTTCTGAACCATCTATGACAAGTCCTGACCAATTATCGTTAAAAAGCAGGAATCTTGTATTGGATTCGGTATAAGTTTCTACGCCGAATTCAACAAAAATCTTGTTTGGAATTTCAATCTTATTGATAATATATTGGATGATTCCATCTTCGCCGCGTTGTGAAAAAACCTGGAATTCAACCTCATCCAGGGATTTGATTTGTTGTTTCTGGTTGTTTTGGTTTGATAAGATTTTGCCGTTTAACAACAGTGCCTTCTGGACATCATAATTAAGTTTTTGGTAAATCTTCTTATAAAGTAGCTTAATGAAACTCATTCGGAATTTTAAAGTATTTTATTTAGTGCTTCGGATCAGATACCGCAAAATAAGGTTTTAATATCAGTAAATATATACATATCAAACAAAGCTCGGTTATAATCAGCACAAAAAAGGCTTCCCTTAATGCAAAATAGGTCATTGCAATTGTTATACCTACGGCATTCAGGATCGTTGATGCAATCGTAATGCTGATATAATAGCGATTTTTGTTCAGGCTGAATAAAAGCTGTTCCATGGGCAATGTCACGCCTATGAGCAGTGGGATCAATAATCCGATGTGCAGGTAGCTGACGAATTCCAGGAGCATTGTTTTGTCGACTTTGAAAAACCTCAGCACCAGGTCTGAAAAAAAGAAAACCACAGTCAGCAACACGATAAGGAAAATGGTATTGAGCCCGTTTAGTTTCTTCCACAAATGTATGCCTTTTTTCAGATTCCTGTCGATTTCAAAACAAATATAGCTGTAGGAAAACTTAAAGAACATCTGTAAATAAGTCCGGAAAAGATTGACAATCTGCTCGATGACCTTGAATTGTCCCGCCACATAATTTCCGGCAAAGAAACCAATGATCATTACTGAAGAATAATTCCTTATCGCAAAAAACAGCTGGGAAACGCAAAACGGAAAATTATTCCTTAACAAATCCGCAATGGCAACTGAAGAAAAATCCCTGAAGGAAAATTTATATTTTTTCACCAACCACAGGAACCCTATCAGGTTGGCTACGATAGCCCCGCCGCCAAGTAACAGATTGGCGTAAATGTAATCGTCTGCGGAGGTAATAAGCAAAATCACTCCTATAACGTTTATTGCTTTTGAGATGACATTGATTATTGTGATCCATAAGAAGTTTTCAATGCCCTGCAGAAACCACGTCGGGTTGATAAACTGGCCCACAATGATGCTTAAGCTCAGATAAAAAACGACCATGTTTTCACGAAAGTAAGGCACAAATACCGTTAGTAAAAACGTAATCAGGCACACCAGCAACAACAGCAGGAACTTTGCCGCATAATTGGTTTTAAAGATGTCCTGAAGTGCGGCATGGTCATCCCTGTTGATAGACGTTTCGCGAACGCCCACGATGTAGGAACTGTAATCAACCACTACAATGAGGATGTATGCGAACGCCTGGCCCATGGCAATCACGCCGAGTTTTTCAAATCCGCACACAAACAACAGGTATGGGGTAATCAATAATGGTGTCAGAATATTTACAACCTGTCCGATTCCGTATACAAAAAAGTCTTTTGTCTTTTTCTTATAAAGTACAGAAAGTAGTTTTTCTTTTATCATTGGTTAACACCGAATTTGAATAATATAAAAAACAAAAGCCATAGAATACTATGGCTTTCGAAAGATATATTTAAGATTTACATCGCCAGTTTAGGCAATTCTGCTGCCATTATAGCCTCATTAGGATATAAGGAAGGCGTTTGTTTTTTTCCGTCTTTCACTAAAGCTTTGATCACGCCGGTTGAAGAATCAAATGTACATTTTGATGGATCTGGCCTGAAGAACAATCCCAATTCCGCACCTTTTAATTCTCTGGTTTTACCTGCATATTCAAATTTAACAGATTTGATTACCATGTCATCCTGTTCCTGGCCTTTTCCTAAATCCAGTCTCAATTGCGTTGGGTATACATTTGCCGGTAAAGCAATCTCGATGGCTTGCTCATTTTCCATTCCTGTAACGCCTTTCCAGGTCCCTTCGTTAAATTCCAGTGATCCGTTTTGAGTATATAATACACAAAAGTCGTCGTTCTTTTTTACGACGGCATTAATCACCACCTTAAACACATCGGCCTCAACTTCAGGAGCTTGATTTCCATCAGGTCCATCTGGCTTGTCTTTGCAGCCTACAACAGTTAAAATAAAAAGAGATAATATACAATAAAATCCGGCTTTCATGTGGTTTTCGATTAGAGAGTTACAATTTATTTGCTTTATTTTGCAAACTAAATGATTATTTTTTTAATAAACAAATATAATTAATCCTTTTCCTTATTTAATATTTTTATGTTAAACTCCAATAATATCAGCACTTACAACACGTACAAATTATTTGTTTTTTCTTTTTTATTAGCCATCCTCACGTACGGATTTGCCCTTACGAATTTTACTGTAAGTATTGATAATGAGATTCCTATTTTGCCCGATTACGGACTGGATTTAGGAAGATGGGGGCAAAACCTGATCGTGTATCACTTATTCAAAGGGCATTTACAATATTTTTCGCTTGCGTTAAGCCTGTTCTTATTCAGCATTGCGGCTGTTCGCTTAACCAATTTGTTTAAATTCCAGGGGTATTCCGCTTTGTTTTTTTGTGCCTTGTTTGTGACTTTTCCACAAATCTCCTATCAGGTTGTTTTTGGAATGATGGCCGATATTGCTGCGCTTGGCGTCTTACTGTCTGTTTTTGCTGTGGAGTTATTTCAGAAAGGAATTGAAACGCCATCACCGAAAAAGAAAGTACTGCTTTTTTTATCAGTTGCCTTGCTGCTGATGTTTACACTGTCAATGTACCAGGCATTTATATTGGTTCCTACGGCGATATATGCCATTTTATTTTTCCAAAATTCCTTTAAGGATACATTCAGCTTAAAGTCAGAGATTAAAAATATACTGCTTTTTGGCGGTATCCTGATCGTTGCGTTATTATTATATTACATATCGGTGAAGATCATTTGCCCTATCCAGCAAGGCGGATACCTCACCTCGTTTGTTTCAGAAGGTTCGACTGATAACCGGTTTCTGAACTTTTGCTCCATTTGGGGGAAAAACCTTCTCGGGGCATTTTACTATGGCGAAAAGCTTTTTACTGTGGCAACCTTGTCGGGATTGTGTTTATTGGTGTACTTTTTTATCGCAAAAAAACATATTGCCGTTCGCTTCGTCACGCTTCTGGTGATTCTGATGCTTCCTTTTATGATGTCTTCCATCATTACGAATGGATACCATCCTCCGCGCTTATACCTGACATCCAACCTTGTCTTCGCATTTCTTATAGTATTCGTCGCAGATCATTTTAATATAAGCACCAGGATGATTACCAAAACCGTTTTGACCGTAATCGTACTCGTAAATTTTTACTTTGTGACAAACCTCTTTAATGCTGTTCATAAAATATATAAATACGATAAAAAAATTGCGGAAAAAATCGATTTTACAATCCAGTCGAAATACCCTGATTTCTCTTCTTCGGATAAGTATGTTTATTTTTACGGGCACTTCCCGTTTGACAATTACCAGAAATTCCAATTGAAAAATTCAGAGATTTTCAGTGGTTCAATCTTTGTATGGGATAATGGGAATAATTACCGCATCACGAATTTCTTCAGGGAAGCGGATGTCGCGGAGTACAGGATGATTGATACAAAAGAGCAGTTTAACTCCGTAAAGGATTCTATAGCTAAAATGCCAATCTGGCCAAACCATGAATCCGTTAAGATGTTCAACAACATCGTAGTGGTGAAGTTAGGAAACGAAAAAGGATCTCCGCTTAATATCGAATAATCCGGGTTATGATGACTTTTAAAATTTTAAGAGCGCTTCGATTACTTCATCGGGATTCAACTCATAAAAGAGCGGCAGCCGCACCAGGGTGTCCGTAAATCTATCTGTCTCAGGCAATTCGCCACCTTCATGCTTTGGCGCATAAAACGGGCTTGTGTGGAGGCTTATGTAATGGAAAACAGCCAATATCCTATTTTGCTTCAGATAACCCAGCAATTTTGTCCTTTGTTCCAAACTGTTGCAAACCAGGTAAAACATATGCCCATTATTGGTAGCATATTCCGGAACCTTAGGCAATTCTATCTGATTTGCACCGGCCCAATCGCTTAGTTTATCGAAATAGCCTTCCCAATGGTTTTTCCGGACGGTTTGAATCTGCTTTAAGTTTTCCAGTTGCGCCCATAAGAAAGCCGCTATGATTTCTGATGGCAGAAAGGAACTTCCGATATCTACCCAGCCGTACTTATCAACTTCGCCCCTGAAAAAGGAGGATCGGTTAGTTCCTTTTTCCCAAATTATTTCGGCCCTGTTTATAAATTCCTCATCATTTATGGCCAATAACCCACCTTCCCCTGAAATGATATTCTTGGTTTCATGAAACGAAAAAGCCGCCATGTGGCCAATGGATCCAAGGGGTCTTCGGATGTTGTCCTTTCCAATGTAATAACTGTCGATTGCCTGAGCTGCATCTTCTATGACGTAAATGTTATGCTTTTTTGCGATTTCCATGATGGTATCCATTTCGCAGGCAACACCGGCATAATGGACAGGCACAATGGCTTTTGTTTTTGTCGTGATCAATCCTTCAATCGCATTTTCATCCATATTGGGATGGTCTTTGCGGCTGTCAGCGAAAACAATCTTAGCACCTCTCAGCACAAAGGCATTTGCTGTGGAAACAAACGTATAACTTGGCATAATTACCTCATCACCCGGCTGAATATCGATTAATATCGCTGCCATTTCAAGTGCATCAGTACACGACGTGGTCAGCAAGCATTTTTTGAAGCCATAATGCTGCTCGAAAAAAGCCTGGCATTTTTTGGTATAATCGCCATTGCCTGAAATTTTTCCTGAGCTTACAGCGTCTTCAATATATTTTGTTTCGTTTCCGGTAAAGTACGGTTTATTAAATGGCAGCATTTTAATTATAAGTGTCTAAAAATGTTAGTCGATAAAAATAATAAATCCCCGATATCAAATGGAGTAAAAAAGCAACAATCTCTATTTTATGAGCGCGCCAGCCAAGCGGATTGGTGAAAATGGATTTCAGTAACTGAATGATGCAAACGAAAAACAGTAAGAAACTGCACATAAAGGTTTGCCATATAAAATTACCGTCGAATTCCCTTTCGCCCGTTTCGCTCAAGGCATAAAAGATCAGCAAGCCGACAACCGTGCATAAAACAGCAAAAAAAACCATATCCTGCTTCAAAAGTCGCCTGTTTTTTGCCAAAAACACAATCGGGAACAAATAACTTGAGATGATTGTACTGACTACAATAAGCAAAATCTGATACCAATGCGTGGATCCGGTCCAATGTGCCAGAACGTTAAAGAAATCGATCTTTACTGACGATTGTTTTGCCACGGTCTCAGCAGAAATAAAAACATAATAATATTGCAGGATGACAAAGAAAAAGGCCACAAAAACAGGAATGATGTTGATCCAAAACTGCCTGCTGAATTTATACTTCAGGAAGTTGAGCAGCGGATATGCTACCACATATACAAATATAAAACTGGGTTTGATTACAATATTGACCGCAATCAGCAATATGATGACAAGCGTGCGTGTGGGTTTATAGTCTGAAATTTGCTGTAACGAATTCCAAAACAACAATATCACAAATGGCATGGCAAATATAATCGTAGAATTATGCCAGATATTCGCCGGGAAATTTGCCAGGTAATAGATGTTATCAAGATATAAAATTGAAGGCAGGCTAAAACAAACCAGCAGTAAAAACGCAGCTAATGAAGAGACGATAATGGGTTTTTTGGCAATCGTCCCAATCTCAGAATGGATGATTTTTTTGGCAACATAATACTTTAAATACGAAATTGCCGCCAATACATAAATAGATACAAACAGTAATAGAATCAGGTCTTTTGAATAAAAACTCAAAGCATATACCGTAAAATAATATAAAAAGTTTACCTGAAACGGCATCTGTCCATCGGTATAACTTTTTATAAATTGGGCATGCAATTGGATGTCCGTGGCAACGACGTATGTCAAATGATTGAAGATCGATATCAAAAGCACCACAAGTATCAACTCGAAAACTCCATGGTTTTTACTAAAAAATTTCATGCCTGTTATATTAATTTAACACTCCAATAATGCTTTATAAATGTTCTTTCGGAAATTCCGTACCCTTGCTTCTTATAAAAATTGCAGGCAGCCAGGTTATTTTCCTGAGTAGGTATCTGCAGTTTGCGAATGTTTTTTTTCCATAAACTGCCTTCCAGGAATTGCAGCAACTTCCCTCCAATTCCTTTTCCCTGGTGATCAGGGCTAACGGCAATCAGGCCGATTGTTGCCAAATCATTGTTGGTTTTATAGGTCACAAAACCCGTAATGTCGTTTCCCTCAACATACACCAGAACATCATCTGCGATTGTTTTTGAAATAGAATTGTCAATCCACTTCTGGTATAGTTCACGGAATTTTTCAACAGTAAAATGTGTGTCTAAAAAGAAACGGCTGAATTTCCCGCTTTCATAAGCCAGATCGTAGATTTCTTGCTTATCATATGGGATTTGGTCAATAGAAACAATAGGATTTGCTTCGTGATTGCCCTCGACAAGTGCTTTAGAAAAAACCAGCTTCACTTCTGAAAATCCGTTTTCAAATCCTTCAATCTGGGCATCAAAATCGTTGTTTGCCTTTACATACAACAAGTCATAGTCCGGTGTGGAGGTTAATTTTTCTTCATAAAAAGCCTCGCCAATCCTTAATCCGAAAAAATCGCTGTCCCAATCCAATCGCTTTATCATATGATTTCGTCGATAATATATACAGGCCTGTTTTTAGTCTGGTCGAATATCTTTCCGACATAAATCCCTACGACGCCGATCGTTGTTATGATAATGCCGGATAAAAACCATATTGAAACCATGATCGAGGTAAATCCGAGCACTTCGATTTCATGATGCATCGCCTGATAAATATAATAAATCCCGACGCAAAATGACAGCAGGGAAATGATCATTCCGAATTTCACAAAAAGCTTCAACGGTTTATTCGAGAACGAAATTATGGTATTGAAAGCCAGGCTCACCAATTTCGAAAAACTATAACTTGTCGTTCCCGAATCCCTTGGTGCATGTTCCACAATGATGGATGTAGATTTGTATCCGACAAAAGCTATGAATAATGGGAAAAACTTGATGTAATCGGATACCTCCAGCACTGACTTAATGACTTGCTTATGGTAAATCCCATAATTTGCTATTTCATTATCGTACTTTGTATCTGTAAAGTAACCGTAAACTTTAGAGAAAATCTTCGATGAAAGCTTTTTCAGGAAACTGTCTTCCCTGTTTTTCCTTCTTGCCTGCACGACTTCGAAACCTTCCTGTGCCTTGTTGTAGAGTTTTACGATTTCTTTCGGCTGGTCTTGTAAATCACAATCCATGACGACAGTCCACTCCCCTTTCGCCTGGCTTAATCCTGCCATAATTGCGGGATGCTGCCCGAAATTCCGACTGAGCCGGACACTTTTCACGTGGGGTTTTTTTGAAGACAGGACTTTCATGATTTCCCATGAATTGTCTTTGCTTCTGTCATCAACGAGAATTATTTCATAATCAACATCGAGGGTAAGCATGGCCTTTTCGATTTCAGCGACCAATTTGTCTAAAAAACCCTCCGCTTTATAAATCGGGCTTACAATCGATATTTCAGGATTACTCTTCACTATTTATTTTTTAAGCTCGTTTCCCAATTACTGATTTCAATTCCAAACGTTTTCTTTATTTTACTTTTATCCAGAACACTAAAATACGGACGCTTCGCCGGCGTTGGATAATGTGTTGTCGGAATTGGCTGTAAATCTATTTTAATTTTATTGATTTCAAATATTTTATTTGCAAAATCATACCATGAACACTGTCCTTCATTGCTGAAATTGTAAATCCCGAAAGTATTTTTCCCACTCCTTATCATTGTTATCAAAGCCTCGGCTAAATCCAAAGCGTTTGTAGGTGTTCCGAATTGATCGTTAACCACCGATAAACTCGTTTTTTCTGAAGCAAGCCTTAACATTGTTTTCCTGAAATTATTGCCAAAATCAGAATAAACCCAGGAGGTCCTGACAATGAAATGCTTATCCCAAATCGCAGCAATGGCTTTTTCACCTTCTAATTTTGTCTTACCGTAAACACCCGTTGGATTGGGCAGGTCTTCTTCGGTGTAAGGTTTGTCTGCATTTCCGTCGAAAACAAAATCTGTGGAAATATGTATAAGCAATGTCCCGAATTCCCTGCAAACCTTCGCCAGGTTTTCAGGACCTGTCACGTTTACGGCAAATGCTTTCGCCGGTTCGCTTTCGGCCTTATCAACTGCTGTATACGCCGCAGCGTTGATGCAATATGAAGGTTTTACAGCAGAAAAAACTGTTTCGCATTGTGCTAAGTCTGTGATATCAAGTTCAGACGAGCTATAAAAATGGAAAATGATCTGTGGATGGTTTGCTGCTATTTTCTGCAATGACTGCCCCAATTGTCCAGAAGAACCGGTTACTAAAACTACCATATTTTTCTTGCGTTGGCGAGATTGTCGAGAAATTGGTCTTTTTCAGAGATGATCAGGTTGGCTGGATTGAATTGCCAGTCGATATTAATGTCAGGATCATTATACATAATGCCGCCTTCGGATTCTTTGTTGTAAAAATTATCGCATTTATAAAAAAAAGTAGCCGTCTCGCTAAGCACCAGAAATCCATGTGCAAAGCCCCTTGGAACAAAGAACTGGCGTTGATTTTCAGCCGAAAGTATGACATCGGCATGTTTTCCGAAAGTTGGTGACCCGGGTCGGAGATCCACAGCTACATCCAGTACCTCTCCCTGCAATACCCTGACGAGCTTTGCCTGTACATGATCGCCGGTCTGGTAATGCAGTCCCCTGAGTACCCCTTTCGACGAAAATGATTGATTGTCCTGGACAAAGTGAGTATCCGTACCGGTTTTTTCGCGGAAAATCCTTTCATTGAAACTTTCCATGAAATAACCTCTTCCGTCATAAATCAGTTTCGGCTCGATGATAAAACAGCCTTCGAGTTCCGTTTCGATGAAGTTCATTAGGTTAAATTATATCTAGTAAATGTTTGCCGTATCCGCTTTTAAGCAACGGTTCTGCCACTTTACGCAGTTGTTCTTCGCCTATAAAACCCATTTTATAAGCCGCTTCCTCAATGGAACCGATTTTTAGTCCCTGTCTTTCTTCAATCACCTGAACGAATTGCGATGCCTGCATCAATGAATTAAATGTTCCGGTATCGAACCACGCTGTGCCGCGGTCAAGAATACTTACCTTAAGCTTGCCTCTTTTGAGGTATTCTTTATTTACGTCGGTAATCTCGATTTCGCCGCGATGGCTTGGTTTAATGTTATGGGCGATATCAACCACATCATTGTCATAAAAGTAAATTCCGGGAACAGCGTAATTTGATTTCGGAGAAATCGGCTTCTCTTCTATTGAGAGCACTTTTCCGTTATCATCAAAATCAACTACGCCATAGCGTTCGGGATCATGCACATGATAGGCATAAATAATCCCACCGTCGGGATCGTTGTTGGATTGAAGCAAATCAGCCAATCCGGTGCCATAAAATATATTATCGCCTAAAACGAGCGCCACTTTATCATTTCCTATAAAATCAGCACCGATTATAAATGCTTCCGCAAGTCCGTTTGGGTGTTCCTGCACGGCATATTCAATAATGCAGCCCAATCGCGAGCCGTCGCCCAGCAATTGCCTGAAAAGCGGCAGGTCATGTGGCGTGGATATGATCAATATTTCCCTGATTCCCGACCACAGTAAGGTGGAAAGCGGATAATAAATCATCGGTTTGTCGTAAATCGGCATCAGTTGCTTACTTACCGCTAAAGTCAACGGATGCAAACGCGTTCCGGAACCGCCTGCAAGAATAATTCCTTTCATAATTTAGTTTGCTGTGCTTTCCTTAAATTTTAAGGATTGCCTTTTATAAAAACGAATGAACAATTTTCCAAAAATAAACAGTACGATTAAAAGCACCGGGAAAACATAAGTTTCCGACGAAGGTGTTTCAATATTCGAAACAATGCTGATGTCCTTTATGATCTTTTGATAATTGATAAGCTCAATCCTCCTGTTTCCCTGTTCGGTAACAAGGTTATATTTTGATTTCAAAACCTCATCAATCTGCGTGTCCTCACTGTAATAAATCAGGTTGCCGTTTTTTGCGCCTTTTCCGTCAGCATTGGAAAAATTATCAAGCAGGGCATTGATCTGGTTGATGGTTTGTTCGTTATATTGCATCTTTTGCTTTACATTCTCAAGCGCTTCTTTCTGGATGATTTTCAAATAATCGTTGTCGTTTAAGGCCGCCAGCAGCGGTTGTATGGTGTTTGCGTCCGTGGCCTTGCCTTTGGTGGAGAAAGTGATTTGGTGATAGGAATAATTTTTGCTTGTAATCTTATCTTTCAAAACCTTGTCGATACTTCCGTTTTCAGCCATAAGACGTAGAAGATCCATGTTTTCCTCCCTGTCCCTTACAAAATTGTAAGGGTCAATGATAGGCTCTATTTTTAGTTTTGATATGTTTTTAGGGAATTGTAATCCCATTTTTTTTAGAAAAACAGTATCTCCTTCACTGATTTTGGAATTGATCAGCTCAATTTTAGCATACAGATAATCCGAGCTCCCGAAGTTCGGCAATACGATGATTTCATGGTTGTACTTCTTTTGGTTGCTGTCCATGAAAATTCCCAATCCGACCCCTACAGCAAACAATATCAGGATAATGACCGCATTTTTTATAAAAAACCGGATTGATTTAAATATACCTGTACCAATATTCTTAAATCCACTGTTAATCTTTTTGGAAATCTGGGACAGGTCAATTTCCTTGTCTTCCGGAACGTTTTTAGGGGTATTACTCATTTTATGCTTTATTTTATGTTAAAGATTTGTTCTAGTATTTTAATTGTGATCAGGTATGTCGGCTTTACCCCTGTGGTACCCAATCCTCCTGAAGCGAGTGTGCTTCCGGTTTCAAGCGGGTTATCCGAAGCGTAATAGGCATACCTTACTTTCACATCGGGATTGATGCTCTTCCTTATTTTCGAAGCCGATTGTATCGCTTTCTGGTAGTAAGCGCCTTCCATTTCCAATCCGATTACACCCCAGGTCGAGTCGTGGAAAAACTTCAGCAAATCCTTATTTTGCAATGAAGTCCCTAAAACGGTGACCATCGGTCCGGCAAAAACCGGGATATCATTCCCTTCAAGCATTTCAGCTGTCAGCTCATTTTCAAACGGGTAATTGTCGCCGGTGCCTTCGTTGATGTGCGCTGACGGAATCATGATATCGCCTTTTCCGCCTTCCAGAATACCGGCTTTCCCCATAATCGACACGGATTCTACATTCAGGAAATGCTTTTTATTTTTCGATTCCTGGTATGGTTTCAGCAATTCGTCGATTGTTTCATAAGCCTGTTCGCCAAAGGCATAATCCATAACGATGATTACGGGTTCTCCGTTTGGCTTTGCTTTTGCAAAAGTGGATTTTTTCCAGTCAATTTTGGCTGTATCGAAAATCTGCACGTCAATATTAGTACCAGAAGTATCCGGCAGTGAAATCATGCCGTGAAGCTTTGCAAAATCTTCCACTTTGTCACGAACGTCATGTGCTCCGGGCCTGCTCAGCTCTTCATACACATGGAAATCCGGCTTGTCCTTGTATTTGATGCGGTGTACATAAGGCGCGAAAATCGAATTCATCACGCTGTGCATGTTCGCGCTGATGATGTGGATTGGCCTGTCGAGCAGGTTATTTTCCTTCAAGGTCTGCTTGATATTCGTGGCCCAGATTTCTCCGTGGATGTGGTGCCCAAGCCTTTCGCGTAAAATCGGGCTGAAGGTAATGGTGCGTTTGCTGCTCTCCAAAACCTCTTCCAAAGCGCCTTTCCCGAGCCAGTAAATGACGTGCAGGAAACGGTCGGGCTTTTCAGCATTCCCGAACCCGTCATAAATCGAAAGGATTTCAGCGAACGAGCGCCCAAGGATATTTGCTGTATGCGAAATCGCTTTCTCCTTTTCGATCTGCGTCAGTTTTTTAGTCTGTAGGACGGTTTGTTCCAGTTTTTGCCAGTCGCGGGACACTTCGCCGCTTTCATCAAGCAGGATGCGGTTCTTAATCTTATGCGATTCGATGAAGATGAATGTAAGGTGGGTCAGGATATCATAAATATCGGAGCGCCCGCGCGTGATTTCCACGTTCATCTGCTCATCGTCGATGCGGTAGCAATTGCGTTTCCGCTTTGGTGGCACAATGGCCTTGAAATGGGATTTCGAATAGCCTTCATCTGAAATCAAATTGATGAAACGGCATTCCTCTATCCCGACCGGAAGCCTTTCAATGACATACAAAAGGCCGCTCAATTCGACTTTCTCTTCGGCAATGGAGCCGTAAATTTCAGGCCTTAAATCCAGTAAGGCTTCACGTAAGGTTTCACCTGAAACCCCCATCGGCTTATAGAAACCGCGGTTGAATAAATGCCTGATGGTAATGTACAATCGTTCAATAGCTGCTGACGATTCTTGCGCCCTGGAGCGCGAAATGTTTTTAACTTCACTCATTAAATGTTATTTTCTAACCTGCAAATGTAGGGTTTTTATTTTTTAATTGGTCAGTGTAAGATTTATCGCGGGTTCAATCACGGTGCCTTTGTATTTTCCTTCGTAAGTGCTCTTCTTTACATTCTTAAACCATTTGCCGCCTTGAAAACGGAAAGTATGTTCCTTTTCTACAGGATTACAGACCACCGTCGGGGCATAGGTATCGAAACTGTTTTTCTTACGGTTTTCATCCCTGTATTCATAAATATACTTGTTGCTTTCTATGATCATCCATTCAAAACCGATGAAGATTCCGTTTTCAGGAATGGAAAGATGGTACTTTGACAAGTCAACGATATTTTTCTTCCCGCCTTTTTTCACGCTAATAATAATATCTTCATCCACAAGATCAGCGCCGGGAAAACCGTTTTCTGCTACAGCAAAAATCCTGAGTTTAAAAGTGGCATCTTTAATATTGCTTTCGGTAAAAATGATGGCATTTTTGATAAAAGGGGTTTCGGTATACGTGTTTTCAAAAGGGAAAAATTTCGCATCAATCCATGGTGTTGCGCCACAAAGTTGATTGTGGTGGATTTTTTCAGAACCGCCAATTTCTATTTCTTTTATGTCTGACGGTTTTCTGGCCGTAACTTTTACCTCATCCAGTTTAATTACGGCTTCCTTTAATAATACAATGGCTGCGTCTGCGGTTTTTACGGTTTTCGCCTGATAACCAACTCCTGTGAAAACGAGGTTTTTGCTTGCATCAGCCTGTATTGAAAAGGTCCCGTCCTGTTCAGAAGTGGTGCCTGTATTTCCGTTTTCAATCCAAATGTTGATGTACGGGATCGGTTGCCCGGAAAGGCTGTCTTTTACGATGCCAAGGATTTGGCTGAAGCCTGAAAAGCTAACAAGCAACGTCAAACAAAGCCAACTTCCAATCTTTAAATTCTTCAATTTTTAAATCTTTAAATTTTCCAACTCTCCTGCAATGTTCCGGTCATTCGACAACCTCGGGATCTTATTCTGTCCGCCTAATTTTCCTATCGATTTCATATAATCGTTGAATCCGTTCGGCTTTACTTTCGAAATGACCAGCGTCCGCAACACATTCCCGGAAATCAAATCGTCGTAATACGTGTTTTGTTTTCGCATCGCGTTATCGATTTTCAAAGAAAAATCCTCCAGGTTTTGCGGTTCGTTTTCAAATTCGATAAACCATTCGTGGTACGGAAGTCCGTTCTGCGGATTGATTTGCGGTGCCACGGTGAATTCATTGATGCGGACATGCGTATCCTGGATCGCTTCCTGTAACGCCCTTTCGACTTCCTTGCCAATGACATGTTCGCCAAAAGCAGAAATGAAATGCTTGATCCTTCCGGAGACGATCAAACGATACGGTTTTAGTGACGTAAATTGCACCGTATCGCCAATATTATACGCCCAAAGCCCGGCATTGGTGGAAATGATGAGCACGTAATTTTGTTCCAGTGCCACTTCGCCGATCGTATAACGTTTAGGATTTTCTGTAAAGAATTCTTCGGATTTTACAAATTCATAAAAGATGCCTGAATTCAAAAGCAGCAACATGCCCTTTTCCTTTTGCGAATCCTGGTAGGCGAAAAACCCTTCCGAAGCCGGGAATAGTTCAATGCTGTCCACTTTGCGGCCAATCAGGTTCTCGAATTTCGCGCGGTACGGTTCATAGTTTACACCGCCGTAGATAAACAGGTTGAAGTTTTCAAACAAGGTCCCGACAGGCTTTCCGGTTTTCTCTTTCAGTTTTTCAAAATACATCTGCACCCACGACGGAATCCCGGAAATCACCGTCATATTTTCATTGACGGTTTCTTTTACAATCGCATCAACCTTGGTTTCCCAATCTTCAATGCAATTTGTTTTTAAGGATGGAAGACGGTTTTTCTGCAAATATTTCGGGACATAATGCGCTACGATTCCGGACAATCTCCCAAGTTTAATCCCATTTTTTTCATCGAGTTCGGGACTGCCCTGCAGGAAAATCATTTTGCCGTTCACGAAATCTGCATTTCCGGTTTCATGGATGTAATGTAAAATCGCATCGCGTGCCGCCTGGATGTGAGATGGCATCGACTCCTTTGTCAGTGGGATGTATTTTGCACCGGAGGTCGTTCCGGAAGTTTTGGCGAAATAAAGCGGTTTTCCGGGCCAAAGTACATTTTCTTCGCCATGAACCACTTTTTCAACATACGGTTTCAGCTGCTCATAATCACGGACCGGGACGTTTTTTACAAAATCAGCGTGATTTTTAATCTGATTGAAATGATGGTCTTTCCCGAATTGCGTCTGACCTGCTTTTGCAATCAAATCTTTAAAAACTTTTTGCTGCGTGGCCACTGGATTTTGTGCCCATTTTTGGGTTTTCTTAAAAATTCGCGAAGCGAAAATTTTTGCGGCGACCGCCTTGATTGAAGCCATATTATTCGAATTCTATGAATTGTGATGGATCGATCGGGTAGCCGTCTTTCCACAATTCAAAATGAAGGTGCACGCCGGTCGATTGTTCGCCCGTGGTGCCTGCAATGGCGATGACTTCGCCGGTTTTAACTTTGTCCCCTTGCTCTGCATTTAATGATTCGCAATGTTTGTAAACCGAAATCAATCCGTCGTTATGGCGCAGCAAAATCACGTTCCCGTTTGTGGGGGTCCAGTCGGCAAAAATCACCGAACCTGCCGCAATGGACTTGATCGGCGTATCTTTTGCCAAAGCGATATCCACCGCATAGTGTCGGTTTTTGATACTATATGGTTCTGTAACCATGCCTTTAACAGGGGAGAAAAGCACAGCGCCAGCCTTTGACGAAGCCTGCTCAAACAGGTTGTATTTGTCTTCCTGGGCAACTTCTTTGCGAAGCTTTAAGTCTGCCTCACCTGGTTCCATGTTGAGTTTTGTTTCGTCAAGCGTTTGGCCTGCCGTAATGGAATCTTTGTTGAGTTTGGCATAGTCTACGTCACCGGTAAGGATTTTCCTGATAGAAGTGATATAAGCTTCATTCTTTTTCAGGGCATTGGTCAGCGAATCGGATTTCAGGGCAAGTTCAGTGGCGTCTTTTTTAAGCTGTGACGATGCATAACCGGGAATGTATTCGCGCAAAGGCGTAAAAGCGATAATATAGGTCGTTACAAAAATGATCAGGACGGCGCCTACAGAGGCTACCACAAAAACGTTCATCAGTGTCAGCCTTAAGGAGAAGATTTCCTCGAAGGTATCCTCATTCAGGATTACCAGCCTGTTTTTGGTAAACAGTTTCTTTTTAATCCGTTGTCTTTTGAGTCTTTTGTCCGACATGGTCTGAGTTTGTGCTACAAATATAAAAATTTATCAATGCCCGTTTTGGAAAGCGCCATAACATAACGCGGGCTTTCTTTTTTATTTTAAAAAAATCACAAATAAAAAGCGTAGTTTCATTAGGCAGAAGATTTTTTATACCTTTGTTGCCTTATTTTAATATGAATATATGGTTTCTTCAATAGTTTTTCTTGGCGAATTTGGTGGTCCGGAAGTAATTTTCGTCATTATAATTATCCTGCTGCTTTTTGGTGGCAAGAAAATTCCGGAATTGATGAGAGGCCTTGGAAGCGGTGTAAAAGAGTTTAAGAATGCTGCAAAAGAGGATACCCCGGCACAGAAAAAACCCGCTTCAACAGACCCGATAGCGCCTACTTCTCCATTAACGCCGCCACCGGCGCCACAGGATGAAGAAAAGGCTTAGAATTTTGATTTCAATTGATTAATGCCTATCTTTAGGTGAAATAAAAACAAAAAAGATGAATATATTATATGTTTTCCTTGGTGAAATCACTCCGATGAAAGTGATTCTTGTCCTTGCGATTGTTTTGCTGATGTTTGGCGGCAAGAAAATTCCCGAACTGATGCGAGGGCTTGGAAGCGGCGTAAAAGAATTCAAGAATGCTGCGAAAGGAGAAGATGAAGCTCCTGCTGCACATAGAGAAGACGAAAAGATTTAATCAAGATCCCGGTTCAGGCCGGGATTTTTTATATAATCATACTGAGCTGCACTCTTTTCCTGGCTTCATCTACGTCGGTCACTTTTACCTGAACGTGCTGGTGCAGTTTCACCACTTCATTCACATCGGAAACAAACCCCGCTTTGAGTTGGGAAATGTGTACCAACCCGCTTTCCTTGATGCCGACATCTACAAAACAGCCGAAATTTGTAATATTATTTACAATTCCCGGCAATACCATTCCAGTTTTTAAATCGGAAATCGTACGGACATTGCTATCGAATTCAAACACTTTTGCGGACTTCCGTGGATCAAGCCCGGGCTTTTCCAATTCGCGGATAATGTCTTTCAGTCCAAGCAATCCGATTTCAGGTGTAACATATTTATCCGCTGAAATCAATGCGGTTTTTTCCTTATTGGCAATCAGTTCATGTACTGAAATCTTCAGGTCTTTCGCCATTTTTTCGACTAAAGGATAACTTTCAGGATGCACTGCTGAATTGTCCAGCGGATTTCTGGCATTTGAAATCCTGATGAAAGCCGCGCCCTGCTGGAATGCTTTTTCGCCCAGCCTTGGCACTTTCTTTAATTGCTTCCGATCTTCAAAAGGCCCGTTTTCTGAACGGTATTGCACGATATTTTCAGCCAGTTTTTCCCCGATTCCGCTCACATACGACAGCAGATGCCTGCTCGCCGTGTTAACGTTCACACCAACCGAATTTACACAGCGCATCACTACCGTATCCAATTCCTCTTTCAGTTTTCCCTGATCGACATCATGCTGGTATTGGCCTACGCCAATGGCTTTAGGGTCGATTTTCACCAATTCTGCCAATGGATCCGATAATCTCCTTCCAATGGAAACCGATCCGCGAACCGTCACATCATATGACGGGAACTCATCGCGCGCAATTTTGGATGCGGAATAAACCGAAGCGCCGGCCTCACTGACCACAAAAACCTGCACGGGCTTATCAAACGCGATTTTCTTGATGAAAAATTCGGTTTCGCGTGACGCGGTTCCGTTCCCGATAGCGATGGCCTCAATTTTATAGGCATTGACCATCGACTTTATTTTTTTCATTGCAATGGCGCTTTCATTTTGCGGCGCGTGCGGATAAATGGTTTCATTGTAAAGTAAGTCGCCTTTTTCATCCAGGCACACGATTTTACAGCCACTGCGGTAGCCGGGATCTATTGCTAAAATCCTCTTTTCGCCTAAAGGGGCTGCCAAAAGCAACTGACTTAAATTCGCCGCGAAAACCTGGATCGAATTCGCATCTGCTTTGGCTTTGGCTTCCTGCAATGCTTCATTCGAAATCGCCGGTAACAGCAATCGTTTCAGGCTGTCACCGATGGCCAGTTGTATGTGTGGTGTGGTGTCATTATGTTTTTTTATGATAATCTGGCTAACCAGATCAAAAGCTTCCTCAGGATCAGTTTCAATCTTAAGCTTTACAAATCCTTCATTTTCTGCCCGCAGCATCGCCAGCAAACGGTGCGGCGGTGCTTTGGCCAGGTTTTCGGACCAGTCGAAATACTGGCTGAATTTCTGCGCAGCTTCATCGTCCTTTTTCGATCTGGAGACTTTGGTTTCAATGAGTCCGGTGCGGTGGTATAAACGGCGCAATTGCCTGCGTACATAGATATTTTCATTGACCCACTCGGCAATGATATCGCGCGCACCCTGTAATGCCTCATCTTCGTTCTTTACATTTTTATTCAGGAAACGCGTCGAGACGAAATCGACATCGTCATTCCCTTGCGCCATAATGATTTTAGCCAAGGGTTCAAGTCCGTTTTCGCGGGCTACATCGGCGCGTGTCTTTTTCTTTTTCTTAAAAGGGAGGTACAAATCCTCGAGCTCCTGAAGGTCGAAACTTTGCTCGATTTTCTGGCGGAATTCAGGCGTGAGCGCATTTTGCTCGGCAACCGATTTCACGATGGTTTCCTTGCGTTTGATGATGGCTTGGTACCCGGAATTCAGTTTTGCAATCTGCTCGACGACAACCTCATCGAGGTTTCCGGTCTGATCTTTGCGATAGCGGGAAATGAATGGGATAGTACAGTCTTCGGCCAGGAGCTTCAGCGTGTTTTCAATGTTTTTGGGTGCGGTATTTACAAGGTTTTGTATGAATTGGACAGCCGTCATTTCTGAAATAAAGTTTTGATTCTTATTTCACAAATCTAATCAGATTCGGGTAGAATTTTTTATTATTTCCTTTATTGATTCTTGAGGCAATGAAAATCGGGTAAAGCAAAGCCACTATGATCAACAGGTAATAAATATAAAAAAATGACGGGATTTGATAGTCATGTGAGATTTTGCCATAAACCCCTATGACCAAAAAGACATTTACAAGTATGGTAAATAAAATCTGGAAATTGAGGATGCTTTTTCCGTGAACATCTACATTGATGATTTTATCGCGTTTGTTAAGCCACAAAATTGCAGGAAGAATAATGTTTCCCAAAGGAATAATGATTCCTGTCATTACAGATAAATGAAGAAAAACAAGGTACTTTCGGTCATCGATTTTACCATAATCCACCAATTCTTCAATATTGATTTGTAAAACCTCGCAGATTTGCTTTAAGGTATTTCCGCGTGGTTCGTTATCGCCTTTTTCAATACGCTGTAATGTACGCAAATTGATTTTTGACAAATCGGCCAGCTGTTCCTGGGACATTCCCTTCTGCTTCCTTACTTTTAGAATTCTTTCTCCAATAGCTTCCATGTTTTTATATTTAAAGTTTGGACAAAATTATAACCGGAGAAAGTCTTTTGATGACGGTTTTAATACGACATTTATACGGCATTCGTGCCTAATCGTTATTTTTAAAGGGCTAGCTGCAAGCTATTTTATCCACGCGGTTGGCATGGCGTCCGCCTTCAAAAGCGGTATTCAGGAACGTATCGACCATCTCCACAGCCTGCGGGATTGAAGTGAACCGCGCCGGGATGCTGATGATATTTGCATTATTATGTTGGCGCGCCAGCGCCGAAATTTCCTTGGTCCAGCATAAAGCTGAACGGATGCCCTGGTGTTTGTTGACGGTCATGTTGATACCGTTTCCGCTTCCGCAGATGACGATGCCGAAGTCCGCATTTCCATTTTCGACATCCTGAGCGACGGGATGCCCGAAATCCGGATAATCCACGCTGTCCGTAGTATCTGTTCCGTGGTTGGTTACCTGATGCCCTTTTTCTTCGAGCATTTTGACGATCGCTTTTTTATAATCAGGGCCTGCGTGGTCGTTTCCGATGGAGATTTTCATGTTATCGTGTTAAGTTGTGTCGCACAAAGTTAGTTACAATCTTTTACAAAGGCAATGAGCCGTGCTTCCTTTAAGTTTAATTCAAATTCCTTTGCAGAAATGTTAAATTATTTCAATGTTGATACATTTTACAAACGCTTGATATTCAGTCAACTTTAAATTAACAGCTTTTGTTTATAACTTAAAAACGATTTTTAGAAGTTTTTTTTGGTCGTACGGATTAAATTCCTAATCCAAAACAGTATTGACAAATCCAAGAAATGTTTGATGAATTTTTTGAAGAGTTATCCCTATTTTTTTTGTGCTTATCAACATGTTTGATCAAACAATTTTGCAACAAAAACTACCTGTTCTGAATTATCAACAACTGTTAATTAAACCTAAAAATTTCTTCATTTTCAGTCTTTTGCAATGTAAAATTAATGTTAGTAAATTGTTATAACAAGTATAAACTACATAGCAATGCCATCTTTTAAAAATTTATTGTAGCTATCAACACGCTATAATAACCACCAAAATTTTAAAATTCTATTTTCTTTTTTTTGTGATGTTTTTAAATGTTGTTGAAAACTTGGATGTGTTGGAGCGTTATATTTTTTATAAATGTTAAAGCGAATGAAAGCGTTGTAGATTCTTATTCGTAATTTTCCGCTTTAAGAAAAAAATATATGAGTCACAAGCCAAAAAAGTTTGGAAAGAAAGAGAAAGACTTCTCAGGGAAAATACTAAAAATACTCGCTGCACACGCCAATAAGGGTTTTAACCACAAGCAGATTGCAGCCATCCTCGATGTTGACGATACCAAAAGCCGAAACGAAATTATAAAGGACCTTAAAATCCTTGCTTCCCAGAATAAAATCATAGAATCAGAACCCGGAAAATATTTAGTGAAAGCCATCAGTAAGGATTATTATGAAGGCACGATCGATATGACCAGCAGGAAAACAGCCTATTTTATTTGTAAAGATGAATTTGCTGAAGATGTTTTTATTCCGACAAACAACCTCAATCATGCACTCGATAAGGACAAAGTCAAAGTGTATGTTTACAACCGACGCAAAGGCAAACGTCCTGAAGGCGAGGTCATTGAAATCGTGGAACGAAGCAAAACCGAGTTCGTCGGCGTGATCGATATCCAAAAGAATTTTGCTTTCGTTTCTACCGCCAATGCCAAAATGTATACCGATATTTTTATCCCGAAAGATAAGATAGGCGATGCCGAACAAGGGGATGTCGTGATTGCAAAAATCGAAGACTGGCCGAAAAAAGCTGACAGTCCTTTCGGTTCTATCATAAAGGTACTTGGAAAACCTGGTGAACATGATACTGAAATCCATGCGATTTTAGCAGAATACGGTTTGCCTTATGACTTCCCGATCGATGTGGAAGTATTTGCGCAAAAGCTTGATACGGAAATCCATCCCGAAGAAATCGCCAGGCGCCGCGACATGCGTGATACGCTGACATTTACGATTGACCCTAAAGATGCAAAGGATTTTGATGATGCCCTGTCCTTCAAAAAGCTGGAAAATGGCAACTACGAAATCGGGATCCACATTGCCGATGTGTCCTACTATCTCGAAGAAGGAACTATTCTTGACGATGAAGCATACCAACGAGGCACTTCGGTATATCTCGTAGACCGCGTGGTACCGATGCTTCCGGAGGTGTTGTCGAATTTCGCGTGTTCGCTTCGTCCGAACGAAGAAAAATATACTTTTTCAGCGATTTTTGAATTGACGGAAAAAGCAGTGGTCGTCAACCAGTGGTTCGGACGGACCGTGATTTATTCGGACCAGCGTTTTGCTTATGAGGAAGCCCAGTATATCATAGAAACAAAAGACGAAACCATCCCTGCAGAAATCTCCCTGACCGGTGAAGCTTATCCTGTTCCCGATCCGATTGTGGAAGCCACTTTAAAGCTCGATGAGCTTGCTAAAATTTTACGATCAAAAAGAATGGCCGATGGTGCGATTTCTTTCGATAAAGTCGAAGTGAAATTCAACCTGAACGAAAATGCAGAACCTGTCGGCGTGTACTTTAAGCAATCTAAAGATGCGAATCACCTGATTGAGGAATTTATGCTTTTAGCCAACAGGAAAGTGGCGGAATTCATCGGAAAACAAAAGAAAACCTTCGTGTACCGGATCCACGATGAGCCAAATGAGGACAAATTAATGAACCTTCAGGGCATCATTTCAAAATTCGGCTACAGCATCAATTTCAAATCCAAAAAAGATATTTCGCAGTCGCTGAACAACTTACTAGAAAATGTCCAGGGAAAAAAAGAGCAAAATCTTGTAGATACCCTGACCATCCGAAGCATGAGCAAAGCCAAATATTCAACGGATAATATAGGCCATTACGGTCTGGCGTTCGATTATTATTCGCATTTCACTTCGCCAATCCGCCGTTATCCTGACGTGATGGTGCACCGCCTGCTGCAATATTATCTCGATGGCGGCAAATCAGTAAGTGAGGAATTGTATGAAGAAAAATGTGAGCACGCCTCTAATATGGAATCTTTAGCCACCAATGCCGAACGCGACAGCATCAAGTACATGCAGGTCAAATACATGCAGGACCATCAGGATGAGGAATTTTTGGGAGTGATTTCCGGTGTTACCGAATGGGGAATTTACGTGGAAATCCTGGCAAACAAATGTGAAGGCATGTGCCGTATCCGTGAAATCAAAGACGATTATTATACGTTTGATGAGAAGCAATATGCGCTGGTTGGAGAAGTTTCAAAAAATATACTGCAACTCGGTGACGAAGTTTTCGTTAAGGTAAAAAATGCCGATCTGGTGAAGAAACAGCTTGATTTCCATTTCATCCGGCGCAATGAATAAACTTTAAAAAATAGATACATGAAAAAGTTAGCCCTGATTCTGATAGTACTGATTGCCAATATTTCTTTGGCACAAACCAATAAAACGCTTGGCGATTTCAGTGATGTCAAGGTTTTTGACCGGATTAATGTAGAGTTGATTCAATCTTCTGAAAACAGGATTGAAATCAGCGGAAAAAGAAGCGACGAAGTAGAAATCGTAAACAAAAACGGCCTCCTGAAAATACGAATGAAGTTCGGTAAACTGCTTGAAGGCGATGATGTTAAAGCTAAATTGTATTTCAAAAATATCCAGAGTGTGGATGGAAGTGAAGGCGCTTACATCATCAGTGACGAGATCTTCAGGCAGACTTCTTTTGAAATTACTGCTAAAGAAGGTGCCGAAATCAGGTTGGCACTCGATGTTTCCAAAGCAAAAATAAAATCGGTAACCGGCGGCATCGTGAAAGTCCACGGAAGTGCGCAAAACCAGGAAGCGGCACTCGGAACCGGCGGTATCCTTGAAGCCGCTGAATTGAAAACAGTACAAACTACCGTATCGATCACAACCGGAGGAGAAGCCGATGTTCAAGCGACGGAACTCGTAGATGCAAAGGTCAGGGCAGGAGGGACCATCACGATTTACGGCAATCCGAAACAGATTAACAAGAAGACGGTTTTGGGCGGTGACATTGTAGAATCAAAACAGTGATTCGGAATTTATTTTATTTTTGATTTATATTTGTGTTGACAAGCACCGGTTTCAGAACAAAATTTAGTACCAAAAACGAATGATTCAGGACATTTTATTAGGCATTCCATTAGGCATTTTATTATGTTTCATGATAGGTCCTGTTTTTTTTGTATTGCTTGAAACCGCCGCCACCAAAGGATTCCGTGCTGCAATGGTTTTCGATTTGGGTGTCGTTACCGCTGATATTGTTTTCATTGCCGTCGCTTTTTTCAGCAGTTACCGATTGATCAACAGGATTAAGGATGATCCCGCATTATACATTTTCGGCGGATTGATTATGGTGACTTATGGCATTATTTCGTACCTGAAATTAAAGAAGAATGCCAAAACAGAACCCGAAGAACCCGAACTCGAAATCATAAAGAAAAACTACGGAAGCCTTTATCTGAAAGGATTCCTGCTGAATTTCATCAACGTGGGCGTATTGGGTTTCTGGGTATTGGTCTTCATTACTTTCGGGCCTTCGTTGCAACTGGATTATTCCCGGATGTCCATATTTTTTGCCTCAGTAATAGGAACTTACCTCGCGGTGGATATCATGAAAATGCTTTTGGCAAAAAAGCTGAAAAACAAGATGACTCCGGCCAATATTATGAAAATCAAGAAAGTCACGAGTATCCTTTTGGTCATTTTCGGGATCTCTATTATGCTGCAGGGCTGGTTTCCAAGCGACCAGAAGTTCGTGAAGGATGCGGTGAATATTATTGGGCCGCATGATAAAAAGTAAAATACATAAAAAGTTGTGCGGAGTTAAACTTTTTATTTACATTTGCGCTCCATAGAAATAATGGCGTCGTGGCCGAGTGGCTAGGCTGGGCTCTGCAAAAGCTCCTACAGCGGTTCGAATCCGCTCGATGCCTCTGAAAAGCTTTCCGAAAGGGAAGCTTTTTTCATTTTAAATGTTGAAGTTTAAGTTATGCAGGCAACTTTATTAAATCCAGAGATTTAAAATCCATATTAAAAATTTAAAATAATACTTAATTCCGATACTCTTCCATCTCAATCGTCACCAATTCCACGTCGCCATTGATCGGTGGATTGACTTTTGAAACCGCTACAATAATCCTTGAAACGGCCGCTATTTCCTTAAAAATGCGCTTGATGATACGATGCGCGACATGTTCGAGCAATTTTGAACGAATCGCCATTTCCTCCATAACGATGCGGTTTAACAAGACATAATCCACAGTATCCGAAAGCTCATCTGAAACCGAAGATTTCCTCAAATCAGTTTTGATTTCAAGGTTTACGATATAATCAGACCCGATTTTACTTTCTTCTTCAAGGCAGCCATGAAAGGAATGCGTACGTATATTTTTGAGTTTTATAGTTCCCATATCAAAGGTTCAAGGTTTATGGCTTAAAGTTACAGGTTTTACGCAATTTTAAACGGCAAACTTTAAACTATGTTTTTCTATCTTTGCCCAAAAATTATTCTAATGTCGACCGAAGAGAAATCGCTGAATTTTATAGAACAAATCATTGAGGAAGATCTTACAAAAGGCCTTTCAAATGCTAAACTGCGTTTCCGTTTCCCGCCGGAACCTAATGGTTACCTGCACATCGGGCATGCGAGCTCGATTGCGCTGAATTTTGGCCTCGGAATCAGTTACGACGCCCCGGTAAATCTGCGTTTTGACGATACAAATCCAGCTAAAGAAGAGCAGGAGTTCGTAGATGCCATTAAACGCGACGTGCAATGGCTTGGTTACAAATGGGCTGAGGAACGCTATGCATCTGATTATTTTCAGCAATTGTACGATTGGGCTGTGATTTTCATCAAAAATGGTAAAGCTTATGTAGATAGCCAGACCTCGGAAGCTATGGCCGAACAGAAGGGAACGCCATCGACTGAAGGTACCGAAAGTCCGTACAGGAATCGCTCCATCGAAGAAAACCTCGATTTATTTGAAAGGATGAAAAAAGGTGAATTTCCCGAAGGAACGCACATCCTTCGTGCGAAAATCGACATGAAATCGACCAATATGCTGATGCGTGACCCGATCATGTACCGCATTTTGCACAAACACCACCACCGTACCGGCGACGATTGGTGCATTTACCCGATGTACGACTGGGCACATGGCGAAAGCGATTATATCGAACAGATTTCGCATTCGTTCTGTACGCTTGAATTCCTTCCGCACCGAGAATTGTATGACTGGTTCCTGGATCAGATTTATGATGAAAATAAAGTAAGGCCTAAACAGCGTGAATTTGCCAGAAGGAACCTGAGCCATACCGTGGTAAGCAAAAGGAAATTACTGAAACTCGTGCAGGACAATCACGTGACGGGATGGGATGATCCAAGGATGTCTACGATTTCCGGATTGCGCAGAAGAGGTTATACCCCCGCTGCACTACGTAATTTTGCTGAAGTAATAGGGATTGCCAAGCGTGATAACCTGATCGATGTTTCCCGTTTGGAAGCCTGTATCCGTGAAGATCTGAATAAAACAGCACCTCGTGTCATGGCGGTTTTGGATCCGGTGAAGCTGATCATCACCAACTATCCTGAGGAAAAAGAAGAGTGGCTTGATGCAGAAAATAACCAGGAAGACGAAACGGCAGGTTTCAGGAAAGTGCCTTTTTCAAGGGAAATTTATATTGAAAGGGAAGATTTCATGGAAGACGCTCCGGCAAAATTTTTCCGTTTGAGTATCGACAGGGAAGTGAGGCTGAAGAATGCTTATATCATTAAAGGTGAAAGTGTTGTAAAAGATGCAGATGGCAATATTACTGAAATCCATGCCACTTATGATACGGACAGTTTAAGCGGAAGCGGCACCGAAGCCAGTCAACGGAAAGTGTCCGGAACACTGCACTGGGTTTCGATTGCACATGCGATTCCTGCTGAAGTGCGCTTGTATGACCGCCTTTTCAATGAAGAAGCACCCGATACACATAAGGAAAAGGACTTCCTTGAATTTGTAAACCCGGATTCATTGAAAGTCGTTACAGGTTATCTGGAGCCGAGCCTGAAATCGGCTGAAAATGAAGATAAATTCCAGTTTCAGAGATTGGGTTATTTTACGGTTGATAAGGATTCTACGGCTGAAAAACCGGTTTTTAATAAAACTGTCGGATTGAAAGATGCCTGGGAAGAAAAAGGTAAAAAGGAGGAAAATGCCATTAATAATTCACTTAAGGAAATCAATAAATATTTCAAGGTGGAAAGCGATGAGGAACGCTTAACGATTGAAAATTTCATAGCTGAAAACATCAAATCGATCAGCAGTTTCAGTTTGCTGCAGAATGCCATCCGAAAAAATGTAAACAACAATAAATCGTCGTTGCTTTTTTCAAACTTCATTCTGAAATATGCAGATAAGATCAAATATTCAGATGTTGATGCCGAGGTTTTG
The DNA here is from genome assembly GCF_003097535.1 of Flavobacterium pallidum. Classification (NCBI taxonomy): domain Bacteria; kingdom Pseudomonadati; phylum Bacteroidota; class Flavobacteriia; order Flavobacteriales; family Flavobacteriaceae; genus Flavobacterium; species Flavobacterium pallidum. The sequence goes on from NZ_CP029187.1 coordinate 934,847, forward strand.
GAAAAACTATATGCGATGTCTTTAAGGAGTGAATCAATTTTCGTAAAAAAATCGGTGATTGAAAACCTCAAAAATGATGCAGCGAACTTTGAAAAGTTTCAAACTGAAATTTTGAAAGTACAATAATTCAAACCATCAGTTTTTTATATCAAAAGCCTCTTTTTACAAGGGGCTTTTTTATTATATATAAATCTTATTAAAGGTGGAATAAATATTAGTTTTATCAATTAAAATCAGCTTCCATAGAACGCTTTTATTGTAAAAATTTTACTCCGGAACCCTCTTTGTCATTTACTGAAATTGGATTTAACAGCGCGCTTTATTTTGCGTTTTAGATATTTTAAAAATCATTTTTTGAGATATCGACTTTTAACGGCGCGTTAACACCACTAAATGTTAAAATCCTTAACTTTAAAATTCTAATTTTTAAAATTAAATTATCATGGCAAACGATAGGGGAAATACCATCATCGCCGTTTTGGCAGGAGCAGCCATCGGCGCAGCACTCGGAATTTTATTTGCTCCGGACAAAGGGTCCAACACCCGTGGAAAAATCAAAGGCGGTTTTGACGACAAAAAAGATGAACTTAAAAACAAGTTTGGTGAACTGTCGGAAAAAGTGAAATCAAAATTTTCAGCCACCAAAGCCGATCTTGAATCCAGTTTCGATGACCTGGTGGCCAATGTAGATGAACATACAGAAGATGTCATCGCTACTTTGGAGAAAAAACTCGCAGAACTGAAAAAAACAGCTGAAGCTTCAAAAACCAAACAATAATGGCTTTCGAAGAAATCAAGGAAAACGCGGACGATTTGCAGGAACAGGCCAAAGCTTTCCTGGAAACCAACGTGTCGTATTATAAATTGTGGCTATTTAAAGTGGCCATGAAATCGACGACGATGCTGTTGAAGATTTTCCTGTTGAGCATGGTCTTTGTTTTTGTGATGCTTTTTTTCTCGATTGCAGGCGCTTTGGCGATTGGATATGCACTGGATAATTTTGCTTACGGATTTTTAATTATTGGTGGATTTTATATGATCATCGGATTTTTCGTGTACCGTATCAAAGATAAAATTGTCGAAGGCCCGATCCTCGAGAAATTCTCCGAATTCTTTTTCAACGATTAAAGCCATGGAAAATAAAAGATACAGCTCTTATGAGGAAATCGACCGCGATCTTGAAATCCTGAAATTGGAGAAGGAAATTCAGTTCAGGAAATTGTCTCAGAGTTTTGGAAGGGCAAAAGACAGCCTGTCGCCGGGGCAGATGATCAAGAACAGTTTGCCATCGGTAGCGGTGAATGTCCTGAGCGGATTGTCCGGCCCGATAAAAGGCATGGCGTTGTCGTTTATACTGAAGAAACTATTTAAGATTTAATATTTTTTACCGCATAGATACATAGGTTATTTTCTTTGTATTTATACCGTAAAAATTGAAATGTGTAGAAAAGAAAAGAGGCCGCAAGGCCTCTTTTTTATACCGTAATCTCAGGGTTTTCCGGATTTTCCGGCATGTCCCTGAAACGGGGTTCCTTCTTTTCGATTTTAGGGGTATTGCGTTTCATCATTTCACCCACCTGATTTGAAGCGGCGAAAGAAGCGACCATATTGTTCAGCATATCGGTTGCGGCCTGTGGGGAATTAGGCAGTAAAATCAAGTTCGAATTCGTATCGGCACCGATGGCCTGCAACGTATCGTAATGCTGCGTCACCACAATCAGCGCGGAAGCTTCCTGCGAATTGATCCCGACATTGTTCAATACTTCGACACTTTCCACCAAACCACGCGCGATTTCACGACGTTGGTCGGCGATACCCTGTCCTTGTAAACGCTTGCTTTCCGCTTCAGCCTTGGCTTTGGCAACAATACGGATCCTGGAGCTTTCAGCCTCAAACTCGGCAGCAGTTTTCTCACGATCGGCTGCATTGATACGGTTCATTGCGTTTTTCACCTGGATGTCCGGATCGATATCGGTCACCAAAGTATTGATAATGTCATAACCATAAGTCATCATCGCATCATTCAGTTCGCGTTTCACGGCAATGGCGATATCATCTTTCCTTTCGAAAACATCATCGAGTTTCAGCTTGGGTACTTCGGCACGTACGACATCAAAAACATAAGCCGTAATCTGGTCGTGCGGATATTCGAGTTTGTAAAACGCATCATACACTTTATCCTGAATCACTTTAAACTGCACGGAAACCTTCATTTTGATAAACACGTTGTCGTGTGTCTTTGTTTCAATAATGACATCCAATTGCTGGATCTTGAGGTTTACACGGCCTGCAATACGGTCGAAAACCGGAATCTTCAGCTGCAAACCGGAATTGCGTACGTTCAGGAATTTCCCAAAACGTTCGATGACCACAGCCGTTTGCTGCTTGACGGTAAAGAATGAGGAAAAGAAAATAAAAAGTCCAATAAAGCCGAGAACTGCGAACATAATTTCAAAAGTCATTGTTTTTGGATTTTAAGGTTAATGGTGTTTATACGGATGGATATTTCAAATGTTACAAATTTATTTCAGGCGGATTAAAGCAATTCAGCCAAATAATCCTACGTTTGCTGTAAAAATCTACACTTATGAAAAAAATAATCTTGCTGTGCCTCGGTGTATTTTCGATGGCGGCCTCAGCGCAATACGATTATAAAGATTCCAATATGATCGGCATCACCGGTGGTTTGAACCAAATGACGATGATGACCGATGGTTTTGAAGCCAAAGGCGGAACGGGATGGAATGCAGGGCTCTCTGTACGCGGCAATTTCTTTAACAATTGGGATATTGTATATGCAATGCAGTTCAGCGAATATAACTTTTCCGTTGCAACAACCAATACCATCGGCATTCCTGATGATACTGATTATACGATGTCCGGCGGGCAGGTAACGCTGCAATTCAGTTATAAGATTGTCCCGAGGCATTTCAGTGTGGAGATCGGGCCGGCGTTTCATTTCCAGGGAGAATTGGCTTATGACAGGGATAAAAAAGGAAACCTGATTGCGGGAACGCCGCTTACTGTAGAACAATTGCGCGACATTTCGAAGTTCAACTTTTCACCGGTCGTAGGTTTGACGGCGGGATTTTTGAAATTCAGGGTCAACGTTTCCTACCAATATGGTATGCTGAATACTTTTGAAAGGGTCAATAAAAGCCATGGAAGCCATATTACCGGGCATCCAGGCGTGCTGAACGGAAATATTGTGTTGTATCTATAAAAAAAGCCCTCTTCTGAGGGCTTTGATTTATAATGTATCGATGGCTTTTTGAATCCTTCTGATGGTTTCTTCTTGTCCGATAATTTCAGCGATATCGAACAAATGCGGCCCTTTTAAAGCTCCCACGAGGCTCAAACGGAACGGCTGCATGATTTTACCCATACCGATCTCATTTTTCGCCATCCAGTCTTTTACAATGTCTTCTATATTTTTGGAATGAAAACCTTCCATTTTTTCCAAAACCGAAATCAGTTGTTTCATCAATTCCGGGGTATCTTCTTTCCAGTTTTTGGAAGCTTTTTCATCATAAGAAATTGGTGCTACAAAGAAGTAATCTGCCAAATCCCAGAATTCCGAAACGAAATGCGCACGTTCCTTTATTAGTGAAACGATTTTAACCAATGTGCCATAATCTACAGAAATGCCTTTTTCATAAACGATGGGAGCAAAGGCTTTTGCCAAAGTATCGTCATCCTGCCTGATTAAATATTGGTGGTTGAACCATTTGTTCTTCTCCGGATCAAATTTCGCTCCGGCTTTGTGCACGCGGTTTAAGTCAAAACTTTCCGCAAGTTCTTCCAACGAAAACAATTCCTTGTCCGTGCCATCGTTCCAGCCTAAAAGCGCGAGGAAATTGATGACTGCTTCAGGGAAAAATCCTTTTTCACGGTAACCTGACGAAAGGCCTTCTTCCGTCTTCCATTCCAGAGGAAACACAGGGAAGCCCATTTTATCACCGTCACGCTTTGATAATTTTCCGTTGCCGATTGGTTTTAAGATTAATGGCAAATGCGCAAATTCCGGCGCCTCCCAACCAAAAGCACGGTACAATAGAACATGTAACGGCATAGATGGAAGCCATTCCTCACCGCGGATGACATGGGATGTTTCCATCAAATGATCGTCAACTATATTGGCAAGATGATACGTTGGCATGCCATCGCTTTTGAATAAAACCTTATCGTCCAGTAAATTTGTTTCAAACTTGATATCACCACGGATGATGTCATGCAAATGCAGAGTTTCATCAACAGGAGTCTTAAAACGGATGACAAAATCTTCACCGGAAGCAATTCGTTTTTCAGTTTCTTCTTTTGAAATCACCAAGGAAGTATCGAGTTTTTCACGATTATGGTGGTTGTAAATAAAAGTTTTCCCTTCTGCTTCATGCTGTTTACGGTGCGCATCCAAAACTTCCGCAGTATCAAAAGCATAGTATGCCCAACCTGAATTTACAAGCTGGTCTGCGTATTGTTTATAAAGCGGTTTCCTTTCGCTTTGGCGATACGGTCCGAATTTTTCATTCTTCCCAACAGTTTCTGAAGGGGCGATACCCAACCATTCCAGCGCTTCCATAATATACGCTTCGGCACCCGGAACAAAACGGTTTTGGTCAGTATCTTCGACACGCAGATAGAAAATGCCGCCATGCTTTTTGGCGAAAAGATAATTAAAAAGCGCGGTCCTGACACCGCCGATGTGCAGCGGACCTGTTGGGCTTGGTGCAAAACGCACACGAACTTGTTTGGACATTTGTTGAAATTTTTGGCAAAGATATGAAAGGTTCAGGGTACAGGGTACAGGTTCAGGAAAAAGAAACCTGCACCTTGTAACCCGCATCCAATTTTTAACATTTCCCTAACCTCATAATTACTACTTTTATCGGTTATAAATAAAATGGCAACCGAATTGGAAACTACATCGCTCATTTACGAGAAGTTAGAGGCTTTTATCAAAAAATATTATACGAATGAATTGATCCGTGGTGTGATTTTCTTCACCGGCCTGGGATTGATTTACCTGTTGTTTACGCTGTTTGTAGAATATTTCCTTTGGCTCAAACCAACTGGAAGGACAATACTTTTCTGGCTTTTTATCGGGGTGGAAGCGTTTCTTTTGCTGCGTTATATTTTGTTCCCGATTTCGAAACTGTTCAGGATTCAGAAAGGCATTGATTACAACGACGCTTCAAAAATCATAGGGAACCATTTTTCAGAAGTTAATGACAAGCTGACTAATTTTCTGCAATTGTCAAACGACAACAATAAATCAGAACTGTTGCTGGCTTCGATAGCGCAGAAGGCAGGGACTTTAAAACCTGTTCCTTTTGGCAATGCAGTGAATTTCAGTAAAAACAGGAAATACCTGCCATTGGCGATTATACCCATTTTATTTTTTGCGTTTTTCTATATTTCGGGCAATAGCAAAATGATTTCACAGAGCCTTGACCGTGTCGTACATTTCAAGCAGCAATACCTGCCGCCGGCACCATTTGAATTTAAGGTAATGAATAAAAGCCTGCAAACAGAACAAGGCAATGATTTTATCCTCGAGGTAAAAACTGAGGGTAGGATAGTTCCGGAAAACACGATGATTTTTATCAATGACGAATCGTATTCCATGGAAAACGTTTCGCCGGGCGTATTCCAGTTCCGATTTGAAAAACCGAAGAAGGATGTGGCGTTCCACGTGGAGGCTAACGACATTTCTTCGCTTGATTATAAGCTTGCCGTGGTAGCCGTCCCTACGATCGCAGATTTTCAGATGGTCCTGGATTTCCCTTCATACTTACGTAAGAAATCCGAAATTGTAAAGGGTACAGGAAATGCCATAGTTCCCGAAGGTACGCGCGTAACGTGGAAAGTTTCGGCATTGGCTACACAAAAAGTGGAGTGGTCTGACACGAGATCAATTGTGGCTTTTACTGCAAATGAAAATAATTTCAGCCTGACCAAAGGTATTGTTCAAAATATGGATTATCAGATACTTACGTCTAATGCAAAAGTGAAGCATTATGAAAAGCTGAATTATCAGATCTCGACGGTTAAGGATCAGTTCCCGACAATCAGCGCAGCAAATGCACCTGATAGCCTTAAAGTGGCTAAAAACGTCATTATCGGCCAGGTTTCAGATGATTATGGGCTTTCTAAATTGCAGATTGTTTATTATCCGAAAAACAACCCTAAGGATAGCCGCAAAGCAAGTCTTAGTGTCAAGCATGATGCCTTCGACCAGTTCATTTTCAGCTTCCCGGGAAATCTTCCGGTGCAGGAAGGCGTGTCGTATGAGTACTATTTTGAGGTATTTGACAATGATGCCATCCACAATTATAAAAGCACCAAATCATCCGTATTTTCAGACAGGATTGCTACCGAGGAAGAAAAGCAGGACGAGATGTTCCAGGAGCAAAACAGCAACATCAATGGCATGGAAAAGTCATTGCAGCGCCAGGACAAGCAATTGAGCGAACTGGAGAAGTTACAGAAAATGGCTAAGGAAAAGGACAATCTTGACTTTAAAGACCAGCAAAAGGTCAATGATTTCATCAAGAAACAAAAAGACCAGGATGAAATGATGAAGCGCTTTTCTGAGAAAATGAAAGAGAATCTGGAGAAATTCAAGTCCGATCCAAAGGACGAGCAAAAGAAGGCCCTTTTGGAGAAAATGGAAAAAGTCGAAAAGGTTTCTGAAGAAACGCAGAAGTTGTTGGATGAACTTAAGGAACTCAACGATAAAATCCAACAGGAAGACCTGATGGAGAAAATGGACAAGCTCAAACAAAGTTCCAAAAACCAAACCAAAAACTTACAGCAATTGGTGGAGTTGACCAAGCGTTATTACGTACAGAAAAAAGCGGAACAACTAGCAGACCGTTTGGAGAAACTTGCCGAAAAGCAAGACGAATTATCAAACAAGGAAGATGAAAATAGTGCCGAAAAGCAAAAGGAAATCAATGATGAGTTTGATAAGATACAAGAAGATTTAAAGGATTTGGAAAAGGAAAATAAAGACCTCAAATCTCCAATGGATATCCCAACCGATACGCAAAAGCAAAAGGATATCGATGAGGATTTGAAGAATGCTTCCGATGAATTGAAGAAAAACAACAAATCCAAAGCCAAGCCGAAGCAAAAAAGCGCTTCGAAGAAAATGCGTGAAATGAGTTCCAAAATGAGTGAAGGCATGGAAGGCGGGGAACAGGAGCAGATGGACGAAGATGTAAAGATGCTTCGCCAGATATTGGATAATCTATTGGCATTTTCATTTTCAGAAGAGGACCTGATGAAGCAGTTTAAAGACCTGAAAAGAACGTCTCCGTCTTTCAACAAAAACCTGAAAGCGCAGCAGGATTTACGGCAGCAATTCCGACATGTTGATGACAGCCTTTTTGCGATGTCACTGCGCAACCCTAAGATTAGTGAAGAGATTACCAAAGAGATAGGCAATGTGCATTACAATATGGATCGTTCATTGGAAACATTGGTTGAAGGGATGGTCGCCAAAGGGGTTTCGCATCAGCAGTATGCTGTTACTTCATCAAACAAGCTTGCGGATATGCTGAGTGACATCCTCAATAGTATGCAAATGTCAATGTCCGGCATGGGTATGGGCAAACCAAAGCCGGGACAAGGTGAGGGAATGCAGTTGCCAGATATTATTATGAAACAAGGCGAACTTGGTGACAAAATGAAAGAGGGCATGAAGCCGGGAGAAAAACCAGGTGACAAACCAGGTGACAAACCTGGAGATAAACCGGGTGAAAAGCCAGGAGATAAACCTGGACAGAAACCCGGCGACAAGGGAAAACCTGGGCAAAGCGGCAAACCCGGGCAAAGTGGAAAGGATGGAAAAAGTGATTCTGAAGGAGAAGGCGGTGACGGCGAAGGCAACGCCAAAGCGATTATGGACATCTACAAAGAGCAACGGCAACTGCGCGATGCGCTGCAGAAAGAGCTTGAGAAAAATGGAATGAACGGGGCAGGGCAACAAACGCTGGATAAAATGAAGGATATTGAAAAGCAATTGTTGAATAAGGGTTTTAAGAATGAAGTGCTGCAAAAGATTCTTAACGTAAAACAGGAGCTTTTGAAATTAGACAAAGCCATCCAGGAACAGGGAGAGGAAAAGAAGCGTCAGTCACAAACCAATAAAAAGGAATTCAACAACCAGACAAACGCCTTAAATCCTGCGTTGCAACAATATTTAAATAGTGTAGAGATATTAAACAGACAAAGCTTACCTTTGCGCTCCAATTTTAGCCAGAAGGTTCAGGAATATTTCAGGAAAGATGATTGAGTTTAATTATGAAACGGCGTTCGAAATCGAAAATGAAGAAGCTTACAAAAACTGGCTTGTTTCCATAATCGATTCCGAGCAAAAGCGGCAGGGCGACATCAATTATATTTTTTGTGATGACGACTACCTGCACAAAATCAACCTGCAATACCTGCAGCACGACACCTTAACGGACATCATCAGTTTTGATTATTCTATGGGTAACGAACTCCACGGTGATATATTTATATCCGTTGAAAGGGTGAAGGAAAATGCCTTGGATTTCAATGTGCCATTTGATGATGAATTGAAAAGAGTGATGTCCCATGGCATACTGCACTTCTGTGGTTACAAAGACAAAACAGAAAAAGACGAACTTCTAATGCGTGAGAAAGAAGATGAGAAAATAAGCATGTTCCACGTGGAACGTTAACCTAATCTTTGTTTTCTTATGTTTCACGTGGAACAATATCAGTAAAACCCATGTTTGAAAATGAATATGATGTAATTGTAGTAGGCGCAGGGCACGCTGGTTCAGAAGCCGCCGCGGCTGCCGCCAACCTGGGTTCAAAGACGCTTCTGGTAACTATGAGCCTGCAAAATATTGCGCAAATGTCCTGTAATCCCGCTATGGGCGGCATTGCAAAAGGGCAGATTGTACGTGAGATTGATGCGCTTGGAGGATACTCCGGGATTATTTCAGACAAGACCGCCATCCAGTTCAAGATGCTGAATAAGTCCAAAGGACCCGCCATGTGGTCGCCACGTGTTCAAAGCGACAGGATGCGCTTTGCGGAAGAATGGCGCCTGATGCTTGAACAAACACCCAATCTTGACTTTTACCAGGAAATGGTGAAAGGATTGCTTATTGAGAACGGCAAAGTGAAAGGAATCCGCACGTCACTAGGTGTGGAAATAAGATCCAAAGCCGTGGTGCTGACCAACGGTACGTTCCTGAATGGGTTAATCCATATTGGTGAAAAGCAATTCGGTGGCGGCAGGGCAGGCGAGAGCGCTGCTTTCGGCATCACCGAAGACTTGGTGAAAGCAGGTTTTGAAGCCGGAAGAATGAAAACCGGTACACCGCCACGTGTCGATGGGAGGTCACTCGATTATTCCAAAATGAACGAAGAGAAAGGTGATGAAAGGCCGGACAAATTCTCTTATTCTGATGTTACGCAGTCTTTAAAGCACCAGAAATCCTGTCATATGACTTATACTTCTGACCTGGTGCACGACATTCTTCGGGAAGGTTTTGACCGCTCCCCGATGTTTAACGGACGCATTAAAAGTATCGGGCCAAGATATTGCCCGTCGATTGAAGATAAGATCAATCGTTTTGCAGATAAGGAAAGGCACCAGCTTTTCGTAGAGCCTGAAGGCTGGAATACGGTTGAAGTGTATGTGAACGGATTTTCAACATCACTTCCGGAAGATGTGCAATTTAAAGCGTTGCGCAGCGTGGCCGGTTTTGAAAATGTAAAATTCTTCAGGCCGGGTTATGCCATTGAGTATGATTATTTCCCACCCACACAGCTGAAGCATACACTCGAAACGAAGCTTGTTGAAGGCTTATATTTTGCCGGGCAGATCAACGGCACGACAGGCTATGAAGAAGCCGCTTCGCAAGGACTGATGGCCGGAATCAACGCCCATTTAAAGATCAATGAGAAAGAGCCATTGATTTTAAAACGTGATGAAGCATATATCGGCGTTTTAATTGATGATCTGATTACAAAAGGCACAGAGGAGCCCTACCGCATGTTTACTTCAAGGGCGGAATACAGGACCTTATTGCGCCAGGACAATGCCGATTTCAGGCTTACGCCAAAGTCTTTCGAAATAGGCCTGGCTTCTGCCGAAAGAATGAAGCGGATGGAATTCAAGCAACGGGAATCAAACAAACTCGTTAATTTTTTCAAGGAGACAAGCGTTTCCGTAGCCGAAGTCAATCCGATATTGGAAGCAAAGGAAAGCGCACTGGTAAATCAATCTGATAAAATGTTTAAGATTCTTTCGCGTCCGCAGATAAATCTGGAAGATGTAATGAAATTTGAGAAAGTCCAGGAATATCTTTCCCAAAACGATCTCGACAGGGAAGTTTTGGAACAAGCCGAAATCCAGGTGAAATATTCAGGCTATATTGATAAGGAACGAAACAATGCGGATAAGCTCACCAAACTGGAGGATATGAAAATCCCTGAAAATTTTGATTATAATAAAATCAAATCGATGTCTATTGAAGCCAAGCAAAAACTGAGTAAAATTCGCCCCGTAACCATTTCGCAGGCCTCAAGGATCAGTGGCGTATCACCAAGTGACATTTCTGTGTTGCTGATTTATATGGGAAGATAAATATGTTTCACGTGGAACGAGAACCGAAAACACTTATAAATACAGGGCTTAGCCTATTTTTTGCCATATTTTTGATGAGTTCCTGCGCATCAAGATACAAAACCGTTATTAATGATTATGTCGTGCTTCCTGAAGGTAAAGAGGTCGTCGGTGGGAAAGCGCCGCTCAACGCTTTTATCTTTGAAACGCTGACAAAGCCTTTTGCATTCCAGAACTTTATAATGGAAAAATATAGAACGGATGATTTAAGAGCACCTGAATTTTGGGTAACCATTGATGGCTCAAAATATAAAGTGCTGGTTTACGATAATAACGAACTGGAGAAATATTTTCACGTTTCCGAATTTATCCAGACCAATTTTGACACCAATCCTGATAACAACAACCGCCCGAAATTCATCGCGGTGTCAATGATAAACGAATACAATGAAGATTGCCTTCAGGAAAACTCCCTATACTATAACGTGGCAGTCAATTTTCTTAAGACATTAAAACAAGAATATTACAAACGATAATGGACGTATCGAACCTTACACATTTCCTCACGGTAAAAGACCATTCGGTTTCAGGCGAGAATTTTGAGCTTTATAAGGATGACGTGCTTGATATGCTGGTCACCTTTCCCAAACCTGAAGGCGCAGCCCTGGCACGCTATTATGAAAGTGAAGATTATATTTCGCATACGGATTCCAAACGATCGCTCTTTGAAAAAGCCTACCATATCGTGAAGTCAAGAGCGCTCAGAAACAAGGTAAGTTTGATAAACTCCTTTACAAAATCAAAGGGAAAACTTCTGGATATTGGCGCGGGAACCGGGGATTTCCTGCTTGCCGCTAAAAATGATGGCTGGGATATTACTGGGATTGAACCTAACGCCAAAGCCAAAAACACCGCCGAACAAAAAGGTGTCCGTTTTACCGAAAACGAACAAGCGATAGCGGATAGTACTTTTGATGTCATCACCATGTGGCATGTACTCGAACATGTACCCGATGTGAAAAAGCAAATTTCGGAATTGCACAGATTGATAAAACCCAAAGGCACGGTAGTGATTGCCGTACCGAATTTCAATTCCTACGATGCAAAATATTACGGAAACTTTTGGGCGGCTTACGACGTACCAAGACATTTGACACATTTCTCAAAAACGGCCATAAAACTCCTTTTCGAAGCACAGGAATTCCGATTGGAAAAAATCCTGCCGATGAAATATGATGCCTTTTATGTCAGCCTGCTTTCGGAAAAATATAAAACCGGAAAAATGAATTTTATAAGCGCATTTTTTACCGGATGGCGCTCTAATGTAAAAGCTAAACGAAATTTAGAGTTTTCGTCCCATATTTACGTGTTGAAAAGCCTTAAAACTTAAAATAAACACGACTGTCGAATAAAATTGCGCTTAAATAGCCAATCACATCAAGAAAAGTCAAAACCCGCTTAAAACGCTTTATTTGAGTCGGGTTTTAATAACGAAAAACAATATTACTTCACATAGTGATAAAGTATTCTTATAGGCTTAAAATCACCTGGAAAATCACTTCCATATTAATTATAAAATTTTGCTACTTTTGGCAACGAAAAATAACAAGTCAAATAATGAAAAAAACAATTGCAATAGTATTGTTGTCAGCAGTACTTTTTTCCTGTAACAAAGAAACTGCGGCTAAAGCATCAAACGGGCTAAAAACAGCCAGCGTAGATTCTGAAAAATTAATGAAGGAATATACCGAAGCAAAAGACCTTACGGCTAAATTCAAGGCAAAATCTGAAGTCGAAGGAAAAAAGCTCGATGAGGCGCAAGCCGCTTTCGATTCAGATGTTGAATTCTTCAAGAAAAATGCCAAATCCAACGGACAGGAATGGGCCCAGCAAAAAGGAGGCGAGCTGCAGCAAAGGCAACAGCAGATCCAGTATTATGCGCAACAGGTCGATGCCAAACTGCGCCAGGAGCAGGGTGCGGAAATGGACACATTGGTGAAAAGCATCAAGGCTTATATTACTGATTACGGTAAAAAGAACGGGTACGATTACATCTACGTTTCAGGTGATGGCGGCGCATTGTTGTATGGCAAAGAACAATATGACATTACGAAGGACATCGTGAAGCTTTTGAACGAAAAATATGAAGCTAACGGTAAAAAATCCGCTTCCGAAGAAAAAAAGCCGGAGACTAAGAAGTAATACGCTTCCCTAAGATATAAAAGCCTTTATGCTGATTTTCAGCGTAAAGGCTTTTTTAATTTTACAATTTATACGATTTGAATTAACAATCCGGTGACTTCTCAGCAAGTTTCTTTAACATTTTATAAAGCCGTTTTAACATTCGTCTCATATCCGCAGGATAGATTAGCCATTTTGAAAGATGACTAAACCTAACCTGAAATGAAATTTAAAACTACATGTATTGCGCTTTTCTTTATCCAGCTGATTTTCAGCCAGTCCGGTATAAAAGGAACCATCGTCGCTGAAACCACAGGACAGCCGATTCCGGGTGTAACCATTGTCGTAAAGAACACCACGATCACCACAATGTCCGATGCCGAAGGGAATTATTTCATCAGCAAGCTGCAACCCGGGAAATTCGACCTTGAATTCTCGATGATGTCTTTCCAGACCAAACTCATCACTGAAACCGAAGTCGTTAAGGATGAAGTCACGGTGCTGCATGTTTCCCTGGCGGAAGGTGGCGCAAAGACGCTGGATGAGGTCGTCATCAAATCCTCCAAAGCCAGGACGGAATCAGTAAAGACTTTATTGCTGATGCAGAAAAACAGCGTCAATGTGTCCGACGGTATTTCTGCCGAAACCATCAAGCGTACACCCGACAAAAGCACTTCCGATGTGCTTAAAAGGATCAGCGGTGCCAGCATGCAGGACAACAAGTTCGTCGTCATCCGCGGATTGAACGACCGTTACAACGCGGCTTATTTAAATGGTGCGCCCCTGCCGAGTTCCGAACCGGACCGCAAAGCATTTTCGTTTGATATTTTCCCGGCCAATATGCTTGACAATCTTGTGATTACCAAAACCGCAACGCCCGACATCCCGGGAGAATTTGCAGGAGGCGTGATACAGATCAATACCAAAAGCATTCCGGACAGGAACTTCCAGACCATCACTGTGGGCGGAGGCTACAACACCATCACCACCGGAAAAAAACAATTGTATTATGAAGGTGGGAAAACCGACTGGCTTGGCGTAGACGACGGTACACGTGCCCTGTCCTCTAAAGTCCCGGATTACCTGACATTCCTTAATCTCGAGCCAACGGAAAGGGCAGAATATGCTAAATTCCTCAACAGTGACTGGAGTTTGCATCAAAAGAATTTTGCTCCGAATATGAGTTTTCAATACACCAATGGAAGGCGGATCAATATTGGTGAAAAAGTGCTTGGGATCTTATTTTCAGCTTCATATAACAAGACCAATATTTATAATGAAACCATCAGGAAAGATTATGAAAATCCGGACGAAACATTGCCATCTGTCTTAAAAAGTGATTTTTTTGACAAAAATAACGTGGAACAATACCTTCTGGGTGCGATGGCCAATTTCAGTCTGAAGTTAAACGCCAACAATACCATCAGTTTCAAGAATATTTACAGCATTAATGCTGACGACCGCGTGATTGAAAGAAATGGTGCTCCTGATGGCGCAGTGGATCCTGAAGCGTCAAAAATCTATTCAACCGCACGCTGGTTTACAAGCAACACGATTTATTCCGGGCAATTGTTCGGGGATCACTTTTTCCCAAAAAGCCGCACCAAATTCAGCTGGCTTGGTTCTTACAGCAATGTGAGCCGCGAAATCCCGAACCTCAGGCGAAATACTTATGATATTGTACAGGATCCGAACAATCCCGCAGCGGTCATTTACAAAGCAAGTATCGCTGATGGAAATGCCGGGGCAGATTACGGCGGAAGCATGTTTTTTTCTGAAAACAACGAAAATATTTACAGTGCCAAAGCCGATTATTCGGCTAAATTCAGCGATGATTTAAGCAGCAACGATGAAATCAAAGTGGGACTTTTTGTGCAATACCGCGACCGCGATTTCTTTGCAAGGCAGCTGCAGTATAACAAATTCAACCTTCAGGATTCGCCTTTCAGGGAAGAACTGCTTTTTCTGGATGACAGCGAAATTTTCCAGCCGCAGAACATTGGGCTCATAGCGCCCAACACAGGCGGATTTACGGTGTTCGACGGTACGAAATACTACGATTCCTATACCGCCTCGTCTGAATTGCAGGCAGCGTATATGATGTTCGACAATGCCATCGGCAAGCTCAGGATGATCTGGGGATTCCGTGCAGAGAATTATATCCAGCGCCTGGAGACGAAAAAAACTGAAACCGAAGACCTGAATGTTTATAACGAACAGGCGGATTTCCTGCCATCAGCCAATGCGATTTATGCCTTAAGCCAGAAGCAAAACCTGAGGCTGAGTTATTATAAAACGCTGAACCGCCCGGAATTCAGGGAACTGGCACCATTTGGTTTTTATGATTTTACGACGCAATTCTTTACCAACGGAAATCCGGA
The DNA here is from genome assembly GCF_003097535.1 of Flavobacterium pallidum. NCBI lineage: Bacteria > Pseudomonadati > Bacteroidota > Flavobacteriia > Flavobacteriales > Flavobacteriaceae > Flavobacterium > Flavobacterium pallidum. The sequence goes on from NZ_CP029187.1 coordinate 950,021, forward strand.
ACTGCAGATTGCCGTGATTGATAATGCGGATTTCCGCTATGAGATTTACCCGGGGAAAAACCAGTTGTTTTCGGTATCGGCATTTTACAAAAAGTTTAAAAACCCGATTGAGCTGATTGCCGGCGCAAACAATAAGGAAGTGACCTATAAAAACGCAGCATCAGCTGAAAATTATGGTTTTGAAATGGAGTTCAGGACCTTGATCGCATCATTGCTGAACAATGAAAATTCGACATTCCTGAACGGGCTTACGGTGTTTTCCAACCTGGCTATTATCCACTCTGAAGTGGACGTTTCGAATGCTGTGGCCATCACCAACCAGGAGCAGTCGCGCCCGATGCAGGGACAATCGCCTTATGTATTCAACTGCGGCACACAATATACCGACAGCCATTATGGATGGACTTTGTCTGCGAATTTAAACCGTATCGGCGACAGGATCGCCATCGTTGGAAATCCGCCTGACGGAGAGCCGACCTTGTGGGAAAAAAGCAGGACCTTACTGGATGCGCAGCTTTCGAAGACATTCCTGAATAAGAAACTGGAAATCAAGCTCAATTTACAAAACCTGCTGGACCAGGAATCGATTTTTTACCAGAATAAATTATCAGGAAATAAAGAGGAGTCGGGTGTGAAAGGTTTTTTCAATAATATCTTCACCGGTGATTCCGGCAATAACAACGGTTATGATAAAGACCATGACGATTTGTTCTGGAGTACGAAATTCGGGCGGACTTTCTCCTTATCGGCAACTTATAACTTTTAATTTCCAATAGCTTAACATTATATAACCGATTAATTTCCAAAACGTTGGTTTGTTAACACAACAATCATTATTATATAAATACTCGTTAAAATCTTGTTAACATAGCGCTTGTAGTTTTGACCATTATAAACCAACTTAATTTCTTAACGATGAGAAAAATTTATTTACTGGGATTGTTGATGATGATCGGCAATCTTTTAAATGCGCAAATCCAGCCGACGAGCTATCGGGGTGCTTTTGCTCCTGCTCCTGCTGCGATGTGGACAGACAGCTGGACGAACTATGACCCGCAGAATACGGCCTATCCCGCTCCGACGGTGACGGTAAACTCCGCGATTACTACAAACACCACATGGACTTCCGGAAACACTTACCTGTTATCAGGATTGGTTTATGTAAAGAACGGTGCCACACTCACCATCCAGCCGGGCACTAAAATCCTGGGTGACAATTCAGGATCGGCATTGGTAATTACAAGAGGTGCCAAGATTAACGCCACCGGTACTGCTGCAAGCCCGATTGTATTTACATCGGATAAGTCAGCCGGTTCGCGCAACAAAGGCGACTGGGGCGGTATTATCCTTTTGGGCAAAGGCTCATTCAACATCAACGGCGGTGTGAACAATATTGAAGGAATTACAGCTTCTGCCGATACCCAATATGGTGGTGGTGCAAACCCTGATGACAATGACAATTCAGGGACTTTGAAATATGTAAGGATTGAATTCGGAGGTTATGTTTTTGCCCCGAACAACGAAATCAACGGACTAACTTTCGGTGCTGTTGGCCGTGGAACAACCATTGACTATGTACAGGTTTCTTTTTCAAATGACGATGCTTTCGAATGGTTTGGAGGTTCTGTAAACTGTAAGCACCTGGTTTCTTACAGGAATCTTGACGATGATTTTGATACTGACAATGGTTTCAACGGAAACGTGCAATTCGCTTTATCCGTAAGGGATCCGCAAATCGCTGATGCCCCTGCCGTATCTACTTCAGAAGGGTTCGAATCGGATAACAACGCTACTGGAAGTACTGTTTCGCCATTCACCAGCGCCATTTTCTCAAACCTTACGATGGTTGGACCTACTTACCGCCAGACATTGCCAAACGGCGGAACTTTGGCAGCAGGATACAAAAGGGCGCTCCGCATCCGCAGGGCTTCACAATTGAAGATCTACAACTCCGTCTTCATGGATTACCTTGAGGGACTTCATATTGATGGTATCGCTTCTGAAAATGCTGCCGTTGCCGGGACTTTGCGTTTCAACAACAACGTATTGGCAGGAATCACGACGACTTCGAAAGTATTGCAGATCACCGCTCCGGGAACCATTACTTCAGGAAACAATGCGTCATTCAATATGACATCATGGTATGCGGCAAACGGGAACACCACTGTAGCATCAAACTCCGGATTATTGACAAATGCTTACGATAACGGAAATGCATTCACTTATACAGGTTTGGATTACAGGCCGGCTTCAGGATCAATCCTGCTTTCAGGGGCAAGTTTTACCGATGCACCTTTCAATGGTAAATTAGAGAAATCAGCGCCAACGGTGGTTTCGCCAGTGAATTATTGCAGGAATGATGTGGCTACGCCATTGTCAGCGACTTTGGCTTACGGCGGTACGCAATTGAGGTGGTATGCTTCAGCCGGCAGCACGACACCATTGGCAGGAACGCCAACGCCAATGACAAATTCTTCAAGCGTAGGCACGAGGAACTATTATGTTGCACAGGTTTATCCTGACGGATTGGAAGGCCCTAAGGCTGTTATCACGGTAAATGTTTATGCTTTGCCTGAAATGCCTACTACACTTACAGGAACGACTGTTATCTGTAACTACATCGGAAGCACAGAAACCCTGAATTACACTACTACTGCTGTGTCGGGCGCAGCGAGCTACAGCTGGACTTTGCCAGTAGGCGCTACATTGGTTTCCACTTCACCTGACGGTTTGACGGCTACTGTAAGCTTCCAAAATGTGGCACAGGGAAGCGGTACCGTATACATCGGCGTACAGGCTGTTTCTGTAAACGGCTGTAAGAGCATTGCCAAGACATTGGGCCTGATCAAGATACTTCCTACTGCGCCTGCAAGCATTTCTGGGGCCACTTCTGTCGGAAATTACGTAGGAACATCTACAGCAATCACTTATACTACGCCTGCCGTAGCCAATGCGCAATCTTATCTTTGGACTGTACCAGCGGGAGTTGACATCATCTCAGGACAGGGAAGCACTTCTATTTCAGTAAATTTCCTTAACGCTTCCACGGCAGCGGGTTCTTTGGGTGTTATTTCTGTAAAATCGGTAGCGCCATGCGGTATGTCCCCAGCGAGGAACCTGAGCCTTTTCAAAGCATTGCCTGCAAGGCCTGCAAACATCAACGCTTCTTCATCTGATGTGTGCGTTACTGCAGGACCTTCAAGCAGCATCACCTATTCTATCGCGCCTATCGCTGATGTGACCACCTACAACTGGACTATCCCAACAGGCGCTACTATCGTAGGAAACGCACACGGATCTACCATCACCGTGAATTATACCGCTGCCTTCTCTGCTAACGGCATCGTATCGGTAAGTTCCGTAAACAACATCGGTTCAAGTGCTGCAAGGAACCTTACGGTGTACCGCAACCTGCCAGCCAACCCAAGTAATATCAATGGAAGGCTGAAAGGCATTTGCCCTGGCGATACGTACAGCTATTCTTTCGCGAACATTGCTGCTGCCACGTCATATACGTTCATCGCTCCTGCAGGCGCAGTGATCAAATCAGCGAATTTCCCTGGAAACGCTACCAACAGTTTAACAACTTCAGAAAATGCATTTACGGTAACTTATCCTGGAGATTTCGTTTCCGGAACACTAAGCTTCAGGTCGTCTAACGGCTGTGGTATGAGCGTAGGCCCTAACAACCAGGATGTTGCCAAGGCAATGCCTACACCTACGGTATTGAATGGACCTGATACCGTTACCTGTGCCATGATCGGCCAGCAGGTTACTTACACTACCGTAGCAGCTCCAAACGTCACTTCTTATGTATGGATTGTTCCTCCTGGAACCACTATCGTAAGCGGTCAGGGCACGGCATCGCTTACTGTTATTTTTAATGCTGGCCTTCCTGCTTCTTCAACCATTTCGGTACAGTATAACAATGCCTGCAACGGTATCGGTGGTAAAAAGAAACTGACGCTGACAAAACAAAGCTGTACGTCTCGTGCTGCTGAGGAAGTGGCTACTACAACTTATTCTGAATTATACCCGAACCCGGCTTCAGAAGTGTTCAACATCGACATCAAGACCGAGAACGCTTCAGAGACTACCATTTCAGTATATTCTTTCTCAGGAAATATGGTAAGCAGCGTGAAGCACCAGCTGAATGCCGGTGAAAACACTGTTGCCACAGACATTTCAAGATTGCCTAGAGGAATTTACATCGTGAAGTTTACAGATCCGTCTTCAAAAGAAACGGAAACCAAAAAACTCATCAAAAAATAAAGTTTTTTCAGTTGTTTTTTAGGGCCATCCGAAAGGGTGGCTTTTTTTATTTAATTTATGGGTATTTTATTTCTGTTATGGGGGTTACGCTGCCTTTCCGCTTCGAAGCGGGCACCTGCATTCCGAAGATTCCGTAACCCGAGCGAAGCGAACAGGCGAAGCAAATTAAACAATGTTTGAGCCACAAGCGAGTTTGTTTAATTTAGGAATCAAGGGATAGCAGTCGCTGAGAAGAGGCTGGCTTGAATTTTTGCTTCTTTTGTTTAGCTTTGCTCAATTCGGCTCCGCCTTGGGTCAAGACAAAAGAAGAGAAGCCAAAAAACTTTAATTCCAATAAAACCACATCCCTCATCTAATTTATTTCAATATTTTTACGCCCTATAAATACACGCCATGGAAATCCTCACCGAAGCCGCATCCTATACCCTGAAGTTCATAAACCAGACGCACCGTTCCATATTCCTGACCGGAAAAGCCGGAACCGGGAAAACCACGCTGCTGCGCGAAATCATCCGCACGACGCACAAAAATACCGTCGTCGTAGCCCCGACCGGGATTGCGGCGCTGAATGCGGGCGGCGTTACGGTCCACTCGATGTTCCAGCTCCCGTTTGCAGGTTTTATACCGGATCATTCCAATAAGCATTTTTCGGAATCCGTTAAATTCGAGAACAAGAATACGCTCGGCAGGCACTTCCGGATGAATGCCCAGAAAAAAGCCGTCATCCAGAATATGGAACTGCTCATTATTGATGAGGTCAGTATGCTGCGCGCCGATTTGCTCGATGCGATGGATTTCATGATGCAAAGCGTACGACGCAATAAAAAACCTTTCGGAGGCGTGCAATTATTGTATATCGGCGACCTGTTACAGCTTCCGCCGGTGATTAAGGATGAAGAATGGCGCACGCTGCAGCATTATTACAAAGGCAAATTCTTCTTCCATTCGCAGGTGGTGCAGCAACATCCGCCGATTTATATCGAGCTTTCGAAAATATTCAGGCAAACCGACGACCGTTTTATTTCGATATTGAACAACCTGCGCCACAACAGCATTTCAGCAGCGGATATTGCGGTTTTGAATGCCTTCGTAAAGACTGGTTTCGACATCAAAAACAACAAAGGCTACATTGTCCTGACCACACACAATGCCAAAGCCGACGACATGAACGCCCGGGCTTTGGAAGATCTGGAAGGCCATCTGCATGCCTACCAACCTGAAATCATGGGCGATTTCCCAGAGAAGATTTATCCCGTCGAGGCAAACCTGCAGTTAAAGATCGGTGCGCAGGTGATGTTTGTTAAAAATGACCTTTCTCCGGAAAAGAATTATTTCAACGGTAAAATGGGTGTCGTCAAATCATTGTCCGAAGCCGAAATCCTCGTGCATTTCCCAGACGAAAACAAGACGATTGAAGTCGAACGCTACGAATGGGAAAATATCAAATACACCGTCAATCCCGATACCAAGGAAATACAGGAAGATATCCTGGGGACTTTCGTGCATTACCCGATCAAACTGGCCTGGGCCATTACAGTGCACAAAAGCCAGGGCCTTACGTTTGACAAAGCGGCGCTCGACGTGTCGCAGGTTTTCCTGCCCGGGCAGGCGTATGTTGCCTTGTCAAGGCTTCGTTCGTTAGAAGGCCTTATTTTGCTTTCTCCGCTGCGTATGAATGGCCTGTCGAACGATCAGGATGTTATGGATTATGCAGAAACCAAGGCGGAAGACAAAGTGCTTGAGAATTTACTGGAATCCGAAACCAAAAAATTCATTCACAATTACCTGAAAGCCAGCTTCAATTGGGATGAACTCGCGCAGGAATGGCGGAACCATCAGTTCAGCTATCAGAACGATATGGAAAAATCACCCAAAACCGGGCATGCAGTCTGGGCCGCGGAAAAAGCCAAAGTCATCTGGAACCTGCTCGAACCCGCAGTGAAATTCATGTCGCAGCTTGATAAACTTTTCTATCCTGAAAATACCGATCTTGTTTTTATCGGCGAGAGGATCAATGCCGCGATCGATTATTTTATGGGACCGATGGACCAGCTGGCGTATGACCTGCTATGGAAACTTGAGGAAATCAGCCGCATGAAAAAGGCAAAAGCGTTTTATGAAGAAATTGCGCTGCTTGAGGATTTGCAGGTCAAAGCCATCCAGCGGCTTTTGAAAGCGCGGCTGCTCATAGAAACGGTCATTTCCGGCAGCAGGATTTCTAAGGAAACGATGCATTCTGAAGAAATCAACAGCTATAAAAGCAGGAAAGTTACTTTGGTCAGGAATGATTTCAAAGCGATGAATGTCACGATCATTGAAGACGAACAGGATTACAACCGTTACACGTCAAAAAAGAAGGCGAAAAAGGAACCTAAAAAATCAACAGTAACCGAAACTTACGAGCTGTGGCTTGAAAAACATTCCGTTAAGGAAATCGCAGGCATCAGGAAATTGACGGTACAGACCATCAATACGCATCTGGCTAAACTGATTGAGGCACATACGATCATGATTTCCGAAATCTTACCGGAAGACAAAATCCGCGAATTGGCCGAAGTTTTCAGGGATTACCACGAAGAAACGCTGAACGGGCTGAAGGAACTGCACGGCGAGCGGTTCACCTGGGATGAACTCAAATTGTTCAGGGCTGCGCTGAATGCAGAAATGGCTTAACTGAGCCAATACACCGCCATGACCGCAGGGATGAAGTAAATCACGATGGTACGCGCACCATCATAATCTTTCGCCATACGCTGCCCCAAAAGCAGGAACAGCAATGTGATGCAACTGAAAATCGCACCGTATAACCCGAACGTGCGGACGTTGTTCACCAAAAGCTGTATGCAGCCGGAAATGCACAAGATCCCCGAAACGATTTCAAGTACCAAAACCAGGAATAATGACGAAGGCACCATATTCCTTATCGGTGTTTTTTCAAAATGCTTCTTAAGCCAGGCCACATTATCATTCCAGTACATGGTTTTCTCATAACCGGATTGTACGAACGTGATAGCGAGTAAAATCAGCAATAATATGGATCCGATATTATTCATAGATTATTTTTTATGGATGAGCCTCGTGAGCTTGATCGACAGATCGGTCAGGATGATTTTTGCATTGCCGTTGCGCTCGATGTGGTACATCGCATCGGAAAGCTCGGCAAAGATTTCGTTTATATTTTTCCCGTTGACAAAAGGCGCGAAATTTTCCAGTTTGAATTTCTCAATCTTAGGCTCCATATATACGAGGCTTGTCGCCTGATAATTCAGTAATAACGCCTGCCGGAACATATCGGTACAAAACAAAAGGAATTTCTTCTGTGTCTCACGGCCCAGACCCGCCACGAGTTCGCTCCAACTGATTAAATCCTGTATCGCAGCCGCATTGCCCTTCGCACGGAAAGCCGCACGTACCCAATCGACGAACCACTTTTCGAAATATACATCTTCACCATCTCCCTGCAGCAGCTGTAACGCCTTATTGTAATTTCCCTGCGACTGGTGTGCGATTTTTGTGGCCATGCGTGGCTCTGTGTTTTCACGGGAAACCAATGCCTGCGCTATTACATTTTCGCTCAGGCCATTGAAATGCAGCACCTGGCAACGGGAGCGTATCGTTTGTATAATGTCTTCCTCATTTTCGGAAATCAGGATGAAAAGCGTTTTGTCAGTAGGTTCTTCAAGCAGTTTGAGGAGTTTGTTGGAAGCGGCGATGTTCATCTTATCGGCCATCCAGATGATCATGATTTTATAACCGCCTTCGTAGGCTTTTAAAGACAGCGATTTCAGGATTTCCTGTGCATCATCCACACGGATTTCCCCTTGCTTGTTCTGCACGCCCAAAACCCGGTACCAGTCGAACAGGCTGCCATACGGGTTGGCCGTAAGGAATTCACGCCATTCCGATACGAAATCAATGCTTTTGGGTTTTGATTTGACGCTGTCGGTACTGACGGTCGGATACACGAAATGCAGGTCCGGATGCGAAAAATGGTCAAATTTCAGGTTACAGGCTTCATTGCCGCCGGTATTCTCGCCGGAACTATTGTTGCATAAAATGTATTGTGCATAAGCGATCGCCATCGGCAAAGTCCCGCTGCCTTCCGGCCCGATAAACAATTGCGCGTGCGGAATCCTTCCGGAACCGGCGCTTTTGGTCAGGTGGCTTTTAATGTAATCCTGCGCAAGGATATGTGAAAACTGCATGAAGGCAAATATAGGAAAAGTCGGGAAAGTCTGAAGTCGGGAAAGCCCGAAAGTGATTTCTGATTTGCATATATTTGACAAAAAACGTTTTCAAAGCCATAATGCACTCATCTACAAAAAACCAATATTCACCGCTAAACCTTGGCAAAGAAGCGTGGGATATATATTTTTACCAATACATCGAAAAAGCATGAAAAACAGTATTGCCGTTTATGCATTACACATCTGTATCTGTACGGCGTTTATTTTATTGCCTTACGTATTCAGTTCGACCGGGACTTTCCTGAGATTTCCGGATTTCAGCAACGGGCATGACCGCACTTATTTCGGGATTTATTTCGTGTTGCTGATATTCTTCTATTTCAATTATTTCTACCTGATTCCGCAACTTTACTTCCACGACAAGCGGTTCCTTTATGTGATTATCCTTGTATTGATGTTGCTTTTTTTTCTGTGGATTTCCAATTTTGTCGACCGCCCGCTCAACGAAATTTTATCGGCGATGGGATCCTACAACGGCCCTTTACAGAAAGTCAGCCATTCCACGACCGCACCAAAGCCTGCGCAGGACGAACACACCATACTGGTTTATATCATCGGGGTTTTGAGCAGCCTTTTCTTTTCCATAAACAAGCGCCTGCAGGAAACAGAAAGGGAGAAAATCGCTGCAGAACTCTCATTGCTAAAAGCGCAGATCAACCCGCATTTCCTTTTCAATACGCTGAACAGTATTTATTCACTTTCCATAAGAAAAGACGACCGCGCCTCGGATTGCATTGTGCAGCTGGCCGAACTCATGCGTTACATCATGAACAATGCAAACGACAATATGATCGATTTAAGCAAGGAAATCGAATACATCAGCAATTACATTTCACTGCAGAAATCAAGGCTTGAGGAAACAGCGCAGATCAATTATATGGTCAATGGGAACATGATCGGTAAGAAGATTACGCCGCTGATCCTGATCTCGTTTATTGAAAATGCATTCAAACATGGTGTAAATCCGGAAGAAAATTCCGAAATTGACATCTTGATTGAAGTCACAGGACAAGAGCTTAAACTTTTGGTTTACAACCGAAAAGTACATTCGGTACAAGCTGAAAGCGGTATGGGAATGCGGAATACCATCGAAAGGCTCGGGCATTTGTATCCTGACCATAAGCTCGAAATCGCCAATCTTGATAAAAGTTATTCAGTAAAACTGACCATGGAATTATGACAATAAAAGCAATTGCCCTTGATGACGAACCGCCTGCGCTGGCGATACTCGAAAATTTCTGCCGGAAGGTCGAATACCTTGATTTACAGAAAACCTTCACCAAAGCAGATGAAGCGCTGAAATACCTCAAAAAATATCCTGTCGATTTGTTGTTCCTGGACATCAATATGCCGTCTATTTCCGGAATCGATTTCCATAAAAAGATCCCGCACAAGACGATGGTGATTTTTACGACGGCTTATTCTGAATTTGCTGTGGAAGGCTTCAACCTGAGTGCTATGGATTATCTTTTGAAACCGATTTCACAGCCGCGTTTCCTGCAATCGATGGAGCGGGTGAAAGCGCAGATAGAACTCGAAAACCAAAACCAGAAAATCGAAGAACAATTCCTTTTCGTCCGTGCCGATTACAGCCTGATGAAGATTCCGCTCAAAGACATCCTTTTCATTGAAGGGCTTGATGATTACCTGAAAATCCATATCGAAAACCAGAAAACCGTCGTGGCCCGGATGACGATGAAAGCCATAACTGAAAAACTTCCTGCCTCAGAATTTGCCAGGGTACACCGCTCTTTTATCGTGCCGATGTCCAAAATTGAAAAGATACGCAACAAGATGATTTTCATCCGGGAGGAAGAAATCCCGATTAGCGCGAGTTATGAAAAAGATTTCCTGAACAAAATCCAGAAAGAGGAATAAAAATAAAAAGGCGCTTTGAAAGCGCCTTTTTTACGGGGAACAGGGTAAACCTTACAGCAACCGAAGCTGCCTGCGGTCCTTAAGCATTTTGAGGCAAAAAAGGCTTAGTGCGATAATCATGGTTTTATATTTTTTAGAAAGAGGGGACTTCAATTAATAATATGACGGCATTCTCGGACAAGGCCCTGAAAGATACCCGGTTAATTTTCCAGGTAGAGACCGAATCGCGGTGCTCGAGTATCCTGCCGTCGAATTCGAAAGTGCCGCTTATTACGAAAGCAAACAATCCGTTTTGCTTATCGGCCATGGTATAGTTTCCTTCATTTCGGCGGCCGTAAATTCCCATCCTGCAGCTTGCAAACGATGATTCATACAGTGGCATCAGTTGATTGCGGGTTGAAAAGTCGAATTTGTGCTGGAATGAAAACGGCGCAAAATCCTCACGTTTATTCGATATCCAGATCTGAAGGTAATTGATTGGCTCCCCTTCGTATGGATTGACCAGGTCAAAAGCCATGTTTTTCTGTGCTGAAAAAATGCGTATTTCCTCAGTATTGATAATACCCTGGTTGCCCAGCGTATCCATATAGTCGATAGAACCCAGTAAAGGCAACAGCAGTATGTCGGTATTCTCCCGGATGGTCATCGTAACGGATTCGCCGGCACTGAGCGTCTCTTCATTAAATACCTTAAGTGCGCCAAAAGGTTTGCGGGATTCGTCGTAATTGTTCCCGAAATTAAACACTGACAGGCACTTGAAAATATCAGTCTCCATTTTTCCGCGCATTTCCGACTTGTGTATCTTGGCCGGATTCTTCGGGGTAGTTTTGTTGATATTTCTGAAAAGTGTAAACATAAATAGTGTTTTTGGAGCAGAAAAAAGGTTGCTTTAAACCCATATTCCGAAGGCTAAATTACCGGTCATATCACAAACTACAAATTTTTTGAGGCTAACCAAATATTTTAAGAGGTGAAAACCAATATGTTATCCCATAATGCGATTAAAACGCAAGGCAATTCTGAATAATTAAGCCGTTCATCGGAAAAAGTTTATTTTTGTATACAGCATGCATTTGAAAACCATACTTCATAAAAACACACCCATCGCTTACGCTGATTCCGGCAAAGGCACCGCTTTGGTTTTATTGCATGGTTTCCTCGAAAACAGTACCATGTGGGAAGCTTTTGTGCCGGAATTGTCAAAGAAATACCGGGTCATTACTATCGATCTTCTCGGCCATGGCCAGACCCAGCCGATGGGATATATCCAAACCATGGAAGAGAATGCCGATGCCGTATATACCGTATTGCATGAACTTCGGGTGCGTAAAGCCGTATTGGCAGGACATTCGATGGGAGGCTATGTGGCTTTGGCTTTCGCCGAATTGTATCCCGATATGGTTAAAGGGATGGCATTGATTAACTCCACTTCACTTGCCGACAGTGACGAACGTAAAATAAACCGCGACCGGGCGATTAAGGCAGTAAAGGAAAATTACGTGAATTTCGTCAGGCTGTCCATCGCGAATCTTTTCAGTGAAGACAACCGCGAAAGGCTTTCGGCCGATATCGAAAACGTGAAACTGGAAGCCCTTAAAACCCCATTACAAGGCATAGTCGCTTCGCTGGAAGGCATGAAAATCAGGAAGGACCGCGAGGTATTGCTGCATTTTGCACCGTATCCGATCGTATTGTTTTTGGGTAAAAAAGATCCGGTGCTGAATTATGAGGAAAACCTGGAACAAATAGAAAATACGGCAGTGAAACTCATCACTTTTCCCGACGGGCACATGTCGCCGATTGAAAATAAAACCGCGCTGTTAAAGGGATTGATGGATTTTTTAAAATTGATAAAGTAGCCGCTTATACCATCCCTTCGTGTAAATATCCTTTATTGGTGATAAGCCTTTATAAGGTTCGTCGAGCAATACGAATTTAGATAAAATTTGTGTGAGCTATTATAAAACATCGCCTGAATAAATCATCTTAATTTGAAATGCAGTGATAGCTATAGCAATTATAAATATAAAATTCAAACCGCTTACCTCTTGTACTACACCAGATAAATTTTTATCATCCCTAAAACGTGATTTAAATCTGCCATCAATTTAATAATTACATTAAAAATTATTATTGCCAAGCTAAAAAATAACAGGACAAAAAATGTGAATCCAGGAATCATCGCCATTGTGCGAATAGCGTTATAAACATTGATAAATATAAAGGTAAATATAAAATATATGAAAATGAAAATTAACTGAAAACGTAAATTCTTTTGATTACACACTTTATATAATGCGTAATTAAGAATAGCAAAAAAATACTAGATAATGTTGTTACCACACTTTTAATTTATAATACAAATATAAAAACATTTCTTTTTAACATTCAGTTGCGCAATCGTAAACATTTCCGAAGCGTATTGATACATTCCCACTTAAGCCAAATCCAGCAATTACTATAATTTCAAAATGCCATTGCTGAAATAAAAAAAATATTCCTCTTTATTGCCCACTTCCTTCAGCGCCATTGCCGTAATAAATCCAAAGCTTACAAACACCAGTACAAACACACTCAAACCACCAAAAACAGCCGCGAGAAAACTCAGCGGCAGGTTTACAATCAACGTCGTCTTGAAGAATTCGAAAATGTTTAAAAATGTTCTGATACGAAAGGATTTTATGCAATCAATAACTTTTCGAAAGCGCGTATATTGCAACGAAACGTTTAAATTTTCTCCGTAAAAGGGGTTTCACTATCCAGTATTTCTTTCAGCAAAAACACCAACTGTTCCCTGTATCTTAAAGAAACATTTTCATCGACAATCGAAACAACCGTCTTTTCTTCCTTAAAAAGAAATGGCAGGAATCCCGATTTGAGGTTTTTAAACGAAATGATCCCAACTTCAATTTCCTGTCCTTCCGCCTGCGGTGCATACATGTAAGCATAGGCCAATACCTGGATAATCTTGTCGGTTTTGCTGTCGAGTGTCAGGTTTTCCCATTGTTTTAAGGTCACATCACGCGCTTCGACTTTCCCGGTCTTATAATCTACGATGCGGATTTTCCCGTTGCGAAGCTCGATACGGTCGACATTTCCGGCGATTAAAACCGGATGCGGCAAAACTGGATGTTCGAGCAGACGCGAATAATTTTGCTCCAATGCGACGATTTTTACGCTGTCGCCATTTCGTAATGATTCCAATTCTGCAGTGAGGAAATTGAAAATATTGCGTTTTGCCACTTCAAACGCAAGCAGGTTGCGGCCTTTGCGAATGTCTCCCTCTTTGTAAACCAGTCTGAATTGTTCCAAAACCGCTTGATCGATTTTTTTGAAACAACCTTCAATGTCACCGTCCGAAAGGAATTTACCGATAAATGGCTCAAACAGCACGCGAAGCGTTTCATGGATAATGGTTCCTAAGGTATTCAGCGCGATATTTTCCTCAACTTCTTCCACATCGCTGATGCGTAATATTTTTTTGTAATAAAAATCAATCGGGTTGCGGATGTACATAGTCAATGCAGAAGGTGAAAATCCTTTTTCAGAAATCTCCCGAAGCCGCGCCCTCACTTTTTCAGATTTCGGGATGACCAACGGCTCATAGGCTTTTTCCGGCAAAAACGGGCTATAAATTTCCTGTATCAGTTCATGTAACGGCTGCTTTTCTACTTCAAGCTGCGTGATGAAACGGCTTTTTTCGCCGGCATCCAAACCTTCACTTTCCGTATTGTACAACAGGTAAATATTTTTGGCGCGCTGCAGCAGATGGTAAAAATGGTACGTATAAATCGCATCTTTTTCCTTGAATGTGGGCAAGCCCAATTCGCGCTTCACATCATACGGGATAAAAGATTGTTGTGATTTTCCGGCGGGGAAATTCCCTTCATTCATAGAAGTGACAATTACAGTATCGAAATCCAGGACCCGGCTTTCCAAAACGCCCATGATCTGTAACCCGGTCAATGGCTCGCCTTCAAACGATACTTCGGACAGGTCGATAACCTGTTTGTAAATGGCATACAGCGTTTCCACTTTCCCGATTCCCGGATGGGCAGTGTAATGTGAAATGAGTTTGTTGATGACTTTAAAAACCGCAAAAACAAAAGCCTTTGTAATCTTTTCCTCGCGGTTTTCATTGCTGAGGTTATTTTTGATGGTTTGCAGCAAACCTGTAACCGAATCCAGCACGCTGATGTTATCGGTTCCCCACTTTGAAAAAAGCAAAGTGAATAATGCATTTTTCGGGCCAAGTTCAAACAGCCGGGTGTGGGTAATGAAGGTATAATTATTATTGTTGATGATGTTTACCAACTGCTGCGCTCCGGCGTAAGGCTCGATCAATGGATGCGTCAGGATATCAAGCACATCTTTGTAGTAAAAAACATAGGAACTGCGCTGGAGGGCATTGGTATGCATCTTAAAAAATTTCGACACCAGGATTTGTGCCGGATTATTTTTAGCCGAATAACCCATCGTGATATTCAGCGCCGAGGTCGATGCAGGAAGCGCATGCAGCACCGGGATAAGCAGGTTTTCCTCACCTAAAACCAGAGCGGTTTTGTCCCATCGGCTTTCAGGGTTTGATGCCATGATGTTTTCGAGCAATTTTCCGGCGATTTTAGCCTGCCCGACGGTTTTAGGCGTGCCAATGACGCGGATTTGTTTTTCGCTGCTGAAATTGTCCCAAATCCACTCGAACGGATGGCCTTTATAATAATTCCAGTTGTCTTTAAAACGTCGAAGGAAAAGCCCTGCATCATGATAAGCGTCGTCAAGGAAAGCGCGGTCCGCATCCCAAAACACTCTGGCCAGTCCTGCGGAAAGCAAATGCTGGATGATATTTTCTTCGGCAGCATTTAAGGCGTTGAAACCGGCAAACAGGAATTTCTTATTGGCAACAGATTCGGAAAAATGGCTGAGGTTGTTTACTGCTTCGCGATAAATCAATCCCTGGTATCCAATTTTTTTTTGAAGCAGGTGATGGTAAAGCGCATGATAGTAAGCTGGCAAAAGCTTCCAGAAATCAATGTAGTTTTCCAGTAAAGTCGTTTTGTTTTCGGGTTCTACGCCCCAACGTTTGATGTCTTCAATATCTTTGAGGTAGGAAAGGACATGATCGGGATTGAGGAGATAACGGTCTATTTCATTGAAATCCTGAAGTAATGTTTTCGCCCAATTTGCAAACTGTTCGAATGGCTGCGGGTCTTTTTCAGCAATGGAAAGATACACGTCATAAAAACTGAATAACAATTCAATGGGATCAATCGCACGAATGGCTGCGATGTCCTGTATAAAATCCTCGATACTGATGATATTCGGGGAAAAGACCGTTTGCTCAGCTTGTTCCTTAAGTTCATTTACCAGGAAAACCTTTGCGCGTTTGTTTGGAAGGATGACAGTAGTTTCTGTTAAATTTTCAGCATAATCAGCCAAAATTACTGATGCCAGACGAGAAAGAAAAGCGTTTTGACCCATGCCATAAAAATAAAAAAACGCCCCGACTAATCGGGGCGTTCCTGTAATTATTTAAGAGGAGGAAATTATTTTACCAATTTCACTTCTACCCTTCTGTTGTTAGCTTTACCAGCAGCAGTTTTATTCGTATCGATTGGTTTTGATTCACCGAAACCAGCAGAAGATAACCTTGCAGAGTCAATGCCGTTTTCAATCAGGTAATTTTTAACGGCAGCAGCCCTGTCTTCAGATAATTTCTGGTTCATGGCATCTTTACCATCGCTGTCGGTGTGTCCTTCGATGCTGAATCTTGAAGAAGGGTATTCTTTCAAGATGGCAGTGATTGACTGAAGTACAGCATAAGTTTCCTGTTTGAAAGTAGATTTACCACTGTTGAAAAGGATTGTTTTAGCGTAAGCGTTCAGTCTGTTGATCTGCTCTTCAGAGATTTCAGGACAACCGTTGTTTGCTACAGTACCTTTTACATCCGGACATTTGTCGTCTTTGTCAAGAACTCCGTCACCGTCAGTATCTGGCCATGGGCAACCTTTGTTGTCTTTTGGTCCTTTTACAGTTGGACATTTGTCTTCTTTATCCTGGATTCCGTCACCGTCAGTATCAGGACATCCACCGAAAGTTTTCAAACCAGCTTCATCAGGACAAGCATCATCTTTATCAGCTACGCCATCAGCATCCCTGTCTGGACATCCCTGGAATTCAGCAAGACCTTTTTCAGTAACGCAGGCATCATCTTTGTCAAGGATACCATCGCCATCTGTATCAGGGCAACCGTTCAGTTCTTTTGGACCAGCCTGCTCAGGACAAGCATCGTATTTGTCATAGATTCCATCACCGTCAGTATCTTTACCTCCGAATTTGAAAGTAAGACCAGCAAAGTGCTGTAAGTGTGAAGGAACGCCAACCGCCCTGTCGTCATTGTCATTGAATGAATGCTTGTAAGTAGATTGTAATGAAAGACCTACAGTTTCAGACAACCAGAAAGTCAATCCAAGTCCGCCATTTACAGTACCAGCATCATAATCGCCGAACCAGGTATAACCTCCACCGATGTGAAGTGATGGGTCGAACCATTTCGAACCGATCAATTGCATAAAGCTGTATTTGATCACAGCATCAGCAGCGTAGTAGCTTAAATCACCAGGATTTTTTACGACGAAATCTTTTGGGTTTAATTCAGAACGGTAAACCAATTTGTCAATTTTGTTAACAGATCCGGATACGCCGAATGTAAATCCGCTTCCCACATACTTAGATACATTTAAGTAAGATACTGAAGGAAGGATGTTCCAGTTTTCCTTGATGTGGAAAGGTTGGTCGAAATGAGCGAAGACATTCTTGTCTCCCGCACTGGTCCTTGTATCAACAGCATTCACTCCAAAGGAAATGGCCCATGGGTTGTCAGCATCCTGTGCCTGGGAACTCAATCCCAGAAGCAATAAAGCGGCTGCAAAAATTTTGTTTAGATTTTTCATACTTGTTTTTATTTGATTATCATCAGTTAAATATGGAGCAAAAGTAAGCGCTAATTACATAACTACAAAATAAGATGTTAAAAAAAACGCTGAAAAATACTATAAAATTTAGATGTTATAACATTTGAAAAAAATTATATAACCCCAAGAGACTGCCCCACTTCAGTAAATGCATTGATGGCTTTGTCGAGATGTTCTTTATCATGCGCTGCAGATAATTGTACCCTGATGCGTGCTTTTTCCTTAGGTACTACAGGGAAAAAGAATCCAATAACATAAATGCCTTTCTTGAGCAGTTCGTTAGCCATGGTTTGAGACAGTTTCGCATCGTATAACATGACCGGTACGATTGCAGAATCTCCGTCGATAATATCAAAACCCGCTTTTTTCATGCCTTCCTTGAAATAGTTGGTATTCCATTCGAGCTTATCGCGGAGCGAGGTATCTTTCTTCAGCAGGTCAAAAACCTTGATCGAAGCACCTACAATGGCAGGAGCCAGCGAATTTGAAAACAGATACGGCCTGGACCGTTGGCGGAGCAATTCGATGATTTCTTTTTTACCGGTTGTGTAACCGCCCATGGCACCACCCAAAGCTTTGCCTAAAGTTCCGGTAATGATATCAACACGTCCCATCACCCCTTTGGCCTCCAGTGTTCCTTTGCCAGTGGTCCCGATGAATCCTGCGGCGTGGCATTCGTCAACCATCACCATCGCATCGTATTTATCGGCCAGGTCGCAAATCTTATCCAACGGTGCCACCAAACCATCCATAGAGAACACCCCATCGGTAACAATAATTTTGAACCTCGCCCCAGCCTCATTGGCCTTGATCAATTGCTGCTCCAGGTCTTCCATATTGCTGTTTTCATAACGGTAGCGCATCGCCTTGCACAAACGCACGCCGTCAATAATCGAAGCATGGTTCAGGCTGTCGGAGATAATGGCGTCCTGCTCATTAAATAATGGCTCAAAAACACCGCCGTTCGCATCAAATGCGGCGGCATATAAGATGGTATCTTCGGTTCCGTAAAATTCGGCGACTTTCTGTTCCAGGGTTTTATGGATGTCCTGTGTCCCGCAGATAAAACGTACGGACGACATGCCGAAGCCATGCGTGTCCAATGCGTCTTTGGCCGCCTGGATCACTTCAGGATGAGACGACAGCCCAAGGTAATTATTCGCACAAAAATTCAACACGGTTTCCCCGGTCGACACTTTAATCTCTGCACCCTGCGGCGTGGTGATGATTCTTTCTTTCTTGAAAATCCCGTTGTCTTCAATGGCCTGCAGCTCACTTTGCAGGTGTTCTTTGATTTTTCCGTACATAGTTTAGTTATTTATTTAATTTGATTTTTAGATTACCAGAAATCCGACAATCTGATAATCCCTCACAAAGTTACCACTTCCACCCCATCGCCGATATACACCAATATTTTTTTTATCACTCGATATCCCATTTTCCCGATGGCCTGTTCATAGGTCTCAAGCTGTAATTTGTATTTCGGTTGGTGCGCGCCGGTTTTATAGTCTAGCAGCATGACTTCGTTTTTCGGCGTAATGACCATGCGGTCGGGTTTGATGAGTGTACCTTCTTTGCGGATAATGGCCTGTTCGTTCAGGATTTTATTTCCGGCTGAAAAATACAGGTTGATTTCCGGATGTTCTATAATGGAAATGATACTATTTCGAATCTCAGCTTCCTTGTCTTTTGAAATCAGACCGTCACTGATCGCCGAAGCTATTGCGGTATCTACATCTTCTTCAGTGCGTATCCCGGAAAGGATTTCATGCACGAGATTTCCGTATTCGATTGATTTTTGTTGTTTCGTGCCCCACATCAACGATTCGCGCTGCGCAATTTTAATGCTGGACATCTGCAACGCCTCATTTACGGTTTCAATGAGTTGATTATCATTGTTTTTCGGCATTTCTGCAGATAATTTTGCGGCGTTCCCAAAAGCATATTCGTTTTTATCTTCTTCAAAAATCCCTTTCCCGATAAGATAATTTACAAAGAAAGATGACATGTCATTTGCTTTTACTTCACCGTTTGCATTGATGTTTTTGTTTGAAATGATGTACAATTGTTCTTCGGCACGCGTCAGCGCCACATACAAAACATTCACATTGTCCAGCAATTCCTCCTGTTTTTTCTGCAGGTAAATCACTGAGGCATTTTCGCCAAAACCTTCGACAGCACTGCTGTTATCAATCAAGGCTTTCGGTAAACCGATGTTTTCCTCTTCCGTTTCGAGCCAAAGTTTGTCTTTCGGTTTGCGGCTGTAATCTTCTTCTGCAAAAGGCATGATCACAACCGGGAATTCAAGCCCTTTCGATTTGTGTATCGTCATGATCCGGACCGCATCGCTGCCTTCCGGAGAAGGAATGCTGAATTTCTCTGAATTTTTTTCCCAGTATTCCAGAAAATCGGAAATGCCTGCCTGTCCGCGCACGTCCCGTTCCAAGACGATATCCAGGAAATACTGGATGTAAGCGTTGTGTTTTTTTGCAAGAAATGCGTCTATGATGATTTCAACCGCTTCGTAAAGCGACTTGCGGCGCACTTCCTGGAACACCATCGCAATGCCTTTTCCCGAAAGCCAGTGTTCCAGGTCCGTTTCGGTTTCAAAAGCCATACCTTCCGCTACAAAATCATGGACAGGCAATTCGTGTTGCAGGGTTTTCGCCATAAAAACAAGCCATTGCGCTTTGGCTTCCACATCCTTCCCGTTTTTCAGATATCGCAGCAGGCTGATGATCAATCTTACTTCAGAAGCATTTCCGATGACCAAAGTTTCAGACGACAGTAACGGAATGTCGTTTGCGGTCAGGAAATCGGCAACTGCGATGCCTTGTCCGCGTTTGCGGGTTAAGATGGCTATATCATTGTAATGAAATCCGAGACTGAGGACTTTTTTAATCGTATCCAATGTGGCATTTACATACAGTTCAGTTTTTTCAGTCGCCTCATCCTCTGCGGAAGCGTCAGGAAGAAATGAAATATTGACGTAGCCACCTTCTTTGTGGTTGGACTTCTGGAAACTCTGCTCCTGGTATAGCGCGCGGTAATCGACATGGTCAAATTCACCGGACATGTACCTGAAAAAATCATTATTGAAATCAATCACCTGCGAATAACTGCGCCAATTGGTGTCTAAAGAAAATCGTTCTTTTTCCGGATTGTTGAAAGGATTATGGCCTTTTCCAAGCTCTATGAACTGCTCCGCTTTCCCGCCACGCCAACGATAAATGGATTGCTTCGGGTCGCCGACGACCATTAAAGTGCCTTTTTGCCCCGTCTCATCCTGCCCGGAAAGCGCATTGTCAATCAGCGGGATCAGGTTTTGCCACTGCATTTCGGACGTGTCCTGGAATTCGTCTATAAAAAAGTGGCGGTAACGCTCGCCCAGCCTTTCATAAATAAACGGTGCGGGCTGGTTCTGGATTTCGCGGTGGATGATGGCGTTGAATTCGGCGATGGAAAGCACGTTTTGTTCCTTTTGAATGTCAGTCAATTGTCTGCTTACGGTGCTCAGCAGCGATAAAGGTGTAATATTTCTGAGAAATGCGCGATAAAAATCCCGTCTCCCAAAATTTTTGTACACCTGTGCCAGGATCGAAATCCATTCCGGGATAAAGCTTTCGATTACTTCGCGGTCCGCGGCGGTTTTATTGATGCGGAAATCTTCGGTTTCGCGATACGTTTTGTTTTTCGGGTTGAAGCGGCCTTCAATAATGGATTCGAGGTGTTTTGGGAAATACTGCCCTGAAAACGATGCCGGATTGATGTTGTTGACCTGCATGATTTCCAAAGCATTTTTGGCAAACGCAACCGCACCTGCTTCCAGTTCGTTAATGCTTTCAATGAGTTGGTTCTTGATGGCGATGAATTCCGGGATCGTTTTTTCATTAAAATGAACGATTTCGTGGCGGTTGTTTTCATTCAACGCCAATCTTCCCGTTTCGAGGATTTCGCGTGAAATGTCCCAGCTTTTGTCGTCATCGGTTTTTTCCATCGTGAAATCGACGAGCAGTTTGGTCAGCGTTTCGTCTTCTCCGGCGCGCGCGATAATGGTGTCGACCGCTTCCGCCAGAAGGTTTTCGGTGTCGAGCGTGACTTCGAAAGTAACGGGCAGGTTCAGGTCATGGGCAAACGCGCGGATGACGCGGTGCGTGAATTTATCGATTGTGGAAATATCGAACGCCGCATAATTGTGAATTAAATGCCGGATGATCTGCTGCGCCTTTCGTTTGATTGTTGCTAAAGGAATCCCAATTTCTCCGGAAATGGTTTCCATCAGCGCGACGGCTTTCGCGGAAGGATCATCTTTTGCAAATTCGGACAAATTGCCGACGATGCGCGACTTCATTTCATGTACCGCCTTATTTGTAAAAGTGATCGCGAGAATGTTACGGTACGCATCGTTCTTCTCGGAACGCAGGATGATTTTAAGGTATTCCTTGACAAGGGTGTAGGTTTTTCCCGATCCGGCCGAGGCATCATAAAGCGAGAAAGAGGGTGTATGCATGGTGAGAAATTTCAATTGATGTAGATGCGCCAGCCCCGATGGAAGCGGCATCCTTTTTCCGGCTCCTTTAGCCGGGAAAAGATATAGCGGACAGCGGGATTATGCTCCTGAAAAAACAGAAATCAAAACAATCGATTATTTTAATTCAATTATAACGAAATAGTATTTCCATTTCCAAAGTTAAATGTTTAAATTTGATTTTTGAAAACAACCTTAAAACTAAGATTATGGCTTTTGAATTACCCAAATTGCCGTATGCCTACGATGCGCTGGAACCACATATTGATGCGCGCACGATGGAAATACACCACAGCAAGCACCACAATGCCTACACTACAAACCTGAATGCTGCGATTGCAGGAACGGATTTAGAAGGTTTGACAATCGAGAACATCCTGATTAACCTTGATAAGAAAAACGCAGCGGTTCGCAATAACGGCGGCGGATATTACAACCACAACCTTTTCTGGACAGTGATGTCGCCTACCGGCGGCGGAAAACCAAGCGGAGACCTGCTTGCTGCGATTGAAAGGGATTTTGACAGCTTTGACGAATTTAAGGCAAAGTTTTCGAAAGCGGGCGCTACGCAGTTCGGTTCCGGATGGGCGTGGCTTTGTGTTCATAAAGGCGGTAAGCTCGAAGTGTGCGGTACGCCAAACCAGGACAACCCGCTGATGCCGGATTCAGGATGTGGCGGTACCCCAATTTTAGGCATGGATGTATGGGAACATGCCTACTACCTGAATTACCAAAACAGGAGACCTGATTATATCGAGGCATTCTTCAATGTCATCAACTGGACCGAAGTGGCCAGGAGGTATGCGCTGGAGAAATAAAATTAAGTTTTGAGATTTTAGATTTTTTTTTTGAACACGGAAAAACGGGCGAATGCAAATTTGTCCGTTTTTTTATTCCATCAGTTTTTTGCTGACGCGGCCCGAGGCGATCAGTGAAGCAAGGAATCCGAGCGAAATAATCGTAGCCATGACAATGGCAATATTTGTGAGTGAAAAAACGACAGGATAAGCCAGCGTATCCGTAATCATGACGAGTTTGGAATACTGTTGGACAACAACGACGATGCTTCCTATGACAATCCCGATCAATCCACCCTTTACACATAACAAAGTGCCTTGCAGCAGGAATATCTTGCGCAGGTCTCGAATTTCGGCACCGAGGTAAAACAGGGTTTTCAGATTCGATTTCTTGTCTAAAATCATCATAATGATCGCGCCTGCAAATGCGAAAAGGATCAATATAATCACCAATGTAAAAATCAGGTAAATCGCAAGGTTCTCTGTACGCAGCATTTTGTATAATGAATCGTTGAGTTGTGCGCGGTTTCGGATCAGTAATTGATTTCCGAAAATTTTGTGGAGTGATTGGATAACTGCCACTTCGTCCTCAGCGGATTTTAATTTCAGTTCCAACGCGGTAACCTGTCCTGGTTTGTAACCCATCAGTTCCGAGGCCAATTCGAAATCCGTAAAGACATATTTAGAGTCCAGTTCCTCGCTGATTGCATACATCCCGACAGGAATTACCGAAGTTTTCCTAAAAGCCTCCTCCGGGTTTTCAATAATGCCTTTACCGGGTTTCGGCGCATATATTTCCAATTGCCGGTTGTATTCGCCCAAACCGACACCGAGTTTCTCATACAAGCCATATCCGATTACCGCCTGGTTTGTATTTGGCTCAAGCCAGCTGCCGTTCACGACGCTTTTCCTTACGGTGCTCACGTTTGTAAACAGGCTGTCAACGCCTTTAATGTATGTAAATTCGGATTTTTCATCAAAGACAAAAAGCATGCGTTCTTCAATGATTTTACTGAAGGAAGCAATACCTTTTTCATTTTGCAGTTCGCGCTGCTGTTTCGCGCTGATGAAAAATGATTTTCCCGTGGCGGCTACGGCCTTGATGTCCGGGTCGATGGTGTTGGAAAAGGAAAGGCTGAAATCCACGAGTCCGCTGAAAACCGAAAGTACAATAAACAAAGCCGCCGCACCCGTAATGATCCCCAACGATGCAATGCGGTTGATGATATTGATGGCGTTGTTTTTGCTGACGCTTTTAAGGTAGCGCTTGGCTATGTACAGCGGGAAATTCACTAGAATTTTTTTCTGCGGTCGAGCAAATCCCTGTTTTCAATCGGATTTTCCTTTTGCGAAAGCGCCTTGTCAATCTTTTCGATATAATCCAGGGAATCGTCAAGATAGAAAGTCAGGTTCGGTACTTTGCGCAACTGCATTTTCACGCGTTGGGCAAGATCATGTTTAATCAAAGGGCCATTGGAACGGATGGCTGCTAAAGTCTCTGCCGCCTTTTCCTGAGGAAAAATGCTGAGGTGCACGCTGGCAACGGATAAATCAGTGGTGACACTGACTTTTGATACTGAAATCACAAGATTCGTAATACCGTTTTTCCGGATTTCACCTTGTAAAATATCTACCAAATCCTGTTGCAGTACGCCGCCTATTTTTTTCTGTCTGTTCGTTTCCATGCGGCAAAGGTATGAAAATAGGTTCAGGGTACAAGGTTTAAAGGTTCAGGGTTCAGTTAAGGTTTTGCAGGATACTATTAAACCTGTACCTTGCACCCTGAACCCTGTACCTTTTTAAAATGAACAAAATCGAACATATCGGCATTGCTGTCAAAGACCTTGAAACGTCCAATCTTCTTTTCGAAAAAATCTTCGGAGCGCCGCCTTACAAAAGTGAGGAAGTCGCCAGCGAAGGCGTAAAAACATCGTTCTTCATGAATGGCCCAAATAAAATTGAACTCCTCGAAGCCACCAATCCGGATAGCCCGATTGCCAAATTCCTGGAAAAGAAAGGGGAAGGCATCCACCACATCGCTTTCGACGTGACTGATATCGTTGCCGAAATCGCACGCCTCAAAGGTGAAGGCTTCACGGTCCTGAATGAAACCCCGAAACCCGGTGCCGACAATAAGTTAGTCGCCTTCCTGCATCCTAAAGGCACGAACGGGGTTTTGATCGAGCTGTGCCAGGAGAAGCGCTAGTTTTCAGTGGGCAGTAGCAGTAAGCAGTTGTCAGAGCAAAATCGCGAAAAAAACATTTGCAACCCAACAAAAATAGTAGTAATATTGCAGCCCTAACCCGGTCCTATAGCTCAGTTGGTTAGAGTCCCTGACTCATAATCAGGTTGTCCTTGGTTCGAGCCCAAGTGGGACCACCGAAAGTTGGCAGTATACAGTTGCAGTTTGCAGTTGTTGCCGATGAAATTACAGCCCTTCAGCGATGAGGGGCTTTTTTTTGACATTATTCTTTTGGGTTTTAGCCCCATTCAGATGTGAGACTTGGCTTCAGGATTTAAATCTTACCTGAACACCACGCCATTCAATTGCAAACCACCGGTAATCCTTGATCCATCGTATGTTTTATGTCGGTAAACCCTCTGCAGTTTGCCGTTTTTGCCGGTTGACATCAATTCAGGGCAATAGTCGCAACCGGTCTCAATGGCGTCGATCACAAAGTGGCCATTATCCTCAAAGGTGCCTTTGTAATTGTAGAAACCGCCGTCGCTTTCAGAATAGGTAGTGTCCGAGTTAAAAACATACACAGGCGTTTGTACAATGAATACGCTGTCCTTCCTGAACGTCAGTTTAGTCATATGAAACCATTTGCTGTCAGGTTTGGAAGGGTCGATATTCTGCATCGGTTCATACCCGGTCAATGTCCTGCCGTCAAAAGATTCCCGGTGCCGTTGCCCACAGCCGGACAGCGCGATGACCAAACATAAAAATGCGGTTTTGGTAAAGATTTTCATAACTGATTCATTTCAAAATTTTAAATATCCTATGGTGGCCCGCCCGCAGCTTCCTTATACTGCATATCCCAGTTAAAAAGCAACTTTTCCAATTCTTTCAGGTTTCGGTCAACGGGCAGTTTCCTTTTCCATTTTCCGATGATCCGGGCCAACGTTACTTTATCACGCCTGATGAAAGCAGCCGTCCCTTTTGCAAAATAAAACCACGCTTTTCCGTCTTCTCCGCCAAACCATTTTTGGATTACATTGTAAGTTTTCCTGAAATATTTCAAGGCTTGTTTATTTTCTCCGGCAAAAGCGAACATTTGGCCCGCATGCCAGTTCAACGACTGTATATTGGCCACATTTCCATGTTCTATGTAAGCAACAATCAATGCGGCACTTTCTTTATATTGCTTTTGCTCAGACAATTTCCGCCAACAGCAATCCGTGCCGTCGAAATCTTTCTGGTCAAGGCCAGGCGATGCCGTCGTTTGTGAAAACAGGGCAGACGAAACCAGGAGAAGGATCAGCTTGAACATGCTTATTTAATTTTAATCTCAAATTTTTCTATGACCTCGTATCGGTTGTTCTTGACGATAATATCATAAATTCCTTTGGCTAAAACCAGGCTTGTTTTATCATCGGCATGTAATACTTCAACCACATCAGCAGGAACACCGTGCTGTGAAAACTCATTTTTCCGGTAAGCAAGGACCAAAACAGGATATTCTTTGATTTTTGATTTCGGGATTTGATACGTTTTTCGTTTACCGTCCATTAAAAGCCATTCGGGGCGGGAATTTACAAATCCGGTTACCGGATGAATTATTTTACAATCGGTTTGGTCATTAGCTGCAGGTCCATTAAAAAGCCTGCCATTGGCATCGACCATAATTACAGGCGTTTTGGAACCTGCCATTGCAATGTAAGGGCTGGAAAATTGACGATCGCCTTTTTCAGACAAAGCCGTCTGGTCAATCGTGAAAGGATCGACACGGGTCTTTTCCTTCAGTCGCCCCGCCATTGCCTTTCCCCAGCTTTTATTGCCAGGAGTACCTTCAATCACGTGGTCCCAGCCGCAATGGATCAGGAATTTTGCGTCCGGGTTTTTCTGCATCCATCGGGCGATATTATCGGCCTGCCCGATTTCCCGCTCTTTGCCGGATGCTACATCGGCAGGTTCATATTCAAACAGGGTAAACCCGATATCGATGGCCTCTTTGAGTAAGTTGGCCATTTGTGGTTCCTGAGTGTAGTACCCGCTGTCCATTACCGGAAATTTCCTTTTATTGATCAGTGTATCCGATAATGCCTCTAAACCAAAAAAACGATAGCCATTGTCATAAAGGCCATGCAACAGCGATGTGGTGAAAACCCGATGCTTTATATTGTGGTGCGCTTCATTTATAATAATAATCCTTTCCTTTTTTGAACGGTTAATGATGTAATCGCGTGCGTCATCTTGTTCGAAATACCCAAAGTACAAACTGTCTTCTTTACTGATTTTTACAGGAGAAGCCCCGTTTTTATCCCAGGCCTCCAGCGCCTTTTTATAAAATCCGCTAATGGAATAGGCTGTTGCGGCCATCTGATATTTCCACGGCAGCGTGTCTTTGTCGGTTTTCGCTTCGATGTCTTTGGAAAACTGATAAATTTCCTCTTTCGCTTGTGCTGAAACATTAACGATAAAGAACAGCATAATCGCCTTAAATAATAATTTCATTGGATTAGGTTAATGTTCTGGCTTAGTATAACGCATTATATTTCAAAATACGCAAATTAAACAGATTTTGCATACAAAGCAATCTGCCAGGCTTTAGTCGGAATATTCAAAATCCTAATTTTTAGAAATTATTCGCCAAATTCTCTATATTTGAAACCATTAAATTTCAAATTATGACATCGAAATCCCTTCCGATATTTCTAGCAGCCGGATTGCTGCTTGTTTCCTGTAAAAAAGAACTCATGCCTCAGGACAATTCCGATATGCCTAAAAAGGCAGCGACAGAAACTGCCACCGTGCCTGCCAATGCACAACCCATAAACGTGCAGCCACAGCCGGTCCAGGGGCAGCCGCAAATGGTACAGACTCCGGCACCTGCCGACGTAAAAACCGCTCCCGGTATGAATCCGCCTCACGGGCAACCCGGACACCGTTGTGATATTGCCGTAGGCGCACCATTGAACTCCCCTAAAGGCAACGCCACCACAGTCACGCCCGGCAAAGCAGCTGCGAACCAGGGAATGACCGTAACACAGACACCGGTGAAAACCGCACCAGGCATGAACCCTCCGCACGGACAGCCTGGACATCGCTGTGATATTGGGGTGGGAGAACCACTAAGCTCCGCGCCTAAAAAGGCAGCAGCAACCCTCACTCCGGTGACGCCTCCTGCAAAAACTCCGGCATTGCTGAATCCCGATGCAGCGCCTGTAAAAACCGAATAATGCGTTTTTTTAAATCCATGTTTTTCCTGTTGCTGTTTGCCGGCAACATTGCGCATGCCCAGACGGATTATGCAGGTGCCATAAAGGATAGAACCTCAGGAGAACCATTGCCTTACGTAAACATCGGGGTGGTCAATAAGAATATAGGAACGGTTTCGGATGTAAACGGCCATTTCACTTTAACGCTGTCGCCGGGTTTGGATGCAGAGATGGTGAAGGTGTCGATGGTGGGTTATGAGCCGCAGACGATCAGGGTTTCCGATTTTATTTCCAAAATTAATAAGAATCCTGTAATCCAGCTCGAACGCAGCGTGTCGACACTCAAGGAAGTGGTCGTAAAAAACAAGAAGCTTCAGACGAATACTTTAGGCAATATTCCGGGTAAGAAAACGGAATCGGCGGGGTTTGAGAAGAACATCCTCGGGAACGAAATGGGCGTAACGATTAAACTGAAGCGCAAACCAACTTACATTAAAGCATTCCACGCAATAATTGACTTTAACCGATACCGCGAACTCAAGTTCCGGCTCAATTTTTACGATATCAAAGACGGCCTGCCAAACAACAGCATCCTCAGCGAGAACATCATCGTCGATACTGAAATTAAAAAAGGCCAGCTCGACGTAGACCTCACCGATTACAACATCTGGGCGGAAGGCGATTTTTTCGTCTCCATAGAATTGATTGAAGAGATGGGCGAAAGCGGCCTGCATTTCCTTGCTGATTACAAAGGAACCCCTGTTATTACACGCGCCGCCAGCCAGGGCAAATGGAATACGAGGAACGACAAACTGAGTTTTGGGTTTTGGGTAACGGCAGCCTATTAATTTGAGGAAGGAGAATTAATATTATTTTACAAATGATTTTGCAGTATGGTGTAAAATAGTATATTTGCCGAACTATTGGGGGATTAGCTCATTTGGCTAGAGCGCTTGCCTGGCAGGCAAGAGGTGACCGGTTCGAATCCGGTATTCTCCACGTAAAGCAGTATCGAGAGGTGCTGCTTTTTTAAATTTCCGTAAATAAATTACGATGGCTAAAATCAGGATCACCAAGCAATTCAGTTTTGAAACCGGCCATGCGCTCTACGGCTACGATGGTAAATGCAAGAATGTGCATGGGCACAGCTATAAGCTTTCGGTGACGGTGATCGGCACGCCCATTGCAGACAGCACCAACGTGAAATATGGCATGGTAATCGATTTTACAGACCTGAAATACATCGTGAAAGAAGAAGTTGTCGACCAGTTTGACCACGCTACCGTCTTCAATAAAAACACGCCGCATCTTGAATTGGCAAACGAACTCAAGGAACGCGGCCATCATGTAATTTTAGTGGATTACCAGCCGACAAGTGAGAATATGGTGATTGATTTCGCAGAAAAGATCCAGAAAAGGCTGCCGGCCGGGATTTCATTGTTTTCGTTGCGGCTTCAGGAAACGGACACTTCGTTTGCGGAATGGTTCGCATCTGATAATGTCATTTAACCGCTAAGTTCGCTAAGGTTTTTTCGAAAGGTCCGCATGGGACTTGCGTCCTTTGCGTTTCCTGCCTTTGTGTCCCTTATGGTAGAAAAACCGTTAAGAAGATTTCATCAAGCGCTCAGATGATCGTCCGGAACCCAATTGCAGCATTCTGAACGAAAATGTGCTGCTTTTGACTTTTGACTTTCGACCAGCCGTCCTTATTTCCTGCTATTGCTCAGGAACTGCCCGCTCAATTCATCGTAAATCAAAAGCAACTCATTGGATTTCCCATCCTTGTCAAAAAACTGCTCCCAGGTACTTAAGGGTTCCCAGATGAAGGTGCCTTTTCCTTTTTGGGCTGCAGTTTCAAACGCAATCTTGTTCACTTCACGCTTCAGCTGTGAATACTCCACCACCACAAGGTTTTTTTGGTAGCGCAGGGCAAGATCATTCATGTTGTTGCGTAAATCGTCCAGGGTGCCATGCCATTTCGGGTAGTAAGAGAGTCCGATCACATCAAAATGAGCATCCCTTTTCAGCATGCCGTCGATATAGGCAACACATTCATGGTTTTGCCCGCCCAAAGCCAGGTGCAGCATGATCGGGATGGTCGCATCTACAGATTTTACCGCGGCTGTTCCCGCCTTGAAAAGCTGTGCCATACCGTCAGGATTGTTGACGTTGCCTTCCGGCCAGACCATGCCGTGGTTGATTTCGTTGCCGACCTGCACCATATCGGGCAGGGTGCCCTGGTTTTTAAGTTCGGTCATCACATTAACGGTATAGTCGTATAGCGCTTTCTTTAATTCGTTGAAGGACAGCCCTTCCCATGCTTTCGGTTTATATTGCTTGCCCGGATCTGCCCAGTAGTCGCTGTAATGGAAGTCTAACAACAGTTTCATACCGGCTGCCTTGACGCGTTTGGCCATGGCTTTGGTATGTTCCAGATCGCAGAAACCTTTGCCCGGAGCATACCCTTTTTCATTTGAAGGTTCGTTGAAAATACGCAGGCGGACGTAATTGAGGCCGTGGTCTTTTAAAATCTGGATCGCATCTTTCTGTACCCCTTTGTCTGAAAATTTTACCCCTTGCGCTTCTAGCTCCGGCAAAAACGAAATATCAGCCCCGATCATCTTGTCTACGGGACGCATTTGCGCCGCTTCACCTTTAAGGTCGTAGGTTTTATCATGTGAAATTAAAGCCGCTTTTGCGGGAAGCACGGTAACGATGTCCGTGGCGCCTGTAAATAATCGCGCAGCTTTGGCTTCCAAATGGATCAGGTCCGAAGTTTTCCCCGATTGTACAATCACCTGGCATCTGCCGTTGAATAAGGAACGCTGCCACGCACCATCAGGGCATTGGTCCGGTTCATGGCTGCTCGGGTCGCCATTGCCTACGCCGATGATTTTGGCATCGCCCGTGAGGTAAAACTTTATCATATTGTCGGCATCCGGAACTTCGCGCCCTTCCTTGTCCACTACTGAAATATTGATGACCGATACGTCCCTGCCATCAGCTAAAATCGTCGTTTTATAGGGGGTCATCACCACTTCTGCGGCAGCGCCGGTGGTTTCAATAGCAGCGGTAAGCTTTTTACCTTTTTTGTAGGCGATGGCTTCGAGTTTGCCCGGCTGGTATTGCATTGTCCAGTTCAAATGCCCGTTGCGCGGCATGTCTTTTTTGCCTAAGGATTTGCCGTTCAGGAACAATTCGACGCTGTCGGCATTCGAGTTTACCCAGACTTCGACATCGTCGTTCGGTTTGTCCCAATGCTGTTTGTCAGGCCAGTTCCAGTGCGGTGAAATGTGCAGTACGTCTTTATCCGTCCACCAGCTTTGGTAATAATAATAGATGTTTTTCGGGAAACCGCACACGTCCATCACCCCAAAATGAGAATTCACGTTCGGCCATTTATAAGGTGTAGGCTCACCGCGGTAATCAAAGCCCGTCCAGATGAATCCGCCGAGCCAGTAATCGTTTTCAGCGGCGAGCTTCCACCAGGTTTCCGCGGTACTCGCCCACCATGGTGCCGTGATGTCCTGGTCAGGTACATAAGCGCGGATGGAATCCTTGACGTAAACGCCTCTGGTCGTCACGGTGCTGCCCATTTCCGTCCCGATGATCGGTTGTAACGGATGGTCCTTGTGATAGGCGGCTACATCGAACTGGCGGTAATTGAAGCCGCGGACGGGAATGACTTCGTTAACGCCTTTATATATATTAGGAAGGTCTGCAGCATAGGTGCTCGTCCTTGTTGGATCGTATTGTTTTTGTTGTGCCAATAAGGTCTGGGCAATCTTACGCCCGGTTTCATTGGCCTGGATTATCCCTTCCTCATTCCCGATGCTCCACAGGAATACGGACGGGTGGTTGCGGTCGCGCCTGAGCAATCTTGTAAATTGGTCGCGTGATTCCTTGCCGCTGTTCAGTAGCCGTTGTTCATCCAACACCAACATCCCGAGGCTATCGCACGCTTCGAGCAGTTCGGGTGTCGGGGCGTTGTGGCTGGTACGGTAGGCGTTGCATCCCATATTCTTCAGCAGGTTAATACGGTAATATTGCATATAATCGGGGAGCGCGCTGCCGATGCCGGCGTGGTCCTGATGGTTGTTGGTGCCTAAAATCTTGAGGTGCTGTTTGTTCAGGTAAACGCCATCCGGTTTGATCTCGATTTCGCGGAAACCGAATTTGACGGTTTGTTTGTCAATGACCTTTCCATTTTGCCGGATTTCAACATAAATACGGTACAGGTTTGGGTTTTCCAATGACCACATTACGGGATAGGGCGTTTTGATGGTTTGTTTCGTGGTTTTGGTTTCATTCACCGCGAGGTTTACGGTTTCGGAGCCCGATTTCCAGACAGTTTTGCCCCAGCGGTCTTTTACGTAATAGGAAATGCTGTAGGTTGCCGGGCTGAAACCTTCATTGATGGTTTCGGTTTCGACTGTAAGCGACATTTTACCCGTAGTATAATCTGCGGAAGCGAAAATACCGTCGTGCACAATATGTACTTTGGAATAACTGTTGAGCCAGGTGTGGCGGTAAATCCCTGCGCCTTCATAAAACCAGCCTTCGTATTGCGTGGCATCGACGCGAACGGTAATCACGTTGTCCTCGCCGAATTTCAAAACATCGGTAATGTCGTAATGTGCACCTACGTAACCGCTTTCGTTGTTGCCTACATAAAAGCCGTTGACCCAAATATTCGCATCGCGGAAAATGCCATCAAACTGGATGTCAAAACGCTTGCCTTCCTCTGATTTTGCCAGCGTAAAATGCTTGCGGTACCACCCGATGCTGGTTTCAGGGAACAAACCGCCGACAGGTTTATAGCCGTGCGACTGCACATCGAAATTGTTTACGTTTACAAACGGCAAGGCGACCGCCCAGTCGTGTGGCAGGTTCACATTAGCCCAGGCGGTGTCAATAAATTGAGGCTCAATTGCGGTTCCTGTGGATTTTCCCGACTTTGAAAACGACGCGGCGATGCCGTAGTTGAAATCTTTTTCGGGATTGGCGGCATGCCCGAAATGAAACTTCCAGCCTTCATCAAAATTGAGGTGGCCGCGTTGCTGTGCGGAAGCAAAAAACGAGGCACAGGAGCAAAGGGAGATTATAAAATTGCGCATACGGAATCGTTTGGTTTGCCGTAAAGGTAACGATTTGGTATGCGCGTGTTTTTAGATACCGACCAGTTTTATGAGGGGTGCAAGGTGCAAGGTTCAGGGTATAAAGCCCGTGCGATAGCAATCGGCTTTAAGAAACAGATTCTTTTTAAGAGAAATCAAGTCCTTCTGCCTTAGACCCGTACCTTCCTAAAACCGGTACCCTAAATTCAGGTCTCCACGGAAAATGACATCTGGTGCTGCATCAGAGTTGCCTAAAGTGCGACCGATACCGCCGAGGATTTCAAATACGAAACCCGTGCGGTTGATCCATTTTTTACCAAGTGAGATACCTAAGGCTGCGGCCGAGTATTTTTCGGACTCTTCATCGAGCCAGTCATCCATGGTATTCCTTCCTGAGGAATATTTTGCAAAACCTTCGACAAAAAAACCTTTTGCGCCAAACTCTTTTGTTTCCTGAAAATAGAAACGCGCGAAAGGGGTGATTGAGAAATCTTCGTAGTAATCATTTCCGGTGTTGAGGTTGCCTAATAAGGAAACCCCGAACGTGAAATCGCGGTTCTGGATGTATTCGTAAGTGCCTTCGAAGATTGGGCCTGCGAGAAGTTTGATCGCACCCACTTTAACTTCATGCTTTCGGGAAAAAATGTCCGTGCGTTCATCCTGTGCGTAAGAAATGCAGGTAGCCAGTAAAAACAGGGTAATAATTTTTTTCATATTTTTTTTTTTGAAATTAAAACGCAGGAAAGATAACTAAATTGTCAATCCGTGCAACCTCGAAACATATTTGCCAATGACATCGAATTCCAGATTGACACGGGTACCGATACGGAAGTCCCTGAAATTCGTGTGCTCGTAAGTGTACGGGATGATGGCTACGCTGAAGCTGCTTTTATGAGAATTTACCACCGTCAGGCTGACGCCGTTTACCGTAATGGAACCCTTCTCTATCGTGATGTTGTTTAGCGCCGGATCGTATTCGAAGGTATAATACCAGCTCCCGTTTGCGCTTTCAATGGAGGTGCAGGTAGCGGTCTGGTCGACATGCCCCTGGACGATATGTCCGTCGAGGCGGTCGCCGAGTTTCATGGCACGCTCGAGGTTTACCGCATCGCCCTGGTTCCAGTCGGACAGGTTGGTTTTTTCTAAGGTTTCGCGGATGGCGGTGACGGTATATTCATCGGCATTGATCCCAACGACGGTCAGGCAGACGCCATTGTGGGAAACGCTTTGGTCGATCTTTAATTCGTTGGTGATGGATGCGGAAACGGTGATGTGGAGGTTGTCATTGTCTTTTTTCAGTTCGCGGACAACGCCCATAGATTCGATAATTCCTGTAAACATTTGTGGTTTATTTTACTTAGATTTGCAGTTCAAAATTAGCAATAAATACGATGAAAAAAGCAGAAAATATCATTGTCGGCATTTCGATTGGGGACCTTAACGGGATTGGGAGCGAGATCGTGCTCAAAACCTTCGAGGACAACCGCATGCTGGAAATGTGCACTCCGGTGATTTTTGCTAACGTAAAGACATTGTCGCACCTGCGCAAGAGTTTTGAATCGACAGCGCCTTTGCACGGGATTGACAAGCTTGACCAGGTGCTGACCGGGAAAATCAATGTGCTGAATGTGTGGCGGGAAAATATCGAACTGGCTTATGGCGTAAACAATCCTGTCGTGGGCGAGTTTGCAATCAAGTCTTTTACTGCTGCGACAAATGCTTTGAAGGAAGGACAGATCGATGTTTTGGTGACGGCACCTATTAATAAATACAATATCCAATCGGAAGAATTTAAATTCCCGGGCCATACTGATTACCTTGCCAAGGAATTGCAGGGAAATGCCTTGATGCTGATGGTGCATGACAAACTGCGCGTGGGATTATTGACCGACCATGTTCCTGTAAACGAAGTCGCCTCACACTTAACCGAAGCGCTCATTAAGCAGAAGATTGAAACCGTAAGGCAATCGCTTATCCAGGATTTCAGCATCAACAAACCGAAAATTGCGGTGCTGGGACTGAATCCGCATGCCGGCGATGGCGGTGTTATCGGCAAGGAAGATGAAATGATCATCAGGCCGGTCATCAAAAAAATGTTTGAAAAAGGGACAATGGTTTTCGGGCCTTATCCTGCAGACGGTTTTTTCGGCAGCGGACAATATGAAAAGTACGATGCAGTGATCGCGGCATACCATGACCAGGGATTGGTGCCGTTTAAGACGCTTTCATTTGGCAATGGCGTAAATTATACGGCTGGACTCGACAAAATCCGTACTTCCCCGGACCACGGTACCGCCTATGACATTGCCGGAAAAGACAAAGCCGACCATAATTCGTTTAAGGAAGCGGTTTACCTGGCGATTGACATTTATAATTCGCGCCATCAGTATGCAGAAATCAGTAAAAAACCATTGAAAACAAAGGAAAAGCACTTATAAACAAAAAAATGTTTATAACCCTTTTGTTATTGCGATAAATTTATATCTTTGCACACCCGTTTTGAATTTCAGGATTGGGTCAAATTGAGGTTACGATGAAAAAGCTGAATGAGTTCTTGATTCCTTTTGTAGGATTAAAGTTAGGGAAACACCAATTTGAATATCAGATAGATAAAACGTTCTTTGCCGCTTATGAATATGACGACTTTGAAAGTTGCGACATTACCGTAAATGTCGTACTGGAGAAGAAAAGCACGATGCTCGAGCTTCATTTCAAACACAAAGGGACGGTTCATGTTCCTTGTGATTCCACTGGCGAAATGTTTGATTTGCCTGTGAAAGCAAAGTTGAGGCTGGTAGTACAGTTTGGTGATGAATTCAACAATGACAATGAGGAATTGCTGATATTGCCGCTTGGCGAACACCAGATTGACGTGTCCCAATACATTTATGAAATGATTGTATTGTCCATCCCGACAAGAAGGCTTCATCCAGGAATCAAGGACGGTACACTGAAGTCCGAAGCACTTGAAAGGCTAAAGGAATTGAGTGTAAAAGACGCAAAAAAAGCAGAAACAAACGAAGAAAATACAGATCCCCGCTGGGACAAATTAAAACAACTATTAACGGATAAATAATATAGTAAAATGGCACATCCTAAAAGAAAAATCTCCAAAACAAGAAGAGATAAGAGAAGAACACATTACAAAGCAACCGTTGCTACAATCGCTACATGTCCTGTAACAGGAGAAGCACATTTATACCACAGGGCTTACTGGCACGAAGGGAAAATGTATTACAGAGGACAGGTTGTTATTGACAAATCAGTTGCTGCTGCCTAATATTTTTTCGGTATAAAAGATACGAACTCTCACCTGGTGGGAGTTTTTTTGTTGTGTCAAATTTTAAAAATTGCCTGTGCAACTGCATCAGGTTTAGATTTTTTTTTTGTAATTTCCACCTCTTTTTAAACGGCAGTTTTTAAGAGAAAATAATTGAACCCTATGAGCACAATAACAGCAGCAATTACTGCAGTTGGGGGCTACGTCCCGGATTTTGTATTGTCTAACCAGGTACTTGAAACGTTGGTTGACACCAATGATGAATGGATTACTTCCAGGACCGGCATCAAGGAAAGAAGACTACTTAAGGGAGAAGGCCTTGGCACTTCTTACCTTGCCATCAAAGCAGCTGAAGACCTTTTCTCAAGAAAAAGCATCAATCCGGCGGAAATCGATATGGTGATTGTAGCGACTACAACGCCCGATATGCCTGTGGCTTCAACAGCGGTTTACGTAGCAAGCCAAATCGGGGCTGTCAACGCTTTTGCATATGATCTGCAGGCGGCCTGTTCCGGATTCCTTTTCGGCATGTCGACAGCCGCTGCTTACATCCAGTCAGGAAGATATAAAAAGATATTGCTGATCGGTGCCGATAAAATGTCGTCGATTATAGATTATACAGACAGGGCCACCTGCATCATCTTTGGGGATGGCGCAGGTGCTGTTTTGTTTGAGCCAAATGAAGAAGGACTGGGACTTCAGGATGAGTTCCTCCGTTCTGACGGTGTCGGGCGTGAATTCCTTAAGATCGATGCAGGCGGATCAATACTTCCCGCTTCAAAAGAAACTGTTGAAAACCGCCAGCATTATGTATTCCAGGATGGCAAGACCGTATTTAAGTACGCCGTTTCAGGAATGGCAGATGTAAGCGAAAAAATAATGGAACGCAACGGATTGTCAAAAGACGATGTCGATTTCCTCGTTGCGCACCAGGCCAACAAACGGATTATTGATGCCACCGCTTCAAGGATGGGTGTCGATGAATCGAAAGTGCTGGTCAATATCCACAGGTATGGAAATACCACTTCGGGCACGCTGCCATTGCTGCTGAGTGATTTCGAAGACAAATTCAAAAAAGGCGATAACCTGATTTTTGCTGCGTTCGGCGGCGGATTCACCTGGGGATCGATCTATTTAAAATGGGCATATTAAAACAAACGATAACTGATAACTAAAACGACTATATTATGGATTTAAAAGAAATTCAGAGCCTGATTAAATTTGTGGCCAATTCAGGAGTTGCTGAAGTGAAACTGGAAATGGATGATGTGAAAATCACAATCAGGACCACTTTGGAAGGCAATGCACATGAAACCACTTATGTACAGATGCCTCCGCAGAATATGTTGCAACAGGCAGCGCCACAAGCACAAATGCCACAAGTTCCGGCTGCACCTGCCGCACCTGCCGCACCTGTTGCTGACGAATCTTCGAAATATATTACGATCAAGTCACCAATCATTGGTACCTTCTACAGGAAACCGGCTCCGGACAAACCTACATTTGTTGAGGTAGGCGGATCGATCAAGAAAGGCGATGTGCTATGTGTGATTGAAGCGATGAAACTTTTCAACGAAATCGAATCAGAAGTTTCAGGTAAGATCGTGAAGATATTGGTAGACGATATGTCGCCGGTAGAATTCGATCAGCCGTTATTCCTGGTAGATCCATCATAATTTAGATTTTAAGATTGTAATACTTTAAGATTTTTCGGAATGTCGATTGTATCTTATAGTCTTATAATCCTATAGTCTTATAATCTAAACTAAAAAAAGATGTTTAAAAAAATACTTATAGCAAACCGTGGCGAGATTGCGCTTCGCGTGATCAGGACCTGCAGGGAAATGGGCATCAAAACCGTTGCCGTATATTCTACTGCCGATGCGGAAAGCCTGCACGTGAAGTTTGCCGATGAAGCGGTGTGTATCGGGCCGCCTCCAAGCAATTTGTCATACCTTAAGATGTCCAATATTATCGCTGCCGCAGAAATTACGAATGCTGACGCGATACACCCGGGTTACGGATTCCTTTCTGAGAATGCAAAATTCTCGAAGATCTGCCAGGAACACGGCATCAAATTCATCGGGGCTTCCCCGGAAATGATTGACCGTATGGGCGATAAGGCTTCTGCCAAAGCGACAATGATTGCCGCAGGAGTACCTTGCGTTCCGGGTTCAGTCGGAATACTGGAATCTTATGAGGAAGCACTGAGGCTGGCCAGGGAATTCAAATTCCCTGTCATGCTGAAAGCCACTGCCGGTGGTGGTGGTAAAGGAATGCGTGCCGTATGGAAAGAAGAAGACCTGTTGAAGGCATGGGAAAGTGCACGCCAGGAATCTGCTGCTGCTTTCGGGAACGACGGGATGTACCTTGAAAAACTGATTGAAGAGCCAAGACATATTGAAATCCAGGTCGTAGGAGATTCTTACGGAAAAGCCTGCCACCT
The DNA here is from genome assembly GCF_003097535.1 of Flavobacterium pallidum. Taxonomy (NCBI): domain Bacteria; kingdom Pseudomonadati; phylum Bacteroidota; class Flavobacteriia; order Flavobacteriales; family Flavobacteriaceae; genus Flavobacterium; species Flavobacterium pallidum. The sequence continues at coordinate 988,939 of NZ_CP029187.1, forward strand.
GTCTGAAAGGGACTGCTCTGTACAGAGAAGGCACCAAAAGCTGACCGAAGAAACGCCATCGCCATTTATGACCGATGAACTGCGTCTTAATATGGGCGAAGCTGCTGTAAAAGCTGCTGAATTCATCAAATACGAAGGCGCAGGCACAGTGGAGTTTTTGGTAGACAAACACCGAAACTTCTATTTCATGGAAATGAATACCCGTATCCAGGTGGAGCATCCAATTACCGAGCAGGTGATCGATTATGACCTGATCCGTGAACAGATACTGGTTGCTGCCGGCGTGCCGATTTCAGGAAAGAATTACCTGCCGCAATTGCATTCTATCGAGTGCAGGATCAATGCGGAAGATCCTTATAATGATTTCCGTCCGTCTCCGGGCAGGATTACGACTTTGCACGCTCCGGGCGGACACGGCGTACGTTTAGATACTCACGTTTACGCAGGATACTCCATCCCGCCGAACTATGATTCGATGATCGCGAAGCTGATTACGACAGCACAGACGCGTCAGGAAGCGATCAATAAAATGAAAAGAGCGTTGGATGAGTTCGTGATTGAAGGCATCAAAACGACGATTCCTTTCCACAGACAATTAATGGATGATCCGAGATATGTTGCCGGAGATTATACGACGGCATTTATGGATGATTTTCATATGGAAGAATAGAAAAACCCGCTTAGGCGGGTTTTTTATTAGTTGGCAGTCGCAGTTTTCAGTAGGCAGTTTGCGGGCTTCTGCTGACAGGGAAAATAGAGATGATATCAATCAAAAGAGAATTTGCCTTTTTTAATTGTAAAACTAAATAATCGATTACTATCTACATTTTTATTGTTCAGTGTCCCGGCTTTCCATTCTCCGAGTGAATTGAAGACTTTTTCTATTTCCTTGTCTAATTGGGGATTTTTTGTCTTGTTATCCATTTCACATCGGACAACTTCACCTTTACAATTGATAAGTATCCCAATCATTCCCTTGCCCTTATACTTGGGATTATCTTTTATAAATTGTACTTCTGAATTCAGTCTTTCTAAAATCTCAGCATCTGAAATCGGGCAAACGGCTTCTATCTGGCCTTCGATTGGAAAAAGGGCATAAACTTCATTTTTATCACAAATTCCGGGAATGTCTTCTTTCACTTCCATTTTCGCTAAGAACTGAGCGGAAGCATTTAAGTTTAAGAGTATTATAAATAAGAGAAATGTTTTTTTCATAGTTGATGTATAAATTATGTGATGTATTGTTTTGCTGCATATTGAACAATTCGATACAAATCCTCTTTACTGTTATAATTACTATTTGTAGCTTCAGCCTACAATAATCGAATTAAAGTAGATTTTGATTTTAGTTGTTTTATCCATACGTCGTAGTCGCCTTCACAATACGGCTTACTGAAAACCGTGACTGCCTACCTCCTAAAGCGTCTCCTTCAACCACCTATAAAACTCCCGCTGCCATACAATAGCATTCTGTGGCTTCAATACCCAATGATTTTCTTCCGGCAAATACAGGAAACGGCTCTTAATACCACGCAGCTGTGCCGCCTGGAACGCTTCCTGCGCCTGACCTATCGGAACCCGGAAGTCTTTACCACCTTGGATGATCAGGATCGGTTTGTTCCATTTGTCGACATGGCTGGCAGGGTTGAATTCGTTGTAGGTTTTTTGTGCGACAGCATTATCCTTTTCCCAATACGCACCACCGAAATCCCAGTTGTTGAAGAATACTTCTTCGGTTGTGCCGAACATGCTTTGCGTATTGAATACACCGTCGTGGGCGATAAAGGTCTTGAAACGGTTGTTGTGGATGCCGGCAAGGTAAAATGCAGAATAACCGCCGTAGCTTGCTCCGACACATCCCAGACGTGATTTGTCTACGTAAGATTCCTTAGCCACATCATCAATCGCGGAAAGATAATCACGCATCACCTGGCCACCCCAGTCTTTTGAAATCTGTTCGTTCCACTCGACACCATGGCCGGGCATACCACGGCGATTTGGCGCCACGACGATATAACCGTTGGCCGCCATCAACTGGAAATTCCAGCGGAAAGAGTAGAATTGCGTCAATGCAGATTGCGGACCACCCTGACAATACAATAAGGTTGGATATTTTTTAGAAGCATCGAAATTTGGCGGCAAAATCACCCATATGAGCATCTTCTTGCCATCGGTGGTGGTGACGTAGCGTTTTTCGGTTTTGCTCAGGGAAAGCTTTGAATAAATGGCATCATTGACATTTGTCAGCTGCTTCCAGGCTTTCTTTTTTAAATCGTAAGAAAATAAGTCGGCCGCATGGTTCATATCCGTTCTTGTCACGATGATATTGTCACCGGAAAAACCCACGAGTCCGGAAATGTCGAAATTGCCGTTTGTAACCTGTGTTACGTTGATGGCGATTTTCGTCAATCCGGGGAAGTTTACTTCGAATAACTGTAAAGTCCCGTCAACCGGTGCCTGAAAATATATTTTCTTTCCATCCGATGCCCACAGGAAACTTTCCACGGTTCCATCCCAATTGGCTGTAAGGTTCATTTTTGTGCCTTTGAAATCAACGATGATGTCATTTTTATCGGCTTCATAACCATCGCGTTTCATCTGCAGCCAGCTTAAATTTCCTGATGGTGAAAACTGCGGGTTGGTGTCATAACCTGAGTTGCCTTCTGTGCGATTGATTGTTTTTCCGGTAGCGAGGTTGTATTCGTAAATGTCTGTGTTGGTTGAAATCGCATAAGCCGTCCCTGCTTTTTTCTTGCAGACGTAAAGGATGCTTTTGCCATCAGGCGACCAGATGTAATCTTCATCACCGCCGAAAGGTTTTTGCGGAGAATCGAAAATCTCGTCTTTCATAATATCAATTCCGGCTGCACCATCTTTATTTTCCTTGTAAAAAACATGGTTGTATTTGCCTTCGTTCCAGGTGTCCCAGTGGCGGTAATCGAGACCATCGTAAACCTGCGCATCGGATTTGTCAAGTTCCGGATAGAAATCTTTTCCGTGGACATTCGCAAGCTTCACTTCGTCATTGTACACGGTGTATTTCGCATCAGCAGAGATGTTTTTGTCTTTTACCAAAGATTTATAGTCTGTAACTTCAACGGGAGTACCACCGGTCACAGGAATGGAGTAATATTTCGAATTCGATTTATTTTCTTCGACGGAAGGCGTGGAAACCTTATAAACGATGTTTTTTCCATCAATCGATATCCCGACAGGGGACAGCCTTCCGAGTTTCCAGAGCAATTCAGGCGTCATTACATTTTGTGCGGCGGCTTTTGCGCTCATCATGATCAGTATTAAATAGAGAATTTTTTTCATTTTGTTTGATTTTCGAGTGCTAAAAGTAAGCATTTATCAGCAAAAAAAAAGCTGCCCCGAAGGACAGCCTTTTCACTTTTAACCTAATCTACTATTGTTTGATGAAGCGCTTCACAGTCGTTTGTCCTCCAATGTTCACTTCAAGCAGGTAAGTTCCTGAGTTGATGTTAGACACATTGATTATTCCGTTTGCAATTTTACCTTTAGCTACCTGTTGGCCTAAGGTATTGACTACACGGAAATCTGCGCCGTCTTTTACATTAGAAACATTCAGTTGTCCGCCCGTTACAGGGTTTGGATACAGGCTGATAGTCATTGAAGCTGTTTCAGTAGTTTCGATTTCCCTTGCAGTAGAGGTGATGTTTACAGTATAATCTTCCACCTGACCATAAGAAAATGCCTCACAAGCTGTTGGAACGCCGCTGTATTTCATAGAAACCCTCATCCTTGTGGTGCCTAAGGTGGCTGTCGCAGGAATCGTGATGCTGCCCGAAGCAGGAGTTGCTGTTGATGCTGCTTTTGTAAATACGGTTTCACCGGCATCCACGAAATCGCCATCCTGGTTGTAATCGATGAATACGGCATAACCTTCGCTGTAAGCAGTGCTTGTCCACGATGGTGTGATGGTGATGGTGTAAGCCGTTCCACTTACCGCGTTTGTAGATTGCGCGGTGAAATTCTCATAACCAGCCGTACCTGTAGAAGTGTTGTTGATCGTTCCGAAAACCACTTTACCGATTTTCTCATCAGCAGTGCTGTTGCCTTGCGAGGTGCAGTAGGTTACTGAATTTGAAAGTGTGGTTACGTTTACTACATTACTTGATGCAGATACGTTTCCGGCAGCATCTTTTGCTTTTACAGAGAATGTATAAGCGGTTGCAGCAGTAAGCCCGGTTACGGCATAAGTGGTTGTAGCAACAGTCGCTTTTAAGGTGGCTCCCTGATACACATCATAACCCGTTACACCTACATTGTCCGTAGCCGCAGTCCATGACAGGTTTGTTGTGGTTTGGGTGGTTCCTGAAGCAGCAAGTGATGTCGGTGCAGACGGCGCAGTAGCATCTGCGGAAGCGGTCTGAATATTTACAGTATAATCCTCAACCTGCCCATAAGAGAATGCCTCGCATGGTGTTGGAATTCCGTTGTATTTCATAGAAACCCTCATTCTAGTTGCGCCTGTTGAAGCAGCCGCCGGAACAGTAAATGATCCGCTTACTGGAGTTGTGGTTGAAGCGGCTAAAGTCCAAACCTGCTCACCTGCATCTGCGAAATCGCCATCTTTATTATAATCGATCCACACACTGTATCCTTCAGGATAAGCACTGCCAGTCCATGTTGGTGTTACCGTGATGGTATAAGCAGTATTTTGTGACAGGTTGGTTGAAATCGCACTAAAATCAGTATAACCTGTACCTCCAGTTGAAGGATTGTTGATGGTTCCTACCTGTACACGTCCGATCAATTCGTCAGCAACACTACCGCCTTGTGAAGCACAATAAGAAATTGCTACGGCTGAAGTAGTTACGTTTACAGTGTTACTTGCAGCAGAAGCGTTTCCTGCGGCATCTTTAGCGATTACATAAAAAGAATATACTGTTGATGGCGTCAATCCTGTTACAGCATATGAAGTGGTAGCCACGTTTGCTTTGAATACACCGCCCTGATATACATCATATCCGGTTACCCCTACATTATCCGTAGAAGCCGTCCACGTTAAATTGGTTGTCGTTGAAGTCGTTCCCGAAGCGGCAAGCGCTGTTGGTGCAGTTGGCGCTGTAGTATCTGCATTCGCTAAAGTCGTCACGTTTGCGGTGTTGCTTACCGCAGAAACGTTTCCTGCTGCATCTTTAGCCTTTACGGTGAACGCATAGGAAGTTGAAGCAGTCAAACCTGTAACGGCATAAGAAGTTGTCGTTACTGATGCTTTGAACACACCATTTTGATATACATCATAACCAGTTACTGCCACGTTGTCGGTTGAGGCAGTCCATGAAAGGTTTGTAGTGGTTTGTGTGGTTCCGGAAGCGGCCAGCGATGTTGGCGCTGAAGGAGCGGTCGTATCTGTAGTACCGGCCGTAATTGTAAAGTTTGTGTTGGAAACATCAAAGAAAATATGATTGGTTCCTTTAATCATAATCCTGTTGGCTGTTCCGGGTGTATTCGGTATGGTGACAGCTTCTGTTCCGTCGTTTGGTGTTGCTGCCAATAAAGTGCTGAAAGTATTTCCGCCGTCAGTTGACAATAAGATATCGACATTGGCACAGTTCACCCCATTAGCAGTAGTTCCGGCAACTGCCCAGGTAACGGTTTGTGATGAGCCGCCTGTGTAAGAAACGGCTGTGTTCGGGACGGTTACAGAGAATGGACCAGCTGTAGCATTTACAGTTACAACCATATCATCACTGTTGTTTCCGCCTCCACCTGCACGGTTGTCACGCACTGTCAATCTGAAATTTTGTGTCCTTGCAACGGATGATAAGGCCTCCACTGTCAATTCGGTTCCGGCCGTTGTCGTTGCACCCGTCAGTACAGAGGACATTTTAGGAAAGTATCTTACAGGTGAAGTGGTCGGATTGTATGAACGATAGTTTACGCCGCTGGTCTTTGTAGCATTAGGCGCAGTAGCATTGGTTTGAGAATCGAACTGCTCCCAGCAATACGTCAGCGTATCGCCATTGGCATCTGTAGCCGAACCTGTCAGCATAAATGGTGTGCTTTTCGGGATGGTGTAGTCCAAACCGGCATTTACTGTTGGGATGGAATTTCCTGTTGACGTATTCACCGAACAGGTTTTCGACTTAATATTGTTGGTCACCTGCTGTATGCTCACCGCATGGAAATATGGATCAGAATGCGGTTGCACGTCTAAAGATGTAATTCCTGCATAGCCCATAATCGTTGAGCCACTGCCTGGTTCCATCTGTACGCCGGTGCTTTCATTACTGTGTGTGAAGGTGTGGTTTGCACCGAATTGATGCCCCATTTCATGTGCTACATAATCCACATCAAAGTTATCGCCTGAAGGAATGTTATCTCCCGGAGAAGTAAAACCGCTTCCTTTTCCAAGTGGTACAGAAGTAGTCGGGTTGGTACAGACGCACCCAATACATCCTGCATTGCCACCACCACCAGATGCACCAAAAAGGTGTCCTATATCATAGTTGGCACTGCCGATGTTATTGGTTAATGTGGTCTGTAGTTCCTGGTTCCATGCGCCACCTGCTCCTGTTGAGGCTACAGAGTACGGGTCTGTAGAAGCATTGGTGTATATAACGGTATCTGTGTTGGAAATTAATACCATTCTTGCAGAAAAGTCTTTTTCGAAAATACCGTTGACACGCGTCATGGTGTTGTTGATTGCGGCCAGTGCTAATGCTTTCGTACCTCCGAAATACACAGTGTATTCCCCGGTTACCGACATCGCAAGGCGGTAGGTACGCAACAAGGCATCATCAGCGTTTGGCCTTAATGTAGAAGCTGATGGTTGTACCTCCTGCTCGAGTTTATCAATAATACGGCACTCGAAATGGCTGAGCGATCCGGCTTTATCGGATTTTCTATACACAGCATACGTGCTTAAATCCTTGGTATATGGCTCAATAAATGTAGCGGATTTATCAGCAAACAACACCATGCTTTGGAATCCAAGCGGCGACACACTGAAATAAGCCGTCATCGAAGGGTCGTTTACACCGACTCCAAGGTAAGATTTGATGTCCGGATACTTTGCCTCCAGGCCGGGTTCCATATTGGAATTGAGGAAAACCCTGAATTTTACCATCGCCCCATCTGCATCCGGAAGCGAAATGATCACGCCTGACTGATTGGATGCACCCCTTGCGACGGCTGCATTTAATGAATTCTTTAATTGGCTTACATTAAGTGAAAACAATCTTGGATTGGTTAGATTGGTTTTGTTTTCAATAATTACAGCATCCGCTTTCCGAACCGTGTTTTGCCAGGCTGAACCGCCTGACTGTGCGAACGAAAAACTGGAGATTGCTAAGAATGCAATCGAGAGTAGTTTGTTTTTCATAAATAATTTAGTTTAGGTTTGGGGTATTAATAAAAATTTAACAAGCCAAATATAAAATTTAAAATCACTTCAAAAATAAATTTTATAACAAAATTTTCAACAAAAGTTATTTATTTAACAATTGATATGCGTTTTTACAGATTTGCCTGTACGAATTTTAATGCTGCATTTGCCTTGAGTCGATGGTAAAAAAACTATTTTTATAAAAATTTTAAGCGAATGGACCTCAGTTACTGGGAAATCAAAAATTGGTTTACAAATGTGGATTATACCATTGTAGGAAGTGGCATCGTCGGCATCCACGCAGCACTGCACCTTCGAGAACGTTTCCCTGAAAGTAAAATCCTTGTGCTCGAAAAAGGCATGCTGCCACAGGGCGCAAGCACGAAAAATGCCGGTTTTGCGTGCTTCGGGAGCCTTTCGGAAATTATCGATGATTTGAGGAACCACGCTGAGGAAGAAGTCATCAACCTTATACGAAGAAGATGGGAAGGATTGCAATTGCTTCGTAAAAGGCTCGGCGACAGCCAAATCGACTTTAAGCCTTATGGCGGATACGAATTATTCCTGAAAGACGACAACAACGGATTTGCAGAAGCCCAATCCAGGATGCCATTCATCAATGAGATCCTGAAACCCATTTTCAGGTCCGATGTCTTTTCAAAGGAAGTCGATCGTTTCGGATTTCAGCAAACCAATGAATACCTGTTCTTCAATCCTTTTGAAGCCCAGATCGATACCGGGAACATGATGCAGGCCCTTTTAAAACAAGCCATTTCCGAAAACATTCTGATCCTGAACCAACAAACTGTCACAGCTTATCATGAAAAAACCGCTGGCGTTGAAGTGGTGTTGGGCGATTTCAGTTTCCTTACTCAAAAGCTATTGTTTGCCACCAATGGTTTCGCTTCCGGTATTACCGGCGGCGAGGTAAAACCAGCACGTGCACAGGTGCTCATTACAGCGCCAATCCCAGGCCTCGACATCCGCGGGACTTTCCATCTCGATAAAGGCTATTATTATTTCAGGAATATCGGGGAACGGATATTGTTCGGTGGCGGAAGGAACCTGGATTTTGATGGCGAAACCACAACCGAATTCGGCCTGACCGAAAAAATCCAAAATCGTTTGGAACAACTGCTGAAAGAAGTAATTTTGCCCGGCCGCGATTTCAGGATCGAACACCGCTGGAGTGGCATCATGGGTATGGGCGCCAGCAAGAACCCTATCGTTTCGCGATTGTCGGAACGGGTGTATTGTGGCGTACGCCTTGGCGGCATGGGCGTGGCAATCGGTTCACTTGTCGGAAAAGAATTAGCAGATTTAGTATAGATGGCAACAAAAGTTACAAAACGAAAACCGGCAAAACCGGCAACCGAAAAAACGTCCCCAAAGAAACAAACACGCCTGCGTAAAGTGATGCGCTTCCTGTTGAAGGCGATGCTATGGTTTTTTGGGCTCAGTATTTTTTCAGTGATTGTGTTCAAATGGGTCCCGGTGCCATTTACCCCGCTGATGGTTACGCGCAGCATTGAGCAGAAATGCGATGGGAAGGAAATGGTCTGCAAGCACGACTGGGTTCCTATCGGGGAGATTTCGATCAATATGCAAAAGGCTGTCATTGCCAGTGAAGACGCCACTTTCCTGAAACACAACGGTTTTGATTTTAACGCCATGAGAAAAGCGATGAAGAACAATGATAAGGGAAAAAAACTGCGCGGCGGCAGCACCATTTCGCAGCAAACCGCTAAAAACGTGTTCCTTTGGCAGGGGCGCAGTTACATCAGGAAAGGCTTTGAGGCCTACTTTACGGTATTGATAGAACTGATCTGGGGAAAGGAACGCATCATGGAAGTCTATCTCAACAGCATCGAAATGGGTGACGGGATTTACGGCGTGGAAGCCGCGTCACAATTTTGGTATAAAAAGAAAGCCGACAATCTCACCAAACGCGATGCTGCCGGAATCGCCGCAATTTTACCCAATCCAAGGAAATTCAAGGCCAGCAATTCTTCGTCTAAAACCGAAAGAAGGAAAAGCCGCATCATCAATCACATGCGTTATGTTGGGAAACTCGATTATTAAAAGGCTGTTTTTTGCAGCAATCTTTTTTGTTTCATATAGTGGCTATAGCCAAAAAAACCCGTCGGAACTGGGTTTGGTGCTGGACAATGACCTGTATGTCTCTACCGTAAGCGACCGTTACTACACCAACGGATTTGAGATTTTTTACAAATATCTTGGTCAAAAGCAAACCGAAAAGATTCATAAAAGGATCAACGAATTCCGCATCGGGCAATACATTTACAATCCTTACAACATCCGCGCTGCAGATATCAAAAGGAACGACAGGCCATTTGCAGGTTATTTGTTCGGCAGTTATGGCATGCATACGTTTTACCAGAACGAGTCGGTGTTGAAACTGGATTTTCAGGCAGGCTTCGTAGGCCCGAATGCTTTTGGACAGGAAATGCAGGAATTCTTCCACAATACCTTCGGATATGTAGCCGTGGAAGGCTGGGAACACCAGATTAAAAATGCGCTTGCGTTGCAATTGAATGCTTCTTATTCGCATAAAATCCTGAACTCCTTAAGCAGTCCTTACAATGATTTCCACGCTTCCGCAGAAGTGAAGGCGGGAACGGTAAATTCGGGCATTTCCATTGGGATTTTGTCAAGGCTGAGCCTGAAGCCGCTGCTGCCGATGTTCCAGTCGAATATGCATCATGCCTCGATTGATAAGGACAAGGATGCTTTCGGTAAACAAAACGAATTTTACCTTTTCCTTGCGCCGCATCTTAACTACCAATTGTATGATGCGACAATCCAGGGCAGCATGTTCAGCGACAACAGCCCGGTAACTTATGATGTGGTGCCGTTCCGCTTCAATGCCGAAGCCGGCCTGAAATACCGCAAAGGCAAATGGGACCTGGCCTATGTCTTTGTTTACCGCGGCAAAGAACCGAAAAATGATGGCGTAAAAGGATTTGTGTATGGATCGATCACTTTTGGGTATTTTCTGCAATAGCACGTTTTAAAGTTTTTTTCAGGCTAACTAAAAAAGCGCCCCGATACAGGACGCTTTTATAATTTTGTTACTTTGAAACTCATTAACCCAATTGATAGCCGTTGCTATTTAAACGACGGTTTCACACCCATATTGAACAGCGTGAACGCCTGGATGTCCGCGGCTTCCTGTATGGTTTTTGAAACCGGTTTACCGGCACCGTGGCCCGCGTTGATCTCAATCCTGATCAGTACCGGATTTTTGCCTGCCTGCTTGGCCTGGAGTTCGGCGGCAAATTTAAAGCTGTGCGCCGGAACAACACGGTCATCGTGGTCGCCCGTAGTGACTAATGTGGCCGGATATTTCACGCCTTCTTTCACGTTGTGCACCGGAGAATATTTTTTCAGGTAACTGAACATTTCCTTCGAATCCTGAGCCGTGCCATAATCATAAGCCCAGCCCGCACCGGCAGTGAAGGTATGGTAACGCAGCATGTCCATCACGCCGACGGCCGGCAACGCTACTTTTATCAGGTCAGGGCGTTGGGTCATGGTCGCGCCCACAAGCAGCCCGCCGTTGGAGCCGCCTCTTATCGCAAGGAATGCTGAAGAGGTGTATTTTTGGGCAATCAGGTATTCTGCAGCAGCGATAAAATCGTCAAAGACATTTTGCTTTTTCATCTTGGTGCCGTCGTCGTGCCATTGCTTGCCGTATTCCCCGCCACCGCGAAGATTGGCGACGGCATACACACCACCCATTTCAAGCCATACTGCATTTGAAATGCTGAAAGCAGGCGTCAGGCTGATGTTGAATCCGCCATAAGCATACAGCATCGTCGGGTTTTTGCCGTTTAACTGTGTGCCTTTTTTATAGGTGATGATCATCGGGACGTTCGTGCCGTCTTTGGATTTATAGAAAACCTGTTTTGACTCGAATTTATCCGCATCAAAATCGATTTTCGGCTTGTCATAAACTTTTGATTCACCGGTTTTCGGGTTAAAGGAGTAAATTGTTCCCGCAGTGGTGTAATTGGTAAATGAATAATACAATTCGGTGTCTTTTTCCTTTCCGCCAAAACCGCTCGCCGTGCCCAAACCGGGCAATTCCACATTGCGGATCATCTTGCCGTCAAAGCCATATTGCCTGATGACGGTGATCGCGTCCTTCATATAATTGGCAAAAATATAGCCCGATCCCGTAGAAGGCGAAAGTACGAACTCAGACTGCGCGATGAGGTTTTTCCAATATTGCTGCTGCGGTGATTTTATATCCACAACGACTACTTTTTTATTGGGCGCGTTGAGGTTCGTGGTAAGGTACAATTGCGAGTTGGTGTTGTACAGGTAGTCGGTATCGGTGTCGAATCCGGTAATGATCGGTAGAATCGGATTATTCGGGCTGCTGATGTCCTGGATGTAAAGCTCATTCCCTGACGTAGAATTTGCTGAGCTGATGATCAGGTACTTTTCATCTTCAGTAACGCTCCCGCCGACATAGCGCCTTTTTTCCTTTTCACCGAAAACAATCCTGTCCTCTTTTTGCACCTTGCCCAATTGATGGAAGTACAGCCTGTGCTGGTCTGTCATGGCCGACAATTCGCTGCCTTTCGGTTTTTGGTAACTCGAATAATAAAAGCCGCGCGTACCAAGCCAGGAAATGCCGCTGAATTTTACGTCGACGAGTTCGTCTTCCAGCTTCTTTTTGGTCACGGCATCAATGACGGTAATCTTGTTCCAGTCGCTTCCGGCTTCGGAAACAGAATAGGCCGCCAGCGAACCGTCTTTTGAAAAAGCAACCGTCACAAGCGACGTGGTGCCGTCTTTCGAAAAGGTATTCGGATCAAGGAAAACCTCTTCTTTGCCGTTTTTGTCCTTGCGGTACAAGACGCTTTGGTTCTGCAGGCCGTTATTTTTATAGTAATAGGTATAATTTCCCTCTTTGGAAGGTGCGGATATCTTTTCGTAATTCCACAGTTTTTCCATCCTGTCGCGTATCGCATCGCGGAAAGGGATTTTCGATAAATAATCAAAGGTGACTTCATTTTCCTTCTTCACCCATTCGGCGGTTTTCTCTGAGCGGTCGTCTTCAAGCCAGCGGTAAGGATCGCTTACCGGCGTATCGAAATAATTGTCAACGACCTTCCCTTTTTCGGTAGTCGGGTAAGCAGGCTTTTCCTGGGCATTGGCCGCAATGGCAGATGTGGCAACCATCATTAAAAATGTTTTTTTCATTGATTGATATTTTGGTTGCACAAAAATAGGTAAAAATAGATGCAGAATTAGTTAAAAAGCGGCTTGTAGGCTTTCCAGTGTTTATAAATCAGGATGCCGTTAAGTACCGCAACCACAATGGCTCCGGCGATGCCTGAAGCATCTAAAAATAAGTGGAAAAGCAATATGTTAAAGGAAATGGGAACGAGCAATATCAGTGCGAAAGGAACCCATTTTTTAAGGATCAGCAATATCCCGATAATAATTTCCATAACACCTACGAGTTTCAATACGTAACCGGTTTCTCCGAGGGAGGTCATAAAATCCATGGCCTTTTCGGGCAGTGCGGGAAGCGGAATAAACGGCGTAGGGAGTAATTTGTTAAGGCCAAAAGCGATTAAGATCAGTGCGAGTAGGATTCTGACGATTTTTGTAAACTGTGAATTCATATTATTGGGAGTTTAAAATGTTGTGGATATGGTAAAAATATAATTAATTTTTTATTTATCAGATGTTTACACTGGTGAAAATTTCCAAAAATTATCAGAACAACCGTTAATTCCTTGATTGATCAGATCGATTTGTAACCAATCGCGGCAAAAACCTACTAACTTTAGCATAATCAAAAAATAAATAATCATGCAGGCACACGAAATCGATTACCATATTTATGGTGAAGAAATGCAATACGTTGAAATAGAACTCGATCCGCAGGAAATTGTGGTCGCTGAAGCCGGGAGCTTCATGATGATGGACAACGGCATACAGATGGAAACCATCTTCGGGGACGGCTCACAGCAGCAATCCGGGCTTTTCGGCAAACTGCTTTCCGCCGGAAAAAGAATGCTGACAGGCGAAAGCCTTTTCATGACGGCATATGCCAACAACAATTTCGGCAAGGCCAAAGTAAGCTTCGCGTCGCCTTATCCCGGAAAAATAATCCCGATTGATCTGCGCCAGTTCCAGGGAAAATTTATCTGCCAGAAGGATTCTTTCCTGTGTGCGGCCAAAGGCGTTTCTGTTGGGATTGAATTTTCGAAAAAACTCGGTACGGGATTGTTCGGCGGTGAAGGCTTTATCATGCAAAAACTCGAAGGCGACGGCATGGCATTTGTACATTCCGGCGGGACTTTGGCCAAAAAAGAATTGATGGTCAACGAAATCCTGAAAGTCGATACCGGTTGTATCGTCGGGTTTACAAAAGACATTGATTATGACATCGAGTTCATCGGCGGCATTAAAAATTCCTTATTTGGCGGGGAAGGTTTATTCTTTGCCACTTTGCGCGGTCCGGGAACGGTTTATGTGCAATCGCTGCCCTTCAGCAGACTTGCAGACAGGATCATCGCCTCAGCGCCAAGATCGGGCGGAAACAGCCGTGAAGAAGGCAGCCTTCTCGGCGGACTGGGCAATCTCCTTGATGGAGACAACAGGTTTTAAGGCGCAGGGTTCAGGGTACAAGGTTTTTCCTGTACCCTGTAACTTGCACCCTGTACCTATAAATTAAAGTTTACGCCTAAAATAATATTCCTTCCGATATTCGGGATGCCATCGGTTTTCAGCCTTGATAAATGGGCGATGTATTTCTCATCGAAAATATTGTTGCCGTTTAAACTGATGTCGAACGCCGTTTTCCCGAATATTACTTTTCCACCCAAAGCCAGGTTGACCAAAGTATAGCCATCGGATTCCGTTTCAAAAGTCCCGACATGAGATTGGTTAAAAGTATGCGAAACATTTAGTGACGCGTAACCATCAGCGAAATTTTTAAGGTTGAATTCACCGCGTAACGTATTGTTCCAGTTGTTCGCCGGGATCAACGGTAAATAATCGCCATCTTTTCGCTTGCCATTGACCATTTCAAAACTCGTTTCATAATGCAGCCAGTCCAGCGGATGCGGATGGATGTGCAGCCCGATTTCGCCGCCGTATAAGGCCGCATCATCCTGTACGTACCGAAATACATCATAGCCGTCAATTTGTTCTGCCGTAGGCGAAGTGAAAATGTAGTGGTTCACGAAGTTGTAAAAACCATTGACGAAGAATTCAAAATGATCGTTGTTGTATTCCAGGTTTAAGTCGGTTTGCAGGTTTTGTTCCGTTTTTAAATCTGAATTTCCGATTTCGTAGCGGTTGGTCCCTTCATGTACGCCGTTCGAAGCGAGTTCGGCCAGATTAGGCGCACGAAAGCCCGAAGCCACATTCAGCCGAAGCGTCACCGGTTTGCCAAAATTTGTTTTGTATCCCAAAGCCGCATTAAAGCTGTCGAACGAACGGTGAACCGCTTCAAAGGACCCTTCCGTTCCTGTAATCCCGTGCGCATCGCTGCTGATTTTACGGTTGTCATATCGCAATCCGGCTTGTATTACGTTCGATTTCCATTCATAATTGGTGGTACCGAAAAAACCGATGTCATTGGTTACTGCATCGGGAATCAGGAATTCTGACGCTTTATTGGTATTGGATTGGTGCATGCCCTGAATCCCAAGAATGCTTTCCCATTTTCCTGTTTTTGGCAAATGGTATTTCGCATCATAATTGAAGGTATTGAGCTGCATTTTAAGATCCGGCGTGGCGTTTTCCTCGAATTCGTTCCTGGTATTTGAGATGTATCCCAAATCCAAATCCAGTTTTGAATTCCCGAAAAACAACGTGTTGTTCAGGCTCAGCAAATGGTTATAAACGCTTTGACGCGGATAATCCGGCGTTTTGCTGTTGGTTTGTTCCGCAATGCCGTCTTCTGGAATACCGAGCGAAAGCGCATTGAAATTGTACCTTAAAACACCGGAATAATTGTCATTGCTGAATCCGATGCCGGTTTTGAAATCCTTTTCGTTATAACGTGTGTTGGTCACTTTATCGCCATTTGGGACTGCATAATCGGACTGTGTCGTATAATTTCCGCGTGCGAGGAATTTGAGGTTTTCCGTCGAAGTCTTTAAGCCTAACGTAGTGCTGCTGCCCAAAGTATTAGAGAAAAAACGTTGCCCGAAATCAGCCTTGAACGCATTGGCGGCAGCAAATTTTTCAGGATTGAAATACAGTACGCCACCCAACGCATCGGAGCCATAAAGCAGTGATGCCGGGCCTTTGATGACTTCAACACTTTCTACTCCCGAATCATTTAAGCCCAAACCGTGCTCATCTCCAAATTGCTGGTTTTCGAGCCGTACGCCCTGGGAATATACCAAAACCCGGTTGCCGCTCAATCCACGAATGACGGGTTTCCCAATGGACGTTCCCGTGGAAATTTGTGAAACGCCCGGAATCGTGGCAATGCCTTCGACTAACGTAACTGCGCCTTTATGTTGCAATTGCCTTACATTGCTGTGCTCCACCTTCATGACATTCTGCGATTGCAGTTTATTAAAAACCGTTGAAACGACGACTTCATCCATCTTAAATTCAGATTGGAGTAGTGTAATGTTGAGCAGATTTTCACCCGGATTGAGCAAAACCGATTTGTTTTCGGTGTTATATCCGACAAATGAAAACGAAATTTTTACATTTCCCGAAGGCAGGTTGTTTAAAGTATACACGCCCGATTCATTGGTGATGGCACTTTTATGAACGTCCGGCAAAAACACCGAAACGCCCTTCAGTGGCTGATTGATACTATCTGTAACAACGCCCGATAATTTATTCTGGGCAAAATTCAATAGAGGCGACCCCAGTAAGAGGGCCAGTAATATTTTTTTCATTGGAAATGATTTAGTGTAAAATTGTAATGAGGTAATGTGAAAATCAGATAATTAGATAAAACCGGAGATGCTGAATCACTACAATTCAATATCTCATTTTCTAATTGCCGAATTTCTAATTCAATTTACACTAAAGCGGGAGGTCCCCGGAGCGCGAAAAGGCTTCCGCGGAAAAACTGCGTGATTTCGCGATTTTGTGAGAAAGGTTTGTCGGCTGTAAAAACCGGCTTTTGCATCTGAAAACTGAAAATTTCAGGTGTGGTGAAATTTGCAAAAACAAAATCACAAATGTGGCAGTGGTCCAGGCTTACGTGTTCATGCGAAAAGTTCTCGCTGCTTTGTTCCCCGTGGAGGCAATGTCTTTCCTTTTTGAATTCGGCGTAATGCGCCATTTCATGCACCGACTGCGACACGATGGCCGCCAACATCGACAGGGCGAAAAATACATTCAGGAAAACAAGCCTTTTTTTCATCGTTGCAAAGGTATCCATAAAAAGCAAAAACCATCTTTGTTTAACAGATTTGTAAGAAATGGCTTTTGTATCGTAAGCTTAAAATCGTTAGACCAGATTGTTTTTTACCAAATATTCCGCAATCTGGACGGTATTCGTAGCGGCACCTTTACGTAAATTATCAGCAACGATCCACATGTTCAACGTGTTTGGCTGACTCTCATCACGGCGGATCCTGCCTACAAAAACCTCGTCTTTTCCTTGTGCGAATTTCGGCATCGGATAGGTGTAAGTATCGGTATTATCCTGCACAACCACACCAGAAGTATTGTGCAAAATACTGCGCACTTCACTGACATCGAAGTCATTTGTAAATTCTACATTCACGGCTTCGCTATGCCCACCGACAATCGGCACACGGACGGCGGTTGCTGTCACATTGATGTTGTCGTCTCCGATAATCTTGCGGGTTTCGCGAACGAGTTTCATCTCTTCCTTAGTGTAGCCGTTGTCTTCAAAAATATCACATTGCGGGATGGCATTCCGGTGGATGGCATATTTATAAGCCATTTCCCCATTCACGCCGGCATATTCGTTTTCCAGTTGCTGCACAGCTTTAACGCCTGTGCCGGTAATGGATTGGTACGTCGAAACGATGATTCTTTTGATATTGTATTTTGCATGCAAAGGTGCTAAAACCAGCACCATTTGTATCGTCGAGCAGTTGGGGTTTGCGATGATTTTATCTTCTTTTGTCAAAAGATGCGCGTTGATTTCCGGTACGACAAGTTTTTTTGTCGGGTCCATCCGCCATGCGGAAGAATTGTCGATGACGGTCGTTCCTGCGGCTGCAAATTTTGGTGCCCATTCCCTTGATGTGTCGCCTCCGGCGGAAAATAATGCGATATCGGCTTTCATATCGACGGCTGTCTGCATGCCAACCACTTTATAGTGTTGCCCGTTGAATTCAATTTCCTTCCCGACGGATTTCTCCGAGGCTACGGGAATCAATTCGGTTACAGGGAAATTCCTTTCCTTTAATACTTTCAGCATCACTTCGCCAACCATTCCGGTAGCGCCAACAACAGCAACTCTCATAATATTTATTTTTTGCTTTGCAAAAGTAATATATTTCTTCGTTAGAAGATTTGTCAGAAAAAGAAAAACCACGCTTATCGGCGTGGTTTAAGTTAGAATATATAGTGTAGCGTACGGTTACTATTTGTTGCGAATCGCATCGCGGATTTCCATGAGTAATTTTTCCTCATTGGTTGGCGCTGGCGGCGCGGCAGGGGCAGCAGCTTCTTTTTTACGGGTTTTTTCAGCAGCCCTTAAAACGACAAAAATAAAGAATGCAATAATCACAAAGTTGATCACCGCCTGTACGAAATTACCATAAGTAATCACGGCAGCTCCCGCAGTTTTTGCCTCTGTGAGCGTGGCATATGATTTGCCGTCGAGCGTAATGAACTTCTGTGTGAAATCGATCCCGCCGGTAACAAGGCCTACTATCGGCATGATGATGTCATCTACCGCCGAGCTTACAATTTTTCCAAAAGCTGCACCGATCACTACCGCAGTAGCGAGGCTCAGCACATCTCCCTTCATCAGGGAAGCCTTAAAATCATTGAAAAATCCCATAGTTATAAATTTTTAATTGTTTTCAAATCTAAGTTAGGTAAATTTAACGATTATAGGAATTTTAGTTCATTAAAAGTTCCGAAACTCAAATCCAATTTCACGTTGCCAGTACCATTGGAATTTAAAATTGATTTTTTGTTTTTGTTTATTCCCTGTAAAAAACCCGCTTCACGCGCTGCGAAATGCCGGTCAGGATTTCGTAAGGGATTGTCCCCAATGCTTTTGCTATCTCATTGACCGTTGGGCTTTCGCCAAAAATCACGACGCGGTCACCTTCCTTGCAGGAAATGTTACTGATATCCACCATCAGCATATCCATGCAGACGCTGCCCAGTATAGGGGCTTTTTTGTTTTTTATAGTCACGAACCCTTTTTCATTGCCCCAGCCGCGCGAAATGCCGTCAGCGTACCCAATGGGAATCGTGGCGATTTTTGTGGGTTTGTCAGCAATAAATCTTCTGCCGTAGCCCACGCTGTCGCCTTCGGGAATGGTGCGGATTTGCGAAATGACCGATTTTAATGTGCCTACGTTTTCGAGTTGTTTCTGTTCCTCGGCATCATTAGAAATGCCGTAAAGCCCGATGCCAAGCCGTACCATATCGTATTGTGCGTCGGGGAAATTCGTAATGCCCGAGGTATTGAGCATGTGACGGATGGGATGGATTTGCAGTCCGGTCATCAACTTAGCCGATAGTTTTTCGAAGCGTGTAATCTGCGAAAGCGCAAAATCCTTAAAGCTTACATCATCGCTTGTAGCCATGTGTGACAGGATGCTTTTCACTTTGACGGACTTGTTTTCCTTTAAAATGGCAATGAGTTCGTCCATATTATTTTCCTCGAAACCGAGTCGGTGCATGCCGGTGTCGATTTTGATGTGGATTGGGAATTGCTCGAGTTTTCGCTGTTTTGCAATTTGTAAAAAGGATTTGAGTCCTTTGATGCTGTAAATTTCTGGTTCTAGTTCGTGCTGAATAATCGATTGAAAGCTCGTCGTTTCAGGATTCAGGACCATAATCGGCAATTTGATTCCAGCCGATTTCAATGAAATACCTTCGTCTGCGAAAGCCACGCCAAGGTAATCCACATGGTGGTGTTCGAGCAGTTTCGCAATTTCAAAACCGCCGTTTCCATAACCGAAAGCCTTGACCATGACCATCATTTTGGTTGCTGGTTTTAGCTTGGATTTAAAAAAATTCAGGTTGTGGCTGATCGCGTTCAGGTTGATTTCCAAAACCGTTTCATGCGTCTTTTCTTCCAATAACAGCACGATCCGCTCAAATTCAAAGGTACGCGCGCCTTTAATCAGGATGGTTTCATTTCCGAAAGACAGCGTGTCGAAAGCATCGATGAATCCTTCTGTATCCTTGAAAGTGATGCAATTCGCAAATTTATTCTTATAGGCCGAAATCGTTTCGCCAATACCGATCACGCGCTGGATCTTATTCGAAATCACCAATTGGGAAACCTTTGAGTACAGTTCGTCAGTGTCCAATCCACTTTGGAAAATATCGGACAAAATCAGCGTTTTTTTCTTGTATTGTTTTTGGCTTTCGAGAAAATCCAGTGCAATTTTCAGCGACTGGAAATCGGAACTGTAACTGTCATCAATCAAAGTGGTGTTGTTGATACCGTTTTTAACCTTGAGCCGCATTTCCACCGGATACAGCAATTCCATGCGTTGTTCAATCGTTTCATGGGAATAGCCGAAATGGAGCAAAACCATCAAACACTGGATCGCATTTTCAATCGAAGCGTCATCCTGGAACGGAATCTTGATTTCGAATACCTGGCCGTTGTGGCGGATTTTCAGAACGGTTTTGTCGACCATCGGTTTTTTGCCAATAAATACATCGGCGGATTCGTCTTTGCAGCTCCACGTAAACGTGGTCACTTTTTGGCTCAGGAATGCTTCGACGGTTTTATTCTTATGACAGATCAGGATGTCCGAGTGCGTAAACAATTTCAGTTTTTCCTTAATCTTTTCGCCTAAATTCGAAAAGCCTTCGTCATGCGCTGATCCTATATTCGTGAGCAGCCCGATCGTCGGGCGGATAATCGGCTCCAATTTCACCATTTCATTGACCGTGGAAATCCCGGCTTCAAAAATCCCTAAATTATGGTTCTCGTTAATCGACACCACCGAAAGCGGTACACCTACCTGCGAGTTATAACTTTTCGGGCTTCTGATAATGTTGTAATCCGGGCCAAGCAGGAAATTCAGCCATTCCTTCACGATTGTTTTTCCGTTGCTGCCCGTAATCCCGATTACCGGAAAATGAAACAATCCGCGATACCAGGCCGCAAATTGCTGCAGCGCGTCGAGCGTATTTTCTACTATGATGAAATATGCTTTTCCTTCAAGATTTTCGGGAATGTGCGTCACGACGAAATTCCGCACGCCGTTTTCAATCAGGTTGCTGATGTAACTGTGCGCGTCATAATTGGGTCCGGCAATGGCAAAAAACAAGGTGCCGGCACCATTCTGCAATGAGCGGCTGTCTATGGACACCGAATCGATTTCAAAATTTTCCGGCTTGCCATTGGTTTTGGCATTCAGGATCGGGATGATATTTGGGAGTGTAAGCGTCACGCTTTTTTGGTTTTAGCCAAAGAAAAAGTCAAAGAATCGAATCGGTCTTGTTGCGTTCGTTCCGTTCCTGGAATTCTTCCTTTTCGGCATGGTTATGCATCGCATTATAATAAGCCGCACGGCTTAACGGCTCGTATTCTTCAGTTTCGCCAAGCATGACGAGTTTGTCGCTGTCGGTTTTGCGGAAGCTGTAATGGGCGAGGTTTCCGGTTCTGGTACACACGGCATGCACTTTGGTCACATATTCGGCAGTGGCCATCAGGGCCGGCATCGGCCCGAAAGGATTGCCTTTAAAATCCATATCGAGTCCGGCAACAATCACACGGATTCCGGAATTGGCCAGATCATTGCATACGCTGATGATCTCATCGTCAAAAAACTGTGCCTCATCGATTCCGACCACTTCGCAACCCTGCGCCAAAAGGCGGATGTTGGCCGCGGCGGGGACCGGAGTCGAACGGATTTCGTTGCTGTCGTGCGACACCACCATTTCGTCATGGTAACGCGTATCGATGGCGGGTTTGAAGATTTCTACTTTCTGTTGGGCGAATTGCGCACGTTTGAGGCGGCGTATCAACTCTTCGGTCTTCCCTGAAAACATCGAACCGCAGATTACTTCGATCCAGCCAAATTGCTCTTTATGGTTTACTGTGTTTTCGAGAAACATTTTTTATTTTTCTGCCCGTAAAAATGAATAGTTTTTATTACTTTGTAACACGAACAAACGAAATATTTTTCTTTGGTTTGTCCGGTTTCAAATGTAGAAAAATTTTATGACGCTGACTTCTTTCGTTTGCGAAATATCACCCTGAAGAAGTTAATTTTTAATACCACACGCCAAATTCCTTATCTCCGAAAACTATGAAAAAAAAGCTGGAGGCTGACCTGATCAGCATCGCACACCGGATCCTGAAACTCAAGAATAAATCAGAACTC
This sequence comes from Flavobacterium pallidum, assembly GCF_003097535.1. Lineage (NCBI taxonomy): Bacteria > Pseudomonadati > Bacteroidota > Flavobacteriia > Flavobacteriales > Flavobacteriaceae > Flavobacterium > Flavobacterium pallidum. The sequence goes on from NZ_CP029187.1 coordinate 1,010,830, forward strand.
GACCAACTTTACCTTGAAACGCAGCAGCTTTATGAAAAATTAGCCGTCCTTAAGTTTGTCGAAAATCATTTTGCCGATGCCAAACCTACGATTGGGCATCAGGAAGTAACCGGGGCGTTGCAGGTTGTTTTTGATCAACAACAAGACGCTTCCGCAGAAAATCATGACGACAATGCTTCCGCAGAAAACACTCCGGAACAGCAAACACAAACGGAAGCCATATCGGAACCTCAAAATCCAGAACAGGAAGCCGAAGCCACGGACGAAGAGCATGAATCCAATCCGGAAGTTGCAGAAGAAGCGCTAGTAGCTATCGAGGACGAGCCAGCTGACGAAAATAAAGACATCGCAAATGGTGAAGAAACTCCGGAAGAGGAAGCTCTAACATCCGAAGATGAATCTATCCAAAGCGAAACGAAAGCAGAAGAACAACCTTCCTTCGACCTTGAATTTGAAAAGAAACAAGACGCGCCGAAGGAAACTCCAAAAAATCAAATTTCGTTTGAGGATTTCTTAGGCAATTATACCGAACCGGTTTTTGAGAAAGTGAGTGACAAGAAGGAACAAGCAGCTGTTGAGGAAACCGCTGCGGCTATAGAAGAGGAAGAAAAACCTGCGCCCGCAGAGGAATCGAACGAGGTGGACACGGAAGAAACAACAGACACAGGAAACGAAGAAGTTCTTGAAGACGAGCCGGAAGAAGAAGAAACGCCTACAGAGGAAAAACTGCCAGAACCGACATACGAACCCGTACAACCCGCAACCGACAAGCCGCTGCGTTCGTTTACCTTCGGGTTAAACGACCGCGTGGGATTTGAGAAGCACCTTTTCGGGGGCAGCAGCGAAGACATGAATCGCGTAGTGTCGCAACTCAGCACGTTTGATTCGTTTGACGAAGCCCGTGATTTTATCGAGGATATGGTCAAGCCCGATTACAACAATTGGGACGGAAAAGATGATTACGCACAGCGGTTCATGGATATTATAGAGCGAAAATTCAACTGATTTTATAACCACGGGAAGCCGTGGTTTTCTTTTATATGGGCAAATTATACATCGTTCCGACACCGATCGGCAACCTCGAAGACATGACCTTCCGCGCGATCCGCGTATTAAAGGAATCCGACCTCATTTTAGCGGAAGACACGCGTACCAGCGGCAAACTCATGAAGCATTTCGAAATCGCCACGCACATGCACAGCCACCACATGCACAACGAGCACAAAACCGTGGAAAATCTTGTGGCACGGCTTAAAGGCGGTGAGACCATCGCCCTGATTTCTGATGCAGGCACGCCAGCGATTTCCGATCCTGGTTTTTTACTGACACGCGCCTGTGTCGAAAACGGGATTGATGTGGAATGTCTGCCCGGAGCCACAGCTTTCGTACCGGCTTTAGTAAACAGTGGATTGCCTAATGACCGTTTTATCTTCGAAGGATTTTTACCGGAAAAGAAAGGAAGGCAGACAAGGTTTTTAGCATTAGCGGAAGAAGCACGCACGATGATTTTTTATGTGTCACCGCATAAACTGGTGAAGACTTTAGCGGAATTCGTGCAGTATTTCGGGGAAGACAGGCCGGTTTGTGTGTCGCGGGAATTGTCGAAGCTTCACGAGGAAAATGTGAGGGGAACCACTAGTGAGGTCCTGAAGCATTTTGAAGTTAAAGCTCCGAAAGGGGAAATTGTTGTGGTTGTTGGGGGGAAGGTGGAGAGGAAAGAATCAAGAGTCAAGAATCAAGATTAGGGTGGTGTTTATGATTTAGCGGAAATTTTGCAAGTGTACTATGTTAAAAGAAATTATAGCAATTTTATTTTCAGTTGCAGCCTTAACAGGTTCGATCCTTTGGTTTGTTAAAGAATTTATCAAAAAAATGTTCGACGCTGATTCAGAGAGATTAAAAAGCAAGCTAATTCTTGAAAATCAAAAATATACCAAACTTCAAAACGAACAATTTGAAACATTAAAATTAATTTATTCAAATCTTATGAAAACGGAAGAATTAATAAATGAATTTTATGGCATAATTAAAGATGATGTTAAGTTTTCAAAGCAACATAAAAATCGAGTTGTTGCGCCTTTAACAAATTTAATTTTTCAAACTCAAAGGCATTTCAAAGAAAATAGAATTTTTATACCTAAAGTTCTTGTTCCTAAAATTGAAAATGTAATAGATAAATTATTTTTGTGTCATACAAAATCTGCACTAGCTTTAATTATTAAATCTGACGAACATTTTGATGAAAACGGAAACTATTTAGGAATTGTAAGTAAACAGTTTAACGAAATTTCGAATGATAGAATAGAAGAATTTAAAGAGGTTCTTTTATTAATCGAAAAAACTAAAGATGAAGAATTACCAAAATTAATTGCTGACACGGAAATTGAATTTAGAAAAATATTTGGATCCAAATAAAAAATTTCTACTAATAGAGTTTAAGCAGTTACTAGTTTTTTATTTTAAATTTCCCTCACTTCCAGTAACACAATCTTTCAGCGCAGTGGTCTTTTCTCTAGCCCACCCCCAACCCCACAAACTCAAACTTACTCCCACTAAACAAACCCTTATCCGATAATTTCAAATCCGGAATTACGAGTAAAGCCATAAACGACAACGTCATAAACGGAGCGTTCAATCGACAGCCGAAACTTTTCGCCAGTTTGTCGATTTCCTGGTATCTTTTACCTGTTTCCCAACCGTCAAGGTCGCTGATGATGCCTGCGATGGGGAGTGGTAGTATGTTCTGGATTTTCTTTTCTACCGCACAAACGCCGCCTTTGTTTTCAATGATGAGGTTCACGGCGCTGCAGATTTCCTCGTCGGAAACACCAATGGCAACGATGTTGTGGCAATCATGCGCGACGGAACTCGCAATCGCTCCCTTCTTGAATCCGAAGTTTTTGATAAAGGCTACGGCTGGCTTCGCATTTTTTTCATAACGGTTCACAACGACGATTTTCAGGATGTCGTTTTGGGTGTCCGAAATGATTTTGCCATCTTTTAATAATGGTTTCAGGTGCAGTTCATTCGTAATTAACTGCCCTTCCAAAGCTTCGATCACACGGATGTTGCCACCCGAACCGGAAACCTCAAAATCGGATGGTTTTTTTGCCGCAGCCTTAAAATTATTTGGTTTTGAAAATACCACCCTGTCGATAAATGATTGGTCGTTCTCAGCGACAAGCTGCCCGTTGATGTAGGTTTGCAGTACATTAAAATCAATCAGATCTTCAACGACAATGAAATCGGCGGGGTCGTTTTCCCGCAGGGAACCGACAGGGATTTTATAATGGTCTATCGGGTTGAGGCACGCCGCCTGCAACACCTTGAACACATCGATGCCTTTTGAAACGGCACGCGCGCACAATTCGTTGATGTGCCCGACAATCAGGTCATCGGGATGTTTGTCATCAGAGCAGAACATCATATTCTCATAATGCTTCGAAAGCAAATACACCAAAGCCTCAAAATTCTTCGCGGCGCTGCCTTCCCTGATGATGATTTTCATGCCGAGCGCCAGTTTCTCCAACGCTTCCCTGCTCGTAAAACATTCATGGTCAGTGGTGACTCCGGCGTTAACGTACTTTTTCAACCCATCGCCGGTGACCGCCGGAGCATGGCCGTCAACGGGTTTGTTGAAGTGTTTCGCCCAGGCGATTTTTTTCAGCACTTCGGCATCGTCGTAAATCACGCCGGGATAATTCATCATTTCGGCGAGGTAATAAATATCTGCGGAAGCGAGCAGATCCTTAATCCCTTCCGAATCGATGACGGCGCCGGCAGTTTCAAAAGACGTGGCGGGCACACACGACGGCGCTCCGAAATGGAATTTAAATGGGACTTTTTTACCATTCTCAATCATATATTCCACGCCTTTTGCGCCGAGGACATTCGCAATTTCATGCGGATCGGAAATCGTGGCGACCGTACCGTGCGTGACGGCAAGCCTTGCAAATTCGGACGGCACGAGCATCGAGCTTTCGATATGGATGTGCGCATCGATGAAACCGGGCATGATGTACTGCTTTTCCCAATGGCGTTTTTCGACGATCGAGATGATGCGGCCGTCATTCACGGTGACGATTCCGGGATATATGCGCTTGTTGCGGATGTCGACGATTTGTCCTTTAAGTTCCATTGTGAAGGTTTTTTGGAAATAAATTGTGGTTGTAAGAAACAAAATATTTCCCGATTTATGCTACTTTTGAAACACACTTTATACACCATACAAATCAACTCTATGCGCTGGACACTCCAACCCTCACCCGAACCTGAAAAGGTACAATCGCTTTCACAAACCTTGAACATTGATCCGCTTGTGGCAAGATTGCTGGTACAACGCGGCATCGAAACCTATGAAGATGCGCGGAAATTTTTCCGGCCAAGCCTCGACGACCTGCACAATCCGTACCTGATGAAGGACATGGACAAGGCAGTTTTACGGATTGAAAAAGCGATTGAAAACGGCGAGAACATCCTGGTTTTCGGGGATTATGACGTGGATGGCACGACGGCGGTCTCGTTGGTTTCTTCGTATTTAAAGACCATTTACCCGAATGTGGCGACGTACATTCCGGATCGTTATGCGGAAGGTTACGGCATTTCGTACACCGGTATCGATTATGCCGATGACAATGGCGTTTCACTGATTATTGCGTTGGATTGCGGCATAAAATCCATCGATCACGTTGCTTACGCAAAAGAAAAAAACATCGATTTCATCATTTGCGACCACCACCGCCCGGGCGATATTTTGCCTGATGCGGTGGCGGTTCTGGATCCGAAAAGAACCGATTGCCATTATCCGTATGATGAACTTTGCGGTTGTGGGGTCGGGTTTAAGCTGATCCAGGCCCTCGGCGCCGAACGCGGGCAAACGATTGATGATTTGCTGCCGTACCTTGACCTGGTTGCTGTGGCGATTGCCGCCGATATTGTGCCGATTACGGGCGAAAACAGGATTTTGGCGCATTTCGGATTGCAGGTGATCAATTCGTTCCCGAGGAATGGGATCAAGGCTTTGGTGTATTTATCCAAAAAGCAAAAACTCGACATCACCGATGTGGTGTTCATTCTTGCCCCTAGGATCAATGCGGCGGGAAGGATCCGCCACGGGAACCATGCAGTGGAATTATTGACCGAAGCCGATTTTGACCAGGCTGTTTTATACGCTTCGGAAATTGAAAAATACAACGCTGACCGCAAGGAACTCGACAAGCAGATCACAATGGAGGCTTTGGCACAAATTGAGGAAAATAACGAGCAGGAGCATTTTACGACAGTGGTTTTTAAAGACAGCTGGCATAAAGGCGTGATTGGTATCGTCGCGTCACGATTGATTGAAACCTATTACCGCCCGACGATCGTGTTTACGGAATCGGGTGAAAAATATGCCGCTTCGGCGAGGTCCGTGAGCGGATTCGACGTGTATGATGCTTTGGAACACTGTGCGGAACACCTCGAGCAATTCGGAGGGCATAAATATGCGGCGGGCATGACGTTGAAAAAGGAAAACTATGCCGCTTTCAAAAACGCATTCGAGCAGTGTGTGCGTGCGACGATTCCGCAGGAACTTTTAACGCCGGAAATCAGGATTGACGCGGAAATCGATTTTTCGGAAATTACGCCGAAGCTGACCCGGATATTGAAACAGTTCGAACCGTTTGGCCCGATGAATATGGCACCGGTTTTCGTAAGCCGGAATGTCACCGATACCGGCTATGCGAAGAAACTCGGCAATGACGAATCGCACTTAAAACTGTTTCTCAAACAGGGAAATTCGGAGGGTTTCGGGGCGATTGGTTTCGGGTTGGGCAAAAAAATTGATGTGGCTTCAGAAAAGAAACCGTTCGATGTGGTTTTTTGCATTGATGAAAATCAGTGGAACGGAACGGTAAGCGTGCAGTTACGGGTTAAGGATATTGGTAATTAACCTTTATATTCCACAAGCTCAAAGGTTTCTCCGTCAAAAACGCCATACGTAAAATACCCGATCCAGTCGCCAAGGTTCACATATTCGGAATTTTCCCCGACGGAAAGCTTCATTGGCAGATGCCTGTGCCCGAAGACAAAGTAATCATAATGTTTTTTCTCGAGTTTCCTTTTCGCATACAGTACGAGCCATTCATTGTCCTCGCCCAGGAATTTTACATCGGCATCCCCTGAAATCAATTTGTTTTTTACTGAAAGATATTGGGCCAATTTTACGCCCAGATCCGGATGCAGCCAACGGTACAACCATTTGGAAAACGGATTGGTGAACACCTTTTTCATGCGTTTATAACCTTTGTCACCCGGGCCTTTGCCGTCGCCATGGCCGATGAGGAAGGTTTTTCCGCCAAAAGTATATTCCTGGTTGTCGTGGTACACGGGAATGTTCAACTCTTCCTGGAAATAATTGTGCATCCACAGATCGTGGTTGCCTACGAAAAAATAAATTGGGATGCCGCTGTCTCGTATTTCGGCGAGTTTTCCGAGCACTCTTACGAATCCTTTCGGCACGACCGTATTGTATTCAAACCAAAAATCAAAAAGGTCACCAAGAAGGAAGATGACACCCGCATCCGTTTTAACGGAATCGAGCCATTTCACGAATTTTTGCTCCCGGGGGAAACTGAGTTCCCTGGTTGGTGCCCCAAAATGCTGGTCGGAAGCAAAATAGATTTTCTTACCGTCGGATAATGGCATGATTTTGAATTTGGCCTCAAAGATAAGCATTGTTGTGGAATCAATGGAAACTGAAAATTTCGAAATCGATTTATTGCAGGAAAAATCTGTTAAACATTAAATAATGTTCAGAGAAGTGTTACATATGACTTCTATATTGAGGATTTTGTGAAATATCGGGTTTTTTCTTTTTTTTATTTAATTTTCGTTAATTTTGAGTTAACACCTCTACAATTTAAATTCCTTAAACCTTTTCATTTTATGAAAAAAATTACACTATTATTCACCTTTCTTCTTTTTTCCGTGCTGGGATACAGTCAGTTGGAAAGTTTTGAAGCAGGAATCCCATCGACATGGGCCGTGATGAACGGCACCAACGGTGTCGGCGCATTACAGCCATGGATCTTAAACACGACCAATTGGCCTTTACCAACTTCTCCACGTTCACCTTACCCGGGGTACGATGATCCTACAGGAACTGAGAACGCAGCTTATGTGAACAACGAGCAGATTGGCATGGGTAATACGGAAGAAGACTGGCTCATCATGAATCAGAGGATGATTCCCGCAAACGGGCAATTGCAGTTCCGGACCAGGCTGACAACAGTAGCTGACCAGGGAACGATATACGAAATACGTGTGTCTACGAACCCTACCCAGACCAACCAGGCAGCTTATACCGTGTTGCAAAGCTGGGGTGAGGATGATATGATCGACGCTACGCAGCCATTGGAGAATTATCAATTGGTTAAGGTTGATTTTCCTGCAGCGTTACAGGGACAGAATGTATATGTGGCTTTTGTGAGGAAGTTTACACAACTTGGCACAGCCAGGGCCGGTGACCGCTGGCTTATTGATGATGTGAATATTATAGAAAAATGTGCGGATCCTACGGGTTTTGAGATTATCCCCACATCAATCGCCTCGACGAGCGTTACCTTATCGTGGACGAATGCGCAATTGTCTACAAATTTTGAAGTTGCTGCCATTCCGGCTGTGGATGAATTTACTGGTGTCGGCACACCTATAACGGTGTCTGCGACCAATCCGGCCACTTATTTTTATGGTGGTTTACAGCCTGGTCTTACCTATAAGTTTTATCTGAGAAGGGCCTGTGGCACTGGAACGGATATATCTTATAGTAACTGGGTCGGACCGGTTATTGGTACTTTACTGCCATTGGGATCGGTTTGTGCGGATCCTCTAGTCATCAGCGGACTGCCTTTCCAGGTTGTTAATGGAAATACCGCACCTTTCGGTGATGACATTGATACCCCTCAGGGAGCTTCCTGCGGAGCGCTTCCTGTCGGGACAAATTACCTTCAGGGCAATGAGGTGTTTTATAGTTATACTGCCGATGCCACTGGCCCTATCAGCGTGACAATGACACCGATTGGCGCTTCGTCGACCAATTCCTCCGTCTTTGTATACCAGAATTGCTCGAGCATAGGGGTGAATTGCCTCGCAGGAGCGGCCAGTTCCAATTTAAATGTCAGGAATTTTACCCTCAGCGTAACTGCCGGACAGACGTATTACATAGTTATTTCTTCGGGAGGAGCCACACAAACCATTGCATACAATCTTTTGATACAAAAAGAAGATTGTACACCCAAACCTGCAAATTTAAATGCAGCCGGCATCCAATTGACCCAGGCGACTTTATCATGGGATAATCCAAGCAATTATACCTCATGGCAGGTGTCAGTGCAACCTTTGGGAAGTGCTGTGCCTTCAGGGCCAGGTGAGGATATTGTAACAGGCACCCCTGAGTTGATTAAGACAGGCCTGAACCCGGCTACCCAATACCAATTCTGGGTAAGGGTAGAATGTACTGCCGGTTCAGGAGTTTACAGTGCCTGGGCGGGGCCTTATCCGTTTAACACCCTGATTTGTGATCCTTCACTGGCTTGTAACTATACTTTCCGGATGAACAATACCACAGCTGCCGGTTGGGGAGCGACAAGGATGCAGGTAAGGCAGAATGGTATCGTTGTAGCGACCATCGGAGCGGGTTATACTTCAGGCATAGGCCCGGTGGATGTGAGTGTTCCTCTATGTGACGGGATCCCTTTTGACCTTTTCTGGAGTGTAGCGGGAGCCAGTCCGCAACAAAGGATTGTATCTGTAATCAACTCGTTCGGGCAAACCATTTTTACAAAACCGGCAGGTACCGGTACCGTCAATTCGGTGGTGTATACCGATGTTGCAAATTGTACCACGCCGCGTTGTGATTTGACCCCGACGGGCCTCGCTGCGAATAACGTTTTTACCAATACGGCTGAAATATCATGGGTGGCGCCGGCTACGAATTCATGGGACATTTATCTGGTGTCGCCGCAAACCCCTGCGCCGGACGCAACTACAACTCCTACATTTAATGACATCAGTGACAATCCGTATGCGTTAACGGCATTGACTCCGGATACGGATTATGTATTTTATGTACGCGTGAACTGTCCTACGGGCGATTCAGCATGGGCTGGCCCTTTTCCGTTCCATACTTTACCAACCTGTCCTAAGCCAACGAATTTGGGAACCGGAACCATTACCATGACAAGCGCTGAGCTTACCTGGGTGAATGGCACGCCTACCGATTCACTTTGGGAAATATTATTGCTGCCTGGCCCAACTGCACCGCCAGCTCCGGCTCCATCACCGGCTGACCCTACAGTCCCTGCGGGAGGTTTCTTTTTCCAGACCACCAACTCGCAGTTGCATGAGATCAATACCTTAAGCGCGGCAACGATTTATTACTATTATATCAGGACGATTTGCCCGGGTAACGATAAGAGTACCTGGTCTGGCCCATTTATTTTCAACACGGTGACCTGTGATCCGGTTGATAAATGTGATTACAAGTTTATCATGACCGACTCAGGCAACAACGGCTGGAATGGTGCCAGAATGCAGGTAAGGCAAAATGGCATCATCATACAAACCATCGGTCAGACGATTTCCGGAGGCGGTGGGCCTGTAACGGTCACCGTTCCACTTTGTAATAACGTTCCCTTCGATTTATATTGGAGTGTTGCGGGAACACAGCCTGCACAGGTAGGTGTTTCTGTCCAAAATCCTTTTACCGATATCGTTTATACTAAATTGCCTGGAGAGGGTGCGCCCCTTACGGTGCTTTATGCCGATAACGTTTTGGGGAATTGCGTCCCTCCGACCTGTCCGAAACCAACAGCTTTGGATGTAAACGTCACCCAAACCACACAAAACTCAGTGGAGCTGACGTGGACTGAAAGCGGAAGCGCTACCCAGTGGGAAGTCTATGCCGTTCCCGTAACCGGCGCTACTCCGCCTGTAAACGGATCCCCTGTAACAGGAACCGGAGCGTATCATATTGCCAATGCTAATAGTCCGTATGTGCTTACAGGATTACAGCCGGGAACCACTTACATTTATTATGTCCGCGCCATTTGTTCGGACACTGATGTCAGTACATGGACGATACTGAATCCTAAAACCTTTACTACCAAACCGGTTAATGATGAGTGTGAATTTGCAACAATCGTTCCGGTAAATACGACAAGGGATTGTGTGTTATCAGTCACTGGAAACACATTGGGCGCGACACGCTCACTTCCGAATACTGCACCGGTTTGTCCTGGAAATACCGATGATGATATCTGGTTCAGCTTCCAGGCCACTTCCACCGTCCATATTATTACCATCAGCGATATTGTAGCCTCTGTACCAGCTGCGGCCGATATCAATCACACTTTGTATTCAGGCAACGATTGCGCCGCATTGACACAAATGTACTGCAGCAATCCAAACATAAGCATCGCTACAAATCTCGTCATCGGAAACTGGTACAAAATCAGGGTCTACACCAGCACGGGGAATGTAGGACCATCTGCATCATTCAAATTATGCATTACTACACCGCCGCCGGTGCTCAATGACGAATGTGCTACAGCAACAACCGCAGTGGTAAACACGGGTATCGAATGCCTGGTATCAACACCGGCTTCTATTACAGGCGCGACACCATCTCCGCAGACAAGTACCTGTGCTGGAACTGAAGATGATGACATCTGGTTTGAATTTACAGCCACAAGCACGAAACAGATCATCACCTTGTCAAACATTGTCGGGACCACAGAAAACCTTAGTCATGCCTTATATCATGGTGACCAATGCGGGGCCATGACGTTCATGTATTGCAGTGATCCGAATGAAAGCATCGTAAACAACCTTGTAATTGGCGATAAGTATAAAATCCGTGTGTGGACGAATGAGGCCACGCTACAGGATGTTACTTTCGATCTTTGTATCGGTCGTATCCTTCCGCCAATCACTACCAATACGAACCAATATACCGTTCCACAATTGGTACAGGATGTATTCCTTGGATCGGATTGTGCTCTGGTAAGCAACGTTACCTGGTCGACAGGAACGAACTTTGGCTCTACGAACGGAATCGGTTACTTTAATAAAGCGCTTTCCGAATTCGAATACGATTACGGAATTATCCTGAGCACAGGAAACGCACTGAATGTTCCGGGACCTAACGATTCTTTATTAAGTGATGGCGGTTTCGGCTGGCCCGGCGATGCTGAACTTGAAACGGCAACCAACATGGATACGCAATCGCAGAATGCCACGAAACTTGAGTTTGATTTCATTCCGTATGGTGACGAGCTGAACTTCCACTATAAATTTGCATCAGAGGAATATGGTGACTTCCAATGCGCCTATTCAGATGCCTTTGCGTTCCTGCTGACAGATACCACAACGAATACGACAACGAATATTGCCGTATTGCCTGACGGCACGGAAGTATCCGTCACTAATGTGCGCAACGGCCTTTATAACGACAATTGCGGCTCTGTTCACGAGCAGCAATTTGAAACGTATTATGGCGACAACGGCGTCAATCCCATCGGTGCTCCCATCAATTACGATGGTATTACAGTGGATCTTACTGCACACGCCCAGGTTACTCCCGGCACGCTTTACCATATCAAACTCGTTATTGGCGACAGACTTGACAGCAATTATGATTCTGTCGTTTTCCTTAAAGGAGGAAGTCTTGACATCGGAAATGTAGAACTTGGAAGCGATTTCCTTGAAGCGGATGGAAGCGCCATCTGTATAGGCGACAATGTAACGATTGCCTCAAGCCTCAATCCGGATGAATATGATTTCGTATGGCTTAAAGACGGCGAAATTATCCCGAATGAAAATGGTGAAAATCTTGTTGTTCAGCAAGAAGGGGTATATACGGTACAGGCGACTTATGAGAATACCACCTGTGTCACTTCAGATTCTGTAACGGTACAGTATTTCCAGGATGCTGTTGCAGGGCAGCCTGCGAATTTATTGAATTGTGATGCCAATGGCACCGCTTCTTTCGACCTTACGGCAAATCAGAATACCATCATGGCACCATTCGCCCCGGGAACACATGACATTCACTATTATCTTTCACAAGAAGATGCGGAAGGCAGCACAAATGAAATCACGGATCTGACAAATTTCACGGGCTCAAACAACCAGACAATCTATGTAAGGGTCAATAAGCTCACCACCACCTGCCACCAGTTCGTATCATTTACATTAGTGGTGCAGGATTTGAGGCCGCAGTTTACATTGACAGCGGATAATCCGGCCGTGTGCCCTTTTGGGACGACAACACTTAGTGTTGTGCCGGTTAATTTCACAATAGGCGATGCCTCCATTTCGTATAAGTGGTTCTATCTTGGCAACTTAATTCCGAATGAGAATGGCCCGACGCTTACCCTTACCGGAACAGCGCCGGACAGCCCAATCAATTACGGTGACTATTCTGTAACGGTAACATATGCGGCTAACGGAATTGGTGCCGGATGTGACAATACGGAACATCTAGAACTTACTCAGGGCACTTTCGACTGGGATATCAGTGTTACCGGACCGGCATTACTTTGCCCTCAGGGATCCGGAGACCTGGTTGTTACTATTACAGGCAATCCGGACAATGTGCCGGTGAAGTATACTTACAGATTATTGCCGAATGGAACTCCTGTTTCTGTTTTCAGCAACGTATTTACCATTTCCGGACAAGAAGCCGGGACTTATGAAATCGTCGCCGACATCCAGGGATGTACCAGTGAGCCGAAAACGTTTACGGTAACCCAGACCACACAGGCCGACTATCATGTAACGTTCGGCGGGCCATACAGTGCTTGCATCAACCAGTTTGTGACACTTGCCTTTGATGCATTGGATTTCGATATCAATGAACCTTCTGCGGAATATACCTGGAAGCTCAACGGCGAAACCGTTGGTACCGGACTTACCTATGACGCACAGGTTACCGGAAATGTCGAATATGAATTGGTTGTCAAAGTTTTTGGATGTGAAAAATCATTTTTTGTACCGGTCACCGTGAATGATTCTTCCATCAGTATTGAATTCACCGCGGAATGTAATGGCAACGATTTCGTCATTACGGCGCTTCCTGTAAACGGATCCTTTAACCCGCAGTCGGCCACTTTCGACTGGCGCGGCGGAACGTTCAGCCAGGGCCCTGTTCCGGGATCGATCATTGCGACCACTGCACCGACCACTTATTATGTTATTGTAAGTGAAGGGGGCTGCAGCTCGGAAGATTCGGTTACGATTTCTGACATTTCCTGTATGATACAAAAAGGAATCTCCCCGAACAACGACACGAAGAACGATTCGTTCGACCTGACGGCACTGAACGTGAAGCACCTGAGTATCTTCAACCGCTACGGTACGGTAGTTTATGAGTATACGGACTACACCGACCAATGGGTTGGCCAATCGAACAAAGGCGAAGAGCTTCCTGACGGCACGTATTTCTATGTGATAGACAAGGCCGACGGCGAGCAGAGGACCGGATGGGTTTACATCAACAGATAATCAAGAACAGGAAAAAAGGATATGCTGCCCCTCGGGGCAGCTTTCATAACCAAATGAAATAACAATCAAAGAGATGAAGAAAATACAATTAGCCGCCTTATTATTCCTGCTTGCCCTGATTGACGCAAGTGCGCAGCAGGATCCCCACTACACGCAGTATATGTATAACATGAACGTCATGAACCCTGCTTATGCGGGCTCGAAGGAGAACCTTTCCTTCGGACTTTTATACCGCAAGCAATGGGTCAATGTTGACGGCGCACCATCGACGTTTTCGTTTTCAGGATCTACGCCTGTGGGCAAGAATGTGGGCGTGGGCCTCTCGCTGATCTCCGATGAGATCGGTCCGGTGAAGGAGCAGAACGCCTATGGTGATTTTTCCTACACGCTGAACCTTGGCGGGGAACACCGCCTGGCCTTAGGTCTTAAGGCAGGGGCCACGTTCCAGAGGATCGGGCTCAACAGCGAGATCGCACCGAGCCTTCCGGACCTTGACGACGACGCTTTCCGCGAAGACACCAACAACGTCTACCTGAATGTCGGTGCCGGATTCTTTTACTACACAGACCGTTACTACGTAGCCTTTTCGGTCCCGAACATGCTTAAGGCGAACCACCTGGACTACAACGGGATCAAATACGGTACCGAGACGCAGCATTACTTCCTTACGGGAGGTTACGTATTCCAGATCAATCCTGATTTGAAGCTGAAGCCATTCGCGATGCTGAAATCGGCTTTCAACTCTCCGAGTTCGCTGGACTTATCGCTTAACGCATTGTTCATCGAGAAGTTCGAGATCGGTGCCACGTACCGTGTGGACGACAGCTTCGGAGGTATGGTGAACTATGCCATCACGCCGAACCTGAGGATTGGTTATGCCTATGACCACATCATTTCAGATCTGAAGACGGTGACGACCTCCTCACACGAGATCATCCTGCTTTTCGACTTGAATTTCCCGAAAAAGGTATCACGTTCACCAAGATATTTCTAACCTAATAGCCACTCCGATAATGAAAAAATTATATACAATATTGATTTTAGTATTCACCTGCGCCATCCAGGCGCAGAATAAAAATACGGAAGCTGCAGACAAATTATACATAAGCCTCGAATACGTCGATGCTGCAGAAGCATATAACAAACTTGTTGAAGACGGCAAAGGGGATCCTTATGTATACAGTCAATTGGCAGAAAGCTATTACAACGTATTCAATTATAAAGAAGCTGCCCGCTGGTATGCCAAAGTGATTGAAACGCCACAGGATGCCGAAGTGTATTACAAATATGCGCAAATGCTGAAAGCCGACGGCAGATACGAAGAAGCCAACAAGCAAATGGCCACTTTCGCAGCTAAGGCACCAGGCGATCAACGCGCTATTGAATTTAAGAAAGACCCCAATTATTTGCCTAAACTGCGCAGCCAGCAAAAACTATATGATTTGAAAACGATGGCCATCAACAGCGAAAAATCTGATTTTGGCGCCGTATTGACAGCAGACAATCATTTGTATTTCACTTCCGCGAGGAACAAAGGCAAGAAAAAATACGGCTGGAATGAAGAGCCTTTCCTGGACCTTTACAGTTCGGTGATGTCTGCGGACGGCACTTTCGGTGAGCCGCAGCCTGTAAGCGAAATCAACAGCAGGTGGCATGACGGCCCCGCTACCATCAGCGCTGATGGAAATACCATGTATTTTGCCAGCGAGAGTTTTAAGGAAAAGGAATTTGTTAAAGACAAGAAGAATAAACTAAGGCAGGGGCAGGTCTATATTTTCAAAGCGACTAAGGATGGTGACAAATGGGGGAATATCAAGGAAGTTTCCTTCAATGATAAAACTCATTCGGTAAGCAATCCGAGCCTGAGTAAAGATGGGAAAACCTTATATTTCTCTTCGAACATGCCTGGAGGCCAGGGCGGGATAGATATCTGGAAAGTTTCAGTTGCTGCTGATGGCAGTTTCGGTACGCCTGAAAATCTCGGTAAAAATGTAAACACCGAAGGCAATGAAAGTTTTCCGTCCATCACCGATGACAACACGCTTTTCTTTTCTTCAGACGGACGCAAAGGCTTCGGCGGGCTCGATGTGTTCATGCTGAAGCAAGGCGAGACAGAGGCAAAAAATGTCGGACTTCCGATCAATTCCCCTAAAGACGATTTCGCATTCAGTTTCAATACCGCAAAAAATATCGGTTTCTTTTCCAGTAACCGCGATGGCAATGACAACCTGTACATCGCCAACCCGATTTGTACCGTAGATGTGATTACCACCGTTAAAGATGCGTTGACTGGAAATACACTCGAAGGTGCCCGCGTCTCTATCCTGGATGCAAAAAAGAACATCATCGAAACCAAAGATTCAGGTGCCAATGGCGAAGTGGCCTACACAGTCGATTGTGATAAGGAATTTAATATACAGGTGACCAAAGACGGTTATGAAAGTGCGGTTTTCCCTGTTGCCAAAAGCAAGGGTGGAAAAGTTACTGTAGAGGCCGCATTGCAGCCGATCGAAAAAATCATCGAGAAAGAAGTTGTCGTACTTAACGATATATATTTCGAATACAACAAAAGCAATATCACCAAAGAAGGTGCTTATGAACTTGACAAACTCGTACAGGCGATGAACAAGTATCCGGAGATGGTGATTTTAGTGAAATCTCACACGGACAACCGTGGATCTGACCAGTATAACATGGCACTGTCTGACAGAAGGGCTAAATCGACTGTACAATACATCCTGTCAAAAGGCGTGAAGAAAGAACGCATTTCAGGTAAGGGTTATGGCGAAAGCGAACCAAAAGTGGATTGTAAGGAAAATTGCACCGAAGAGCAGCATGCACAAAACCGCCGAAGCGAATTCCTCATCGTGAAGCAATAGTTTGTAATTAATAAAAACGAAAAACCCGATTGTGAGATCGGGTTTTTTTATTTGGTCGTATCAGATTACATTTTCAAAAGCCAGTTTTTCATTGACACTTCGTTTTCAATAATACCTCTTAATGCTGAAATATCGACGCGGTCCTGCTTCATGCTGTCGCGGTGGCGGATCGTCACGGTTTTGTCTTCCAGGGTCTGGTGGTCGACGGTAATGCAAAACGGCGTGCCTAAAGCATCCTGCCTGCGGTAACGGCGGCCCACCGCATCCTTTTCATCATATGCCATATTGAAATCCCATTTCAGGTCTTCGATGATGCTGCGGGCAATTTCCGGCAAACCGTCTTTTTTAACCAAAGGCAAAACGGCTGCTTTTGTTGGTGCCAAAACAGACGGCAATTGCAATACAGTACGTACTGAACCGTCTTCTAAAGTTTCTTCTTTAAGGGAATTGGAGAAAACCGCCAAAAACATCCTGTCTAAACCAACAGAAGTTTCCACTACATAAGGCGTGTAGTTCTTATTCTCTTCAGTATCGAAATACTGTAATTTCTTGCCTGAATATTGTTCGTGCGCTTTCAGATCGAAGTCGGTCCTGGAATGGATCCCTTCCAGTTCCTTAAACCCGAACGGGAAATTGAACTCGATATCTGCAGCAGCGTTGGCATAGTGTGCCAATTTTTCGTGATCGTGGAAACGGTAATGCTGTTTGCCCAAACCAAGCGACAAATGCCAGCTTAAACGCGTCGTTTTCCAATATTCATACCATTCCATTTCAGTTCCCGGCTTTACGAAAAACTGCATTTCCATCTGCTCGAATTCACGCATGCGGAAGATAAACTGCCTGGCTACGATTTCGTTACGGAATGCTTTTCCGGTCTGCGCAATCCCAAAAGGAATCTTCATGCGGCCCGATTTCTGTACGTTCAGGAAATTTACGAAAATCCCCTGGGCGGTCTCCGGGCGTAAATATAAGTCCATTGCGTTTTCTGCGGAAGCGCCCAATTTCGTGCCGAACATGAGGTTGAACTGCTTCACGTCGGTCCAGTTGCGAGAACCGGTATCTGGATCGGCTATTTCGAGTTCTTCGATTAATGCTTTTACATCCTGCAAATCCCCTGAACCTAACGAGCGGCCCATCCTTTCAAGGATTTCGCGGTTTTTCGCCAGGTATTCCATCACGCGTGGATTCGTCGTGGTATATTGCTCGCGGTCAAAAGATTCGCCGAAACGTGCCGCCGCTTTCTCGATTTCCTTTTCGGCTTTCTGGTTCAGTTTTTCGGCGTAATCCTCGATAAGGACATCGGCGCGATATCTTTTTTTGGAATCCTTGTTGTCGATCAACGGGTCGTTGAAGGCATCGACATGGCCGGAAGCCTTCCAGGTCGTTGGGTGCATCAGGATCGCGGCATCAAGCCCGACGATGTTCTCATGCATCTGCACCATCGATTTCCACCAGTATTCACGGATGTTTTTCTTCAATTCGACACCATTCTGCGCATAATCGTACACTGCGCTCAAACCATCGTAGACTTCGCTGGACTGGAAAATAAATCCGTATTCCTTTGCGTGCGAAACTACATTCTTAAATAAATCTTCCTGTTTTGCCATAGTGGTGCAAAAATAGCAGTTTTTCTTAATAAAAGTTTTTTTTCTAAACGCAAAGTGTGCAGAAGCAATGCAATGATTTTTAACAAATACTGTGTGTTTTCCATACCTGCGTTACCAGGCGGCGTATTATTTTAGATTTAAAATCCCCAAAACAATGTTTAAAAACCTGATTGATTTGCTTTTTCCAAAAGTCTGCTGCGGTTGTAAGGACCTATTGCTGCAATATGAAAATGTGATTTGTACACTGTGCCGGCATGACATTCCATTGACGGAGTTTTACCGCAACCCTGAAAACGAAGCATTTAAGAAATTCTACGGACGCCTGCCGGTGGAACATGCTTCAGCGTTCATGTATTTCCATAAAAAAGGGATAGTCCAGGAAATGATACACAGCCTGAAATACCGTGGGCATCAGGAAATCGGGACGGTGCTCGGGAAATGGTATGCAGAAGATTTAAAAACGATTGGCCTGCATGAAAAAATCGATGCCGTCATTCCCGTGCCATTGCATAAGAAAAGGTTGCGGCAACGCGGTTTCAATCAGGTAACGACGTTCGGAATGGCGCTTTCAGGAAGGCTGGAGGTGGCGTATGAAAGTACATTACTGGTCCGGAATGTCTATTCAGAGACCCAATCGAAGAAAAATATCCTGCAACGGGTATATCAAAATGAAAACGTATTTGATGTCGTTTTTTCTGAAAGGCACCACAATAAGCATTTCCTGCTGATTGATGATGTGCTGACAACCGGCGCAACACTGGAATCCTGTGGCAAGGCCATCCTGAAAATCCCCGGCGCGAAACTCAGTATCGTCACCATGGCGATGTCGCATTCATAAGGTTGTTTTTTTCTTAAAAGATTTCGCCAACACTAAATATAATCGTTATTTTGTGGCAGAAAAATGTGGCATGCTGAATAAGAAAATTTTTATCCTTTTCTCCATATTGGTTCTGGCCATGATAGGCTGTGCCAAAAGGGGAACGATTACCGGCGGACCCAAGGATACCCTGTCTCCGGTATTGGAAAGGAGTGAGCCAAAAAACGGCACCGTCAACTTTAACGGGAAAAGCATCAAATTGTATTTTGATGAATATGTGAAGCTGAAGGATGTCAATAAGCAACTCGTCGTCTCCCCACCGATGAATTCTGCTCCGGATATCACGCCGACAGTAGCCAGCAAATTCATCAACATCCGCATTACCGACACTTTAAAGTCCAATACGACGTACAGCCTTAATTTCGGGCAGAGCATCCAGGACAACAATGAAGGCAATCCATACCCACAGTTCAGGTATGTGTTTTCCACCGGCAGTTATATCGATTCGTTGAAGATTGAAGGCAACATTAAGGATGCTTTGGAAACCAAAACGGACAATTTCGTCAATGTGATGCTGTATGAAATGGACGAAAAATACAACGATTCGATCATTTACAAAGAAAAACCAAGGTATGTAACCAACACTCTGGACAGCCTTACCAGTTTTAAGATTGAAAACATCAAGGCCGGAAAATACCTTTTGATTGCGCTCAAGGACAACATCGCGAATTATAAATTCGACCCCAAAAAGGACAAGATTGCGTTTTATCCAGAACCGATTACCTTGCCGTCGGACCAGAAATACAACCTGCAGCTTTTTAGCGAAGTGCCGGCATTTAAGGCCATAAAGCCAATACAAGCTAGTGGGGGCAGGATGCTTTTAGGTTATGAAGGCAACCCCAAAGGCATCAGGGCCACGATAAAAAACGGCAATGAAATCATTCCTTCCACAGTCACCCAATTCCCCGGAAAGGATTCCGTGCAGGTATGGTTTAAGCCGATAAAGGCCGACTCTGTAACGGTCAATGTGGCAAAGGACAACTTTTTAAAGGATTTCGTCGTAAAGCTCAAGAACCAGAAAGTGGACTCGCTTTCGATTACGCCTTCAAACACCGGAACGCTCCATCCCCGGCAGCAATTCAGCTTAACGCTCTCGACGCCTTTGGTAAAGACGGACACGACTAAAATCAGTATCGTCGACGTAAACAAGAAACCTATTGCGTTCAAAACCGAATATGATTCGTTTGAGCAGCGTTTCAAATTCAGTTTTAAAAGGGAAGAAGAGCAAAAATATTCCGTGACATTACTGCCCGGCGCGCTGATCGATTTGTATGATCATGCCAATGATACCTTGAGTTATAAATTGTCTACAAAAAAATTGTCCGAATACGGCAACCTGATGATAAACCTGAAACGGGTCAAGCAATTTCCTGTAATCGTACAGCTTACGGACGGAAAAGGCAAAGTTTTTGCGGAAGAATATTCTGATAACGCATCAACGGTGGAATTCATTGGACTTGAACCCAATAAGTTTACGCTCCGGGTCATTTACGATACCAATAAAAACCGTAAATGGGATACAGGAAGTTTTACAGCGCGGCGACAGCCTGAGGAAGTGATTTATTTCGGAACACTGCTCGAAGTAAGATCCAATTGGGATGTGACCGAGGATGTAGACCTTGGGGGATAAATATTTAAAATCAAACACCAGAATATGAAAAAAGCACTAAGCATCGTCGTATTGTTCATTGGCATCTGCTCGATGTCTGCACAAAAAACAGCACTGAAACTGAATTTGGCGAAAGGGGAAACCTATTACCAGAATATGAACGTGGATGCCGTAATCGAGCAAAGTTTTGAGGGACAAAACATGACCATGAATATGAAGGCAGACATGCAGTTGTCTTATAAGGTCACGGCTTTCGAAAATGCCGTTTTTACTTTGGAAGCACGCTACAGGAAAATGACGCTGTCAATGTCCATGCCACAGGGAAACATGAGTTTTGATTCGGATAAAAAAGATGAAAAAGACGTTTTTTCAACGGTATTGGGAGCGATAATCGACAAGCCCTTTATAATGAAAATCACTACAGCCGGTAAAATTACGGAAGTAAGCGGAACAGAAACGGTTTTTACCGCAGCCATAAACGAGCTCAGTACGCTCGATACCGCGCAAAAAGGACAGATTATGGCACAACTGGAACAATCTTACGGAAAAGAATCCATCACTAAGAATATGGATACCTCTTTTGCTATTTATCCTTCAAAACCGGTTTCAAAAGGCGAAAAGTGGACCATTAATACGGTTTTGGAAGCCGGTACCGACGCTAATATCGAGACTGTTTATGAATTGACGGACATCACGCCTGATTATTATATCCTGAAGGGGACTGCAAAAATTACTCCGGGAGCAGGCAAAGACACACAGGAAGTTCAAATGACAAACGTCAACGGCACCATGACTTCGGATCTTAAACTGAATAAAAAAACAGGATGGGTTTCAGCATCGAAAATTATCCAGGACATTAAAGGCATTGTAAAAACGGATGGGGAGGAACTTCCGGTTTCAATGAAAAACATACTGACCTTATCAGACCATTAAAATAAAACCTCAAAATTGTCGCGGTCTTCGAGGAAAGACAATTTAGAGCGCGTTTCCAGCAACGGTCCTTTTTGCAAATCCGCAATCAGGACCGTTTCTTTTTCGGCGATTTCCGTCAACACATTCCCAAGAAAATCGAGTACCTGCGAATGGCCCGTGTATTGGTGCGCGTTGACATCCTCACCGACGCGGTTCACGCCAATCACATAGCACATATTTTCAATCGCGCGGGCTTTTAAAAGCGCATCCCATGCCGTTATTCTGGGTTTTGGCCAATTGGCAACATATAATAACACATCGAAATGCTCTGTATTCCTTGAAAAAACAGGGAAACGCAAATCATAACAAATGAGCGGGCAGATTTTAAAACCCCTGAAATCCACCACCAGGCGCTGCTGTCCTTTGGAATAAGTTTCATGTTCGCCCGCAAGCGAAAATAAATGCCTTTTGTCATAATGATGTATTTCGCCAGAAGGCAATACAAAAAGCAGGCGGTTGTAAAAGTGACCGTTTTCACTAATAACGATACTTCCGGTTATTGCGGCATTTTTGGTTTCTGCCAAAGATTTCATCCACAGCGCGGTTTCTCCGGCCATCGTTTCAGCAATGGGTTTTGGCTGCATGGAAAATCCGGTCGAGAACATTTCCGGAAGCACAATCAGATCGACATTTTCAGTAATGGAATTTATTTTTTCAGCAAAATGCTGCCGGTTGGCTTCGGCATTTTCCCAAATCAATGTGGTTTGAATCAGCGCAGTTTTCATCATGATCTCATTTTCTGATTACCGAATTATCTAATTGAAATCTCATCAATAAAAATAAACGCATCGCCGCCATAACCCTGGTGCCATTCCGGAAGTGGGCCGTAATTGTAGGCTTTTACTTTTATATAACGGGCATTTACCGGGCTTACGGCAGATTTGAAGTCGATGATTTTTGTATCAGTGATTTTGGGGTCTAAATTGTTTTCGATGGTTTTCACCAATGTAAAACTGACGTTATCTACGGAAGTGTAAAACTCCACTTTCACCGGCATCAGGATCCACGCACGGGAATCCTGGAGGAAATCAGCTGAAACTTCCGAAATTTTCTGTTCTTTTTGCAGATCCACAATCGCTTCAAAATCCTGTGACTGGTAGCCCTGCCAATCGCCTTTGCGCCAGTTTTCAGAGCCGTAAATGCCGTCAATAATCCCTTCAGGACCACCTGCGGAATACTGGCGATTGTATTTTGATTTGATATCAATGGTGTAGTTGTTTGGCTTTTTGAAGAAATTTGCGGTAACCACATGGCTTTTCTGATTGCCTTTTCGGGCATTAAAAAATATTTTTGAAGAACGGTCAATTTCGAAAGGCGTATCGTATTTTTCAAAAACCGAAACCATTTCTCCATTATTCCCCGGTAGCGCTAGTGCATAATAAATACCCGCTTCTGGATCGTCCGCAGTCAGGCTGAGGGTCATTTTGTCATGGAACGCTTTACTTTTCGCGTTGATTACAGGAACCTGAAGGATTTTTTCATAATCCATATCCACACTTTCAGACTGTACCGGAGTAATGCCAAAATATTTCAGGTTTTTTTCCTTCGCCAATGCTTTTGAAATCCCATCTTCAAAATGGATTTTTGCATCGAAATAAGGTTTGGTAGTGGTCCATTCCGCTTTTCCGGGAGTGACAGCATAAAGCCCTATGGAACTCAATACATACCAAGCACTCATTTGTCCGCAATCTTCATTGCCAATGAGTCCATCTGGAGCATTTTTGTAGAAATTGTCAAGGATGTAGCGAATCTTTTCGTTCGTTTTCTCAGGTTTTCCAATGAAATTATACAGGTATGCCATA
This sequence comes from Flavobacterium pallidum, assembly GCF_003097535.1. Classification (NCBI taxonomy): domain Bacteria; kingdom Pseudomonadati; phylum Bacteroidota; class Flavobacteriia; order Flavobacteriales; family Flavobacteriaceae; genus Flavobacterium; species Flavobacterium pallidum. The sequence continues at coordinate 1,034,121 of NZ_CP029187.1, forward strand.
TGGTGTGAAGGCTCATTGCCCTGTGCATATTGCCCGATTAAACCAGTGACATCTGCCTGCTCGCGGCCCGTTGTCTGGGAACCGTCATTAAACATCTGGTCCAGTTTCATTTCAAATTTTTCGTTTCCGCCATAGGCATCGATCATGCCGGGAATGTCCTGTGGCACGAAAAAGGAATAATGCCAGGAATTGCCTTCGGTGAAATTGTTGTCGATTTCCCTTTGGTCAAAAGGTGTTTTCCAGCCACCGTTTTGTTTTGGGCGCATCGACAATGTTTCCGTATCAAAAATATTTTTCCAACTCTGGGAGCGTACCATGAAGTATTGGTAATCGTCTTTTTTGTGCAAAAGCTGTGCCATTTGTGCGATGCACCAGTCGTCATAAGCGTATTCCAGGGTTTTGGAAACGCTTTCATGCTCATCATCTATGGAAATGAAACTGTTCTTTTTATAAGCATCCAATCCGTAAATGTCCTGCATCGCACTGTGTTTAGCGGCTTCAAATGCTTTTTCATAATCAAATCCCTTGATGCCTTTGGCCATCGCATCGGCCATCACGGAAACGGAATGGTAACCAATCATGCAATCCGTCTCATTCGAGGCAAGTTCCCAAACCGGCAACCTTCCGCCCTGCTCATATTGTTTGATAAACGTATTGATGAAATCGGCGGTGCGTTTCTTTTCTATTAATGTGTATAACGGATGCGCCGCGCGAAACGTGTCCCAAAGCGAGAATACCGAGTAATAATCAAATCCTTCCGCCACGTGGATTTGGTTGTCACGGCCGCGGTATTTGCCATCAATATCCTGTGCGATATTCGGCTGCATCATCGTATGATACAGTGCAGTATAAAAAACGGTTTTTTTATCGTTGTCCGGGGTCGTGATTTCGATTTTTGATAATTCCTTGTTCCATGCGGCTTCGGCGGCTTTTTTTGTTTTTGCGAAATCCCAGCCTTTGAGTTCAGACATATTTTGTCTAGCGCCTTGATAACCTGTAGGAGAGAGGGCCACTTTTACCGAAATTTTCTCCCCTTGTTTTACTTCTGATGAAAATCCCAATGCTAAAATGCTTCCGGCAAAGAAGGTGTCGGTGGTTTTGGCAGGTGCAAAAGCATTGTTGTTCACTTTAGTGACTTTCATGGGTTTGCTGAATTCGATGCGGGCATATACATATTGGTCACGCGCCCAGGCTTCACTGCGACGCAGTACTTCAATCGTTTTATTGTCAATGATGCGCACTTCGCCCATCAGCAATTTATCGCGGTGGTTCAGGTCCAGAATGATATTGGCCTGTCCGGATTTATGGAATGTATATTGATGCAGCCCGACACGTGTTGTGGCGGTTAGGGCTACGTCGATATTGTATTTATCGAGTTTTACGGAGTAAAATCCTGCTGAGGCTTTTTCATTATCATGTGAAAAAACAGATGCGTATTCCTTGTTGTTTAACAATGGTTCTCCCATAGTCGGCATCAGCATAATGTCGCCGAAATCTGAAACACCGGTACCATTGAGGTGGCTATGGGAAAATCCATAAATCACTGAATCGGAATAATGATAACCTGAACAGCCATCCCAACTGCCGTCTATCCTGGTGTCTGGCGAAAGCTGAACCATCCCGAACGGTAGTGTCGCACCGGGAAATGTATGCCCGTGACCGCCAGTACCTATAAACGGATTCACCGATTGGGAAAGATTTTGCGAAAAAATAGCTGTAGAGGCAAACAATAAAAGAAACGGTAATGAAAATTTCATGGTTTTGGTTTTGCTTCCCAAATATACGGATTTATCAATCTGCCGGAGATTGTGCTAACGGAAAACCCGGCCGCAAGCAACACCCGAGACCAATAAACCAAGGGTAAACCCTGAATTTAAAAAACCAAGGAATACTCGGATTTTTAACGAGCATCGATTTCAGAACTTAGTGTCCGGAACTTACAATACGGAGTATTTTTGGTTAAAATGCAAACTGCTATGAAATTATCTGCAGAAAATCGTCAAAAATCAAGCCATTTTCCTGTAACGTTTTGTGTAATTTTAACAGCACCGTTGTTTGCATTATTTCAGGCAACCTGATTTCAAAAGCCGATGAGAAACCCCTTTTTCCGTTTACTATTCCTGCTGCTGTCGCAATCGATCTTGGGGCAACAATCAGGGCAATATGACAATTGCCGGACAAGCGAATGCAGGATCCTGGAATCTTATAAAATGTCGAAATATTACCTTGAGTCCGATGACATTGCGCTGGCGCAAAAATGGCTCAATAAGACCAAGAATTTTTATCCGGCGAACAAAATCGACACTTTAGCCTGTTCCATCCACAACCTGCAATCGGAACTGTTTTATTATATGGGCCTGTTCCAGTTTGGCGCAGATGAAGCCGACAGTGGCATTGAAAAGGCGCGACAGCTTAACGATAGTGTTTTAACGGCAGATGCGTATTTTTTTCGCGGAATCAACCAATTCGAGTTGCACAAATTTGATTTGGCGCAACAATCGCTGCAGCAGTCGCTTAGGTATTTTCCAAAGGTTTCACGAAACAAACGCATCAGCAATTCGATTGAGAAAGAGCATATTTACAATAATCTCGCCCAGGTTAAATTGAAGATTTCACAGCAGGATTCGGCGCTGGTTTATAATCATCGTGCCTATGAATTGGCAAAAATCAATCACAGCAAACGTGGCATTCCGAATGCAGAGCAAACTTTCGGGGAGATTTATTTGTCCAAAAACCAAATCGGTAACAGTAAAATGTTCTTTGAAAAAAGCGTATTTTCCGCATTGAAGAGCGAATATTATGACATCGCGCTGGTCGATTATGGATTCCTCACCGCGATGTCATCTGACAGCCGGCAAACTTTTGAATATTATAAAAAAGGAACCGACTTAATTCAGCGAAAAAACATCAATGCTTTTTTCAGGCGCTATTTTTATGAACTGTCATTAAAGGCATTTACGAAAAGCGGCGCGACCGCAAAAGTGATTGAAGTACAGGAAAATATCATCAGAATCGATACGGAAAGCAAATTGAATGCCAACACGCACATCCAGGATATTTCCGAGCAATATGTAAATAATGAAAAAAAGCTGCTGACAGCTGAAATTGAGAAATTCCGCCGTCAGAAGAAAATTACGTTCCTGCTTATTATTACAGCATCGCTTTGTATTGCAGTAATGACCCTGGCGATTGTCATCATCCGGAAAAGGAATAAAGCCGAAAAGCGCCAGGAAATCATCCGCCTGGAAGCACTTTTGGACGGACAGGAAAAGGAACGGAAAAGGATTGCGGAAGATCTTCACGACGGTTTAAATGGGGATTTATCGGCCATTAAGCATCATATTTCCAGTATAAGCGAGGAAATCCCCGAAAATTCCGGGCGCGTAAAATTGCAGAAGATTATTGAAATGGTTGATCAGGTTTGTTCCCAGACGCGGAGCATTTCACATGACCTGATGCCGGCTTCCATCATGGATTTTGGACTTGTTGAGGCGCTGAAACAATATTGCGTGAAGATCAATACTTCCCATCCGATTGTCATTGATTTTCAATATTTTGGAGCGATGGCTTCATTGCCAAAAAATCTTGAAACTACGATTTACAGGATTATCCAGGAGTTGATCAACAATGCTGTGAAACATTCCGGGGCAGCACAGGCTTTGGTGCAAATGAATTTCCACGAGCGGGAAATATTCATTACTGTTGAAGATAATGGAAAAGGTTTTGATCTGAATATGGTGCCGTTAGGATTGGGCCTGAAAAATATCCGTTCGAGGGTTCACCTGCTCCATGCGGAAATGGAAATCAACAGTACCGAAAACGGAAGCTCTTTTCAGATTATCATTGATTTGACTAAATTAGTAAAATGATTAAAATCGCAATCACAGAAGACCATACCATTTTTACCGAAGGCATCAAAACGCTGCTGCTTACAGACAAGGAAATTTTGCTCCAGCAATCCTTTCAAAACATTGCCGACACGTTGGAAGGGCTTGAGGCAACCACAGCCGTTTTGCTCCTGGATATTAATTTACCCGATGGGAATGGCATTGATGCGTGTAAAACCCTGCTAAAAAAATATCCGGAACTCAAAATTATTGCGTTGACGAATTTCGAGGAAAGTGCTTTTGTCCGGCAGATGATTAAAAACGGGGCGATGGGTTATCTCCTGAAAAATACAGACAAAACCGAACTGGTAACTGCCATAAAAACCGTTTTGTCAGGAGAAAGGTTTTTGCCGAAAAAAATCCAGGAATTGTTGCTCAATGATTCGCTCGGAAAAGTAACGCCTTCGGCTTTTTTCATACCAAAGCTTACCACGCGCGAAAAGCAGGTACTCGATCTGATCGTAAAGGAATATACTACCGAGGAAATCTCTGAAGCGATTTCGTTAAGCACCAAAACCGTCGAGTCACATCGCACAAACCTTTTCCAGAAACTTGGTGTGAAGAACAGTGCGGGATTGGTGCGCGTGGCTTTTGAAAAAGGATTTTTATAGAGCATGCGGTTCCGGAAACAATAAGGAAGTTCATTTGGATGAGAATTAACAAATGCTGTGGATTTTCCGTAATGGTATGTTTTGGAAAAATTGTATTTTGCCTATAGGGGAAGGGGTAAATGCATCCCTAAGAAATATTTCGATTGTTCATTACGTAAAATGCACACCAATTGTTAAATTTTGTTGCGGCAACACGGTCGATGTTTATATCTTAAACCATAAAAAAAAACCGCATCCAAAAACGAATGCGGCTGATATCTATAAGCAGGCTGTGAACTTGTAACTGTGACCGAAAACTATCCTTTTAAACTCGCCGATAAATACTCACGGTTCATCCTCGCGATATTCTCCAGAGAAATTCCTTTCGGGCATTCCACTTCACAGGCGCCGGTATTGGTACAGTTTCCAAAACCTTCTGAATCCATTTGGCGTACCATGTTCAAAACACGGTCTGCGGCTTCGACTTTTCCTTGGGGTAAAAGAGCGAATTGAGACACTTTCGCAGAAACAAACAGCATTGCAGAAGAATTTTTACAAGAAGCTACACAAGCACCACAACCGATACACGTAGCGGCATCAAATGCACGGTCTGCATCGTGTTTAGGAATTGGAATCGTATTGGCATCAATTGTGTTTCCGGAAGTGTTTACAGAGATAAACCCGCCCGCATGCTGGATGCGGTCAAACGAACTCCTGTCTACCACCAAATCCTTGATTACAGGGAATGCTTTCGCGCGGAATGGCTCGATATAAATCGTATCGCCATCCTTGAACATACGCATATGCAATTGGCAGGTTGTTACAGCACGATCCGGACCGTGGGCTTCTCCATTGATGAAAAGCGAACACATGCCGCAGATGCCTTCGCGGCAATCGTGGTCAAATGAAACCGGATCTTCGCCTTTGTTGATTAGCTGTTCGTTTAATACGTCAAGCATTTCAAGGAATGACATGTCCGGTTCGATGCCATCGATTGGATAATCGACCATTTTTCCAGTGTCTTTAGCGTTCTTTTGACGCCATATTTTGAGTGTTAATTTCATAACTGAATCTTATTTATAACTGCGTTGTACCAGCTTAACATTATCAAATACGAGCGGCTCTTTGTGAAGAACGGCATCACTCGGTTTTCCTTTATATTCCCATGCTGCAACATACGCGAAATTCTCATCGTCCCGTTGTGCCTCGCCATCCGGGGTTTGGTACTCTTCACGGAAATGGCCGCCGCAGCTTTCATTTCGGTGTAAAGCGTCTTTGGCAAACAATTCTCCCAATTCAAGGAAATCGGCCACGCGCATCGCTTTTTCCAATTCCTGGTTGAAACTGTCAAGTGTTCCCGGAACTTTTACGTCACGGTAGAATTCATCACGCAGCTCAGCAATTTCGGAAATGGCTTCCGTCAGGCCTTTGGCATTACGCGCCATACCAACTTTATCCCACATGATTTTCCCTAATTTCTTATGGAAATGGTCTACAGAATGTTTTCCGTTATTGTTGATGAATTTCTCCAATTGGTCTTTAACCGCTTTTTCCGCTTCGTCAAATTCCGGAGTATTGGTTGGGATTTTGCCCAATTTAATATCCGGAGCTAAATAATCACCAATAGTATATGGCAATACGAAATAACCGTCGGCCAATCCCTGCATCAACGCCGAAGCACCAAGGCGGTTGGCACCGTGGTCAGAGAAGTTGGATTCACCGATCGAGAAACAACCAGGAATCGTAGTCATCAGGTTATAATCAACCCAGGTACCCCCCATAGTATAGTGTACCGCAGGGTAGATCATCATTGGCGTTACGTATGGATTTTCGTCAACGATTTTCTCATACATCTGGAACAGGTTCCCGTATTTGCTTTCTACAACTTCAGTTCCTAATTTCTTTACCAAAGCGGCATCATTTTCATCCAGATGCTTGATTTTCGCCTGATCCCTTCCGTATCTTTCAATAGCTGAAGCGAAGTCAAGATAAACCGCTTCACCTGTCTTATTTACACCGAAACCGGCATCACAACGCTCTTTAGCGGCACGTGAAGCAATATCACGTGGCACCAGGTTTCCGAAAGCCGGATATCTTCTTTCTAAGTAATAATCTCTTTGGTCTTCAGATAAATCTGTTGGTTTCTTTTTGCCTTCCCGGATCGCTTTGGCATCTTCCAATGATTTTGGCACCCAGATCCTTCCGTCATTCCTTAGGGATTCAGACATCAGAGTCAGTTTTGACTGATGATCACCTGAAACAGGAATACAGGTCGGGTGAATTTGTGTATAACATGGATTGGCGAAAAACGCCCCTTTTTTATGGATCTTCCAAGCCGCAGTAGCATTACTTCCCATCGCATTAGTAGAAAGAAAAAACACGTTTCCGTATCCCCCTGATCCAATTACGACAGCATGCGCCGAATGTCTTTCGATTTCCCCTGTAATTAAATTACGTGCGATAATACCTCTTGCTTTGCCATTTACGACAACAAGCTCGAGCATTTCATGGCGATTGTACATCTTGATTTTTCCACGACCGATCTGGCGGTTCATTGCGGAATAAGCACCAAGCAACAACTGCTGTCCGGTTTGTCCCTTTGCGTAAAAAGTACGTGAAACCAAAGTTCCGCCAAAAGAACGGTTGTCCAATAATCCGCCATACTCACGGGCCAAAGGAACGCCCTGTGCCACACATTGGTCAATGATATTTGCAGAGACCTCAGCCAAACGGTGTACGTTCGCTTCACGCGCACGGTAATCGCCTCCTTTTACAGTATCGTAGAAAAGACGAAAAGTGGAATCTCCATCGCCCTGGTAATTCTTTGCAGCGTTGATCCCGCCCTGTGCCGCAATCGAGTGTGCACGCCTTGGCGAATCCTGGAAACAGAATGCTTTTACGTTATAACCCAGTTCCGCCAGCGTCGCAGCTGCTGAACCTCCTGCCAATCCGGTACCGACGACAATAATGTCAAGATTGCGTTTGTTGGCCGGGTTCACTAAGTTGATATGGTCTTTATAATGTGTCCATTTGTCTGAAATAGGACCTTCAGGTATTTTTGAATCTAATGCCATTATGAAATGATATTAATGATTGAAGTGGTGAAACAATGCGATGAAAATAAAACCAAGTGGTACGATTACGGCAAAACCATAAGCGAATTTGCTCAGTGACCTTGAATATTTATTGTTGAAACCGATGGACTGGAATGACGATGCGAAGCCGTGCCATAAGTGCAGTGCCAACAGCAGGAACGAAACGCAATAAATCCCCGTGCGTACCGGATCATGGAATTTCTCCACCAATTCGCCGTAATATCTTGTGGCATCCGGCATCTCGCCAGCGACATATTTGAAATTCAGTTCCGGGAACCAGAAATCGTAAAAATGCAATCCCATAAATGCCAACACCACCAATCCGGTAATGATCATATTACGCGAAGGCCATGACGAATTTGCAGCACCGTTATTCCTGGCATATTTCACCGGACGCGCATTGCGGTTCTGGATTTCGAGGACAATTCCCATAATAAAGTGAAAAATCACACCGGCTGCCAAAACAGGCTGCATCACGTATTGGATGATCGGGTTATAGCCCATAAAATGCGATGCGGCATTAAAAGCGTCTTCGCTGAATACGGAAACCATGTTTAAAGAAACGTGCAGCGCTAAAAATGAAATGAGGAACAGTCCCGAAAGTGCCATCGCTACTTTTCTCGCAATGGAGGACTTTAATAGTGCATTTTGTGCCATAAGTCAGGTTAATTGTTTTTAAAAATCATACAAAAATAGTGCTATTTGACATTTGGCACAATCTTTTACGGCTAATTTATAATCAATATAAAGTGTTCGATCAATAGGTTTTTGTAACGTCTTCATCGATGACCAGAATGAAGTCGGCTTTGGACCCATTTTCCTTTTCCAGCTTCGAAATATCCACTTGCGTTACAGTAGAAATGGTGATGATTTTCAAATCAGGATTGCTTTTTTTCAAATACCAGTAAATGCCTTCGAAATGGTCACTGTGATATGAACCATTATAATGCAGGAAAACCGAATCGTCCGCTTTGTTTTTTAAGATGAAATACGCCATCGCCGCATCTTTTACCGCCTGTGCCTTCGGAAGATTGTCGCCGCCATGCCCGCCCATATCCTGGATCATTTTTATATAACCGGGTAAATTCGGGTCATAAGGGATGGGCAACGGTGCCATCCATGTTTTTTCTTCAACGGATAAGGATTCCAAAGCCTCAAACCCTTTTTTATAAACCAGACTCGCAAACCGCCGCGGAATATTCGTTGCGATGAATGCAAAGTTTTTCTCTTTTGCAAAATCCACCAACGGCTTGTAATCGGTTTTGTAATTGGGCCAAAGCCGCGCCGTGCTGTCCATTTTGGCATCTTCAGCATCATTTTTTAAATATTGATCCAATTGTTTCTGGTTATCGGCCTCAAACATTTCCGCACCTAAAACCAGTTTCTTTTTTTCGGCCAGATCCTTCGCCAGTACCAGTTCCAGCCAGTGTGAAATCGCGTTGTCATGGAATTCGCCAAACAAAACCACTTCCGTTTTGGAAGCCGCTTTCAGCAATTTGGCATAAGTGGTTTCTTTCCCGTTTTTATCGAAAATGCGGTATGCCGGCTTTTCCTGCGAAATGGCTACGATTTGCCACAGCACACAGCATAAAAATATGATTTGTTTCATCGGTCAAGAAATGGTTATCCCGCTAAAATACCATAAAAATGCCGTTTTAAAAATATTTTTTGACGAATTGATAATTTCCAATACGCAGAATTTTCATATCCGTAAAAGTGCTTCCGCAGATATGATTCAGTACCTATCTACGTTCCTAAACTGTAACTTTACCTTTTCCAAAAACCAAGCTTATGACTATCGGAATTGACGCGATGGCGTTTGATGTTGCCAAAATCCACCTGCCCATAAAAACATTGGCCGACGTGCGCGGCATTGAAGCCGGAAAACTTGAAAAAGGGCTGGGTTTGTTGAAGATGACTTTGCCCGACGCGCATCAGGATACTGTTGTTTTCGGGGCGAATGCACTGACGAAACTATTTTCCCAAAATCATATTGAACCAAAAAATATTGCCCGTATTTATGTAGGCACCGAAAGTAGCATCGACAGTTCCAAACCGATAGCGTCGTTTTTGATTTCATTGATGGAGCAGCAATTCGGAGACAACAGTTTCGGCCATTGCGATGCGGTCGATTTTACATTCGCCTGTATCGGCGGGGTGGATGCGCTTCAGAATTGCCTTGACTTCATCCGATTAAATCCCGATAAGACAGCTATTGTCGTGTGTTCGGATATTGCCAAATATGACCTGAATTCCACAGGAGAATATACCCAGGGCGCCGGTGCCGTTGCGATGCTCGTTTCGGCAAACCCTAAAATCATCGCTTTCACAAACGAAACCGGCATTGACATCAAAGGCGTTTTTGATTTTTTCAAACCATACCGGACGATTCCCAAATCTGAAATTACTGATAATGATTCGTGGTTCGGCAACCTCGAAGCCGAAATTGAAATCCACAAAGACCAGCCGGTTTTCGACGGGCAGTATTCAAACCAATGTTACACGGACAGAACGCGTTCGGCGTATGGCAGGTTTAAGGATTTGAAAGGAACGACCGAAAATCTACTGAATTCCTGGCACAGCATCATCATGCATTTGCCTTATGCATTCCAGGGAAGGCGGATGCTGCCTGAAATTTATGCGTTGGAAACGGGGCAGACGGATATTCCGGATTTAAAAGCCATCGCAAAATCTGCGGAATATGTTGATTTCGTTACCCAAAAATTACAACCTGCTGAAAAAGCCTCGTCATTAATCGGAAACCTGTACACCGGTTCCATCTTTATGGGATTGCTTTCGACGCTTTGCCATTTTTATGAAACCGATGGCAAAATTTCAGGGACGACTTTTGGTTTTATGGCCTATGGAAGCGGGTCGAAGGCGAAGGTTTTTGAAGGCACAATACAACCGGAATGGAAAACTTCCATTTCAAAGGTCCGGCTTTTTGAAACATTTGGTCAAAGCCATGAAATTGATTTCAAGACTTATGAAAAACTGCATAAGAAAGCGCAAAAACAAAGTATCCTTTCGCCAAAAAGCGAATGGGTTTTAGATCATATCGAAAAGGAAAACCCGAACCTTCTCGGCGCACGTTATTATAAGTGGATTCCGTAAAACATAAAAATCCATAGTTTTGTGTTATGGAAAAAAATGAAATTTCGGATTTTTTTTTAAATGCGCTGCTGCAATTTTCGGATGGCGCTTCCGCAGAAATGCTTTATTCCGCCACGACTGCCTTCTCGAAAATCCACCTCAAAAAAAATGAATCCCTCGTAAAAGAAGGCGGCATCTGCCCGTATTTCTGTTTTATCGAAAGTGGGATTTTACAGCACGCCATTGAAATTTCCGGCAATGAAGTGACGACTTATCTTGCGTTACGACATTCCTTTACAAGTTCACTAAACAGTTTTCTTTTTCAAAAACCGTCCCGAAAAAGCATCAAAGCGATTTCAGATTGTACTTTATATGTCGCCGATTTAAAAACATTCAAGAACCTCATCGAAAATAATCCCGCGTTCCATCAATACTATTACAACCTGATCGAAAAACAAATCTGCCTCATTGACGATTACCGCATTGATTTATTAACGATGACACCCGAAGAACGCTACACCAAACTCCTGCAAACAGAACCGAAATTACTTCAGGAAGTACCACTGCATTACCTTTCTTCGTTTCTCGGCATTTCGGACAGGCACATGAGCCGTATCCGCAGAAACATAAAATAACGCCATTTGGCGGGTATTTGATTTTAGCGGATTCATTAGATTTGTAGTGCTTGATTTCTGCAGGAACTTCGCAACAAAACATATTTCTGGAAAAACTCAGGCACTAATTAACTAATAAACTCAAAAATGAAATACCATCAAATCGACCGCAATCTTTTTATAAAGAACCGTGCCAAGTTTACGGCACAGATGAAGCCAAACAGCGTGGCCGTCTTCAATTCAAATGACATTTATCCGGTGTCCGCCGATTCAACTTTGCCATTCGCACAGCACCGCGACATTTTTTACCTTTCGGGTGTGGACCAGGAAGAAAGTATTTTGCTGCTTTTTCCCGATGCGCCTTTTGCTCACCAGAAAGAAATACTGTTCCTGAAAGAAACCAGCGAGCACATCGCCATCTGGGAAGGCGAAAAGCTGACAAAAGAGCGTGCTTTCGAAGTTTCTGGAATCAAAACGGTGTACTGGCTGCAGGATTTCGAAAAGATATTGTTTGAAATCATGACCTATGCCGATACGATGTACATCAATACCAACGAGCATTACCGCCAGTCTGTGGAAACAGAAACCCGTGAAGCACGTTTCGTAAAATGGTGGAAGGACAAATATCCGGCGCATGCCGTGGCGAAAAGCAATCCGATCCTGCAAAGAATCCGCTCGGTAAAGGAAAGCGAGGAAATCGATCTGATGCAAACGGCCTGTAATATCACCGAAAAAGGCTTCCGCAGATTATTGTCATTCGTAAAGCCAAATGTTACGGAATATGAAATCGAAGCCGAACTGATCCACGAATTCGTCCGCAACCGTTCCAAAGGTTTTGCGTATACGCCGATCATCGCTTCGGGGAACAATGCGAATGTGCTGCATTACATTGAAAACAACCAGCAGTGTAAGGCAGGCGACCTGATTCTGTTGGATGTGGCAGCGGAATATGCGAATTATTCGAGCGATTTGTCGCGTACAATCCCTGTTTCAGGAAAATACACCGAAAGGCAAAAAGCGGTTTATAATGCCGTTTTACGCGTAAAAAACGAAGCTACAAAAATGTTAGTTCCGGGAACGTTGTGGAAGCAATACCATGTTGAGGTGGGCAAACTGATGACATCAGAATTACTCGGTTTGAAACTCATCGATAAAGCCGATGTGCAAAATGAAAATCCGGAATGGCCGGCGTACAAGAAATATTTCATGCACGGGACTTCACATCATTTGGGGCTTGATACCCACGATTACGGCCTGTTGCACGAGCCGATGAAAGCCAATATGGTCTTTACCGTTGAGCCCGGCATTTACATCCCTGAGGAAGGTTTTGGGATACGTTTGGAAGACAATGTAGTGGTCCAGGAAAAAGGAGCACCGTTCAACCTGATGCGCAATATTCCTCTTGAGGCAGATGAGATTGAGTCGCTGATGAATAGTTAGCCGCAGTGTGCAGTCTCAGCAGGCAGTAAAGAACGGTTCGTTGATACGGGACATTATGATTTCAAAAGAAATTGCTTGAATAGCAAAAATTGTCAGAAAATTTTTTAGATTTGTCCGATTTAGATTTTAAGATAAATAGTTTTTGAGAAACGGTTTGCCTCGGCAGGCCGTTTTTTGTTTGGTTTGTTTCTTTGTGTGCTTACCCATTTGCCGTAACTTTTTACTTACATAAAGTTGCATTTACCGCAAACTTTTCTCCGTTTACCTCATTAATTTTCAGCGCTTTCCCATTTGCCTTTCCTTTGTCTCACTTTTAAAAAGCACATGCTGATAAAAGTAATTTCGTGATTTTAAGGTTTTTTTGGTTAGGTACACCCCGCTTCCCGGCGGGGTTTACTTTTAAAATTTCCCTTAACGTCTTCGGACTGAAATCCCTTCAGGACTCCGATTTAGCGAAAAAACCTATATTTGTGGCGTCTTTAAAAATTTAAATAAACGATTATTGCCCATGAAAACCCTGAACGACATCAATTTCAAGAATAAGCAAGCATTAATCCGTGTGGATTTCAACGTGCCATTGGATGAGCATTTCAATGTAACCGACGATACCCGCATCGAAGCCGCCAAACCCACCATCGACAAGATCCTTGCTGAGGGCGGAAGTGTAATCCTGATGTCGCATTTAGGCAGGCCAAAAGGCGCTGAAGGGAAATATTCGTTGAGGCATATTGTAAAAAAGACTTCCGAAATCCTTGGTGTTGAAGTCAAATTCGCAGAAGACTGTATCGGTGATAAAGCAAAATCAGCAGCTGATGCCTTACAGCCAGGAGAGGTACTTATGCTTGAAAACCTGCGTTTCCATAAGGAAGAGGAAGCAGGAGATACCGCTTTCGCCAAAGAATTGGCATCACTTGGAGATGTTTACGTAAATGACGCTTTCGGAACCGCGCACCGAGCACATGCCTCGACGACTATTATTGCACAGTTTTTTCCAAATGACAAATGCTTCGGAGCTTTACTGGCAAAGGAAATCGAAAGCCTTAATAAAGTCCTGAAGGATTCGGAGAAGCCCGTGACAGCTGTTTTAGGAGGCAGTAAGGTGTCTTCAAAAATTACCGTTATTGAAAATATACTTGATAAAGTGGACCATATGATTATCGGAGGAGGCATGACCTTTACCTTCATAAAAGCGATGGGCGGAAAAATCGGGAATTCGATCTGTGAAGACGATAAACAGGCACTGGCGTTAGAGATTTTGGAAAAAGCCAAAGCCAAAAATGTTCAGGTCCACCTTCCTGTTGATGTGGTTGCCGCAGATGCTTTTTCAAAAGATGCCAATACAAAAATCACTGATGTAAGGGAGATTCCTGATGGATGGCAAGGCTTAGACGCCGGACCAAAATCATTGGAAAACTTTAGAAAGGTAATCCTTGAGTCAAAGACCATCCTTTGGAATGGACCGCTGGGTGTTTTCGAAATGGAACCTTTTGCAAAAGGTACTATCGAATTGGGCAATTATATCGATGAAGCGACACAAAAAGGTGCATTTTCGCTCGTTGGCGGCGGTGATTCGGTTGCGGCAGTAAAACAGTTCGGATTGGAACCAAAAATGAGTTACGTTTCTACGGGAGGCGGCGCCATGCTTGAGATGCTTGAAGGAAAAACATTGCCGGGAATTGCCGCCATACAGGATTAAACAACTATTAATTAACAATATTTCACATAATTTTAAGTTATAGAATACGGAAACTTTGTTATAAGATTACTATGTTTGCATTATGCAATGGTTTGAAATATAGCATTTTGCCGTTACAAGTTCTTTAACAGGACATTAAATGAACACGAATTGAAAAGTCTTTGGCCCCCCATGACCCCTTCTTGCAAAGACGATAAAAACGTAAATATGAATATAAAAAACATCACCTTATCTGCACTTTTGTTGATTTCGGGAACCATTTTTGCCCAGGATTCGACCAAAACTGCAGCTAATCTGCTGAAACCTGAAATTAAGATTTCCTATTTAGATTCTATTAAATCCACATTCCGCCGGGATGCTGTAGCTTCCTGTGTAGACAGCCTTTGGATGAAGGAATTGACGAACCTCGATTTGTTCGATAACCTTTCAGCAGACATTAAAAGCATCAACCTGGACCAAAAGGTAGATTACGAATTGCCAACGGAACTCCTGAAAGCCCGCCTTAAGGAAATGGATGCTAAGTCGCCGTTCAACATTGAATGGAATCAGGGATTGGAAAACATCATCAAGTCGTTCCTTAAGAACAGGAAAAAATCATACGAAAGGCTCATGGCCATTTCAGAATATTATTTCCCGATGTTCGAGGAATCTTTGGCTAGGCAGAATGTGCCTTTGGAAATCAAATACCTGGCCATCGTAGAATCGGCGTTGAACCCGAAAGCCGTATCAAGGGTAGGCGCTACCGGGCTTTGGCAATTCATGTACCAAACCGGGAAACAATACAACCTGAACATCGATTCTTATGTTGACGAACGCAGCGATCCGCAAAAGGCGAGTGATGCCGCAGCGCAATACATGAGCAATATGTATAAGATTTTTGGGGACTGGGATTTGGTTTTGGCCTCGTATAATTCAGGACCGGGTAATGTCGCGAAAGCAATCCGTCGATCCGGTGGGCAACAGAATTTCTGGAATATCCGCAAAAACCTGCCAAAAGAAACACAAGGATACGTTCCGGCTTTCCTGGCAACGATGTACATTTATACCTATCACAAAGAGCATGGCATCGTTCCGAACCGCGCCATCATCAAGCATTTCGCGACCGATACGATCATGATCAGGCAGCAGGTTTCGTTCAAGCAGCTTTCGGATTTGCTTGACGTGCCGGTAGCGCAGTTGCAGTTGCTGAATCCGTCATACAAGATGAATGTGATTCCTTATTATAATAATGTGCCGCATTACCTGAGATTGCCTTCTGAAAAGATTGCGATGTTTGCTTCAAATGAAGATAAGGTTTATGCTTATGTAACGCATGAAAATGAAAAAAGGGAAAGGCCTTACGAGCGCATCCGCCTGAATACTGCCAAGGATTCAACGGCAATAGCTTCCACAGATTCAGTAATTACATCCAGGTCAAGGACAAAATTCCATACGGTAAGGCGTGGCGACAACCTGAGTGAAATTGCATCTAAATATGGCGTGTCAATCGCTGAAATCAAACGTTGGAATAAACTTAAGAGCAATAGTGCGCCTTTAGGACGAAAACTGAAGATTGTTTTTTCAGAGGAAAGCAACAATATCGCAGTAAATCCGAAGAAGAATATTCCTGTAAAAGAAGAAAAAACAACGCCTTTGAAAGAAGCGAAGGCTACTGAAGTTGCTGAAGCTGCACCAGAATTTTATACGGTGCAAAAGGGTGACAATTTGAGCTCAATTGCTAAAAAATATGGTGTTTCGATTACTGATCTGAAGGAGTGGAACAACATGGAAGATACCAACGTGCTTTTGGATACCAAACTCAAAATCAACAAGGCAAAAGTAAATGTCGAGGAATTGAAGGAAGAAACAGCTGCTTTGACAACGACTTATTATGTAGTTCAGAAAGGCGACAATCTTGGTGCAATCGCTAAAAAACAAGGCGTGACCGTGGCCCAGATCCAGGAGTGGAACAACATGGAAGACAGTAATGTACAACTGGGTGCCAAGCTGACCATTATGAAAGCCGCTTCCGCAGAAAACCAGATTGCTGCAAGAGTGAAAAAAGACAATGCCGAAAAGCAACAGCATTATTTAGTAAAAAAAGGCGATTCGCTTTTCACGATTGCACAGAAATATCCTGGCGTAACGGTTTCGGATATTAAAAAGTGGAACGGCATCAGCAGCAATAATCTAAAGCCGGGAATGAAGCTGAAAATCAACGGTTAATTCATTTTAAAATATTTTATAGCCCTGGTAAAGTCGATTTATCAGGGTTTTTTTATTTATTTGTTTTATGGAATTACAATTTAAGATCAGTGCTTTCGACGACCTTTCGGTTTCTGAATTATATCAGATCTTACACCTTCGCGAATCCGTTTTTATCATCGAGCAGGATTGCATTTACCAGGATTTGGATCATAAAGATCAAAAAGCGCTGCATGTCATTGGGAAATGCGATGGGATGGTTGTGGCGTATTCGCGTTTATTCAAACCCGGTGATTACTTTGAAAACGCGTCCATCGGGCGTGTCGTGATTGATGCTGGTTTTCGTGACAGGAAATGGGGTTATCCGCTGATGCACACTTCGATTGATGGCATACTGCAACATTTTGGCGAAAGCCGGATAGAAATCTCTGCGCAGTTATACCTCAAAAAATTCTATGAAAATAACGGATTTCATGCCATAAGCGACACTTATCTGGAAGACGATATTCCGCACATCAGGATGCTGCGGGATTAAAGCTGTGTGATGACGATTTCAACCCTTTTGTTGAATTTCTCCGCTACATCCGTCCTTGGGAACTGGCGCCCGAAACCTTTGTAAAGCATGCGCGACTTATCAATGCCTTTTTCAATGAAGTAATCATAGATCCTTTTGGCACGGTCTTCAGAAAGGTTGTTTTTTCCCGTATAGATGTTACGTGCATCGCGAAAGGATTTCGAAATACAGCATACATGGCCGTGGATTTCAAATTTCATTTCAGGGTTTGCCTTGAAATATTGTACGTATTTCTCCAGCTCTGCTTCGCATGCCTCAGCGTTTTCAAAAACGGTCGTACTGGCTATAAAAACCAGTTGGCGTAAAATAAATTTGTCGCCTTTGGCCAGATTTTCACCAGGCATTTTATAGCCTTCGAACAAGTCGACATCGGCAGGTTTTTTTACCGTCGGTGTTTCGGTTTTTGGATTTGGAGTATAGGAAACCAAAACCGAAACCTTTCTGTTTTGTTGCCTTTGAATGTTTGCTTCGCGATCACCTGCGAGCTGGATTTCGCCTTTTCCGCTGATGCTTATATTATCTTTATCAGACAAGGAACGGATGTACGCTGCGGTGGATTGCGCCCTTTTCACCGATAAAGCCTGGTTGTCATTTTCAGCACCAATATCGTCACAAAAACCTTTGATCGCGATGGAATGTACGGTAATCGAATCATTGACAAAAAAAGTGTCCAGCAGGGCAACGCCGTTTGGTGCAAGCGAATAACTTCCGGAATCGAAATACAACAGGATTTCTTTCTGCTGTTGGGCAGATACTGCGGCTATGAAAAAAAGTGCAGCGGAAACGAAATAACTACGCATCAGGCTTTTGTAATGACCAATTCGACACGGCGGTCATATTCCTGGCCTTTCCCCAGTGGTACGGTATTTCCGTAACCTTTGAAAGTCATGCGCGTTTTGGCTATTTTCTTGAAAATCAAATATTTATACACGCTTTCTGCGCGGTTTTGTGACAATTGCCTTTTTTTAGTGTCCCGGTCGATGGCTTCTTTTTGGTAAGGAGGCGTGCAGCAAACATGGCCCTGTATTTCAAATTCCAGGTTTTTGTATTTGGCAAGCAAGCGTGCGAGTTTATCCAGGTCGGTTTTTGATTTGAAGGTCAGTTTGCTGCTGCCGCGTTCAAATAGAAGGTTTTCGAGGTAAATGTGATCGCCGATGATGTGTTTTTTCTGCACGGAAGTGAAAAACCCCGGAATTTCAATGGCTGGCAACGGTTTCAGGTTTAAAACCACATCGACACGGCGGTTTTTCGAACGCACCTCAGGCAGGTTGTCTACGATGTCATCATCAATCAGGATGCGACCTTTGCCCTCAATCGTAACGATAATCTTATTTTTGATGCCCTGCTGGATAAGCTTATCCTTAATCGTATTGGCCCGGTTTGTCGACAATTTCCGATTGTAGGATTCCTTTCCCAGGTCGTCTGTGTAGCCAAAAATCTGTATGGATTCGATGCGTGTAGAGTCGGTTTTTTTGATAAAATCGACGACTTCCTTCGCCTGCTTTTCGTCTAAAGAAAATTTACTGCTTTGGAAATAAACAGATTGAACAACTTCTTCCTGTGCATGCAGGGTGGCGAAAATAAAAAACGGGAGCAACCTTAGAACCTTAAGCATTATTTTTTCAGTATTTTATTATACTCCGAAGTGTTGTCAAGCAGGGCAGTCGCTTTCTTGATTTCGGAATTGTTTTTGGTATAATATTGATATAAGCCTTCTTTATATTGGTAACGCTGGATGATTTCGTCCAGGATCAGTTTCCTGATTTCCTTTTGGTAAAGCGTGAGTTGTGCATCTTCGCTTTTTTGCAGCGAGGTCAGCAATTGCTGGTATTCTGCAGTGATGCTTTCGTCAAGTTTCTCTTTTTTGGCTGCCTCGAGTGTCTTCTTCAAAGCCACTTCTGTTTCTGTTTCATAAGTGATTTTCTGCGCTTTCAGGAACTGTTTGAATTCGGAATAATCAGCGTCGGTTACCGTCGGAATCTTATCACCAAGATTCGGGTTCTTATAATAATACGAAGTCACATAATCGAAAATTGCGTCATTTTTCTGTAAGGCTTGCGTTATGGCGCTTAGTTTTGTTTCTTCCAGCTCGATATCAGGCTGTATCCCGCCGCCGTCATAAACCGTTCTCCCTTTACGGGTCTTAAACGCGTTATACTTTGAAGCGTCGGTTCGGATCGCTTTCCCGTCAGCATCTTTATGGGCATAATCCAACGCCTGGATGCATCTGCCGGAAGGCGTATAATAACGCGAAATGGTGACTTTAACCTGTGTCCCGTATGTGAGGTCAATCGGGCGCTGCACCAGTCCTTTTCCGAAACTCCTGCTGCCGATAATTACCGCGCGGTCGAGATCCTGCAGCGCACCGGAAACGATTTCCGAGGCAGAGGCGCTTTTTCCGTCAACGATTACAACCAACGGGATTTCCAAATCAATGGGTTCATTGTTGGTTTTATAGGTATTGTTGTGTTTTTCAACTTTAGATTTAGTGGTGACGATGACTTCGCCTTTTGGGACAAACAGGTTGCAGATGTTCACCGCTTCGCCCAAAAGCCCGCCCGGATTGCCCCGCAGATCCAAAACAATACGCTGTGCACCGTCCCTTTTTAATTGTTCCAGGGCTTCTTTTGTTTCCGAAGAAGCCTTGCGGTTGAATTGCGACAGCACGATGTAGCCCGTTTTATCGTCGATTTTTCCATAATACGGCACTGCTTTGATATCGACTTCATCCAATACCAATTGCGTGGAACTGATTTTGCCCTGTCGCTTGTATTTGATGTCAAATTTGGCATTTTTGCCGCCCTTCAGCAATTGCGAGGCATCGTCTTTATAATCGGCCAGGTTGACATCGCCGATCTGTATAATTTCGTCGCCTGCCTTCAGTCCGGCCTTGTCTGCCGGATAGCCTTTGTAAGGTTCCTTTACGATAACGTGTCCGTTTTTGCGCGTAATTATCGCACCGATCCCTGTGTATTCGCCGGTATTGTTGATTTTATACTTCAGGACGTCCTGCTCGTTGAAATAATTGGTGTACGGGTCAAGGTCGGCGAGCATGGTCTTGATTGCCTTGTCCATCATTTCGCCTGGATTGGTTTCATCGACATAATTCATGTTGACGGTTTTGTAGACATCGGTGAAAATTTCGATCTGTTTCGCAATCTCAAAGAAATCATCCTTAAAACTGGCGCCTACATAAAACAGCCCTGCCGCAACAGCCGGAACGACATATTTTTTCTTAAAAGCGATGCGCATATTCATAAATGGATTTATAAGTGCCAATGTATTCCGCCTAGGAAAACAAGGCAACTAAAATAGTAATTAAACGGCAGAATCAACAAAGAAACACTTTTAATTTAGCCGATAGATAACGGAAAAATACCGCTTTTTATTACGACCACCAAAATAATTATGAGGCTGTTGGCGGATTGACCTGAAGGATAAATTTTTCAAATAGCTGGATGGTTTTCCGGTTGATTTCCTGGTAATCCAGCCGGTCCTTGGTCTGGTAAAAAACCATGAAGGCATAAGGTTTGTCAAGATTTTCAAGGATTTGCTTATTGAGCCGGTAGGTTTCCCGAAGGACGCGTTTGTAATAATTTCGGTCAACAGCTTTTTTGAAATATTTTTTACCGACTGATACGCCAACGCTCATTTGCTCCTCCGGATTTTCAATAGGCAGGTACACCAGTCGAAGCGGATATTTTGAAACCGATTTCCCTTCCGAAAAAAGCAGATCAATCGTTTTCCGGCTTTTGAGTTTCTCTTTTTTTGGATAAGTGAATGGCATAAGGGGTATTTTCGGGTCAAAGTTACAAAAGAAGCCGCTGTGCTTGCTGAAATTTGAGTACTTTTAGCCAAATCTTTCTAACCAATTCCTATTCGATGTGCCAGAAATTGCGATTTCTTGTTTGCGGATTTTTCCTCTTTTCCGCAACTTTTGCCCAGCAAATTAAAAAACACCCGATGGATATCGGCCTGCATTTCGGTTTCGGCGATGAAATCAAAAACACGGATTATACCTATACCAACCATTACATCAAGCCGCAATTGTACTGGCAACTGAGGAAAGGCAGGCATTTTACATACCAGGTGCTTTTGCAGCCCGAAATCAATTTTGCCACGCATCAATTGATCAACCTTTATTTTGTCACGCCCGATGAACCGGACTATGAGCACAAAAGAGACGTATATACGAAGTTGAAAAACATTCGGGAATATGTGCTGAATGTAGGTTTTCTGGTCAGGAAACCCATCTCAAAAAATTTCAGTATGTATGTTTTGGGAAGCGTCGGCCCGATGATTACGGATACCGAAACGGAAAGGCTTTCAAAAGGTTTTGCGTTTTCAGATGTATTGTCGCTTGGATTTTCGTACCGTGTGAAGCATATTACATTTGATTTACGCCCGAATGTCAGGCATATATCCAATGCGGGCCTCCAGAATTCGAACGCCGGTTTCAATACGGCGAATATCGAATTCGGGTTTTCAATGCCGCTTTAGTTATTGGACGTATACGTTATAGACGATTTTTACATCTTCGAAATTGATGTAGAACTGCTTGCGGTTTCCCTGTCCTTTCCTTGTGATAATTAAGATGGTACAAGCCCTGCCGTCAGTGAGCATACAGTTTAGCGGAATGGTTTCATCATCGCCACTGACGATTTTCTCGCCATAACTCATGATTTGATAAATCTGGATATCCTTGGAACCGATGACAATCCTGTCCTTTTTTCCATCAAGCGTAATAATGACGGTTGATTGCTCCGGCTCAGTCCATTTTCCCCACGTCCCGTCTTCATTTTTTTCGGTAAGGCTGAAACTGCTCGCCTTGAAACGATAGGTCTGTGCAAAAGTTTTCGGAACCGTTACCAGGAAGAACAGGCAGAGCGCCAGGGATTTTAAGATTTTCATTTTCGTCAATTTTACGGCTGTAAAACTACAAATTCCGTTTTACATACCCGAAATTATAACGCAATTTTAAGTCATTACTGATATCGTGAGGCCTTTAAATCCGTTGCAAAAACGATGATGGTTTCATTGCACAACAGCATTTCCTTTCAGCCTGATATCTTCCGAAGAAGACGCTACAAGGATTTCAAAAGTGCCCGGGTCATAGCCAAAAGCATTCTTTTCAGTTTTAAAATAAGAAAACGCATCCTTGTTGAGCTTGATGGACACCACCTTGCTTTCCCCTTTTTTAAGGAAAATCTTCGTGAAACCCTTAAGCTCCTTTAGTGGTCTTTCTACTTTTGGGTTTTTAGGGCTGATATAGAGTTGGGCTACTTCGGCACCATCATAATTTCCGGAATTTTTAATGATAAAACTTACCGTAAAATCTGTCCCTTTACCCGAAACATTCAAAGCCGAATAATCAAATTTGGTGTAAGAAAGCCCGAATCCAAATGGGAACTGCGGCTTCACATTGGACTTGTCATAATAGCGATAACCAACATTCAGGCCCTCCCGGTAAAAGACCTTCTTGTCACCGTCAGGGTCGTAATAATTTTTGAAAGTCGGATTGTCTTCCCATTGTTTTTCAAAACTCACAGGCAATTTACCGGACGGATTGGTCTTTCCGAAAAGGATTTCCGCAATGGCAGTACCGCCTTCCTGCCCCGGATACCAGGCGTGCAAAAGGGCTTTTATGTTGGGCAGCCATTTTTGCATATCGACGTTTCCGCCGGCGTTCAATACCACAATCGTGTTGGGGTTGGCCTTGGCAACGGCATTGATGAGCATCGTCTGGTATGGCGGCAATTGGAAAGTACGGTCAAACCCTTCACCTTCCGACGTATCATCAAACCCAACTGAAACGATGGCAATTTCTGAGGCTGCGGCCGCTTTTTGCGCTTCACTGAAACTGATTTCTTCAAAATAAGCGGCAAACTTAATTTCTGCATCGCCGCCATTTTCATAAAATTCCAAAACAAAATCATATTCTTCTCCCGCCCTCACAGCAAATTCGACGGTGTTAAGCGTTGCTGCGTGGTCGGTCCAGAGGTCAATGACTTTTTTGCCCTTTACCGTCAGCCGGAAACCATCGTCCCCGCGGACTGCCAGTTTGTAAGCCACATTTTTTTCCGCGCGGATCACACCGGTGTAGCGCGCTGAAAAGTGATTGCCAGGAATGCTGCTATCATGGTCGGTGTCGCTCCATTTGTGGTTGATTTCAGTTTCGGTACGTTGCAGGAAAGGCGTTCCTTCAAGGTTTTGGTTCGAAAAATATGCCGCCTTTACCCCCTTTTCCCTAGAACCTGCTGCAGTATAAATGGGTGATTTGCTGATGTAATCTTCCATTTTAGGAATGGCTGCCGCGACATAATTGATTTTGACGGATGGGTCATAATCTTTGATGCCCTGAAGCAGGGAAGTAGCATGAAATGGTTTGGTGTACGAACTTCCGCCGCCTGCCACATTGGTGTCAGCATTCGGGCCAATTAGGGCAATGCTTTTCGGTTTCTTTGTAAGTGGTAAAATATTAGCCTGGTTCTTAAGCAGTACGATGCCGCTTCGGGCGAGGTCCAAAGCGACCTTTTCGTTTTCGGGATTTGGTTTTGTTTCTTTTGCGGTATAAGGATTGTCATAAAACCCGAAACGGAAAATGATCCGTAAAATACGTCTTACTTTATCGTTAACCGTTCCTTCAGAAACCAAACCTTCTTTAATCGCCGGCAACAGCGTTTCCTTATTCATAAATGCGCCAGAAGGCATTTCGAGGTCCAGCCCGCCATTAGCTGCGGCAATGCCATCGTACGTAGCAACCCAGTCAGACATCAGGATGCCTTCAAATTGCCATTCACCTTTCAGGATGTCATTGTTCAGGTGGTTGTTTTGGGTGGCATGAACACCATTGACAAGATTATAGCTGTTCATTACTGCGCCCACTTTGCCTTCCTGTACGGCCATTTTGAAAGCTGGCAGATAGATTTCGCGCAGCGTCCTTTCATCCATATCTGAGCTTACATTGTTGCGGTCCCATTCCTGGTTGTTCGCTGCAAAATGCTTTACGGTAGCCACAACTTTCTGGCTTTGCACACCCTGGATATAAGCCGAAGCCATTTTTCCGGAAAGGAACGGATCTTCGCCAAGGTATTCAAAATTCCGCCCGTTCATCGGGGCGCGATATATATTGACACCTGGCGCCAGCAGGATATGCACGCCTCGTTCGCGCGCATCTTTGCCTAGTGCTTCGCCATATAGGTATGCAGCTTGCGTGTCCCAGCTTGCAGCAGCAAGGATAGTTGCGGGGTAGGCGGTAGTGGGGCCATAATTGCGTGTGCCGACGGGGCCATCGGTCATTTTGATTTCAGGAAGGCCGAACCGTTCCATGCCGCGAATGTAAAAATCCTTATACCCTCCTATATATTCTATTTTTTCTTCGATTGTCATTTTCGAAAGCAGATCCTCAGCACGCTCATCGGCGGGAACTTTCGGGTCTTTGTAAATCTGGGCGAACAGGCAGGCTGGTGCCAAAAGCAGGAGGAATGAAATTTTACGCATAAACACGTCTTTGGTTGGTTGCCAAAATTACGCATTAATGGTTTTTGATTTCGGAAAATGTAATATTGATGGGGTTTTGATGAGGATTTCTATGCATTTTGAAATTTCGCGGTTTATGTCTTTTATACAAGCGGCGCTTTAATTTTTATCAGACCTTAAAATCCTGTAATTCTTTTTAGGAATTGTGAAAAACATATTAACCTTCAGGTTGTTAACTTTGAAATATACAAATAAGCACTATTCGCGGGTTGAAGAAACAACTGCCGGAAAAGCGAATAACTATATATTTTAATGCGTTGGCATTAAACAAAAAACTCCCGATGCGCATCGGGAGTTTTTTGTTTAATTGCGAATTTCAAGTTACGAATTACGAAGTGCAGCTGTAATTCATAATTTATTTTACCTCCAAAACATTGTTTTCTCTTTTCACATCAGCCATGAAACCTGCCGCATCGATCTCGATTTTCTTAATGCTGCTTTTCACTGCGGGAATTTCGAATTCATAAGTCGGGTACGCCCAGGCCCAATCCGGTAGTGTGGTCCTTTTTACCAACGGCATCTCGTTTTCTTTTACGAAACTCATCATGCGCAGTGGGATGTAGAAGTTTTCTGTTTTTCCATCAGCATAAGTTACAGTAAGGTCGATAGGCATTGGCATACGGCCGATCCTTTCCAGTGTAATGGCAGTCGATCCGTTCATTTCTTTGACTTCTTTTACAGCGTAATCAATAGTATTTGTAGTTTCTGTCCAATCGGTCAGGTACCAATCGAGGTTGGCTCCCGAAACCCTTTCGGCTGTGCGCTTGATGTCGTTTGGTGTAGGGTGTCTGAATTTAAAATCCACATAATATTTTTTCAGCGTCTTTTCCAGATTTTCTTTCCCGATTAGGTAGCGAAGCTGTGCAAGAAAAACTTCTCCCTTGCCATAAGAAGTAATGCTGTAAACGCGGTTTTCATCATAACGGTCCGAATGCGTGGATTGTGGCTGTTCCTTTCCGGAATTCGCCATATTGATGTAGCTGTTATAAGCGCCTGCATAAGGATTGTCTGCAGGTTTTTCTGCAAGGCTGTTCAATGCGCTGTCTTCGATGAATGAGGTAAACCCTTCGTCCATCCAGCTGTGCTTGCTCTCGTTTGAGGCAAGAATGTGCTGGAACCAGGAATGTCCCATTTCATGTGTGGTTACGCCAAGAAGCCCGTCATATTTGCCTTCACCGAGGATTAAAGTACACATCGCATACTCCATTCCCCCGTCGCCACCCTGGATTACGGAATATTGTTTGTAAGGATATGGTCCGACAAACTGATTGTAAAACTGCATGATCTTGACTGTCGCAGGCTGAAGCATTTTCCAGTTGTCAATGATTTTTGAATTGTTCTTATAAAGGAAATGAATCGTTGCACCACCGGGAACCTGTGCGGTATCATGCAAATATTCCTTGTCGGCTGCCCAGGTAAAATCGTGGACCATCGGCGCTTTGAAATGCCAGGTCAGCGTAGGTGTATTGGGGCGTTTTACCGTTTTGCCTCTTTCTTCATAACCATAACCGATTTCGTTTGAATTCTGCAAATAACCGGTTCCGCCAAGAATGTAATTTTTATCAATAGTGATTTTCACATCGAAATCACCCCATACTCCATGAAATTCGCGCGAAATGTAAGGATCGGCGTGCCAGCCTTCGAAGTCGAATTCGGCGATTTTAGGATACCATTGCGACATGGATAAGGCTACGCCTTCTGCATTATTTCTTCCGGAGCGACGGATTTGTACCGGAACCTGTCCGTTGAAATTTAATGTGAATGTGGTTTTTTTGTGAGGTAAAATCGGTTTTGCCAAAGTCACCTCGAGAATTGTCCCGACAGTTTTGGTTTCCGCAGATTTTCCGTCCTGTTTAAAATTGGAAATATTCAGAAATCCGATTTCGCCGGGTTTCAGTTTTTTGATGCGGCTTTCTTTGACTTCGTTACCATCAACTTTGGTTTTGGTTACCATGCGCCCGTCAGGATCCTTGATACTTTGCAGGCGTGCGTCCATTTCGCTTCCGGGCTGGAAGGCATTCGGATACAAATGGAAAAAAACCTTCTTCAGCGTATCGGGTGAATTGTTCTCGTATACCAGCTTCTGTGTGCCTTTGTAATTATAATTGGACACATCCATAAACACATCCATTTTATAATCGACGTGCTGTTGCCAATAACCAGGGTTTTTCTGCGCATGGGTTTCGGCGAAAGCCAAAAAAAGCAAAAGGAAGTAAAGTCTTTTCATAAACATATGATAAATGAATAAGCCTGCCAATATATAAAAATATTCGCAGGCCTCCTCATGGTTACACTAAGTGCTGGTTAGCCATTCAGCTTTTTTGTTTTCCCTTTCGACATTTTTTCGGCCATCTGCAATGCGTTGTATGCGTTTACGATATGGCCTGATTTTGATAAAGAGGAAAACGGTTTCTTATTCGAATCATCACCGCCAACATTGACCTGTTCGTCAATTACGGTTCCTGAATCCATGATGATGTGCTTTACCTGTTTTGCAGTCAGGTTTGGATAATAAGAACGAATCAGTGCGGCTACACCGGCAACATTCGGGGAAGCCATTGAAGTTCCCTGCTCATATTTGAATTTGTTGTTTGGCACTGTGGCGTAAATTTGTACGCCAGGAGCGAAAACGTCTACATTTTCCTTTCCGTAGTTTGAAAAATCTGCAACGAGCTTGTCTCCATAGGTTACATCCAGTGCACCGATGGTCAGGACGTTGTCAGCAAATTCCGTTTTATTGTCTTTTGAATCATTCGGAAAATTGCTTTTCACATCGATATCTTCTGCGTCATTTCCTGCTGCGTGTACAATCAGTACATCTTTTTTCTCGGCGTATTTGATGGCATCATAAACCCATTGGCTGTGTGGTGAAAAACTTTTGCCGAAACTGCCATTAATCACTTTGGCACCATTATCTACCGCATAACGTATGGCAAGTGCGATGTCTTTATCATATTCATCACCATTCGGGACAGCCCTTACGGCCATAATCTGGACATTATCGGCAATGCCGTCGCCACCGATGCCGTTGCCTCTTTGCTGGGCGATGATCCCGGCTACGTGCGTACCGTGGAGCGCTTCATTTTTGTCCGGACCGAATACGATATTGTTCCCGTAAGATTTGTCATTGATATCATCCGGATTGTCGCCTACCACTTTTCTTCCGTCAAATTCCGTGTTCAGGTTATAGTCCAATTGCCCGTAAATATAGTCATGGTATTCGGTCACCTGGCTGATAAAGTCCGGTCCTGCCTGGGCTGACATGCTAAGCATGATACGCAGGCTTTTGTTCAGTTTTGGATCAGTAGTCTGGATTTCCTTTAATTCGGCAACCGTATAATTATCTTTCTTAAGATATTCGCTTACTACTTTATGTGCACTATCAAGCATGTCTACGGTCGGTTTTTGTGCTTTTGCATCCTTAAGTTTCTTGTCCAGTTGTGCTTTGGCATCTTTGTAAGTTTGCGAGCCGTCGTCGCCTTTCTTTACAATCCTGGTCATTTCCAGGCTTTCATTGACCGCATTGCCCAGGAAATTCCAGCCGTGCACATCATCAACATAACCGTTTTTGTCATCATCGATGCCATTTCCGGGAATTTCTTTAGTGTTGGTCCAAATGACATTCTTAAGGTCGTCATGCTCAATGTCAACGCCTGAATCCACCACGCCTACAATAACGGTTTTGCTTTTTTTGTTTTTCAAAAGCTCGGCGTAAGCCTTGTCGACGCTCATTCCGGGAACGCTGTCCTTTACAAGGTCAAGGTGGCTCCATCTTTGTAGTTCGGCTTGAGGAAGCGTGGCTTTTTTGCCCGTATATTTTACAGGGGTTTGTGCATTTGCCGAAAAGGTGAACACAAACGAGGCTGCTAAAAGCCAGATTGATTTTGTTATTTTCATAAAATCGTTGTTTTTTTTTGAAATTGGTCAAAAGTAATCCAAGAATGTTACAGCGGATTCAAAATTAACGTTCTTTTAGGGAAATGTTAATTTACGTCGGTGTTGCTTTCGAGTTTTTTAATTAAGTTTCGGACATTCGTTTCATTCAGCTCGTCCGGTGCCTGTTGCAATGCTTTTTTCATATAAGAAAGTGCTTTTTTGTAATCACCATTGGCGGAATATCCTCTTCCAAGGCCTACATTTGTTGTAAACACGTCAGGATTTTTCTTAGAATTCAATAGAAACACATCCAGAGCTTCTTTCGGTTTTTTGGCGGTAATCAAAGTCCTTGCGTATTGGTGCAGTTCAAAGATGGTTCCTAAAGGCAGTGCTTCTTCCCGAAGTTTTTTGGCTCCGTCATTTCTTTGGAGTTTTTCCAATACTTCTGCTTTTGTGCTTAACGTCTGGAAGTTTTTCTGCCCAACAAACCGTGCGTTAATCGCCATGTCTGCCCATTCCAGAGCCTGTTCTGTGGCAATATTGTTGTCAAGGCAATATTGTGCCGCCTGCTGAAAAGCCTGCCATGTAAAGCCCGGCTTGGTTTTCAATTCGCTTTTAAACGAAGCCAATTGCAGTTTTTGCACATCCACAACAACTTTAAACGGAATCATACGCTTTTCCCATTTCAGTGCTATTGTTGCTGAATTTTGGGTTTGGTCGAGGAATTCAAATGTAAGCCACTCGACGCTTTGCTCCAGGTTTTGATGTTTTACGGTCACGCGCAAGGCATCTTCAGCCGGATCATAATAGAAGCTTCCCCAGGAATTGGCCCTTTTCGAAAAGATTAAAATGTCTTCAGACGCGCCAAGTATAATATGAAACCCGTATGTCCCGGCAACTAAATCATTGTCTTCCACTTTTACATTTTCTGAAAAGGTGATCGTCGTGTTTTCGTTTGCGCCGGCCCTCCACGGGGAAGCTGTACTGGTACCAAAACCCAAATCCTGTAATCCGTAATGTGCCACGGGCGTGCCCCAGATTTTCCATTCGCGGCCTTTAACACCGGGACGGTTATAATTGATGGTCACTTTCGCAAGCCCAATATATTCTGACACCGATGCCTTTTTATTGCCGCCTTCATTGGCTATCGTCAGTGCCTGCGAATGAACATTCGTGATTGTAAAAAATGAAATCAGGAAAAAGATTTTGCTTGTTTTCATGAGTTTAGGTTTTATCCGTTTACAGAAGCGGCCCGTTGCTTGATGTCTTCAGCACCACCGGCCCTTCTGGGTTGTGGCCCGTTTCCGCCTCCGAAGTTGTAAGTGTAAGAAATTACCGCCGTACGCGTGTCGCGGTTTACTTTGAAGTTTTCATGGTAACCCCTGAACTGCGTGACCGCCGTTGTCCCATTGGTAAAAAACACATCGTTTATGGTGAGCTTCAGGCTACTTTTGTTTTTGAATTTTTTTTGGAAACCGAGATTCAGGTAGCCTATAGGGTCGACATCCATATAGGCATAAATTTCGCGGGCCCTGTAGTTGCCGGTCAGTTCTGCAGAAAAACCATTCTTCATTTTAAAAGTATGTACCGAATTGATGTTAAAGTTGAAATTCCCCTGATTTTCAATCGGCGTATTGGCGATATTTCCGGAATAAAATCCATAATAACAATTCAGGCTGTTGTTGCAGCTCCACCATGATGTGATTTCAAATGGAATCGTTGAAAATAATCCGACGACATCTGCAGTAGTCAGGTTTTTATCAGTCTGCACGGTGATTTCAGGATTGTCATCAGATGGTGCAATCACGCCGGTAATGTTATCTGTCGTCCTTGAAAAAGTAATCGTCGTGTAGATTTTCTGCTTGTAAATATGCGTAAAGTCGAACGAATGCGTAGTCTGCGGATCCAGGTATGGGTTCCCTTCTTTATAAGTCGTCGGATCAAGGAAAAACTTGAACGGATTCAGCTGTTCATAACTTGGACGGTCAATACGGCGGCTGTAATTCAGCTCAAAACTATTGTTGTCATTCATCGCATAACTGAGCAGTGCACTTGGGAAAACTTGTGTATAATTGTTTTTAAAACGGCTGTTATTGGCCAATTGATTTCCGGTGATATTGGTGTTTTCGAGGCGTAATCCGAAATAAGCGTTCCATTTTTTGCCCAATTCCTTACTCACATTCACATAAGCAGCATTGATGTTTTCCTCATAAATGAAATGATTGCTTTTCGCATCATCGAAAACCGGGATTCCGGAACTCATGTCATAAAATTTTAAATTATTATCGGCTTTTACAACACTCGATTTAGCACCGGTTTCAATTTTGGTTTTGTCTCTGAGGATGGCCGTAAAATCGGATTTTAACGAAAAAAGATTCAAATCACCGCGTAGGTCACCATTCAGCAAATAGCGGTTTTGGTACTCAGCATTGTCCAGGTCAAGGTATTTTGTCGTGAAATCCTGGCGTGTCTTGTTGCCGTAATTCGCGTAATCGAAATCACTCACCAATTGTGTCCCGACAGTATCAATTACAAATTTATGGTTTAGATTTACCGATTGGTTGTGCCAGTTTTCGCGGGAATGATTGACGGTTTCAAACCTGGACATGCGGGTATAGGTTTCATCAAAAACATCCGAATAATTTTTACCGTTAGGATTGAATTTATTGCTGACACCGCTCACAATGATTCCGAAAGTGTGTTTTGGGCTGGCGAAATAATCAGCACCGGCACGCAAAATGTGGTTCCGGAAATCCATTTTCAAATAATTATCCTGCTCGTAAGCACCGGTTAAATTGCCGTTTTCATAAAATTTCCGGTCAAGAATCAGTTTGTTGAAGCCTTTGCGGTACGCAAAACTGTAAGTTCCATATGTATTCCATTTTTTCTCACGGTGATTCAGGTTCAGGCTGTTGCTGGTCTTCGGGTAACGGCCCTGGCCATAAGCGGAAGTAATGCTGCCATTTGTCCCTGCTTTTTTCTCCTTTTTCATTTTGATGTTGATGATTGCAGAACCCGAAGCATCGTATTTCGCGGAAGGATTCGTGATGAATTCAATCTTGTCAATCACTCCGGACGGAATGCCTTTCAGGTAATTTGCGAGTGTCGTCCCGGACATCGGCGACGACTTTCCGTCGATCTGGATCTGGATGCCGCCGCGTCCGCGTAAAGTGATGTTGTCATTGGCATCGATGTTTACGCCGGGCGCTTTTTCCAAAACTTCAAATGCAGAAGTTCCGGCAGACCCGATGTTGCTGTCAACATTCAAAATCATTTTGCCTTCTGACCGTTCGATATAAGGCTTTGATTTTCTGATGGTCACTTCTTCAAGCCGCGTTTCTTTCCCTGCCGAAAGGGTTCCTAAATTCAGATCGGCAGTCAGTTGGAAAGGCCTGCCTTCAAACGCTGTTTTGCCGTTGGAAGTGATCGAAATTCGGTAATTCCCAACAGCGATGTGTTCAAAAACGAAATGGCCTTTGTCATCGGCAGATTCATTTTTTACCAGTGTGTTATCCAAAGCATTTTGCAGCGTAACGATTACTGAAGCCGGGTCCTCACTGGTAAAAGAACCACTTATTGTAAACGCGCCCTGTGGGGAACCCTGGCCAAAAACCCATGAAAAGTACGCTGATAGTATCAGCAAGGCCAGGGTAAAAGTTGATTTAAACATAACTGTCCGTTTTTGATTGCCTCCGGCCAATTGCTTCGCCTGTTCAGCTTACGCTTCGAGTCGGCTAGCCTCGGGTGTTGATTGTGATTGATGATATCTTAATTGCAGTTGTCTATGATTTGATTCAATGTTTTATTCAATGTTTGTAACGCTTCCGCAGAAACGCCACTTAATGCTGTTTTTCGGTTTTGCAAAACCAGTGTCTGCACGTTTTCAATGATCGCTTTACCTTCGTCGGTGACTTTTAAGTTTGATTTGCGTCGGTCGTTTGGGTTTACTTCGCGTTCCAGGTATTCCGATTTCACAAGCAGGTCGATAATCCGCGTGACTGAAGCATTGTCCTTGAAAACCATTTCGCCCAAATCCTGCTGTGAAATCCCCGGATTTTCCAAAATGGATTTGATGATGAGCCATTGGTCGATTGTAATCTTATAGCCGTTCTCACGAAGCTTCTTCTGTGCATAAACCCTGTAAGTGCGGATGGCTTTGTCCATGTTGTAAAACGTAATATCCTTTAATCGCTCCATTTCCTGAATTTTCATCAAATCTAATAATGATTTATCAATATTTGATATATCAAATAAAATTTAACAAAAAAACATATCGCCGGTGAAAGCGATATAATTACTTAGTATCAGGAGTTTCAAAATTGTTACAACAAATCAGCACATTTATGAACTTCTTTCAGGCGGACACCTTTTTCAGTATTTTCAACGGTGATGATTTCGTTATG
Source organism: Flavobacterium pallidum (assembly GCF_003097535.1). NCBI lineage: Bacteria > Pseudomonadati > Bacteroidota > Flavobacteriia > Flavobacteriales > Flavobacteriaceae > Flavobacterium > Flavobacterium pallidum. The sequence goes on from NZ_CP029187.1 coordinate 1,067,112, forward strand.
TGCGTCGTGTTCGAGGAATAAATAATAATTGTTTTCTGCTGCTGTACGGAGGAATTTTTCCTTTTCAGGTAAAGTCAGCAGCGGCCTGGTATCATAACCCATCACATACGGAAGCGGCAAATGCCCAGCTGTCGGCAGTAAATCAGCCATAAAACAAACCGTCATGTCTTTGTATTTTATCTGCGGAAGCATCATTTTTTCGGTATGGCCGTCTGCAAAAAATATCCCGAAACCCATTTCCGATTCCACCAAAAAATCCCCATCAGGCCTTTTGATGAAATGCAACTGGCCGCTTTCCCGCATCGGCAAGATATTTTCGGATAAAAACGACGCTTTTTCCCTCGGATTCGGTTTCGTGGCCCATTCCCAATGGTTTTCATTGGTCCAGAATTTCGCATTTTTGAAAGCGGGTTCATATCCGGTACGGTCTTGATTCCACTGCACACTGCCGCCGCAATGGTCGAAGTGCAGGTGCGTCATAAAAACATCAGTAATATCGTCGCGATGGAAACCATGTTTAGCCAAAGATTTGTCCATCGAATGCGTACCCCAAAGCGAATAATATCCGAAAAACTTCTCCGATTGCTTGTCGCCCATGCCGGTGTCAATTAAAATCAGCCGGTTACCGTCTTCAATCAAGAGGCAGCGCGCGGCAAGGTCAATCAGGTTATTGTTATCAGCGGGGTTGGTTTTATTCCAGATGGTTTTCGGGACCACGCCAAACATGGCACCGCCGTCTAGCTTGAAATTTCCGGATTCTATGGGATAGAGTTTCATTGGATTTAGATTTCAGATTGTCAGATTATTAGATTTTCGGATCATCAGAAAATCTGATAATCTGACAATCCAGATTTCCGCCGCAATGTAATAAATCTAATCCTCATCTGCGAAAGCATAACCAAATTCTATCCCGCCATCGTTATAAAAATGTTAGCCGATACCGCAAAACGCTTTAATTGTAATATCTTTGCACATTAATTCAGACAAAATACAATTTGCCATGATAAAAGTATCAGATTCAGCCAGCAGGAAAATCGTGGAGATGATGAAAGACGACGGTTTTGATGCTGCAAAAGATTATGTACGCGTAGGCGTTAAAAGCGGCGGTTGCAGCGGATTATCCTACGAATTGAAATTTGACAAAGAACTCGGCGAAACAGATAAAGTATTCGAAGACAATGAGGTACGCATCGCTGTGGAGAAAAAATCATTCCTGTATCTTGCAGGAACCGTTTTGGAATTTTCGGGCGGACTGAACGGAAAAGGTTTCGTTTTCAATAACCCAAATGCGAGCAGGACCTGCGGTTGCGGAGAATCATTTTCTCTTTAGTCAAAGGTCTAAAGAGAAAAAGTCAAAAGACTTGGCCAGCTTAAATAATAAATATCAAAGCGAAAATTCGAAGTAAAATTACTTTCGACTTTGGACTTTCAACTTTCGACTAAAATATGTCAAAATACACCGAAGACGATCTCAAGATCGAACTCGAAAACAAAGAGTACGAATACGGATTTTATACCGATATAGAATCCGAGACATTTCCCATAGGCTTAAACGAAGACATTGTCCGTGCCATTTCAAAAAAGAAAGAAGAACCGCAGTGGATGACCGATTGGCGCATTGAAGCCTTTCGTTCCTGGGTTGAAATGACCGAGCCGGAATGGGCGAATGTACATTATGAAAAACCCGATTTCCAGGCCATTTCGTATTATTCCGCGCCAAAGGCAGTCGACCCGAACAAAACACTGGATGATGTCGATCCGGAACTTTTGGCGATGTACAAAAAACTCGGGATTTCGCTGGACGAGCAGAAAAAGATGAATAATGTCGCCATGGACATCGTGGTCGATTCGGTTTCTGTAGCGACGACTTTCAAAAAGACTTTAGCGGAAAAAGGCATTATTTTCTGTCCGATTTCCGAAGCGATTAAGGAACATCCTGAATTGGTTAAGAAATACCTCGGCACCGTAGTGCCACAAAAAGACAACTTTTACGCTGCATTGAATTCGGCAGTATTTTCAGACGGATCGTTCTGTTATATTCCGAAGGGTGTACGTTGCCCGATGGAACTGTCGACTTATTTCCGTATTAACCAGGCAGGAACGGGCCAATTTGAAAGGACTTTGGTTATTGCTGATGAAAGCAGCTACGTTTCGTACCTTGAAGGCTGTACCGCGCCAAGCCGCGACGAAAACCAATTGCACGCCGCGGTGGTGGAACTGATTGCTTTGGACGATGCAGAAATCAAATACTCGACCGTACAGAATTGGTATCCCGGAAACAAGGAAGGCAAAGGCGGTGTATTCAATTTCGTGACCAAAAGAGGTTTGTGCGAAAAGAACGCGAAAATATCCTGGACACAGGTAGAAACCGGTTCTGCCGTGACCTGGAAATATCCGTCATGTGTATTGAAAGGCGATAATTCGGTGGGAGAATTTTATTCTATTGCCGTGACCAACAATTACCAGCAGGCCGATACCGGAACCAAAATGATCCACTTGGGTAAAAACACCAAATCTACGATCATTTCCAAAGGTATTTCAGCCGGGAAATCCCAAAACAGCTACCGTGGATTGGTACAAATCGGCGCACGTGCCGAAAACGCCAGGAACTTTTCGCAATGTGATTCCCTGCTGATGGGCAATAATTGTGGGGCACATACCTTTCCATACATAGAAAGTAAAAATACGACTGCGAAGATTGAACACGAAGCGACGACCAGTAAAATCGGGGAAGACCAGGTTTTTTATTGCAATCAGCGTGGTATTCCTACAGAAAAAGCCATTGCGCTGATCGTGAATGGTTTCAGTAAAGACGTACTCAACAAACTTCCTATGGAGTTCGCCGTAGAAGCACAGAAACTACTTGAAATTTCATTAGAAGGATCTGTCGGTTAATTATCTCATTATCTAATTATCTCATTTTCTAAATAAATGTTACAAATCAAAAACCTACACGCTTCAATTGAAGACAAAGACATATTAAAAGGAATCAACCTCACCGTGAACGCCGGTGAAGTACACGCGATCATGGGGCCGAACGGTGCCGGAAAAAGTACGCTTTCCGCCATCATTGCAGGCCGCGAGGATTATCAAGTGACCGAAGGCGAAATCCTGTTGGAAGGGGAAGACATTTCAGAATTGGCTCCTGAAGAGCGCGCACACAAAGGCGTGTTCCTCTCATTTCAATATCCGGTTGAAATTCCGGGTGTTTCCGTAACGAATTTCATGAAAACCGCCATCAACGAAACGCGCAAAGCGCAAGGCAAGGACGAAATGCAGGCGAACGAAATGCTGAAACTGATTCGTGAGAAATCAGAATTATTGGAAATCGACCGCAAGTTTTTATCAAGATCATTGAATGAAGGTTTTTCGGGAGGGGAGAAAAAAAGGAACGAAATTTTCCAGATGGCGATGCTTGAACCCAAACTGGCCATCCTTGATGAAACCGATTCCGGACTCGATATTGATGCTTTGAGGATTGTTGCTAATGGCGTAAACAGGCTTAAAAACGAAAACAATTCCGTGTTGGTGATTACACACTACCAGCGTTTACTGGATTATATCATCCCTGATTTCGTACACGTTTTGATGGATGGGAAAATAGTAAAATCCGGCGATGCTTCTTTAGCGTTGGAATTGGAAGAAAAAGGCTACGACTGGATTAAGCAGGAAATAGAAGCGTAAATTGTTCCCGTTCAGTGATGAAAAACCCTGAACCCTGAACCCTGAACCAAAAAAATGGAATTAAAAGAAAAACTCATATCGTCGTTCATGGCTTTTGAAGAAAAGATTGATGTGCATTCCCAGTTGCACGACATCCGCACTTCGGCCATAAAGAATTTTGAAAACAAGGGCTTTCCTACCAAAAAAGAGGAAGCATGGAAATACACCTCATTAAATTCGATACTCAAAAACGATTTTACCGTCTTCCCGAAAAGCGAAAATACGATTGAATTCAGCGAAGTCAAAAAATATTTCCTGCATGAAATTGACACCTATAAAGTAATTTTCGTTGACGGCGTATTCAGTTCGTTCCTGTCCTCAACGACACACGACGGATTGGATGTCTGCCTGATGTCATCAGCATTGAATAAACCGAAATACAAGGAAATCATTGAAAAATATTTCAATAAGATTGCCAATAAGGACGAATCGCTGACGTCACTGAATACGGCGTTTGCTTCAGAAGGCGCTTATGTGAACATCCCGAAAAGCAAATTGGTAGACAAGCCGATTGAGATTATTTATTTCTCGACCGGAAAAGAAAATGCGTTGATGACGCAGCCAAGAAACCTTGTCATTGTTGGCGAAAATGCCCAGGTACAAATCATTGAACGCCACCAAAGCCTGTATGAAAATCCGGTGTTGACCAATTCGGTCACTGAAATTTTTGCGGAACAAAATGCCAATGTGGATTATTACAAAATACAGAACGATCTGATGTCGGCGAATCTGGTCGACAATACTTATATTTCGCAGCAAAGATCCACGAAAGTTTCCGTACACACTTTTTCGTTTGGCGGGAATATTACTAGGAACAACCTCAATTTCTACCATTTCGGGGAAGGGATAGACAGTACTTTGAAAGGCATTACAATCATCGGCGGCAAGCAACTCGTCGATCATTTTACTTTGGTGAACCACGCCACACCGAATTGCGAAAGCCACCAAAACTACAAATGCATCCTCAACGACAGTGCCACCGGCGTTTTCAACGGAAAGATTTTCGTCGAGAAAGAAGCCCAGAAAACTGACGCATTCCAGCAGAATAACAATATTTTACTCAGCGACAAAGCCACCATCAATGCCAAGCCGCAACTCGAGATTTTCGCCGATGATGTGAAGTGCTCCCACGGCTGTACCATTGGGCAGCTCGACGAAAATGCGATGTTTTACATGCAGGCGCGCGGCATCCCGAAGAAAGAAGCGAAGGCGTTGCTGATGTATGCTTTTTCAAACGAAGTGATTGAAAGCGTCCGCATTCCGGAATTGAAAGCGCGTATTAATAAGATTATTGCGCAAAGGTTGGGTGTGAGTCTGGGGTTTGATTTGTAATTTTAGGAGCATCATCCCGCTGTCCGCTCTATCTTTTCCTGCCTAAAAAAGGCAGCAAAAGGATGCCGCTTCCATCGGGGCTAGGGTTTAGTCGTAATACTGGTGAGTATTCCTTTTAAAAACCCATTAAAATCAAACTGATTGTCATCCGTCAAACCCATCCTGACGATCACTAAATCCATCGAAGGAATGATAAAAATCATCTGTCCCTGAAAACCATTGCAGGAATACAGATCCTTTGGCGCATCCGGATATTTGCCGCCGGCATTGAGCCAAAAATGCGCGCCATACCTGCCATTGGAGCCGTTGGTTGGCGTAGAAACATATTTCGCCCAGCTTACATCGAAAATTTCTTCGCCATTCCAGTTGCCTTTGTGTAAATACAGCAACCCGAATTTTGCCCAATCCCTTGTCGTGGCCCACCCATACGATGACCCAACGAAATTTCCGGCCATATCGCTTTCCACGACCATTGAATGCATCCCGATCTTGTCGATAAACGCGGCATACCAAAAATCCAGATATTCCTGATGCGTTTTAAATCGGTTCCGTAAAATCCGTGAGAGTAAATTCGTGGTTCCTGAAGAATAATTCCAATGCGTATCCGGTGCAAAAGCTGCCGGTTTTTGGAGTTGGACTTTGCCCATGTCTTCCGCTTCAAAAAGCATCGTCGTGGCATCGCAGATGGTTTCATAATTTTCTTCCCATTCCAGGCCGCTGTTCATGTGCAGTAAATCGTTCAGGGTGATCTTAGCGCGATTGTCATTTTGCCACTCTGCGACCGGTGCGGGTTTATTGATGTCAATTTTACCCATTTTCTGCAACACCCCGAACATTGTTGCGGTGATGCTTTTTGTCATCGACCAACCCAGGATTTTAGACGATTTTGTAAAGCCTTTTCCATATTTTTCAGCGATGATATGGTCTTTATAAATCACCAGGACCGAACGAGAACGCTTGGTTTTTTCATTAGTTTCATCAAAAGCACCGGCGACGGCAAGGTTCAGTTTTTTATAATCGATGTTGTTGAAAGCAGTGTCTTTCGGTTCCAGGTTTCCATATGGAAATGGCAGGTTTTTTATTTGAAGATTCCGCTTTGGGATCTCATAAGGTTTTGTTGCATCAAAATCGTCATTAATCAGTGTAGCGCCCAAGCCTTCCCGATATATCGCCTTACGTTTTTTCAACCCGTAAAAAGTGGCCGTGGCAAATTTTCCCGTTTCGTCGATGTCGTTTTTTGCCAAACGCACCATATCGATATCATTATCACCGGATTCGATAATGTGCTTCGAACGCCCATCGATAAAATGCGCCGACGCGACGCTTTTTGCAGCGAAACCGGAAATAAGGTCCAGTTTCGGGTAATTTGTGACAACGCCATAAACCATCAAAATGACAACGAGCAAGAGCAATAAACGCAAAAATTTTTTCATAAGAAATGATTTACATCAGTATAAAAATAAGGGAATTATTAACAGGTTCCGGATAAAATTTTACCGGCAAATTTTTACTACTTTTGTATTTAGATTTTTTCTAAATAATTATGTTCGATATACAAAAAATCCGCGCCGATTTCCCGATACTTTCCCGACAGATAAATGGCAGGCCGCTGGTGTATTTTGACAATGGCGCCACGTCGCAGAAACCCAAAGCCGTCATCGACGAAATCGCAGAATATTATAACGAAATCAACGCCAACATTCACCGCGGCGTGCATACTTTAAGCCAGTTAGCAACCGACGCGTACGAAGCGTCGCGTGAGAAAATCCGCGCACACATCAATGCCGAGTTCACGCATGAGGTATTGTTCACTTCCGGTACGACTTTCGGAATTAATCTGGTGGCCAATGGATTTGCTTCGATATTGAAACCAGGCGATGAGATTTTGGTTTCGGCATTGGAGCACCACAGCAATATCGTGCCATGGCAATTGCTTTGCGAAAGGACAGGGGCCATTTTGAAGGTCATTCCTATAGATGAAAACGGCGAGTTGATCCTTTCGGAATACGAAAAATTACTGTCTGATAATACAAAAATTGTTGCGGTAAACCACATTTCAAATGCGTTAGGGACTTTAAACCCAATCAAGGCCTTAATCGATAAGGCCCATGAAAAAAGTGCTGCGGTATTGATTGATGGTGCGCAGGCCACACCCCATTTGAAGCCGGATGTGCAGGAGCTTGATTGCGATTTTTATGTGTTTTCAGGGCATAAAATCTGCGGCCCGACAGGCACCGGAATTTTATACGGGAAAGAATCCTGGCTGAACAAATTACCCCCTTACCAGGGTGGTGGCGAAATGATCAGGGAAGTGTCTTTTGAAAAAACCACTTACGCCGATTTGCCGCATAAGTTTGAAGCCGGAACGCCGAATATCGAAGGTGGGATCGTTTTGGGTACTGCCATCGATTACCTGAATGCTGTGGGGTTCGGGAATATACAGGAACAGGAACGCGATTTATTGGCATACGCTACAGAAAAGCTGCTTGAAATCGAGGGTTTGAAAATTTTCGGACCGACGGATTTAAGCCGAAAAACTGCTGTAATTTCGTTTAATATTGACGGCATACATCCATATGATATCGGGGTTATCCTCGATAAGATGGGAATTGCCGTGAGGACGGGCCACCATTGTGCGCAGCCCATAATGAGTTTTTTCTGTATTCCGGGAACGGTACGGGCCTCGTTTTCATTTTACAATACGAGGGAAGAAATCGACCTTTTGGTGTCTGGCGTAAAAAAGGCAAAAATGATGTTATCTTAAAAAGGGTTTATGAAAATATTTGCAATGATGCTCCTTTCGCTCGTGATGGCCAGAAGCTGTGACAAGCAGGAAAACGAGGAAATGAAAAACACGACGGTCGAATACAGTGCGGTGTCCAGGGGAAAGTACCTGAATATCAATTTCCACGATGATAAGTTGTCGATTATTGACAAGCGTGACGGCACGCCCAGGGATTATATCCTGGCGAATGCCGACTGGAAGGCGTTGGCTAAATTGTACAAAACCATAAAACTCGAAGCATTGTCTACCTATAAAGATCCGACACAAAAAAGGTTTTATGATGGTGCCGCAGTAGCGAGCCTTCGCGTCATATACGATGGGAAAACGTATGAAACCACCAGTTTCGATCATGGTTTCCCACCAAAGGAAATTGAGGAATTCGTAAACAAGATTGTATCATTTGCAACACCATCAACCCAATGACGATTAAGGAAATACAGGAGGAGATTGCGGATGAATTCAGCATGTTTGATGAGGAAAACTGGGACGAGAGATACCAATACCTTATCGATTTGGGCAAGACATTGCCCTTGATCGACCCTCAATATAAAACTGAGGACAATTTAATCAAAGGCTGCCAGTCTAAAGTATGGCTGCATGCGGAAGAAGAAAACGGCAAAATCATTTTTACGGCTGACAGCGATGCCATCTTAACCAAAGGCATTATCGCTATTTTAATCAGGACGTTTTCAAACCAGAAGCCATCGGAAATTCTTGAAGCCGACACAAAATTCATAGACGACATCGGGCTGAAGGAACATTTATCGCCCACGCGCGCGAATGGTTTGGTTTCGATGATTAAGCAAATCAAATTGTACGCATTGGCATTCGAATCTAAAAACTAAAAATTATGGAACAGGAAATAGACACTACCCAATTGGGTGAAGACATTGTAAAAAAACTCAAGACGATTTATGATCCCGAAATCCCGGTCGATATTTACGAACTCGGATTAATCTATGATGTGATGGTCAACACGGATTACGAAGTAAAAATCCTGATGACGCTCACTTCACCGAACTGCCCTGTGGCAGAAACCCTTCCGAAAGAAGTGGAGGATAAGGTCAGGGGAATCGAAAATGTAAGAGACGTTGAAGTAGAAATTACATTCGATCCGCCGTGGAGCAAGGATTTGATGAGTGAAGAAGCGAAGCTGGAATTAGGCATGCTTTAAAAGTAATCAGTTGGCAGTAGGAAGTATGGAAGAAATCGTAAATAAGGTCGCCAATTCGGCGTTGGAAGTTTTTGATCTCGAAGATTATTATCCGAAAGGGCAACGCATGCAGCTCGACATTTCCCAATGGCTTTACGAAGGCTTCATATTAAAGGAAAAAGATTTCCGTGAAAGCCTTAAAAACCATGACTGGTTGCAATACCAGGATGCCTATGTTGCTGTGCATTGCAGTACGGATGCCATTCTACCGGCCTGGGCTTCGGTTTTGGTGACGATCTATCTGACACCTTTCGCCAAAAAAACAATCGATGGTAACCTGGCAGACATCGACACGGCCTTATACCAGGAAATCCTTGAAAACCTCGACTATAATATATATAAGGACAAACCCTTAATCATCAAGGGCTGTTCTAAAAAGCCCGTTCCGATGAGTGCTTATGTACTGGCCGCACAAAAGCTGCAGCCTTTCGCTAAAAGCATCATGTATGGTGAAGCCTGTTCCGCAGTGCCGCTTTACAAAAGGAAATAGCATTTTAAGGTACTTACAAAACCTATTCCGGGCACATTGGCTATCTTTGTATTATCCATAAAAAAAGAACTATGAAAAAGATTGTTTTAGGATTTTTCACTGCACTTTGTGTAATGAATGCCAGCGCACAGCAAACCCCGGAAACGGTAAAGGACACCACGAAAGCCTGGACTACGAAAGGAAGCGCAACCATTTTATTCAACCAATCCACGTTTGACAACTGGCTTGCCGGGGGCGAGAACAATATTTCGGGAAACATTGGCGTGAATTATGATTTTAATTACAAAAAAGACGATTGGGCCTGGGATAATAAAATCATCGCTTCTTACGGAATCGTAAAAACCAAGACCAGTTCGTTTGCCAAAAAAACCGATGACCGCCTCGAACTGAATTCACTTTTAGGCAAAAAGGCCAAAGGATATTGGTATTACTCTGCGTTCCTGAATTTCAAGACCCAGTTTACCGAAGGTTACGTTTATGGCAAAGACGCGCTTGGCGTTGAAACCCGCACCAAGTATACTACATTTATGTCGCCTGGTTATCTGTATTTCGGGCCGGGTATGCTTTGGAAAAAAGATGATAACCTGAAATTCAACCTGTCGCCGGCCACTTCAAAATTTACATTCGTGGATAAAAACCGGACGCTGCCTGACGAAGCCTATTTCGGGGTGAAGGAAGGCGAAAGTGTGCGTTACGAATTGGGTTTTAATGCTTCGGCATATTATAAGGTAGGTGTGATTGCAAACGTGTCATTTGAAAACATCCTGAACCTGTATTCCAATTACCTCGAAGACCCGCAAAACGTCGATGTCGATTACCAATTGAATATCGTATTGAAGGTGAACCGTTACATTTCCACGAACATTTCATTCCAGGCGATTTATGACGACAATGCGTTCCCGGGTGTGCAATTGAGGCAGGTGTTTGGTGTGGGCGCGACGTATGGATTTTAAAAAAGCGGAAAATTAAATTCAAATATAAAATTCCAAATTCCAATTACAGCGATTATCTGTATTGGAATTTGGAATTTTTGTTTTGTTGAGATTTAAATTACTCTTTATCCACCGCATCCTTATAATCAGGATACAGAAATTTATTGTACGGAAAGCGTGTGATATGGATTTCGCGTACCGCTTCATACACCCGTTCGCGGAATTCCTCGAAATTTTCCTTATTTACTGCCGAAATAAACAAAGCGTTCTTCGCCCCGACGTTGCTCATCCAGGTTTGTTTCCATTCCTCAAGCGTATAATGCTTTGTGGTTTTCTCGGTCATCAGGTCGTCTTGGTCAATCGTCAGATGTTTGTAAGCATCGATTTTATTGAAAACCATAATGGTAGGTTTGCCATCGCTTTTAATGTCAGATAAGATTTGGTTTACCGATTCAATATGGTCCTCAAAATCCTGGTGCGAAATGTCGACGACGTGCAACAGCAAATCGGCTTCGCGCACTTCGTCGAGTGTACTTTTAAACGAATCTACTAACTGCGTCGGTAATTTCCGGATAAATCCAACCGTGTCCGATAAAAGGAAAGGCAGGTTTTTAATCACGACTTTCCTTACCGTCGTATCGAGCGTGGCAAACAATTTATTTTCAACAAAAACCTCGCTTTTACTGATGACGTTCATTAAGGTGGATTTCCCAACATTCGTATAACCGACCAATGCGACACGCACCATCGCGCCGCGATTGCCCCGTTGCACCGACATTTGCTTGTCGATGACCTTTATTTTGTCTTTCAGAAGTGAAATGCGGTCGCGCACGATACGACGGTCGGTTTCAATCTCTGTTTCCCCGGGACCGCGCATCCCGATGCCCCCTTTCTGGCGTTCAAGGTGCGTCCACATTCCTGAAAGGCGAGGAAGCAGATATTGACATTGGGCCAGTTCGACCTGCGTTCGCGCATAGGACGTTTCAGCCCTTTGGGCAAAAATATCCAGGATGAGGTTGGTGCGGTCGAGTACTTTGCAATTCAGCAGGCGCGTGATGTTTTTCTGTTGTGACGGCGAGAGCTCATCATCGAAGATTACAGTGGAAACGCCATGCTCTGCTATATAGGTATGTATTTCTTCCATTTTACCGGTCCCGACGAAAGTTTTGGGATTGGGCCTTTCCATTTTCTGCGAAAAGCGCTTGATCACTTCGCCTCCGGCGGTAAAAGTCAGGAATTCGAGTTCGTCAAGATATTCGGTAAGCTTTTCTTCGCTTTGGCTTTGGGTGATGATTCCGACGATGACGGTCTTTTCAAAATTGATATTTTCTTTTTCGAGCATTTTATATTTTTTCTTGTTGCAAAAGTACGGAATTTTAGCAGGAGAATGATGGCTGCACCCCGTCATAACAGCAGGCTTGCGGGAAACTATTTCGTTAAATATTAAAATTTCGTTAGGATATTCTTAAAATTTTTTAAATTTGGGATTCTAAATTACGGAAAATACTATACTAAAACCCACTAAAACTTTTCATTCAATGAAAAAAATTATTTTACTATTCACCTTTTTAATGTGTTCCGCACTAGGCTTCAGCCAGTTGGAAACATTTGAAGGAGGTATCCCATCAACATGGGCCGTAATGAACGGCACCAATGGTGTCGGCAACCTGCAACCGTGGATATTGAACACCACGCCTTGGCCGTTGCCAACGTCACAGCGTTCGCCGTATCCTGCCCACAATGACACAACTCCTGTTCCTACGTTAAATGCAGCGTATGTGAACAATGAGCAGATTGGTATGGGCAATACCGAAGAAGACTGGTTGATCATGAACCAAAGGCTAATCCCTGCGAACGGGCAACTTCAGTTCTGGACCCGCCTTACGCAGGTAAATGATCAGGGAACCATATACGAAATCCGTGTGTCTACGAATCCGACACAAACCAACCAGGCGGCCTATACGGTTTTAACTACCTGGGGTGAAGATGATATCATAGACCCGACCATCCCGCTGGATCAATACCAGCAGGTTAAAGTTGATTTTCCGACATCGCTTCAGGGCCAGAATGTTTATGTAGCCTTTGTGAGGAAATTTACCCAGCCAACCGGGCAAAGAGCCGGTGACCGTTGGCTGATCGATGATGTGAATATTGTTGAAAAATGTGCGGACGTATCCGGACTTGACGTAATACCTGCAAGTATAGCTTCTACACACGTAACTTTTACATGGAATAATCCACAGCTTTCAACCAATTTTGAGATTGGGGTTATTCCTGCAGCAGATGATTTTAATAATGTTGGAACACCGGTAACAGTGGCTGCGACAAATCCGGCAACTTATGCTTACAGCGGAGCGCCTTTGCAGCCTTCCCAGACTTTTAAAGTATATGTACGCAGGGTCTGTGGCTCGGGTACCGATACCACTTACAGTGAATGGCAGGGCCCGTTTATATTTACGACGCTGCCTTTAGGGTCGGTTTGTATTGACCCGCTTCCGATTGATGTACTCCCATATCAGGAGCTTAACGACAATACGGCGCTTTACGGAGATGAGTACGACACGCCACAACAGGCAAGTGGTTGTGGAACCGTAACGCCTCTAAACACGAATTACTTACAGGGTAATGAGGTATTTTACAGTTATACAAACTCAGGTACAGATGCTGTTGATATCAATGTGGTAATGACGCCGCTTGGGAATTCCCCTAATTCGTCGGTGTTTATTTATGACGGTTGTATCGGCAATGGCGGTACCTGTGTCAATGGATTGGCCAATATTACAACCAATGTAAGAAATCTTACATTCAATGCTTTAGCCGGGCACACTTATACCATTATTATTTCTTCCAGTACAACCCAAACGATTGCTTACGGCCTTTTGGTTCAGGAATTAAAATGTACCCCGATGCCGAGTAATCTGGCTGCAAATCCTGTCACCACGACCAATGCCCATTTGACCTGGGATGCGTTGGGTTATACATCATGGCAGGTGGCCGTTCAGCCTTTGGGTTCTGAGGTTCCTTCAGGAGCGGGTGTTCCTGTAGCCAATAATGAATATGATGCGCCGGTAACGGCTGCTACGCAGTACCAATATTGGGTACGCGCGGAGTGTGCGCCTGGTTCGGACATATGGACGGGATGGGCCGGTCCTTTCCCTTTCAATTCTGACATTTGTACTCCAGATCATAAATGTAATTATGTTTTCAGGCTTGGCAATAACGGTGCCGGCGGATGGGGCAATGATACTACAGGTACCAGGATGCAGATAAGGCAGAATGGTATTGTTATCGCTACATTAGGATCACAATTCACTGCGCCGGGTCCGGTTGATGTAATTGTACCGATTTGTGAAGGAATTCCTTTTGACGTATTCTGGAAGCAATTGGGCGCAAGCTCACAACAAAGACAGCTTACTATTATTAACAATCACGGCCAGACAATTTACACAAGGCCAGCTGTGGTGGGAGTTGTAAATACCGTAATATATAATGATGAAATTGCGGAATGTGATACACCCCGTTGTGATTTAACACCGATAAATGTTACCATCCCTTCGGCAAGTATTACTACAACAGGAGCTACAATTAACTGGACTGCAATAGCGACATCCTCGTGGGACGTTTATATCACTCCTATCGGAAGTCCAGCGCCAGATGCTGATACTGTGCCTACGTATGACAATATCACACCAGCAACTACTTCATTTACTACAACCAATCCGTTACAACCTGATCATTGTTATAATGTGTACGTAAGGGTAAATTGCTCGCCTGTTCCATCTGCATGGTCGGCTTTGACTGCCAATTCGACTTTCTGTACATTGCCAACCTGTCAAAAACCGACCAATCCGATAGTAGCTGTGCAGAGTACTACAGCGGCTACTTTTACTTGGACACCGGCTTTACCTGATCAGACTGATTTTGAGATCCTGCTGATACCAGGCCCAACGGCACCTTCTCCGGCGCCAGACAACGCTACACCAGCTACTTATCCGATTATTACTGTACCTGTTGGAGGTCCTTATACCTTTACAGCAACGGATCTTACGCCAGCAACTATTTATTATGGTTATGTACGCGCAGTATGTTCCCCGACTGATGCAAGTATCTGGGTACCGTTTGCAGTGTTCAACTCGATCACCTGCGAACCTGAAAATAAATGTATCTACAAATTTGTATTGACTGACATTGGCACTAACGGAAACGGAAACGGCTGGGGTGCAACAAGAATGCAGGTTAGACAAAATGGTATTATCATTCAGGAGTTAAACCTGCCAAGCGGAAGTACTTCCACTGTACAGGTTCCGTTATGTGACGGTGTTCCGTTTGATATTTACTGGAATGTAGCAGGAGCAAATCCTGAGCAGGTGGGTGTTTCTGTCCAAAATCCATTCCTTGATGTATTGTATACCAAAGCGCCGGGAACAGGTACGCCATTAACAGTGCTGTTTGATTCTGTTGTAGAATGTAGCCCGGCACCTTGTTCAAAACCAACAAATATTGATGTAGCCACGGCAACTATATTGCCACATAGTGCTGTCATCACATGGGTCGACAATTCAAACCCGCCTTCAGACGGATATGAATTGTATGTAGTGCCTACTGGCCAGCCAGCGCCGACAAATAATCCACCGACACCGGCAAACGTCACCGGAATTACAGGTACGTCGTACACGTTGACACAGTATGGCAACCCTCCTGTTCAGTTATCTGCTTCGACATCTTATACTTTCTACATCAGGGCGGTGTGTCCTGGGTCGCAAGTGAGCAACTGGACAATCCTTACGCCAACAACATTTATAACAACACCTGAGAACAACGAGTGTGCTTTTGCAACATCTGTAACAGTGAATACAGGTAATTCATGTGCTGCTGCGAACATGGCCAATGGAAACACTTATGGTGCAAATGCATCAAATCCGACGGTTGATAATGACATGACTGGCGCTGGATGTGATCCTACAGCTAAAGATGTATGGTATAAGTTCGTTGCAACCGCTACTTCACAGACTATTGTATTAAGCGATATCGTGCCGACACCGGCTACACCTAATAATTTCAAACTGAGTTATAGTGTCTTCTCCGGAAGTTGTGCAGGACTTACAAGAATGTTTTGCAGCACCAGCAATACCAATGGAGGAACAGGATTTATCCCTGGCAATACTTATTATATCAGGGTGTACAATGCTTCTACATCATCAGCTACACAATCGGCAACGTTCCACCTTTGTGTGTTAACACCGCCAACTAATGACGAATGTACCAATGCAACGCCTGTTACTGTAAATACAACTCAGACGTGTAACCCAGCGAACACGGTTTCAGCAAATACTTATGGGTCGACAGCATCTAATCCTGTGCTTACCCCACCTTTGGCCGGTACTGGTTGTGGTCCTGCAAGCAACGATGTCTGGTTCAGTTTTGTTGCAGTAGCGCCAACACAGATCATTAACTTCAGCAATATTGTAACTACGCCAGCCAACGCTTCTAATTTGAAAATAAATTACAGTGTGTTCTCAGGAAGCTGTGGAGCGCTTACAAATTTATTCTGTAGCGTGGCGACAGCAAGTATTGCAACAGGACTTACTGTAGGCAATACATACTATATCAGGGCTTATATTGCCCCATCGAATTCAGAGCAATCGGCTACTTTTGATTTGTGTATCACTTCACCACCGGCTAATGATGAATGTACAGCTGCGGTCACGGTTCCTGTAAATGCAGGACAGTATTGTGATGCTGTTGCTTCAGGTAATACGCTGGGTGCCACCCCTTCTAATCCGGTACTGAGCCCTGTTTTGCCAACAACTGGTGGATGTGGCCCTACAAATAATGATGTATGGTATAGCTTTACGGCTACTTCTGAAACACATATGATCAGCCTGAGCAATGTAGTGCCTACACCGGCTACTGCAACGACACTAAGGTTAAATTACAGTGTTTTCTCTGGTTCGTGCACCGGATTGACCAAATTATACTGTAGCACCAATTACATTAGTATGGCCAGCGGATTGATTCCTGGGAATGTCTACTACATCAGGGTCTATACTTCGACACCTGCGGTAGATACTTCAGCAACATTTGATCTTTGCATTACATCGCCGCCTTCTAACAATGAATGTGCGAATGCCATTTCTGTAACCCCAAATACCGGGCAGGATTGTGCTCCTGTGAATACGGTTTCAGGATATACTCATGGCGCGACACCATCATTGCCAAATCCGCCAGTGGCAGGAACAGGATGTTTGCAGTTAAACAGCGATATGTGGTATAGTTTTACTGCCACCAGCACATCGCACGCAATAACTTTAAGTAATCTTGTCCTTTCACCTTCAAATTCTACAGCAAAACTGAATTATACTGTTTTCTCCGGAACATGCGACAACCTGACAAAATTATATTGCAGCACTACGAATAGTACCAATGCAACAGGATTGACAATTGGTAATACATATTACGTCAGGATTTATTCAACCCTTACTGCTGTCGATCAATCAATTAAATTTGATTTATGTATTACCTCACCACCAGTAAATGACGATTGTGCTAATGCGATTGACGCGCCGATCAACTCTACTGCAGTATGTACCACTAAGTCGTATGGCAATACCCTTGGGGCAACACCTTCGACTCCGACCATTACAGGTGCAGGTTGTACGGGAACAAATGATGATGTCTGGTATAAATTTACAGCGACAAATCCGATACTTTTCATTAACGTAAATACGATTTTCGCATCTACAGGCAGCGTAGCACTGAATCACACTGTGTTCTCAGGAACATGTGACGCCTTAACTACGATGTATTGCAGTAATTCTACAACAAGCGTGGCTACAGGATTGACTGTAGGCAATGTCTATTACATCAGGATTTACACTGCAGGAACAACTGTGGGCGACTGGGCTACTTTCAGTCTGTGTATCAAGACTCCACCACCGCCAGCTGAAAATGAAGATTGCTCTTCAGCATTGCCTGTAACGGTAAACTTAAACAATGATTGCTATTACACAACGCAAGGTAACCTGATTGAAGCAGGTCCATCTGCTTCTCCAGTACCAAATACACCTGCATGCGTTGGAAATGCCAATGACGATGTGTGGTTTAGTTTTGTGGCAGCAGAAAATCAGCACTTCATTAACCTTTTGGCTGTTGAAGGAACTACTACCAATCTTAACCATGCCGTATATTCAGGTACTTGTGGTAATTTAACAAGGCTGTATTGTAGTGATACCGGACAATTGAGCAGTACTGATAATAACTTTATCCCAGGAGAAACTTACTATATCAGGGTTTGGTCGAATGCAGCAACCAGCCAGGTTGTTATATTCAATGTGTGTGTGAAATCAGTCTCTACTTGTGAAACTGCCGCCCCGTTCTGCGGATCACAGGATTCGCAATCGTTGCTTTTCCCGAATACGACTGAAGTTCCAAGTCCGGGCCAGCTTGCCTGCTTAGCTACTGCCCCGAACCCAACGTACTATTACCTTCAGGTTGCTGAAACCGGTAACTTAACGTTTGAAATCAGGCAGAGTACGAATCCGAATAACTTCCCAACGAATGGTGCTCCGGGACTTGACGTTGATTTCGTTGCGTGGGGTCCTTTTGCAAGCCCGGGAAGTTGTAATGAAATTGCTTTTGAAGACTGCCCAAGCTGCCCTAATAATCAGGACGATGCAAATTTTTACCCTGAAGGCAATATTGTTGACTGTAGTTATAGTGCTGATGTTATGGAGACGCTCCACATCCCTAATGCGGTTGCAGGAGAATATTATTTATTGCTGATCACGAACTTTAATGGTGATCCTGGATATATAAAATTATTCCAGTCTAACTTTGGACAACCGGGAACAGGTGTAAGTACCAATTTATGCTGTGATGTCGCTGCCGGCGATGATAAAATCGCTTGCGGTTCTATAACGCTGAACGCCATTGAAGAGTCACAAAGCTCACCGGCAAGTTATCAATGGTATATCGATGGGTCCATTATACCTGGAGCAGAAAGTGCTAACCTAATAGTCGATACGCCAGGTCTGCACGAATACAAGGTTGTTGGTTTTTGCGGATTGAATACTGATACCGACATCATCAATGTTACAGTACTTCCAGCTATTGGAGCCACTACTCCGGCTGATTATGTTTTATGTGATGGTGATGATCATGACGGGCAGGCACCATTTGATTTGTTTACATTAACTGAACAGGTTTTAGTTGGTTTGACTCCTTCAGAATTTGATGTAACTTACCACCTCACAGCTGCAGCAGCTGCAAATGATGATCCGGGAATTGACATTTCGACACTTTTCGTTTCCCCTACACAAACGATTTATGTTAGGGTTGAAAGGATATTGCTGCCAACTTGTTATGAAGTGATTCCGGTGAACCTTGTGGTTACTGATATAGTTGATGCCACCATTACTTATGAGACGGACTATTGCAGCGATGCAGGAACCATTTCGCCTCTCACGGTAGCTAACCCAGGCCTGTTCTCGGTCAGCGGAGGCTTAACCATTTCACAGTCTGGTGTGATCACCCTTACAGGTAATGAAGAGGGACAATATACAATAACCAATGTCACACAAGGCGCTTGCAGTGATACGAAAAATGCAGTGATTAATATTGTCCGCAGGCATACGGCAGGGTTTGATTATGGCCCAGTAGGGACGCTATATTGTGAAGATGGAGATGTTGTTTCTCCACATTTTACAGGAACTTTTTCACAAGCTGGAAACTTTACCGTAGTTGCTGGTGACGGAAACCTTGCTCTCGATCCAGTTACGGGTCAAATTATATTAGGCTCTAGTGATGCGGGTGAATATACTATCAAGAACGAGGTAAACAACGGAACAACCTGTAGCGGTGACGAGGCAACAGCAACTATCACGATTGTTGAAGCGGCTAGCGGAAGCATCGTATACAGCAACGGTCCTTTCTGTAAAGATGTCACATCAGTTTCAGTTCAGAATAACGTTACGCCTGTATCAAGTGAAGGAACTTATTCAGTTGATATTCCTGGATTGAGTATTGATGCAGATGGTACTATCCATCCTAATACAAGCCAGGCGAATGACTACGTCGTAACTTATACGCTTGATATCGATGGTTGTGGAATTTATACTACCCAGGCCAATGTGAAGATTATACCGGAATCTGATATTGAATTCACAGCGGAATGTAGTGGCAATGATTTTGTCATCACCGCACTTCCTGTAAACGGATCATTCGATCCGGCTTTGGTCACTTATCACTGGACAGGTGGTACATCTGTAGCTGGTACGGCACTAGGATCGATTATCGCTAAGGCGGCACCTGCAACTTATACGGTTGAGGTAGTTGCTGACGGCTGTTCGACCTTTGCATCTATTGTTATCGATGACATCTCGTGTATCATCCAGAGAGGTATATCCCCTAACAATGACACGAAGAATGATTCGTTCGACCTGACGACCCTGAACGTGAAACACCTGAGCATCTTCAACCGTTATGGTACTGTTGTTTATGAGTATACGAACTACACCAACCAATGGGTTGGCCAGGACAATTCCGGCGACGAACTTCCTGACGGCACGTATTTCTATGTGATAGACAAGGCCGACGGCGAGCAGAGGACCGGATGGGTTTACATCAACAGATAATCAAGAACAGGAAAAAAGGATATGCTGCCCCTCGGGGCAGCTTTCATAACCAAATGAAATAACAATCAAAGAGATGAAGAAAATACAATTAGCCGCCTTATTATTCCTGCTTGCCCTGATTGACGCAAGTGCGCAGCAGGATCCCCACTACACGCAGTATATGTATAACATGAACGTCATGAACCCTGCTTATGCGGGCTCGAAGGAGAACCTTTCCTTCGGACTTTTATACCGCAAGCAATGGGTCAATGTTGACGGCGCACCATCGACGTTTTCGTTTTCAGGATCTACGCCTGTGGGCAAGAATGTGGGCGTGGGCCTCTCGCTGATCTCCGATGAGATCGGTCCGGTGAAGGAGCAGAACGCCTATGGTGATTTTTCCTACACGCTGAACCTTGGCGGGGAACACCGCCTGGCCTTAGGTCTTAAGGCAGGGGCCACCTTCCAGAGGATCGGGCTCAACAGCGAGATCGCACCGAGCCTTCCGGACCTTGACGACGACGCTTTCCGCGAAGACACCAACAACGTCTACCTGAATGTCGGTGCCGGATTCTTTTACTACACAGACCGTTACTACGTAGCCTTTTCGGTCCCGAACATGCTTAAGGCGAACCATCTGGACTACAACGGGATCAAATACGGTACCGAGACGCAGCATTACTTCCTTACGGGAGGTTACGTATTCCAGATCAATCCTGATTTGAAGCTGAAGCCATTCGCGATGCTGAAATCGGCTTTCAACTCTCCGAGTTCGCTGGACTTATCGCTTAACGCATTGTTCATCGAGAAGTTTGAGATCGGTGCCACCTACCGCGTGGACGACAGTTTCGGAGGTATGGTGAACTATGCCATCACGCCGAACCTGAGGATTGGTTATGCCTATGACCACATCATTTCAGATCTGAAGACGGTGACGACCTCCTCACACGAGATCATCCTGCTTTTCGATTTGAACTTCCCGAAAAAGGTATCACGTTCACCAAGATATTTCTAACCTAATAGCCACTCCGATAATGAAAAAATTATATATAGTATTGATTTTAGCTTTTGCTGCCAATGTAATATCGGCACAAAACAAGGATACGCAGAAGGCCGACAAGCTTTTTGCCCAATTAGAGTATGTGGATGCGGTTAAGGAATACCTGGACCTTGTCAATAAAGGAAAAGCAGATAATTATGTTTACAAGCAATTGGCTGACTCGTATTACAATATGTTCAACACAGCCGAAGCTGCCAAATGGTATGCCAAAGTAGTGACTGAGCCACAAGATGCAGAGACCTATTACAAGTATGCGCAAATGCTGAAGGCAAATGGCAAGTATGAGGAGTCAAATAAGCAAATGAAAGTGTTTGCTTCAAAAATGCCAAACGATCAAAGGGCAAAGACTTTTATGGAAAATCCGGATTACCTTCCTAAGCTCCTTGACAAACAAAAAGCTTTCAACGTAAAGACGACTGCCATCAATAGTGAAAAATCTGAATTCGGTGCAGTATTGGCCAATGATAACAATGTTTACTTTACCAGTACCCGCAATAAATCCAAAAGGACAGACGGCTGGAATGACGAGCCATACCTTGACATCTATTATGTTTCTTACAATGCCGCTGACGGTACTTTCGGAAAAGTGGAAGAGCTTACCGAATTAAACACAAAATGGCACGAAGGGCCGGTAACCATCACCGCCGACGGAAACACGATGTACTTTGCACGCGACAGCCAGGCTGACAACAACTTTGTGAAAGACAAAAAACTGAAAACAAAATTCGGTGTTGTCAATATTTACAAAGCGACAAAGCAGGATGGCAAGTGGGGCAACCTTATCTCGTTGCCTTTTAACAGCAAAGCATATTCTACAAGCGGCCCATCGATTAGTAAAGATGGCAAAACCTTGTATTTTTCTTCAGATATGCCTGGTACAATGGGTCAGTCAGATATTTGGAAAGTTTCCGTTAATGGTGATGACAGTTATGGTACTCCGGAAAATCTTGGTAAGAAAGTGAATACCGAAGGCAATGAACAATTTCCGTATATCACGGATGACAACGTACTTTATTTCTCTTCAAGCGGTAAGCAAGGTCTGGGTGGATTGGACGTATTTTCGATCGATCTGAATAAAACAGGCCAGGACGGCGAAGCTAAAAATATCGGGAAACCGGTAAATAGCGAAAAAGATGATTTTTCGTTTACTTTCAGTACTTCTAAAAACATCGGATTCTTCTCCAGTAACCGCAGCGGGACAGACGATATTTTTATTGCGGATCCGGTTTGCAGCGTAGAAGCCACTTCTGTAGTGACAGATGCTAAAACAGGACAACCGATTGAGGGTGCTCGTGTAGCGATTCTCGATGCTAAGAAAAACATCATCGAAACCAGGAGCACAACTGCCAACGGAGAAGTGATGTATGTTGTGGAATGTAACAAAGAATACAGCATACAGGCATCAAAAGAGGGTTATGACAGTGCCGTTTTCCCAATAGCAAAAAGCAAGGGTGGAAAAGTGAAAGTTGACGCACCATTGAACCCTATCGATGTTATCGTAACTGAAAAAGAAGTGATCCTTAAAGATGTCAATTTCGAATACAACATGGCCAACATCACACAGGAAGGTGCCTTTGAATTGGATAAGCTTATCCAGGTAATGAAGAGCAGCCCTGAGATGGTTATTTTCGTAAAATCGCATACTGATAACAGGGGTAAAGATGCTTACAACATGGATCTTTCAGACCGCAGGGCGAAAGCTACCGTACAGTACGTGATTTCAAAAGGCATCGATGCTTCCAGGATTTCGGGTAAAGGTTATGGTGAAAGTGAGCCTAAGATTGATTGCAAAGAGAATTGCACCGAAGAGCAACATGCACTCAACCGCCGAAGCGAATTCCTGATTGTAAAAAAATAATCAGATCATATTAAAAGAAAAACCCGATTCACAATCGGGTTTTTTTATATTTTTTCGGTAACAGAAAATTCATAGTCCAAAACCTGCCGCAATTTATTGCTGTCAATAACTTTGCCTGTTCCCGTTGCCTCTTCTTTAAAATGTGGTTCGGCCAAACCCATTGAAGCCGCTTTTGCGCTATAGTAATCTTTTCGCGAAGGATGGAATGGTGCCACGGTATTGAAAATCTCGCCCGAAACGTTTTTGTTGACTATCGACAAAATAATCCCTAAACAATCTGTGATGTGGATCAGGTTTATGGGAGCTCCAGGGTTGTCCAAATCTGTCCTTCCGGCAAGATGATAAACCGGATGGCGATCGTTTCCGACAAGCCCTCCAAAGCGCACGATGGTCGTAGTAAAGTGAGTGTTTTCCATTAAAAGTTGTTCGGCTTCGAGCAATTGCATTCCGGATTCCGTAACCGGTTCAGGCAATGTGGATGCAGTAACAATACCCTGATTTTCGCCGTACACGGATATAGAGCTTATAAATATCACATGAGCAACAGTACTGCTTTCAATAAACGGAATAAGATTCCTTACTTTAGAAACGAAATTTTCTGAAGCATCTCCCCTCAATTTAGGCGGGAAATCAACAATCAATGTATCACACGAATTGAGGAATGAAGTGATATCACCCCGAACTCCATCAGCATTTACAGAAATTGAAAAAGGATTGATGCCAAAACTTTTAAGGATGGGCATTTTCTCTTCAGTAGTCGTCGAGCCGTTCACTGAGAAACCTGTTTTAATCAGATCTGTCGCTAAAGGAAGGCCGAGCCACCCACAGCCCAGCACACTAATTTTCCGCATTGCTCCTGATGTTTTCTATTGGCGGCGCAATAATTTCCGGACGTCTCGGGCTTGCTTTTATTTTCATCCTCACAGCAACGGCATCATTCAATACAAACGGAGATGGCATTGTCGAAAGAGGCCTTTTCGCAATACTGAACATTGGATTTTCCAATAAGTCAAAAGAGGATTCCAGCAGGCTCATATCAAAAACCGTATTCCTGTCGACAGCAAATGCCATTTCCAAAGGCTCATTATCAACGACATAATACGATAAAATCCTTTTTCCTTTTCGCTTGTACAAAGATCCTTTTTGATTCAAATGTGCAATTCCGTTAGCTTTGAGGTTGTAAAGTTTCATTTTTTCCGCGGCAAAAATATCATAGCGGTTCACTTTCCTGTTCGGCGTGATTTTGATATTAAAATATCTGAAATTCCCAATAATGGTATCTTTTATAAAATCAATCTGCGGCGCAGCCAAATCCTTCAATGGCGCTTCGGCACACCAACTGAAATCAGAATCATATTTGCTGTACAGCTTGTCCTTATTCAACAGTGTCGCTTTTTTAGGATGGTCGCCCAAGTACAGTTTTGTCCATTCATCAGGTTTGTTGTCATAAGTCGTCCAGTATGCTTTTTGCTTTTCCGCATCATAATAGTACAGCAGGCTGTTCGGTTTCGCCTTGCCAGGTTCGAAACCGGAATGCATATGCGCATGCAGCATAAATCCAATCGAGCCCAATAAAAACACAACGACCCATCGGCCTTTTGCAGCCATTGTCCCAAATACGGGCAACATCAGCCCGAAAACCAAAACCGCCAATGCCACCACCCCATACAACATCTTTAATCCCAAACCTACTGGCAAAGCCAATAAAAATGGGGCAACCAATGCCAGAGCGGGAATGGCTAATAGCACATTCAGGAATTGCGACGTTTTTTGTGTAACGATAAAATAAGCGAACCCGATCAATGCCGCCAAAGTTGGGATAATGAAGAAACCCGCGCCTGGTAAAAAAGAGGCGATGCCGCCATTGATCAAAATCCATAGTAAAATAGGAGCAACGGCATAGTTCATTGTTTGCATTTCAGGGATATTACGGCGATAAAACCACAACGCCGCAGCCAGTCCCAGCATAATAAAAGCAGCAATGTAATCATGGCCATTATAGGTAAATCCCTGTTGGATGTCCGTGTATTGCGGATAGGCTGCCAATATGGCCCTCCAACCCAAAAATGCCAAAATTCCCGCAACGAAAACCGCACCTGAAAACACTAAAAATCCCCTCCCGATGTCTTTTCCATTCAAAACCCTTTTGCCGAAACCGACAAACAAAAGCCCACAAAAAATTACTATCGATATGATGAATAAAGGAAAGTTCCAGGAAAACGGATAATTGATAAATCCATAAGGAATGTTAAAATACACCGAATCATCTGGAGTGTCCAGCGATGCCAAGTCAGCATCCGAGAAATGTTTCATCAAAGGCATCAGGTAACTTCCGTGGTGCGCCAATGACGCAGGATTAAGGTGTTGCAAATCATCCTGCTGCGTATGGTAATTAAAATGATCATCAATAAAAGCGAAATTAAAGCCCTGGATTTTTCCATTCTCCCTGAAAACCGTCAGGTCGGTGTCATTAGGAAGCATCTTGTAAATGCTGTACATCAAGGAATTACAGGCAGGATAAGGGACATTTGATTCTGAAAAATGCCGCACCATTTCTGCGTTTCCCTTGTTAACTTCCATCAGCATATATGACGGGCCGGAAGTGCCGCGCGCCTCAAAATTGATTACAGCCCCGACATTCCTGGCCAAAGCATGCTGCTGTACGAACAGCGCTGCGCCGTTCAATCCTATTTCTTCCGCATCAGTAAACAAAATGACAATATCGTTTTTATGGACTGTCTTTTGATGCAGAAATGCCCTTACACCTTCCAGGATCGTCGCGACACCACTTGCATCGTCCGCAGCACCGTAAGATTTCGAATGCGGGGCGCTGTCATAATGGGAAAGCAGCAACAGCGATTTTTCGCCGCCAGTGCCTTTCATCGTAGCAATGATATTTTTGGATTTTGTAAGGCTTCCCCATTCTGTAAGGCTGTATCCTTGCTGGATTTCGGTTTCTAATCCCAGGTTCTTAAGTTCCCCTGTGATGTATTCGGCAACGGCATCATGATTTGCTGAGCCGATATAGTGGGGTTTCTCAGCGATTTCAGCCACAATCTTTAAAGCGCGTTTCGTTGAGAACTCAGACATGGGCAGGTTTTGATCCGTAACCGAGTTCGGCATCATCGAATAAAAAATAAAAACAATGATGGCTGATAAAGCAAATATTGTGGGGAGGGAACCGAATTTCTTTTTCATGGGGATATGGGGTTAGGTTTCTTTCCTTACGAGCACATACCGCCCGTTTTTAAGTGCAAGATAACCCTGATCATACACAAAATGGTACGTGTTTCCGGTTTTTGTCGTCAGGATATTCGTGAAAAAATCAAAATCGAAGCCCTTATGCAACAGCCGGGCCCGATCTGTTTTTGAAGTTCCCTGCGTGTTCAGCTCCGACAAAATGCGGTAATTCCGTCTCAGGGTGTTGTTTACGTTCCGCATAAAATTAGTCGTGTCTTTGTTGATTTTGTTGTTGTAGGCGTTGCGGCAAGCGTCGCTGCAGAATTTCTTATCCTCCCGGCCCACTACTTTTTCATGGCATTCAAGGCAATTTTTCATGGCTTTTACATTTTTATGGTTGGTATTTTCAGGAGCTGTTCCCGCTGTCCGCTATATCTTTTTCCTGCTAAAGGAGCAGGAAAAAGGATGCCGCTTCCATCGGGGCTACACAGTAAATACCTTGTGTTAATGGCGTTTAAGACTTTTAAAGTCAACCAAATATAATAATAATTATTCATTTGCAAACGCTTGCAATCAACAGCAAACGAATTTAAACGTTTGTTAACCGGTTAAATAAAGCCAAATGGAAAACCTTTGCCAAACCGGAACCAAGTGCAGGGTTTCGGCATGAAACAAGACAATAACAAAATTTGAAAAGCCATGAACACATTAAGGAACAAAGTACAATTGATCGGGCATGCCGGAGGCGACCCGGAAATAACGGAATTCGCAGAAGGCAGGAAAAAAGCCATCCTGACGCTGGCGACCCATGAAACATACAAGAATGATAAAGGTGAAAAAGTCGAGGAAACCCAATGGCACCGGATCATTGCGTGGGGAAAGATTGCGGCTTTAATAGAAAAATATGTCCCGAAAGGCAAAGAAATCGCAGTCGAAGGAAAACTAACGCACCGGAGTTATGATGATAAAAACGGCGAAAAGCGTTACATCACGGAAGTAGTTGTGAACGAATTACTCTTACTGGGAAAATAAACTGCAAATTAGTCTACGCCGCCATCGCTGAATTTACGCAGCACATATCGCTTGCCTTTTTTCTCATAGTATGCCAGGATGTAAAAATCCTTATATCGGAACACATCTGTAAGCATAATGGCATCGTTATCATCAAGGAATTGGGAAATATAATCATCAGCCAGAATTTCCGGCTGCGAATCCAGGTGCCTGAACTGTTCATCAAAAACCGATTCAAAATATACGGATTGTGCAGTGTCATTGTCAAATAAATTAACAACGTCACCGCTTCCTCCGTAAGCTATGGAGCCTGCACCTAAAGCCACACCCAGGATGAGGTTGCCGGCAGTCGTAGTTTCACGCAATCCGCCAATGGTGATCAGGGTGTTTTTAGTCATTGTGGTATAAACCGTCATTCCGACCTGCGAAGAGTCCAGTTTCCTGAAGAATTTTTTCACACTGATTTCTGATGGCTGCCTTTTTCCGGTCCTGCTCCATAGCGTTGAATGCCTGAAGGTTATTGTGTCGTTGATGGAAACTTCATGAGTTTGCGGAATATCTGGCTTTGACAAATCAGTGGAAGAAAGCATTAGTTTTTCTTCGTTGAATTTCAATTGGTACAACCGATTGGAATTATAATAAGAGTTTGACTGTTCTGAAACCTTCGGGTTTTGCGGATTAATGACAGGATGGAGAAAATCGGTTTTATTAACCGAAAAATCATTAAGGTTAATCTGGAATAAGGAAGTTAATTTTGGATTGGTATCAATGGTAAGGATGATTTTTCCGGTTTCGATAAATAGTTTCGTTTTCTGTATTCCTGAAGCAAGTGCATTGACGGATTGGGTTTCCAGTTTTTCAATCGGGAATCTGGAAAGCAAGTCTGAAAATGAAATCGTCTCCGCTCTTTCGTCGGCAAACTCAAAACCGGAAAAGTCAATGGTTTGCTGTAAAAGAGATCCGTTGCTAAAGATATAAAATTTTAGATTTGATGCTTTTTGCAGCGTGGTGATTGCGTAAAAGATACCATCCTGAGTAAAACTGCAGATGAAATTTTCACCTTTAGGAATGAAGTCATGGGTTTTAACTGAAGTCGATTTGTCTTCCAGATCAAAGACAATCTGCTGTACTTTTTTTAAGTCGGTATCGGCCAGCAAAAGAACTGGATTATTTCCTTCAAAAGCATATCCGATGAATGACAGAGATTGCTTGTCCGGAAAATCCACACTGAGTGTATCACGCAGAAACAGCGCGTTGTTATAATGCAATAAATGAATTTTTTCCTTATCAGCCACAAATGCATAGACCTCATTTGTTTTTCTGTTCACGGCATTCATTGCCTGATGCGAATCACTGTTTTTTTTCAATTCCAGCGGAGTGGAAACCAATAAGGTTTGTGAGGAAGCCAGATTGGCAAAGAATAAAAAAAGTATCGTTAACCGTAGCATGTGAATCATTTTCAAAATAAATTTTTATCCTGAACGTGAAATTAAGCATTATATATTCATCAGCTCCTGAAAATACTCAATAAATTGACCCACATGTAGCCCATCCATCAAGCCGTGGTGTACATGAACTGACATGGGCATTGTTTTTGTCCCGTTTTGGTCAGTTGTCACTTTTCCAAAAGAAATTTTCGGGCAACTATCAGGAAATGAAAAGCTCCGGGCATGTGACAAAGACGTGAATTTAACCCAGGGCAACGCTGAAAAATGAATCAGGCTGTCTTCGTCAAAGGATCTGGTGAAAAGTCCGGGGGTGTTTTTGACACGGTTAATTTCCACCAAAGCATTTTGTGAAAACACATCGAAATCCACATGAAAAGCAATCAATGAAAATCCGAATGAACCATCATCACGCGAAATGGTCGCCGATCCATGGATGGTTTCATGAATGATGACTTTTTCATCTTCGATCCTGTACCTAAAAGCTTCAATGGCATTCACTGCACTCAAGGTTTTGTGCAGGTAGTAAAGAAAAAATGAATCACCATGTTCTTTGCTTATTGTATAGGCTTTGGTGCAATCGATATCCACGACGGCACCAAAAAAAGGCTCGTCAAATTTGCGGAAGAATTCGAAATGGGCTGCCCTGGGCCATGAATCAAGGTCAAGATATTGCTTCATCATTGGAAAAGGTAAAGGACATCCTTGATTTTTTCAAAGTCTCGGAAATTCTCATGAACCACCTGATGGTCGATTTTCTCATGAGCCCAGGTTGTATGGAACGGAATATGAATGGCATGCCCGCCGATTCCCAAAACCGGGAGTACATCCGACTTTAAGGAATTTCCAATCATAAGGAATTCAGAGGGATGAATGTCAAGGCGTTTCACCAGATCGGAATAATCGACTTCCTGCTTGTCCGACATCACTTCAATATGATGGAAATATTTCCCCAATCCCGAATTGTGGAGTTTACGCCTTTGGTCCAGTAAGTCCCCTTTTGTTGCTACGACAATTTTATATTTCGGGTTCAGGGTTTCAAGCACTTCTTCCACGCCATCGAGTAATTCAATTGGTTTTTCCAGAAGTTCCTTTCCATATTGGATAATCTTGGCAATCACCTCATTGCTGATGGTGTTGTTCGAAATTTGCAAAGCCGCTTCAATCATGGAGAGTATATAGCCTTTAATGCCATAACCGTACAAACGAAGATTGGCAATCTCAGTCTTAAAAAGTTCCTGTGATAAGGTGTGCCTTGACAAATATGGTGCCAGCAATTCACAGAATTTTTCTTCAGTTTCCTGGAAATAAGGCTCATTTACCCAAAGGGTGTCGTCAGCATCGAAGGCGATTACTTTGATATTCATAATATGTTGAATTGTCCCGGAGAAATCCCAGTGTTTCTCAAAGCAGGATTAATTTATAGTTTCACCATTCCCAACACCATCGGTATCCGGATTCACAAAAACCAGTTTGCCTTCAGCATTGTTTGTCATCAGGATCATGCCCTGGCTTTCCGTGCCGCGCAGGTTCCTTGGGGCAAGATTCACAAGAACAGTTACCTTCTTGCCAATGACTTCTTCGGGAGAAAAACTTTCGGCTATACCCGAAACGATTGTCCTGATGTCAATGCCGGTGTCGATTTTTAAAATCAGCAGTTTGTTTGCTTTAGGCATTTTCTCGGCTTCTAAAATGGTTCCGACACGCAAATCCATTTTTGCAAAATCCTCATATTGGATTAATTCTTTCTGTGCTTCCACTTTTTTGTTTTCAGCTTTATTCGCGGTTTTTGTTGCCTCAAGTTTGTCAACCTGTTTTTGGATTTCGTCATCTTCTATTTTTGCAAAAAGCAATTCCGCTGCACCTAGTAGTGTTCCTGGTGAAAGTATCGTTTGCGGTTTGGCCACCTCTTCCCAGTCGTTTACTTCTTCCGGACTTACATGTATGCCCAGCATGCGTTTCAGTTTTTCAGAAGTGAACGGTAAGAATGGTTCAGCCAGGACGGCCAAAGCAGTGGCAATCTGCAGTGCGACGAACATTTGTGTTTTTACCCGTTCTGGATTTTCTTTCACCATTTTCCATGGCTCTTCATCAGCCAGGTATTTATTGCCGAGGCGCGCCACATTCATTACTTCGCCCAGCGCTTCCCTGAAACGGTAGCGCTCCACAGAACTTGAAATGACTGCCGGGTAAGCACGCATTTCGGTTAATGTCTGTTCGTCGATTTCGGTAAAATCATTTGGTTCAGGAACGATTCCGTTATAATATTTATGTGTCAAGACCACAACGCGGTTGATGAAATTCCCAAGAACAGCAACCAATTCGTTGTTATTGCGTGCCTGGAAATCCTTCCAGGTAAAATCATTGTCCTTGGTTTCCGGAGCATTTGACGTTAGTGCATAACGCAATACATCCTGCTTGTCCGGAAAGTCTTCAAGGTATTCATGCAGCCACACTGCCCAGTTTTTGGACGTTGATAACTTGTTGCCTTCGAGGTTCAGGAATTCATTAGCAGGAACGTTGTCAGGTAAAATAAAAGACCCTTCTGCTTTAAGCATGGCTGGAAAAATCACACAATGGAACACGATATTGTCTTTTCCGATAAAATGTACCAGTTTCGTGTCGGCGCTTTTCCAGTATGGTTCCCAGTCTTTTCCTTCACGTTCTGCCCATTCCTTGGTCGAAGAAATGTAACCGATCGGGGCGTCAAACCATACGTATAAAACTTTTCCTTCAGCGCCTTCCACAGGAACCGGAATACCCCAATCGAGGTCGCGCGTTACGGCACGTGGTTTCAGGCCATCGTCAAGCCAGCTTTTTACCTGACCTAAAACGTTGGTTTTCCAGTCCTTAGCGTGGTCTTTAAGAATCCATTCTTTCAGGAACGTATCGTACTGATCTAAAGGCAAAAACCAATGTTTGGTTTCCTTCAAAACAGGCGTTTCACCGGTAATAGTAGATTTTGGGTTAATTAAATCGGTAGCGTTCAGGGTCGATCCGCAACGTTCGCACTGGTCGCCATACGCTTCCTCATTCCCGCATTTAGGGCAGGTTCCGGTTACGAAACGATCGGCAAGGAACTGTTCGGCTTTGGCATCATATAATTGTTCGGTAACTTCTTCAATAAACTGGCTGTTATCATACAGTTTCCTGAAAAATGCCGAAGCCGTTTCATGATGTACCTTGGATGAAGTGCGCGAATAATTGTCAAACGAAATTCCAAAATCGGCAAAGGATTTACGGATGATGCCGTCATATTTATCGATGACTTCCTGCGGCGTAATGCCTTCTTTTTTGGCTTTCATCGATATCGCCACGCCGTGTTCATCGCTTCCGCAGATAAACGCCACATCCTTTCCCTGGATGCGCAGGTAACGCGAATAAATATCGGAAGGCACATAAACGCCTGCGAGGTGCCCGATGTGGATGGGGCCATTTGTATAAGGTAAAGCGGCCGTAACCGTGTATCTTTTTGGATTTTGTATCATAATTCTTGAGAAATTGACTGCAAAAGTACGGATTTTAACGATGTCGGAATAACAACAGTTCAGGTTGCATAAAAATTATTGATACTTTTGTCTGAACCGATTTTTAAACAATGAAATACCCGAAAGCCTTGCTTCTACTATTTTGCTTTGGATTTTTCATTTCCGAAAATACTCAAGCACAACGAAAAATGATTACACCTGAATTCTTAAAGAAAGGCGATACGGTAGGCATTTTGGCTACCGCCAGGAAAATTGAACTCGCCACGCTGCAACCCGGAATCAAATTGCTTGAAAGCTGGGGATTGCATGTTGCGATCGGGAAAACGATCGGGAAGGAAGACCATCAGCTCGCCGGTGCCGACTGGCTGCGAGCCACCGATTTCCAGGACATGATGGACAACCCGGCCATAAAAGCCATCTGGGCAGGAAAAGGCGGATATGGGACAGTAAGGATTATCGACAGGCTTGATTTTACAAAATTTAAGAAAAATCCGAAATGGGTCATTGGCTTCAGCGACATGACGGTTTTACACAGCCACATCAACAACATGGGCATCGAAACGATGCACGCACTGATGACAATGAATGCCAAAACGGCCACGCCTGAAGCAATCGAATCTTTGCGTAAGGCACTGTTCGGGGAAAAGCTTGAATACACTTTGCCGTCACATGCTTACAACAAAACAGGAAAAGCTTCAGGGGAGCTAGTCGGCGGAAACCTGTCTGTATTATACAGTATTTTAGGCTCAAAATCAGAAGTGGATTACAAAGGGAAAATCCTTTTCATCGAAGACCTGGACGAATATCTATACCACATCGACCGCATGATGATGAACCTGAAGCGCAACGGCTACTTTGACGGACTGAAAGCCGTAATCGTAGGCGGCATGACCGAAATGAAGGACAATGACATCCCGTGGGGGAAAGATGCGCTGCAGATTATCCAGGATATCCTTAAGGATTATAAAATTCCGGTGATTTATAATTTCCCGGCAGGGCACATCAAAGACAATCATGCGATGATTTTTGGAAAAACGGTTTCCGTCGATGTGTCCGAAAAAGGTTCAAAAGTCAACTTCGAATAACTGCCTACTGCCACTGTCCACTGAAAACTAAAAAATGGCCTCCCATAACGAATTAGGAAAACTTGGAGAAGAACTGGCTGTGGCGTTTCTGCAGAAAGCAGGCTATGGAATCCTGGAAACCAACTGGGAATTCCAGAAAGCGGAAATCGATATTATTGCGCGCAAAGAAAATATATTGGCCATTGTTGAAGTCAAGACCAGGTCATCTGTTGATTTCGGGTTGCCGCAGGAATTCGTGAAGCCTAAAAAGATCAAACTTCTGGTCAAAGCCGTCAACCAATATGTTGAAGATAATGACCTGGATATGCAGGTCCGATTTGACATTATTGCCATCCACGCGACTAACAATCAATTTATTATTGAGCATCTTGAAGACGCTTTTTATCATTTTTAGCGTGTTATATTTGTAACAAATTGTTTTTTAATTGTATGTTTGCAAAACAAACACCACCACAACCATACTTATGAAAACAATTTCTGCTGTAGTCGAAAACTACATCAAGACCAAGCCATTTCTTTTAAGTGCGCTGTCGCAGGGCATCATCAACCTGACATCACTTTCAAGGAATATGCTTCCTGAACTCCAGACTGAATTGGGCAAAGACGTAAAGCAAGGCGCTATTGTCATGGCGCTGAAAAGGCTTTCTGAAGACCTTGATTTCCGGCTGAACCACAAAATCGTAAAAGTCCTGAAGAATCTAGGAGAAATCACGGTGCGCTCTTCACTGTCCGATTTTACTTTTGCAGTTTCGGATACCATTTTGAACAAACAGGCAGAACTGATTTCTGAAATCAATAATTATTCTGATATTTTCTATACCTCTTCCAGAGGCGTCAGTGAAACCAATATCGTAGTCAGCGAAAGCGTAAGCCATTTGGTTGACAAGCATTTTTCAGGCGAAAGGCTGTTGCATAAATTTGAAAACCTGGCCTCAATTACCATTAAGCTGCCGAAAGATAACGTGTCGACACCGGGCGTTTACTATTTTATATTCCAAAGGCTGGCGTGGGAAGGGATCATCATCAATGAGGTAATTTCTACTTCTTATGAATTCACAGTCCTTGTGAGTGAAGATGATGTAGATGTGGCTTTTAAGGTAATTAAGGACCTGAAAACTTTATAAATCAAAAAATTAACAAATTAATACCTTATATTTGACCTCTTTTAATTATAAAAACACTATGAAAAAAATTATCCTTTTAACAGCGCTCCTGTTTTCTGTCACCTTCCAGGCGCAGAAAGCTGTAGTACAGGATGTGGAAAAGTTAATTGCGAAGAAAGCGGTATTCAAAAACTTTCAGGTTTTCACGCCTACGAGCGCAATTGATAAAAGTCGTGAAGCTATCGTAAAAGATGCTGCTTACGCGAAAGCAAATGTGAATGTGATCAATGACATTGTCGCGCAAAAATACCCTACGATTGAAGTGGAAATCCCATACCATCAAAAACTGGTTACGGTGCAGCTTTACAGCGTGAATTTGTTTGCAGATGGTTTCCATATCGATACAGACAGGCAATCATCAATGCCTTTTACACCTGGGGTTTATTACCGTGGAATGATCAAAGGAGATGAAAACTCTATTGCTTCCTTAAGTTTCTACGATGGGCAGATGATGGGTATTGTTTCGAATCCGGATTTGAGCAATCTGGTTATCGGTAAACTCATAAAAGAAGGCAATGCCAATGATTACATCATTTATGAGGACCAGAATATGCAGGTAAGCCAGAATTTCGAGTGCCATACAAATGATAAAAATATAAGTGGCAGTGTAGATGCACACCGAGACGGAAACCAAACGGCAAGCCCACAGACCGTAAAATGCGTTTCAATGTATTTTGAAATGGACTATAACCTGTACCAAAGCAATGGCAGCAATGCCTATTCTACTGCAAACTGGATGATGGGACTGTTTAATAATATCCAGACACTTTATGCAAATGAGACAGTAACTATTGCCTTTAAGGCTCTTTTTATGTGGACTACTCCGGACCCTTATACAGGTTCAGATTCTTCTGATTACAAAGACCAGTTTGGAAGTTTACGCCCTAATTTCGATGGTGATGTAGGATCACTTATAGGAATAGATCCGGGAGGACTTGGCGGTGTAGCAGCGACTATTGGAGGGATTTGTACGAACTTAAACTACAGTTATTCAGACGTTGATCCTAGTTACCAGGATGTCCCAACATATTCCTGGACTGTGAATGTGGTAACACATGAAAACGGACACGTACTTGGATCAAGGCATACACATGCCTGCGTCTGGAATGGTAACAACACCTCTATAGACAGTTGTGCCGGCTATGTGGAAGGCGATTGTGAGCTGGGTCCGATACCGCCGGCAAATGTTAAAGGGACTATGATGAGCTACTGCCATTTGGTTAACGGTGTCGGTATTGCATTCAACAATGGCTTTGGTCCTCAGCCCAGAGGAGCGGTATTAAACTTCGTAAACGGTTCTTCATGCCTTAGTACGGACTGCGCTGGTGCTTGCGTGAACAGGGTTTCCAATATCAGTGTGTCATCACTTTCCGCCAGTTCTATTCAGGTAAACTGGGCAGATACGAGTGGTACGGATGAGTGGGAAGTTTCTGTCAGCGAAGCTTCGAGTTCATTTGAATTTCCTGATCAGGTTTCCGTGATGAATTATTCCGCTACAAATCTTACCGTGGGAACACAATACAAGGTAAAAGTCAGGCCGGTCTGCTCAGGATTCCTTTCTACTGGCTATATAGAATACCTGTTTACAATGAGTCCTAACTTAGGTATTGATGAAAACAATAGCTTTGATTTCGCGTTTTATCCAAACCCTACCAAGGACATTGTGAATATCAGTGCTAAGTCCAGTATTGGCGAAATACTTGTTTACAATATAGAAGGCAGGTTATTGTATAGGAAAACTGTTAATTCCGTTGATGCAACGGTTGACATTTCCGGATTTGCCGCAGGTACTTATTTCTTCAAACTGAAATCTGAAGATAAGGAAGCCAACTTCAAGGTATTAAAAATGTAATTGCAATTCATGATATCAAAAAGCCGCCCTGTAATAAGGCGGCTTTTTTTGTGGCCGATTGGCCGATGTATTTTGAGCGAAACATTCTTAATGAAATTTTCAGGGACTCATCTCTTTTCAAAGTCTTTGTAAAGCCCATTATTCATTGCAGGAACAAGTCATAAAACATATATCAGGCCACAAAAGAGCCGCTTCATTTATTGAAGCGGCTCTTTTTATTATTAACTAATTATGATAGGAATTTTAATTTGTTTTCGAATACTCGTATTCTAAATTCCCGGTCGTCATAGCATACAGATTCGTGGTACTGTTAAACGTCGGAATCGAACCATCAGCATCACTACGTTTCAGGTAATGGGTAGTAGCATTATAAGTATACATAGTATTGACACCATCAGCACTCCTGGTGTATACGTTTGCTCCGCTTCGGGTATAGGTACCTGTATGCGCTACGGTATTACAATCAAGAGATCCCCCTAAATTGCCAACGGTAGTCCAGGTTCTTGTTTCCTCATAAGTTCCATTGGTATGGAAAAGGATGTTCGAGTCACCGTAACAGGTGTTTTCATTGGTAAGATCTGTGGAGCTGTCACCATCATCGTCAAGATCCTGAGAAGATCCGGTGATCAAAGAAGTCAATTCAAACCTTCCTGTTACCTCAGCCGCTGCTGTAGCATTGGTATTGTTGGTATCATCATCGGTAGCACCAGCATCGGTATCGTTCTCGGTGTACCTTTCAAAAGTCAGTTCCAGGTTACCGTGTCCGGTGGCCCAAAGTGCCATTGTCGTGTTAAACATTGATGTAGCGGCATTGTTTACTACACGCAGTAGTTTGTGGTTCTGCGAATTAAAGCTGTAAGTAGCTGTTGCATCCCCAGTGCCGGAAGTACGCGTCGTGGTAATCGTGCTGCCTGTAAGTGTATAGGTCCCGGCAGATACATCGGTATGACATTCCAGGCTCACGCCGTTATTGCTTACCATGCTGTATGAATAGCTTTCGTCATAAGTTCCATTGGCATGAAAACTGATCCAGCTGTCGTTGTAGCAGGTTCCTTCTGTAACCAAATTTGTAGAGGTGTCGCCGTCACCATCAAAATCCTGGGCATCTGCGGTTACGGCAGCCGTAAGTTCGTAAGTACCGACAAGGCTGGCATTTCCTGTGTTGTCCTCATCATCATCTGAAGAGCATGACGTCATCGCTAAGCATCCTGCTGCGGCCAATAAGTAAAGTTTGAAGTTTTTCATTGCAATATGAATTTTTAAGTTTATACCTGCAAAACTAAGCCTCAGCCACCCGCGTAACATTACAGGATTTCAGTATAAGCTTATGAAATGAAAAAGCCTGCCGTTTTTAATCCGGCAGGCTTTAGTTGTTATTAATTATATAAACTATAGCGACTAATTGTTTGATTTTTGGTATTCATACTTCAGGTTGCCCGATACCATCGCGAAAATGTTGGTCAGGGTGTTGAATGAAGGATAATCACCATTACTTTCAGAACGGCTTAAGATGTGTGTTGACGAATCCAGGTCGAACGTTGTACGTGTTGAAGCGTTCCCTGAAGACCTAGTAAACACTTTGTTTCCAACACGTGTCCATGTACCTGTGCTCGTTTCAGTATCGCAGTCTAAGGAAAGGTTCAGGTTTCCTAAAACGCTTCTTGACCTTGTTTCTTCGTAAGTACCATTGGTGTGGAACATGATGTGTGAATCACTGTAACAGTTCACTTCGTTGGTAAGGTCTGTAGAGCTGTTGCCATCATCATCCAAATCCTGTGCGCTTCCGGCAATCAGTGCATCCAATCCGAAGTTGCCCATGATTTCGGCCATTCCGCTTGTACTTGTATTGTCAGTGTCATCATCTGTGCTGCCATTATCGGTATCATTGTCGGTGTATTTCTTGAAAACCAACTGAAGGCTTCCTGTGGCTTCTGCCCAAAGAGCAGTGTTCTCATTAAAACGTGTCATGGTACTGTTTCCGGCAGTACGTTTCAAAGTATGGTTGCTTACATCCAATACATAAGAAGCTTCAACACCTACGGTGCCAGAAGTACTTGTAGTATGAATGGTGTTCCCATTGCGTGTATAAGTTCCTGAAGAAACTTCAGTGTGGCATTCCAGGCTTACACCGCCGTTGGCCATAGTACTGTAAGAGTAGCTTTCATCATAAGTACCGTTTTCATGGAAACTGATCCAGCTGTCGTTGTAGCAGCTGCCTTCAGTTACTAAATCTGTGGAGGTATCACCGTCCCCATCATAATCCTGCGCCTGTGTAGCTACTGCAGCACTCAATTCATAAGTCCCTGTGATGTCATCGCTCACATTATTATTAGAACCGTTATCGTCATCTGACGAGCATGATGTCATCGCTAAGCATCCTGCTGCGGCTAACATGTAAAGTTTAAAATTTTTCATGGCAATAATTTTTTTAAAAGTTTATATGCCAAAATTATTGCCGTGTACTGCAAACTTTTTACAGGATTAAAATTTTTATTTATGGGATTTCCGTGTGGGGATTTTATAAGGTGGAACAGGGATCGTATAACCCAATCCTACTTCAAGGTCATCTTAAAAGTCAATTTAAAAACCAAGTTGTCATCAAAATCCGGAAGCGTATAAGCCCCATATCGGTAATAGGCAGCAACCCCGAAGCCGGCATCTGCAATCCCGAAATAATCGAGCTTAAGCAGGCTGTCAAACTGCAATCCGGATTCGGCGAAGATTTTGTCCTTTATCTTGTATGCAATCAGTTGGTGTGATTCCGGACGGGACAAGTCGCCCCAGCCCAGGTTGGTATGCAGCGAAATCCCAGGCTGGAATCTGCCGGCCTTAAACAACAGCCCTGCAAAGTCGTGCGTGAGGAACAGGTTCACATAGCGGTCTGAAAGGAATTCATAAGGATACATAGTCTGGAATACATTTTTCATCAGCACCGGTATCTTCTTGTCATAACTGCCTTCGCCTGTAAAGTTAAGTCCGTAGGGTAACGGGCGGTCTAGGTATCCGGCCTGCAATGCATAGGAAGTCGTCCCGAAAGTTTTGGTGTAAAACGATTGCTTTAATTGTGCTTCCATTTTATGATATGCAAAATCCCCATCGAGCCAGTTTTTAAAACCCCGTGTGTAGGAAAGTTGCAATACCGGATAATTGGTGCCGCTGCTGGTGCGTTTGTTGAAAACTGTCGCCAACCGTTCCTTATAAGCAAAACGCAGGTTGATGTTCAGGTTCGTATGGTGGTAATCGGTGATTGGCGTGCCTTTATTGTCAAAATAGTAATCGTATTTAGGCGCAACGGATTCTGTGGCCAGTGCAAACTGCCATTTCAGCCAGCGCAGGCTCCGGAAACCCGCCGAAACCGAAAACCCTTCTTTCATATCATACTGTGAGCCAATAAACCTGCGGTAATCGAAAAGCGCGCCACGCGAAGCATCCGTATTGTGCAGTCCCGTTTCAAATAAATCTTTATAGTATTTCGCGCCAAATGTCAATTCATGCTTGCGCGAAGCTTCATAAACGATTTCCCCGCCGTATTTTGATTCCTCATCCTTGAATCCGTAGCCGTAAAATCCGCCAAGCGTAATGTTTTTAAAGACCTTATTATTCGTATACAATCCTGTCCCCAGCCGCGTGCCTTCATATTTGTTGAACATGAAAGTCCTGTTGATGTCAATATCTACCGGCCCGATCGGCAGCCTGCCGTTAAAAAAGCTCACAAAACCTTCCAGAAGCTTGTCCGTATTGTGCGCCACGCCGACGCTGTCCAGCAACCGATACGTTTTACGGTCAATTGCATTGAGTTGTTCCTTCCGGAAACTGTTCCAGTAAACACTGTCCTTTTGCGTTGCATCGGGCAGCAGCTGGACTGTTTCAATCCCGAAATCCCTGCGTCGCAACGTCGGGTTGATGTGTACACTGTCAATGTAACTCTTGCCTTCCATGGCCATCGACATGTTTTTGGCCGGATATTCGTTAAATACCAAAGCAAAGCTCATCTGTTCAGGGAACCATTGTCCGTTTGTGAATTGGTATTGCTGCACGATGTGCAGCTCGACTTTCTTCCTTTCGGCGGGTGCCGCAACCACATTTTGCACCGCATAACCGTTCGAGTTGATGTAAAGCTGTCCTTTCAGGGCATCGAAATTCTTATCGGGTTTTGGCCGAAATGAAATTACATATACCGTATCGCGGCCTGATACGCGCGTTTCCTCAAGCTGGAATTTGTATTTATTGAGGCTGTTGTCGCTAATCGGGTTCAGGTAGTGCTTGTCGAGCATCGGGATATCCTCCTTATAAAAAGTGAACGGCTGGAAATCGGTCATCACGGTCGCAAACCTCGGGTCGCGGAAGCCCGATACCCTTGAAGCCGTTACGATTTCCTCGCTTAAATCGGGTGCAAGGAATTTCCGGTGCGTTACCGATTCCATCATAAAGGCATGCTTGTCCTTCGAAATCTTGATGTGCGTGGTATCGCTCGTCCTGACGTTCAGCATCATCTTGTTGTAACAATTGTATTCGAACGACTTCAGGTTTTCGGGATTGTTCTTCGGTTTGCTGGCAATGACCTTGCGTATTATTGCATTGGCGGGATTGATATTTGTAACGACCACTTCGGACAACTGGCTTTCATCCGGCACCATCAAAACGGAAATTGTTTTTTGTCCAGGCTGGAGCGTCATTTTTTTGGTTTTGTAACCAATGTAACTGCAGCTGATCCAAAGGATTTTTTGTGATTCGTTAAGGGCAAACTGCCCGTTGATGTCGGTACTTACGACATAGCCTTTGTCGGTTTTTACATTGGCAAACGCGAGCGGCATTTTGGTTTGGGAATCACTGACTGTGCCTGTCAGTTGTGAAAAGGCACCCATAGGCAGCAGCAGGCTAATTGCCAGTGCAAGGTAAAGATGTAGTTTCATGTTATTGTTTAGGTGGGGTAAATATAGGGGGAAAGAATATTAAGAAAAATCGCAATTATTATAATTGAATGTTAAAAAATAAGTTCATAAAAATAAATTTATTGACATACTAGATAAGAAAGCAACCGGTATTTTTATCCACATGGATAAAAAGTTAACAGTTATAGATTTTTTTTGTGGGGCAGGTGGGTTCTCTGAAGGTTTCAGACAAATGGGCTTTGATATTAAGTATGGTTATGACCATTGGAAGCCAGCAACAGATACTTTTAATCATAATTTCAACCTTGACTGTTCAGTAAAAAACATATTGGATTTTGAGAAGTCTATTGAGGAAATTGATAATATCCCAAATACAGACATAATTATCGGAAGCCCTCCTTGCGTTAGTTTTTCAAGCTCTAACAAATCTGGTAATGCGGATAAATCGTTAGGGGTTAAATTAACCGAATGCTTTTTGAGGATTGTGGCTGTAAAAAAGCACCAGCCAAATTCCATTTTGAAAGCTTGGTTTATGGAGAATGTAGTCAACTCTAAAAGATATCTACAGACATCATACACTTTTAAAGATTTAAATCTGACCGAATGGGCAAATAAACACAGAATTGGCCCAAATACTGTAGCAATAGACCTGTTTGAAAATACTGCCGTAATAAATTCTGCTGATTATGGTTCCATTCAATCAAGAAAAA
Source organism: Flavobacterium pallidum (assembly GCF_003097535.1). Lineage (NCBI taxonomy): Bacteria > Pseudomonadati > Bacteroidota > Flavobacteriia > Flavobacteriales > Flavobacteriaceae > Flavobacterium > Flavobacterium pallidum. Next base: position 1,108,942 of record NZ_CP029187.1, read on the forward strand.
GGGTTATTTCAGGAGAAATAGTCAAAAAGAAAAAATTGATTGTTCCTAAACCTACCCATTGTAAAAAAGGCGACGGTCTTCCAAAGTATAAGTCAATCAAGCAAATCAAAAATCATTTCCCTACTCCTTTTGATAAAAAAAGTCAAAATGTTGTTAAGGACATTCAATACCCAATTGAAATAGAACAATCGCAAATCACAGATCATTTTTATGATACTGGCGTTTATGAGGCAGAATGGAGATTTTCGAAACACTGGAAAATAAATCATCCATTTATGGGAAAGATGGCCTTTCCGGAAAACGAAAACAATCCAAGCAGAACTATTACAGCAACTAGAATTGCGAACTCCAGAGAGTCTATAATTTATAAATCTGAAATTAATAGGAAGGGCGACGGTGAATTTAGGTTGCCAACAGTTAGGGAAGCTGCCATTATTATGGGTTTTCCAATAACATATCAATTCATGGGCTCGGAGAATACCAAATGGAGATTAGTCGGCAACGCCGTTTGTGCATCTGTGAGTAGGGCATTTGCAGAAACTGTTTTGGATTCGCTAAACATAAAAAAAGGTCAAGAATTAGTTGTAGAGAAAAGTCCTAATCTCAAAGGGGTAATTAATTTAAACAATTATAAGATTAAGACTCTTGATAACCCCCCAATTAAAAACAAGAATGCAAGATGTCGGTGGCAGCCAATAAAAGAAGGAAATTTAACGGTAACATTATCCAACTACAATATTGAAAAAAGCACAAAAGAAGACCGAAAATGGAGAACATCAATCCAATATGGTACAGGCAAAGGCTTTCCAATACAACATGTTGAAGACGGATATTTCACTAAATTGGAATCCATTATTTCGAAATTCAAGGGTGGAAATAAATTTTTAGAGACAATCAATAATGGTTTTTCAGAAAAGATTGCAAGTGCTCAAAAACTTCAAGAGATGTTCGAACTACAAAAATCAGATGGGAAGTTTTTAGAACCAACAAGGTTAGTTGACGAGGTTGCTAATATTATTAATTCAATTCAGGTTAATGAGCCTGAATATATTCAACTTGACACGACTGTCTTCTTAAAAAAACGTGTTCCGACCAGGCAACTTTATGCCTTGTATGCAATAAATAAAATTTCTACATCTGCTAACATTAAGTAACTATGGGCACAATAAACATTGAATCCGAAATAAAAAAGATAAAAGACGGAGAATCCGTCGGATCTTACCCAATATACTATAAAGGTGAAACTAGAAATCTACCTGTTTATGAAATCCCCATAAACTTGTTAAGATTTAATTATTTAAATGGCAGAATTGGGACTGAAGTTATCGAGTTCACACAAGTGAATGGTGCGGATTTAAAGGAGTTAAGTGTTGACGATGTAAATGAAAAAATTCATAATTGGATATGGGAGAAATCTGTCGCAGACAATAAAAAAACACTTGCAGATATCCGAGACAAGAAACAAATAATTCCTGGTGTAATAACCCGAGATGGCATCGTAGTAGACGGAAATAGGCGTTTCATGATTACGCGCGAACTAAATAAACAAGGTTTGAATCGGCAGTTTCGTGCAATTATTCTTGATGACACCTATAGTGATGGCGGTGAAAAGGAATTCCAGATTAAACGTCTTGAAGCTGAAATTCAAATGGGCCAAGATGAAAAAGTCGGATATGGTGCTATTGAACCTTATATTAGGATAATGGATTTTGTAGATAATTTTATTGATGTGGCATCACCTCGAATGACCTATGATGAATTATGTAAGGTGATGGGTATAAAAAACGTCCGTAAAGTAATGGCTATTTATAGAATTGGAAAACTGATGTTGGAATATTTAGAATATATTGGATTTGATAAGATGTGGAGTAGATTAGAAAACACAGAAGATTTGTTTATCAAATTAGAGAATATACACAAGCTTTATTCCGAAGGAAAAGGATTAGCTGGGTGGTCTTTTAATGATGACGACATATATAATTTTAAAATATATGGTTTTGATTTAATAAGATGGAATTATAATGCTGAAACGAAACAAAAAGGCAATTGGGATTCAAAGAAAGTTAGAGAACGATATTTTAAAAACAGCAAAGACAAAGCAATTTTTAGTAACCCAAAAATATGGTCTGATTTTATCGAAAATTTAGGTTCAATTGAAGACATTGAAATTCCAAATTTAGAAGATGTTGTGAATAAAGACGGACTTTCTCATGCTGATGCTGCAAAAAAAATTGATAAAGAATGGGCCGATAAAGCTTCAGGTGCTTTTAAAAGTGCTCTAGGAATTGCCGATTCCAAATTGAAGGATAAAGAAAATAACGACAAGCCTGAACAATTTCTAAGAGACGCATTGGACAAACTAATGAACTTGGTTAATGAAGATTTATTTGAATCGAATGGTAATGTCCAATTAAATAATAAATTATTACTAATTCTACAAGATGAAAATCGGATTGAAAATAATTACAAGTATATCGATAAAATCAGGAAAATAGCCGAAACATTAAAAAAAGAACTTAAATAATGGACTCAATAAATGTTTCTTATCACGGAAATAAAATCGAATTTACTGGCGATTTAGAAGCATTGAAAAAACCAAAAGTTATGCATTGGCTTCGAAACAACTTTGAAGTAGACATAGCTATTCCAAATAAACTTGTATTGGTCAATGACCTTTTCCTAGACAATTCTTTTCTTTTTAATTTTAAAAATTCTCTTCATAAAAAATTAAGTCTAATTGATTTAAATTTTGATTCTGCGTTTAAAGATATTGTATCAGTGGAAGTGAAAAATCAAGAAAATTTTTTGCAATTCTCTAATAATGCTCGAAATATCTGGGAGAATAATTACAACACGACTGAGTTTAAAGAGTTTTGTGATTCGACTAATATTAATTTGAAAAACAGAAAGCTATATAAGCTACAGATTTTGAGTGCATATCACATGTCTTTTTCTCAAAATTCTTGCAATTTTTCAGTCCCCGGCGCTGGAAAAACCTCAATTGTATATTCGGCCTACTCCTATCTAAATAGCTTAGGGGAAACCCATGATAAATTTGTAAACAAACTCCTAATTATAGGCCCTCCATCTTCCTTCGATCCATGGGAACAGGAATATTATGAGTGTTTTGGAAAACAACCGAAATCAATACGAATTAATGGGGAAATTCCAATAAATAAGAAAAGGGATGTTTTAAAAGGAATCACCCCTTATAAATACGATCTTTATTTAATAACTTATCAATCAGTGCCAAATTTAGTAGAAGAATTATTGATATTCTTGAAATCTCAATCAAATAAGGTTATGCTGGTTTGTGATGAGGCGCATAAGTTCAAAAGTCTGGATGGTATCTGGGCGGGGAGTATTCTAAACATCGCGGCTTGGGCAAAATCAAGAATAATTTTGACTGGTACTCCTGTCCCAAATGGTTATGAAGATTTATACAATATTTTTAAATTTATATATCCCGAAAGAAACGTCACTCAATTCAGACCAGATTTCTTAAGAGGATTAACTCAAAATCCAGTTCAATCATATATAGAAGAATTGATTGACAATATCAAACCTTTTTTTGTACGGATAAAAAAAACAGATTTAAACCTACCTCCTTTTATTGATCATCCAATTATTAACAATCGATTATCCGATTTTGAATCAGAAGTTTATAATCGTTTAGAAACTGTTATTTCTAATACGGATGTTGAAACTAACAGGCAGAGTATCCATTTTCGAATGATTCAATGCTGTAATAATTTAAATTTATTAAATAAGCCCTTACTAAGTTTTGAGGAAGGAAACTTCGAATTAGTAAATTCTAGATTACTGCTAGAAGACATTTTAGGCGATTCCTTAACAGAAAAAGTGAAGAGTCTGAACGATAATTATATCCCATCTAAACATGTTTTAATTAAGGATATGGTAGTTAACATTCGTCAAAATAACGGCAAGGTAATATTGTGGGGTATTTTCATTGATTCAATAAAAAAACTGCACAAATATCTCGAGTCATTTGGACTTAAGGGCGCATATATAATTGGCGAAACAAGAAAAGGACTTACGGAAGAAAATTTCTTGGATGAAAACACGAGAGAAAGTATTATAGATAAATTTAAAAATTCCGACTTAGACTTTATTATATCGAATCCTATCGTTTTAGGCGAATCGATTTCTTTGCATAAGGTTTGCCACCACGCTATCTATTTTGAGCAATGGTATGCTGCTGCACCATATGTTCAGTCTAGAGATAGAATCCACAGGGTTTGGTTAGATCAAGATATGAATCAAGTGCATTATGAAACAAATTATTATCATATTGTTTCAGATAAAATAGCTGATAGCAATATTCATAATCGCGTCCAAGCTAAGTTCAGAAGAATGATGGATATAATCGAACAAGATATTCCGTTTTTTGAAGAAAATATTGAAAATGAAAGAGCATTATTAATTGAAAACATCATCAATGAATATCGATCTAGATAAGCAAGAAGATTTAATACTCCTATCAAATAAAACAGAGTTTATCAAAGGGCTTGATTATTTTTCAAAAATATCAAATGAAAATATAAAAAATATTTTTTATAACCTTACACGCTCTACAGTTTTAAGAGATGTTGATATAAAATTTATTATCGCTTTTTTATTCAAAACAAAGTATGTTGAATTTAAAGATGAAAAGATAAATAGAAGATTAATAATCGACCCCAATGTACTGATGGAAGAGTTGATTCTCTTTTATTTTTCCATTCTAACTAATAATAGGCAAATAAATGAATCATTGTTTATCAACTCCGAATTTTCGATTTCGAATGATCAAATTTTGATAAACATATTTTCTGTGCAAATTAAACATAGAATTTTTTTTTCAGTTTTACAAAACTTAGGATTATTAGAGAAAAAAAGTGAGAATGGGTTGGTCATTATCAAAAATTATACTCTAGCCAAGAAATTTTTAGAACGACCTCTTAGAAAAATTTCGCCTGAAGAATTTGAAAAAGAACTTGAACAAAAAAAACTCAATGGAATAATTGCAGAGAAATTTGTTGTTGAATTTGAAAAACGACGATTAGGTGGAGCAAAGGAAATAGATTGGGTCGCAGAATACAATGTAAACCAAGGATATGATATTGCATCCTATAATAATTATTTCGATAGTACATACAATAGATTTATAGAAGTAAAGTCATATGAGGGTCATCCGCCATGCTTTTTTTGGTCAAGGAATGAATATACTGTAGCTGAAATGACGCAGAATAAATATTGGCTATATTTGGTTAATCGTAAAGAAATGAGTCAGAAAGGATATGTCCCAACAATGATTCAAAATCCATTTCAAACGATTTTAAAAAACCCATCATCAAACTTAATAGTGGAGAAATACAAAGTTGTTTTATAATCGTCTTCAATGAAAAACCCAAAATGGCATCGCGACGAAATAATCCTAGCCCTAGATCTATATCATGATCCATATCGCGGTACCGTAGACTCTAAAAACCCAAACATAATTGCATTATCGGAACTTCTTAATAAGTTACCAATATTTATGGAAAAGCCAGACGGTGCTAAGTTTAGAAATCCAAATGGAGTAAGCCTAAAACTTTCAAATTTTATGGCAATCGACCCTAACCACAAAGGCAAGGGGATGAAATCCTACAGTAAACTCGATAAAGAGGTGTTTGAAGAATTTGGAAGAGACCGCAGAAAACTTCGTGAAATGGCCAATAGAATTAAATCCATTGTAACAAATGACTTTATCAAACTGCAGTTAGACCAAATTGAAAATGATGAAGTTAGCGAATTGGATAGTGTGCAGGAAGGCCAAGTCTTATACAAACTCCACAAATATCGAGAGCGCAATAACAAGATTACAAAAAAGAAAAAAAACTCAATATTAAAGTCCAAAGGCAAACTGGCTTGTGAGGTTTGTGGTTTCGACTTTAAGGAAGAATACGGTGAATTAGGTTTTGGTTTTATTGAATGTCATCATACAAAACCCCTCTATACAAGTGAAGATATTTCAACAACCAAACTTACAGACCTAGCGTTAGTATGCTCTAATTGTCATCGAATGCTCCATAAAAAGATTAGCACTTTAAGTATAGAAGATTTACAAAAATTGATAAAAAAGAAATAAAGATTTTTTAATCTTTTGTGAGTAACTTCGTGAATTCTACTCCTACATTTTTATAGAAATTCTCCTTTACAATCCATTCCCGCCATCCAAAAATCACCATTTAAGCGGGTACAATGGACATCTTTACAACTGCGCAGCGCAGCAAAATCATGAGCAAAATTCGAGCCAAGGACACCAAATCCGAAGTGTTACTTGCAAAAGCCCTATGGAAGCGCGGTCACCGCTATCGCAAACACAGCAAATCCATTTTCGGCACACCGGACCTTTCGTTTAAGAAGTACAAGATTGCCATATTTGTAGACAGCGAATTCTTTCATGGGAAACATTGGGATATCATTGAAAAGCGGCCGAAGAACAACGCGGAATTCTGGCAGAAAAAGATTGAGCGGAACATGCAAAGGGACAACGAAGTCAATGTATTCCTAATCCAATCCGGCTGGACCGTCCTCCGCTTCTGGTCCAACGACATCAAGAAAAACCTCTTCACCACGGTCCGCACCATCGAAAAACACATTGAGGAAATCCACAATAGGATTTATTTTAAATAATCCTCCGCTTCTGGAACACACAAATCCGCAAAGACCTTCCCACCGTCATCGCCACCATCGAAAACCACCTGCAATCCAAAAATCCACTCTAACCCGATTCACGCAGCACAATATCCTATAGTTTACGGTTCCATACCTCATAAATTGGGTTGTATGCCACATAAAGCGGCATAGAACCCGCTTTATGCTGCATCGAACCAGCCTTATGTGGCATCCATGCCAATTTCAGTGGTATAAAACCCACTTAATGTTACATGAAAACCGCATCACTCATAACTTAACCACACACAGGAATATGACTTGCAACATCAAACATACCGGCAAAACAGCACTGATACTAAATAATTCAGTATAGGAGCTTATTTAATCAGTATGGCTACTTATTTATTCAGCATCCTTACTGAATAAAACAGTACTGATGCTGAATAATTCAGTATAGAAGCTCATTTAATCAGTACTGTTACTCATTTATTCAGCATCCTTACTGAATAAAACAGTATTGATACTCATTTATTCAGTACTGATACTCATTAAAACAGCATTGATACTAAAATAACTTAGTATCGATACGAATTACATCATGGCCGGAATATAGCCTGGTCACATATTGAATCCTCCCGGTCAGTACGAGTCCTTTAGTAAAAGAGCCTGTTGTATGCGCCAATGTGAGACCACTGCAACCCCTGTCAAGGTCTGCTCCCGCAACGTGGTCCGGCAGGGCGGCACGCAAAACACAATGGCGATGATCTACTGTAAATCAACACGATATCCCATTGATGACCATTTTGATGACCATAATTTTTATGGTACCGTATACGCGATAACTAGTTTTGGATACGATCAACCAAACGATTATCCCATGGCAAATACATTACGTTTTTTATGCTGTTTCTTTTTCCTGTCACAGGCCTATGCCCAAAACATCCGTTACGTCACCCAAACCGGCAGCGGTACGATGGACGGCTCCTCCTGGAGCAATGCCGGTAACGACCTGCAACTGATGATAGACGCACTGCCGTCCGGCGGCGAAGTCTGGGTGAAGGCAGGCAATTACGTACCGACACACAATGCGGACACCGGCGCCTACCTGCCCGGCAACCGGCACGATGCGTTTGTTTTGCGCAACAATGTGACCCTTTATGGCGGCTTCAATGGGACCGAAACGACCCTCGCCGAGCGCGATCCTTACAATCCCGCCAATGAAACGGTGCTCGACGGGGACCTGGACCACGACGATACGCCATTCACGAACGCCTTCAACGTCACGGGCAATGCGTTCCACGTCGTAGTGGCCGCGGGACTGACACAGGCCGCGATGGACGGATTCACCATCGCCCGGGGATATGCCATAAGTTATGGCGCGATCTCCGTCTCAGGGTACGCAATCGAAGGAACGAACGGTGGGGGTATCTACGCCCACAGCAGTACGGTCACCTTAAGAAACATCCGATTTACAACGAACTCATGCGTCGTATTGGGCGGCGCGATATACGGGATAACGTCGACAATCGATGCCCTGAACTGTACGTTCGACCGCAATTTTGCCGATGATATAGGATTCGCAGCCGCCATCGCGATAGTCAATTACGGTTCGTCGGTGCCCGGCGGGGCGTTTACGAATTGCGTTTTTACGCGCAACAGTTCCAACTCTTATGGGAGTGTATTGTACTGCGATTCAGGTTCAGGCGCGTCACCGGTGTTCAACAACTGCAGCTTCTATGGCAACGGTGCTGAAGATTACGATATTTGCTCTTACTACGGCGACGGAGGCGGCGCACCCATGGAGTTCAATAATTGCGTAATGGGTATCGGCCCCGGATCAACCGTATTTACCGATTCCCCGGGGATCGTGTTCCGGCACGTGCTCATGGAGTACGATCCTTTCCCAATGCATCCTTCTTCCTATGGCAACCTGTTTTACTCGAACCCGCTGTTTGTCGATGCGCCGAACGGCAATCTGAATCTCATAGAGGAAAGCCTCGCGGTCAATTCGGGAAGTAATGCGCTCGTGCCCGCGGGCATCACCACCGATGTGGCCGGCAACAACAGGATCAAGGGCAGCAGTGTCGACCGCGGTGCCTTCGAAAGCAGCTACGGCCTGCTCGCCCAGCCTGATGCCAATGGGATCGTATATGTAAGACAGGGCGGCGCAGGGACCAAATCGGGCAACAGCTGGGCCAACGCGCTGCCCGACCTGGCCAGGGCGTTTGTGGCTGCCGGCCGTGATACACAGATTACGCAGATATGGGTGGCCGGCGGCACCTACAAGCCCAAATACCGGGCAGATAATCTCAGCGCGGCAGATGTGAACGACCGCACCAATGCGTTCAGGATGGTACCCAATGTACACGTTTACGGCGGTTTCGCCGGTAATGAGACGGCCTTGTCCCAACGGCAGTTGCCGCCCGCCAACGCAAGTATCCTCAGTGGCGACCTGTCCGGGAACGATACCGCAGGCTTCGGTTTCAGGGGTGATAATGCCTACCACGTGGTGATTGCCCCCACCGGTACTGGCACGGCACTGCTCGATGGCTTTACGATCACAGGAGGGAACGCAGATTTTGACGAACCCGAGCATGTCATTGGCAACACCATCGCTTTTGAAATCGACGGCACGCGCTATTTCAGGAACACCGGCGGCGGCATACTGTCGCGCTCAGGCATGCCGTTGCGCAACATCAGGTTTGAGGAGAATTTTGCGCTGGCGACCGGCGGTGCCTGCAGTTATGCCTCGCCAACCACCATCACCGCTTCGCAATTCATCAACAACATCTCCAACGGCGGTGGTGCGATATATACGACGGCAGCCATCACGGTGTCCCATTCACTGTTTAACGGCAACCGGTCCAATACGCTCGGCGGCGCGCTGTATGTGTGGTCGGCATCCGGCCATTTCTCCAATTGTATTTTCACGGGCAACAAAAGCCTGCTGGAAACAGGCATCATCGCACAGGGGCATAATCCTGCACAGCCGCCGCTGGTATTTGTAAATTGTACCATCGCCGATAATGGTTCGGCTGTGCTATCGCATACGCTGTTTACCAACATTACACCGGAGTTCCACAACACCATACTCTCAGCACCACCGTCACCCGCCCCGAATACACGGCTGCGCGACAACCTGAACGGGATTGTTTTCAACCATGTCGTTTCCACGTACCCGATTAACAGCAATCCTGCGAATACGAATGCGTTCGTGGTGAACGATGTGCGGTTTGCGGATGCCGCCGCGGGCAATTACACGCCGGGGCAGTACAGCAGCGCACTCGACGCGGGGGATACGTCCCTGGCTTCGGGAATAACGGATGACTATGCAGGCAACGCGCGTGTCGTGTACAATGCAGTGGACCTTGGTGCGCTCGAAAGCCTTGAACACGCGTTGCCACAGCCGAATGGCGCCGGCGTGGTGTTCGTCAACAAGAATGCGGCCGGAAATGGTAAGGGCGACAGCTGGGCGAATGCCGCTACCGATTTGTCTGATGCGCTGCTGGCTGCAAAACACCACCAGGGTATCCGGCAGGTCTGGGTTGCCGCCGGGTCTTATGTCCCGACGCGCCATCCCGTGACCGATGCCCATAACCCTGACAGCCAGGCCAATTCGTTTGTCCTGCGTCCTGATGTGATGCTGTACGGCGGTTTTGCGGGTACCGAAGATGCGGTGGACCAGCGTGACCTGTATGATCCTGCCCGTACCACCATACTCGAGGGTGATGTGCTTGGTGACGATACCTTACAGGACGGCCAGAACCATAGCGCGGACAACCTCCAGCAGGTCGTTGTCGGTTCCGGAAATCTGGGTACGGCGGGCCTCAACGGCTTTACGATTGCCAACGGCATCGGGCCAAAAGGTGCCGCAATAGGATTGCAGGATACCTCAATCACCCTTAAACACCTCAAACTTTTTAAAAATACCGGTAATAATGGTGCCGGCGCATTATACTTGCGAAATGCACAGGTTACCGCCGCGTATTGCATATTCACGGACAACAGTGGAGCCACAGCCGGTGGCGCTGTCGGATTCGATTTTGCCGGTGCCGCCCCGGGGAATTCCGTTCCAAGCACTTTTGACAACTGCCTGTTTACCCGAAACCGGTCAGGTATCTTTGCCGGAGGGCTTTTCGGTTATTTCGGCCAGGGCCCGGCACCGGTATTCAGCAACACTACGTTTTATGACAATGGCGTAGGTGCCGGGAGTCCGGTAACCGCCGTTTACTCGGAAAACACGCAGCCCATGGTCTTCAACAATTGCCTCATCATCAAAAACGGCCAGACCGGTACGTTTTCCAATAATGCTGTTGCCTTACAATACGTGCTGACGAACTACAGTGACATGCTGCAGGCTTCCGGAAGTACGAACGTACTGGTCAACGAGGCAAGGTTTATCAACGCCGCCACGGGTGATTTCAGGCTGCAACCCGAAAGCGTCGCCGTCAACGCAGGAAGCAACACGCTCATTCCGTCTGGCATTACCAGTGATTTGCAGGGAAAGGACAGGATTGTTGGCGGCACCGTCGACCTCGGCGCTTTCGAGAGTTTCACAGTACCTGTAACGGCCGATGCCAACGGTATTGTGTATGTAACGCACGAGGGCGCCGGGGATTTCAGCGGCAACAGCTGGGCCAATGCCATACCTGACCTCGCTCGGGCCGTGCGTCATGCTCAGGTACCGGGCGGGATATCGCAGATTTGGGTAGCATCCGGGACCTATGAGCCGCGTTTCAGGGCAGATGATCTCAGCAGCGTCCCTTCAGATCCCAACGCTACGTTCCGTTTGGCTTCGAATGTCAGGCTGTTTGGCGGCTTCGTGGGGAATGAAACGAGTCCGGCACAGCGGCAACGCCTTCCGGAAAATGAAACGGTATTGTCCGGAAACAATCAGGTATACCACGTCGTGCTCGCGACCACGGGGGTGACGGGCGCCGAACTGGACGGCTTTACCATCCGCGGCGGGAATGCCAGTCTGCCGGAAGACAACACAGCAGTTCCTGCACAATTCCTGATTGACGGGCTGCGCTATTACAGGGATTCCGGCGCCGGACTGTACAGCAACGGGGCGGTCACGTTAAAGCACATCATTTTTTCCGGCAATGTCGCCAACAATGCCGGCGGCGCTTGTTTTTCATCGACTCCGATAACCGGATCCGACTGCACTTTTACGGCTAATTACGCGCAACACGGTGGTGCGGTGGCAGTATCCAATGCGAACGGCACCATCATCAAAAGCAGTACATTCCATAACAACAATGCGGGCCAATCGGGCGGCGCGGTTCAATGCGCTAACGCTACAGCCACATTCGTCAATTGCCTTTTCAGCCATCACGGCGTGCTTTCGCAGCAGGGCACGGTGGTAAACAGCACGGGGTCGGACGTCCGTTTCGTCAATTGTACACTCGTGGAGAATGGATCGGCGGATACGCCACATACGGTAACCACGGGCAATGGTACTGTCCGCTTTGACAATTCGATTATCACGGCACCCGGGACAGGGTCGCCGGACAGCAGCATTTTCGGAAATGCGAATACAGCCATGTTCCGCAACTGCCTCAGCAGCTATAGCGAATTTGGGAACCATCCTGCCAATATGGGCAACATCATTACGACCGACCCGCATTTTACAGATGCCGCGAATGGTGATTATACGCTGGCATTTCTAAGTGATGGGATCAATCGCGGCGAGGATGCGTTTGTTACCGGTTATGCCAATACCGATATCGTCGGAAATCCGCGTATACAACAAGGCAGTACCGATATGGGTGCCTATGAAAGTGCGTTCAAAACCATCGCCAGGCCGGATGCCAATGGGGTCGTATATGTGAAGAAAGGCGCCTCAGGCCATGCCAGGGGCAACAGTTGGGCTGAGGCGGTGCCCGAACTGGCGGACGCGTTGTTTGCGGCACATTATAAACCTGAAATCCAACAGATTTGGACCGCTGCAGGCACTTATAAGCCGCTATATCATGCGGAAACCTTACAGAACGACAACCCAACAGACCGCGAAAACGCCTTTGTACTGCTTCCCGATGTAAAAATATACGGCCATTTTGCCGGAACGGAAACAGCGGTATCGCAACGTGATTTAGCCCTAGCCGAAAATACGACGGTACTGAGCGGCGACTTTGCCGGTAATGACGACGATATGGTGGATGATTCCGGGTACGACTGGGATAAACTGGCGGAGAATGCACATCACATCGTCATTGCGACCGGAGCTATGGGAAATGCCGTACTCGACGGTTTTACAATACGCGGCGGTTTTACGACCGGTGGCACCGACCTGCAGTTGAGCGGCCATACTGTGGCTGCAGATAAAGGCGCGGGGCTGTACCTCGACGCTACAGGAATGGATTTGGCCCACCTTAAGATTGCTTTCAACAAGGCGGCACAGGGCGGCGGGATGTATGTTGCCAATGCCTCACCCTACATTACCGCCACTTCTTTCCAATATAATGAAGCGGACCAGGGAGCAGGAACATACACGCACAATGCCTCACCCATAGTGACCAGCTGTGCCTTTTTCCAGAACCGCGCTGCGGTAGCCGGGGGCGGCCTGTTCCTCCACAACGGGATGCCGGTAATGACAAACCTGACTGCACTGCGCAACTATGCCGCCGATGGCCTTAGTGGCGGGATATACAATGAGTCGGCAACGGCAGCCATCAGGAACAGTATTATTTACAACAACAATGGCGGCGTGTACGATAACGGTACGGCTTCAGCCATAAGCTATAGCTTCGTACAGGATAGGCCGGGCGGTAGCGATGGCAATCTTGACGGGAATTCAGAATTCTCCTCTGACCTGTTTCCCGATGAATTCCTGGGAGATTTTACACCGCGCTATCCTGTATTCGCCGGGATGGGTAATCCGGACTATTTTAATGCCGGCCAGCAACCGGAGCTGTCTGCGGCCATTACCGACCTCAAAGGCGTGGCAAGAATACAGGGCCTGATTGATATCGGTGCCGTGGAGACTGCACTGCTTCCGTTTCCGGCCGCCGACGCGAATGGGATTGTCTATGTAAAACCGGATGGTATCGGCAACGGGTCGAGCTGGAACAAAGCGACCAGTGATATCCAGTCCGCACAATACGCCGATGGCGTGCAACAGATTTGGGTAGCCGGAGGTACCTATACGCCACAGTATGACATCAACGAACTCTATACGGGAACGGCGTCGGGAGACCCTCGTGAAAGATCATTTGTGTTGGAAGCAAATTCACAACTCTACGGCGGGTTTGCCGGACACGAAACGACATTGGCACAGCGCGACCTGAGCCTGACACAGAACGCTTCGGTACTCAGCGGTGACTTCAATCATGACGACCAGCCGGACGGCAATACAGGAATTTCGGAAAATGCGTATCATGCCGTAGTGAGCTTGGGCGATGCCGGCAGCGCGCAATTGAACGGTTTTACGATCCGCGGCGGTAATGCCAACGGTTCAGGTTATCTGGCTACACCGGTCAATGACATTATGATGGCGCAGGATTCCGGTGCGGGATTGTATGTGGATTCCGGTTCGCCAATCATTATCAATTGTATCGTCGCGAACAACCATGCGCAGCGCGGCGGCGGGGTATTCACGCAATTCAGCAATACCGAAATCACGAACAGTGTCGTTTACGGAAATCACGCGAACCAGGGGGCAGGCTTTTTCAACGTCGAGGCACAGCCGTTGCTCAACAATGTCACGATCGTTTCAAATACCGCTTCAACCGGCGGGGGCATCTTTAATTCGATGTCAAATACCGTAATCAACAACTCGCTTGTATGGGGCAACGTGCCAAACGGGGTGGCTAACGCCGGCAGCGCGCCGGTATGGACAATCAGCCTGCTGCAGGATTATGATGTCCTTTCGGGCTGGAATGCCGCTTTTGGCACCGATGGCGGTAATAACGTAAACGGCACGCCCTTGTTCAGCAATGCTGCACAGGCTGATTTCAGGCTGCTGCCGGGCAGTCAGGGTGTCGATGCAGGCAACAATGACCTTTACCCGGTCAGCAGTCCGTTGACGGACATATTGGGTAAGAAGCGCATTTTCGGAGGGACCATCGATATGGGCGCCTACGAACTGCAGGGCGCCCCTGCCTGTGGCCCGATTACCACCTGGAACGGCGTTTCGTGGAGCAATGGTATCCCGACAGACGGCACCAAACAGGTTCACATTGAAGGCAATTTTAACTCCGCCGTCAATGGCACTATCAAAGCCTGTGAATTAATCGTGTACAGCGGTGATGTGGTGGTTGAAAGCGGTCATACTTTTGACGTGGTGGGCGGCGTGTTCGTTGATGGCGGCAGCCTTACGTTCGAAAGTGGGGCAAACCTGATACAGCATGACAACATCCGCAACGGTGGT
This sequence comes from Flavobacterium pallidum, assembly GCF_003097535.1. Classification (NCBI taxonomy): domain Bacteria; kingdom Pseudomonadati; phylum Bacteroidota; class Flavobacteriia; order Flavobacteriales; family Flavobacteriaceae; genus Flavobacterium; species Flavobacterium pallidum. Next base: position 1,123,973 of record NZ_CP029187.1, read on the forward strand.
TACATCACCTACAAGCGCGACAGCAATCCGCTGTTTTACCAGGACTATACGATCTGGTCATCACCTACGAACGGGGCACAGTCACTTAAAGAGTTTTCACCGCAGACCGTGGACGAGCGTTTCTATGTTTACAATACCGCGCTGAACGCCTACAGCAATTATACAAGCGCCTCGGGGGTTTTTGGCGGTATGCCGCAGGATATGACCTTCACCCCTGCAAAAGGCTACCTGATCCGGATGCCGGATGGGCTGGCGCCCGGCCAGCCAACGGTGTTCCATGGTGTATTCAGCGGCGTGCCAAACAACGGCGAAATCGCCATTCCACTCGGAACAGCAGGGAACCGTTACAACGCGGTGGGGAACCCTTATCCCTCACCGATAAACATCTGGGATTTTATTGACTACAACAGCAGTCAACTCGATAATGGTACGCTCTATTTCTGGCGCAAAACCAATGACCAGTCCACGACAACATATGCTACGGTAACCAAGTTGGCGTACAATGCGAATGCTGCCAATGGCGGGAATGTGGCCGGCGACTTCAACGGGCCGCCATCAACCTGGGTGATTAATTCGGGCCAGGGCTTTTTTGTCAAGGCCGCACCGGTTGCTACGGCATTGTCATTTCACAACGGGATGCGAAGGTCCGCAAGCGAAAGCCCTTTTTTCAGGGATGGTGACGGGGATGATGGAACGGGGATGTCGCGTTACTGGCTCAACATCAGCAGCGACGACGGGCAGTTCGGGCAGGCAACTATCGGGTACACGGGAGAAACGACTAACGGCCTTGATTATGGATGGGACGGCAGGCTCTTAAATGACGGCGCAGTTTCGGTATATTCCTTTTCAGGCACGACGAAACTCGCGATACAGGCAAGGGCTGGGTTTGAGTTATCCGATACGGTAATGGTGGGCTTTAAGACTGCGGCGGCAGGAAGTTATACCATAGCGCTGGACCGTACCGATGGGCTTTTCCTTAATCAGAATATTTACCTTAAGGACAATCTTATGGGTGTGACGCACAACCTGAAAAATTCAGGATATGATTTTACGACCCCATCAGGGACGTTTGACAACCGATTTGAAATCATCTATACTTCCGATACTTTAGGCAACGAGGCGCCGGAAGCCCAAAGCGATGATTTGGTAGTGTATCGGAAAGATGGTGCCGTACATTTGGATAGTGGTTTGGTGTCCATGAGTGCCATCAGCGTTTACGACCTGACAGGCAGGCTTGTTTACACTAAAAAACAGATTGGTGCAACACAGACAAGGTTGGACGACATGACCCTTTCTGGACAAATGGTGCTGTTAAAAATAACCACCGAAGACCATAAAACATACTATAAGAAAATCATTCTGCCATGAGACAGCCCATTAAAAAAATATTTGCAACATCACTTCTCTTTATCATTATGCTAGGATTATCTTCACCGCTTCATGCCCAGGACGGCGAAGAGGATCCGGGAACGGGTTTTGAAGGCGGCGGCAGTGTCGAGGACCCGACGCCTATTGACGGAAACCTCATATGGCTCGCGGCGGCCGGCATTGGATTGCTTGTATACCAAAGCAGCAAACCCACGGGAGAAAGTCCGTCTAAAGCGAAGCGCTGATGTCGCGTAAATCGGTGTCGCTTTCCACGCCCATTTTCTTGCGCAGGCGGTAGCGGCTGTTTTTCAATGACTCATAAGAAATGCCGAGTAGGTTGGCGGCTTCCTTGAGATTGATATTGAGTTTGCTAAACGCCATGATGCGTTCGTCGGCTTCGGTCAGGTTCCCGTATTTCTGACGTAATTTTATAAAAAATCCCGGATATACCTTATCAAACAGGCGTTTGTATTCGGACCAGTCCTCCTGGGTCAGGATCCTGCTGTTGGAGAGTTTACTCAATGCGTCGTCATCTGCGCGTCCGGATTCGGTGAGCTGTCTTTCGAGCATGTCAATCAGGTGGTTTTTGTCGACGAGGCTTTGTGTATATTGGTTGAGCATTTGCCTGTTCGCCTGGATTTCGATTTCTGCAACCTGTAAAGCCGTGTCTGCAGCCTGTTTTTTGAAAAGCAGCGCCCTGTTCTTGCTCTTATACGAAATGTAAATCAGGAACAACAAGAGTGCCAGCAATACCGCTACGGCAATTACTGCATTTCGGGTGAGGCGGACGTTCTCGAGCTGCAGATCGGCCTCTTTAAGTTGCCTGCCTTTGCGTTCCGACTGGTATTTGACTTCCATTTCCTCGAACTTCTGTAAGGTTTCGGCATTCAGCAGGCTATCCTTCAATTTCCTGTAATCGCTTTGGTATTGGTATGCTAATTTGTAATCCCCAAGATTTTTGTACACTTTTTGCCCGAGGTCCAGCACCAGATTTGTAATCTGGAAATCTTTTGATTTATCTATCCGTAGAAGATATTCAGCCTGCTTTAAGTGAAAAACTGCCTTTGAAAACTCGCCATTGTCATTATAATATTCCCCCAACGCAAAGTGTACTCCTTCGCGGACGTAAGTCGAAATCCCCTGGCTTTCAGATTCCATAATTGCATATGATTTAAGAAGGCAGCCGTAATAGTCTTTTTTTCGGTTCAGGTTTTTATAAGTATAGGCCAGGTTTGCATATACCTGGCATTGAGAGGGCCGGTCGCCTATTTTGTCTAATAAGGCAATCGCTTTTTCGAACACCTTTACGGCCTGGAGCTGGAATTTCGGTTGCCGTGAGTCTGTGCCGTAGCTGTTCAGCAGGTCGCCATAATTGATGTAGGCTGTACTAAGGTCGGATGCTTGCTGTACGCTGTCAGTTTTGACTTTCCGGATTGCTTCTATGGCCTTAGCGGCGTAATCAAGTCCTTTTTTAGTGTTGGGGAGATTCTTCGGGTCGTACATACTGATGTAGAGTACCGCAATATTGTTAAGCACGGTGGCCTTCTCATCAGGCAGCCGGTGTTGTTCTGAAATCTTCAACGCTGCGAGGTAACGGTTCAGTCCCTGCCGGTAATCGTTGTGCTGTACATATGCCCAGGCCTCAAGTCGGCGCAACTGCGAGATCACCGCGTATTTTTTACCGGTGCCCAGTGTTTCAAACTTTTGATCATCTGCAATGACTTTCAGGGCACGGTCTGGTTTTGAGATGCTTATGTAATATTTGCCAATGGACACGGTACCACGGGGCATATTACCATAATCTTTTGCGTTGTCTGACGCCTTCAAGAGGGCTTTATACAAAGCTTCAATTTTATGTTCCGCGGAAACCTGTCCATCATAAAATTCCGCAGTTTTATTAAGTTTCTCCAACACCGTTATTGGTGATACGCGATTTTTCTGCTGCGCGAATGTAAACTGGACGAGAATAAAGCAGAAATAAAACACACAGGAGGATTTGATAGACATTGGAAAACTTGTAAAATCGTAAAAATAAAAAATAAATCACAACTGCATACCGGTGGGGACCTTGTTAAATTATAAACAATCGCAAAAATCCCAAAACAACAGCTACAACGTTTTCGTTTTCTTTGTAAAACAAAAGTAAACACTATGAAAGCTCCGAACACCTTACGCTCGCCTTACGTGACTATCAACAATGATATTCTTTACATTCAATTTAAGGACAAATCATTGACCCTGCCACTCGATAGCATTAGCAAAATGGATATCAGGAAAAGAAAAACGTCTTATTTTCCTGCTTTCATGGGCCTCATGGTTTATGTGGAAGACCGTACTTACAAATTGCGCATCAACACCACTGATGATCAAAGGATCCGTATCAAACTACGCCCGGAGGACTGCTGGCATTTCACAGCTGCCGTGAAATACGTCCGGGAGCGCAACAACAGGACGGCGCAGGCTTCATAGCACATCCATATCTCTATATACATCCGGAAATACCGTCCTTTTGGGCGGTTTTTCTTTTGCATAAGGGAGAGTCCGAAAATGTTTGTTGCACATCGCAATTTCAAAACTTCTCCCTATAATTTCATAACGACCGTGTGCATCATGTTTTCGTTCTTTGATACATCCTTAAATAAACCGGAATGAGTACCCTCACATTATCTGCCACAACATCTTTTTGCATTGAAGACGACATCCTGAATCTGTTTGAAGGAACCTTTACGCACACGTTCTATTTATCCCACATCAAGCAAATGTACCTTGTCAGGAAAAAAGTGCTTCCTGCTTCGGGGTATATCGGTAAGTTGTTGCAGCAATACATTTCTGCAAGCTGGAAGCTCCATATTGTGAGCGTTACGGGCGAAAAAGCGGTTATTCCCGTACGCAATACTGACCGTCAGGCATACATTGAGCTTATTTCAATGATCAGGAAGGGTGCTTTGGCGGCATAAATTTTTGCGGAGTAAGAGCGCCGGCGGAAAAGTTTCAAATTGGGTGCAAATATCAGTTTAACAGTTAATAATTGTTATATTTAATACTTTAACCAAAGCACTGAATATGAAAAAATTATTTTTACTTCTGATTTTATTTTCGACCTATGCCAACGCGCAAACCGACAGCAAAAAAACCGAAATAGACCTATTGCTCAACAATTGGCATAAAGCTGCTGCCGAAGCCAATTTCAACAATTATTTTTCGGTGCTTTCAAAGGATGCAATGTTTATTGGAACTGATCCTGGCGAGAACTGGACCAAGGATGCTTTCATCACTTTTGCAAAGCCGTATTTTGATAAAGGGAAAGCCTGGGACTTTAAGCCTTTGGAACGCCATATTTATTTTAGTGAAGATGGAAAGTTGGCGTGGTTTGACGAACTGCTCGATACCTGGATGAAGATTTGCCGCGGTTCAGGCGTGTTGAAAAACGAAAACGGAAAATGGAAAATTGTCCAATATGTACTTTCCATGACCGTTCCAAATGACAATACCGATGAGGTGATAAAGGCCAAGGCAGCTTATGAAGACCGTTTTATTGAACAGATGAAAAAGAAATGACATTGTTATTTATAACCGATTTAAATTGGATTAAAATCAGGTTATTTCAAAACCAAGCCTTTTTTTACTGCGTACATGTTTTTGTTTCACCAGATTAAATAACCAATACACAAGATTATGACCACACGAAAAAAAATCAAAATAGCGGTACTCTCCCTGTTGGGAACGTTCCTGCTTTTATTCATTATACTCGTAGCACACATCGCTATGTCAAGGCCGTTGAAACTTGACGTGCCTAATATTCAGGTGAGCCGCATCGATTTCAGTGAGCCCCTTGACGATGCAAAGAAGAAAGAAGTGACGGAAAATCTGCGTATGATTAAAGGCATTACAACCGATAATATTATTGTAAAGAATAATGTCGTAGTGTACTTCCACGACAACCGCTACACCAATTCCCAAAAAGTTTTTGACCAATTGATGGCTAAAGGCCATTATGATGCCAAAATGTTTACCGTACCGCGCCAACTTGCATCAAAACCTGTTTGCCCGGCCATGGATCCAGGCAGTTTCAAGTATAAGTTTGCCCTAGCCGTACAAAGTGTATTTAATTAACCTCTTAATATAGATTCTTATGACAAAGTTTACGAAAGCCGCCTTACTATCGATGTTTTTCATCGCAGGCGCAACTTTAGTATCGTGTAGCGATACTGATGAAAAAGAAGACACGACCTCCATCTATGCCAGGCTTGGCGGAACCACTATGGTGTCTGATCCTGATAATGCAGGGCAAATGATTGAGAAAGGACGTTTAAGCTACAGGAAAGTAGTGAATTCCACCGTAGGGCTTATCGTGGCCGACATACAGGCGGGAGCTGACGGAAATCTTTCAGCACATTTCGCGCCATTGCTTGCTGAAGTGGGTGCAGGAAATACTACCAATCTGGCCATCCTTACAGACAACCTTACTGATTTCTTCTCCTTCAATACAGGCGGGACAAACCCAGTAAATACTTATAACGGAAGAGATATGGTTTCAGCGCACAACCCGGCAGTCAATCCAAGAATGGGTGTAAAAGCTACTGATGCCGATTACACAAAATTCGAAGGATATGTAGGTGCCGCAGCGCAGGCTAACGGTGTGGCCGCAAATACGCAATTGTATACGGATGTTGTAACGGTTCTCGAATCATTGAGGGACCCTATCGTACAAGCGCCATAATTTGAATTGGTTATAATGAAAAACGCCCCTGAATCTCAGGGGCGTTTTTTATTTTGCTTCATCAGCCAGGTGCTCCAGCATGTCTTTTGTCATTGATTCTAAATCATATTCATGATTCCAGCCCCAGTCTTCACGCGCTTCTGTATCATCGATACTCGCAGGCCAGCTGTCGGCAATCTTCTGCCTGAAGTCGGGCGCGTAGGTTATTTCAAAATCAGGGATATGCTTTTTAATTTCTGCAGCTACTTCTTCCGGGGCAAAGCTCATCGCTGCCAAATTGTATGAAGAATGGATTTTAATCTCCTCAGCAGGCGCCTTCATGATATTAATTGTCGCATTGATGGCATCATCCATGTACATCATTGGCATGCGCGTACCTTCTTTTAAGAAACATTCGTATTTCTTATCGGATAAGGCCTTATGGTAAATATCGACCGCATAATCCGTAGTGCCGCCGCCCGGAGGTGTAGACCAGCTGATCAATCCCGGATATCGGATGCTGCGCACATCAACACCATAAATGTTATGGTAATATTCGCACCATCTTTCGCCAGCCTGCTTGCTGATGCCGTAAACGGTTGACGGTTCCATAATGGTGTATTGCGGCGTATTTTCCTTCGGGGTGGTGGGCCCGAAAACCGCGATGCTTGATGGCCAGAATATTTTTTTGATTTTTTTGGCCTTGCCTAAATTCAGCACATGGAATAGTGAATTCATATTCAGGTCCCAGGCAAAAGCCGGATTTTTTTCTGCAGTAGCGGACAATAACGCAGCCATCAGGTAGACTTCCTCAATATGGTGCTTTTCAATAAGATGCTCTATTTGATTGAAATCCAAAGCATTAACCACTTCAAATGGCCCTGAATTCACGACATCGGTATTGAGTTTGCGAATGTCGGAAGCGATCACATTTTCAGTTCCGTAAAGGCTGCGGAGTTTTTGCGTAAGTTCAGTGCCAATCTGTCCGCAGGCACCGATAATAAGTATTTTTGGCATGTTAGTGTTGTTTATAGTACAAATATAGTTGAAAAGTAGGGAAAGTCCGAAAGTTAGGAAGGCCTGAAAGTTTGAGTGTGCTACTTCCTGAATTGAGAGACCGTAAAAGAAAGACACCTTTATTTTAGAAGTATTTAACTTTTCAACCCTAAACTTCCGGCCTTTCTGACTTCTCCAACTTCCGAACTTTTGCGTAACTTTGCGCTTCAACTCCAAGAAATGAAAGTAAATCCGTTGCTTATTTGTCTTTTATCGATGCTGCTGTTTTCCTGCCAGGATGACCAGACGAAGCGTAATGCCGAAATACAGAAAGACCTGAAGAAGAAGGAAGCGGTTTTTAATGTGATCGAGCGTTCCTGGAATTTCAATGACCAACCGCTGAGCCAGCAAACACAGGTTGTGGTTGGGAATTGGCAGGAATGGCGGTTGTTTTTGACGGAATTGCGCCAGAAACCAAAAAGCTCTATAGGCGCATTCAAGAAGAAAGCACAGGAGTTGTCAAAAAGGGTCATGGCTTTGAATAATAATCTTCCGATAAAATTTGCGCAGCCTGAAATCCGTAGCAGGATTGTCGCGCTGACCACCAAAATACGTTCCCTTGACCTTTACATCAATCTTGATGATATCCCGGAACAAAAAGTCGTCATGTGTATTTCAGATATCAATGCGACGCTGTTTTCACTGAAATTGCAGATGGATGAGGTCGTTTCACGCGACAATGTTCCATTGGAAAAGGGCGAATCCGACATGATCCGGATGCTCGACACCACGAGGGCCATTCCTAATAATCCTATGAAATAAATAAAGTCTTGAGTAAACAGGCCTTATTCAGCAAATATGACCACGATATCAGGATAAGCCGGATTGCAGAACAGCTCCAGAAAAGAGAGCAGAAACTGCATCTGAAAGGGCTCACGGGTTCCTTATTTTCATTTGTCATCAAAACTTTGTTTGAGAAATCTGAAAATCCTTTCCTGCTGATTCTCGACGATAAGGAACAGGCGGCTTACTTCCTGAACGACCTTGAGCAGATGATCAATACCGAAGATGTATTGTTTTATCCGGGTTCGTACCGGAACCCATACCAGATTGAGGATACGGATAATGCCAATATCTTGTTGCGCGCCGAAGTGTTGAACCGTATCAATTCGAGGAAAAAACCGAGTGTTATCGTAACGTATCCCGAAGCGCTTTTTGAAAAAGTCGTGACCAAGAAAGAGCTGGATAAAAACACGCTGAAGATTGCATTAGGCGATAAGATTTCAATTGATTTCATCAATGAAGTGTTGTTCGAGTATGAATTCAAGCGCGTGGATTTTATTTCAGAGCCGGGCGAATTTTCAGTACGTGGCGGGATTATCGACGTGTTTTCATTTTCGAATGACCATCCGTACCGCATTGAATTTTTCGGCAATGAAGTGGAAAGCATCCGCAGTTTTGATGTAGAAACGCAACTTTCGATCGAAAGGCAAAAGAAAATTGCCATCATCCCGAATGTCGAGAACAAGTTTTTCCAGGAGAACCGCGAAAGTTTCCTTGATTACATCAATCCGAAATCCATTCTTTTCATCAGCGATACCGAAGGTTTGTCGCATAAGCTCGACAAATTATACGAAAAGGCAGGCGAAGCATTTGAAAAACTGAATAAGGAAATCAGTCATGCCAAACCAGAGCAGCTTTTCCTGAACCAGCAGACATTTATAAAAAAGGCGCTCGATTTCACAATTGCCGAAACGGGCTCCAGAGCCATTTTCAAAACCGATATGGTTTTTGAATTCCTGAGTAAGCCGCAGCCATCGTTCAACAAGCAGTTTGATTTGCTGCTGAACAACCTGAGTGACAATCATTTTAACGGAATCAAGAATTACCTGTTCTGTTCCAATGAACAGCAGGCTAAGCGTTTCCATGATATTTTCGAAAGCCTTGACGAAACCAACGCCGAGGATCTAAGAAAACAATATGAAACCATCGTGATGCCGTTGTATCAGGGTTTTATCGATGAGGAAAACCAGATTGCGTGTTATACCGATCATCAGATTTTCGAGCGTTACCATAAATTCAGCATCAAGAACGGTTATTCGAAAAAGCAGACCATTACGCTGAAGGAGCTGAACACCTTATCCGTCGGCGATTATGTCACGCACATCGATCACGGCATCGGTAAATTCGGTGGACTGCAGAAGATCCAGGTGGAAGGCAAGACGCAGGAAACAATTAAACTGGTGTATGCTGATAACGACATTGTTTACGTCAGCATCCATTCTTTACATAAGATTGCCAAATACAACGGCAAGGACGGCGCACCGCCGAAGATTTACAAGCTCGGCTCTAATGCGTGGAAAATCCTGAAGCAGAAAACCAAGGCACGTGTCAAGCACATTGCATTCAACCTGATTCAATTGTATGCGAAACGCCGCTTGGAGAAAGGCTTCCGTTACAATCCGGACAGTTACCTGCAATTGGAACTGGAAAGTTCGTTCATTTATGAAGACACGCCGGACCAGATCAAGTCGACCCAGGATGTAAAAGCCGATATGGAAAGCGACCGCCCGATGGATCGCCTGGTCTGCGGGGATGTCGGTTTTGGAAAGACTGAGGTTGCGATACGTGCTGCATTTAAAGCGGTGGATAACGGCAAACAAGTGGCGGTTTTAGTGCCGACGACGATTTTGGCATACCAGCATTTCCGGACTTTTTCAGAAAGATTGAAAGATATGCCCGTCACGGTCGGTTACCTGAACCGTTTCCGGACGGCAAAACAGAAATCAGAAACACTTAAAGATTTAGCCGATGGGAGGCTTGATATTGTCATCGGGACGCACCAGTTGGTGAATAAAAACGTGAAGTTTAAGGATTTGGGCTTGTTGATTATTGATGAGGAACAGAAGTTTGGTGTAAACGTAAAAGACAAGCTCAAGACGATTTCTGCCAATGTCGATACCCTGACGCTGACAGCAACGCCAATCCCGAGGACACTACAGTTTTCACTGATGGCTGCACGGGATTTGTCCGTCATCACCACGCCGCCGCCAAACCGTTATCCGATCGAAACGAATGTTGTCGGGTTCAATGAAGAACTGATTCGCGATGCAATATCATATGAAATCCAGAGAAATGGCCAGGTATTTTTCATCAACAACCGGATTGAGAACATCCGTGAAGTCGCCGGCATGATCCAAAGACTCGTGCCCAATGCGAGGGTTGGAATCGGGCACGGCCAGATGGAAGGCAAGAAACTCGAAGAACTGATGCTGGCATTTATGAATGGTGAATTTGACGTTTTGGTGGCAACAACGATTATCGAAAGCGGATTGGATGTCCCGAATGCCAATACGATTTTTATCAATAACGCCAATAATTTCGGGCTTTCGGATTTGCACCAGATGCGCGGGCGTGTAGGACGGAGCAATAAAAAAGCTTTTTGTTATTTCATCTGCCCGCCGTATTCGGCAATGACCGATGATGCGAGGAAGCGCATACAAGCGCTGGAGCAGTTCAGCGAACTCGGAAGCGGTTTCAGCATTGCGATGAAGGATCTCGAAATTCGCGGAGCCGGGGATTTACTGGGTGGTGAACAAAGCGGTTTTATCAACGAAATCGGGTTTGAGACGTACCAGAAAATCATGAATGAAGCGATCGAGGAACTCAAGGAAAATGAATTTAAGGACCTGTACGCTGACGAAGATGAGGACCACGAAAAAGAATATGTTAAGGATTTGCAGATCGACACCGATTTTGAACTGCTGTTCCCGGATGATTACATCAATAACATTTCAGAAAGGCTGAATCTGTATAACGAACTCAGCCTGATCAAGGACGAAGAAGCGCTGCTGGCCTACGAGCAGAAACTCACCGACCGTTTCGGGGCGTTGCCCAAACCAGCCAGGGCATTGTTGAACAGCATCCGCCTGAAATGGATTGCCACGAAACTCGGAATTGAAAAACTGGTGATGAAACAAGGCAAGATGATCTGTTATTTTGTTTCAGACCAGCAGTCGGATTATTATGCGTCGCCGCAGTTCCACAAAGTACTGCAGTTTGTACAGAAACAGCCTGCACTTTGCCGGATGAAGGAAAAGCAGACCCCGAATGGTTTGCGTCTGTTGCTGACTTTCGAGCATGTAAAATCGATTGGGAAAGCGTTGCAGCTGTTGGAAATGGTTTGAGGAAGTTGCAGAGTGGCAAAGCAGCAAAGTTTTTTGCGGACCGTCGTTCAGGATATTACAACGCCGCGCGAGGGATGGAAGTGAAAAGCCCGCAGCGAGGCACGAGCGAGGACTTGCAACGGACAGCCCGGCCCGCAGGGCGCGCCATAATAAAATAAAAAAACCAGCCCGAAAGCTGGTTTATATTATAGGAAGCGATTGGCAACTTTGTAACTGTGCTACTTTGCCACTCAGCAACTCTTACCAAATCTTCACCCTTTTCTCCGGAGCCAAATAAAGCGAGTCAGTCGGCTTTACATTAAACGCCTCATAGAATTCCGGGATGTTGCGCACGATACCGTTTACTCGGAAATGCGGTGGCGAGTGTGGGTTTGAAGCCACGAGATTCCTCAAAGCCTCTTCCCTTGATTTTTCAAGCCATGATTGCGCATAACCGATGAAGAAACGCTGCAAGCCGGTAAATCCGTCCATTACAGGCGCTTCTTTGCCGTTCAGGCTTTTCTTGTAAGCTTTCAAAGCGATTGTGATACCGCCAAGATCGCCAATATTCTCTCCTAAGGTAAACGCACCGTTTACGTTCAGGTCCGGGAATACTTTGAACTCATTGTATTGTGATACCAACGCGCCGGTCCTGGCCTTAAATGCCGCCTGGTCTTTCTCGGTCCACCAATTCCTCATCGTTCCGGTACCATCAAAAGTACTTCCCTGATCGTCAAATCCGTGCCCGATTTCGTGCCCGATCACCGCTCCGATACTGCCGTAATTTACTGCATCATCTTTAGTCATATCAAAGAAAGGCGGTTGCAGGATGGCGGCTGGGAATACGATTTCGTTCATGCTCGGGTTGTAGTAGGCGTTGATGGTTTGCGGCGTCATGCCCCATTCCTTACGGTCTACCGGCTTACCCAATTTGTCCAGCTGACGATTGTATTCAAAAGCAGTGGCCCTTTCCATGTTGCCGTAAAGGTCTCCTTTTACGATTTTCAGCGCAGAATAATCACGCCATTGGTCAGGATAGCCGATTTTAGGAGTGAATTTTGAAAGTTTGTCAAGTGCCTCTTTCTTGGTTTCAGGTGTCATCCAGTCGAGGTTGGTGATGCTTTCCTTGTATGCTGCGAGTAGGTTTTTCACCATTTCAGACATTCTTTCTTTCGCTTCCGCAGAAAAATGCTTCTTCACATAAATCTCTCCGATGACTTCGCCAAGGCTTCCGTTAACTACCTGTACGCCACGACGCCACATTGGCTCCTGTGCTTCTGTACCGGAAAGTACTTTTCCGTAAAACTCGAAATTTTGTTGGTCAAATGCGGAAGTCAACGTACCGGCCGCACTGTCAATCACGTTCCATTTCAGGTAGATTTTCCAGGTGTCGAGCGGGGTATTGGCAATGATTTTATCCAGTCCTTTCAGGAAAGCGGGCTGGCAGGCCAGGATGGTTTTTTCGTTTTTGATGCCGGCGTTCTGCAACATCAACGGCATGTTGAAAGTCGGCATGTATTTTTTAAAATCCGTGATTTCGGTTTTATTGTACATCAGCGACATGTCGCGCGTCAGCTCTTTCTTTACATGCTGCGTAGCGATCTGGGTTTCGAGTGCAAGGATGGCGGCGGCATTTTTTTCGCCATTAGCGAGGCCTGCAAGCTGGAACATTTTGGCGATGTGCGCCACATATTTGTCACGGATCGTTTTTGATTTGGCATCCTGCGCAAGGTAATATTCCCTTTCCGGTAGCGAAATGCCGCTTTGCCATGCGTAAAGCGTGTATTTAGTTGGATCTTTGAAATCTTCTGTGACGCCAACAGCAACGGGAGAAGCACCGTTCGTGCGGTTGGCCTGTCCGAAATAAGCGGCAAGGTCATCGTAGGTTTTAATCGCATCCACTTTAGCGAGTTCCGAAAGGATAGGTTTGATTCCTTTGGCGTCACGTGTTTTCATGTCGGTATAGGAATCATAGAGGTCACCTACTTTCTGTTCATTTGAACCATCGGCAAAATTTCCTTTCGCAGATTCTTCGATAATGGCTTTCACGTCTTCCTGTGCTTTGTCGTTCAGGATGTCGAACACGCCATAAGAAGATTTGTCTGCCGGGATTTTATTTGCTTTCACCCAGGCGCCGTTTACGTAAGCGTCGAAATTATCGCCGGGCTTAACGGATTTGTCCATGTTTTTTACGAGGACTCCGGATCCTTTGGCTTCTTCTTTATCGGATTTGCACGAAGCCAGTGCAAGCAATCCCGCAGCCATCAGCAACGGAACTTTTCTTGTGTTTATCATACGGTTGTTTTTATTTATTGTAAAAAAATTAATACGCAAAAGGATTAGTTGGGTTTCCCTTCAAATTGTTACAAATAAATAAAATTTATTGTAAGAAGTATTTTTTTTGAAATAATTGTGATGTAAAACAGGTATTTATACCTGCAAACAAGAGTGCCATTGCTCCGGATGGCTACATCTCCAAATCCTTCCCTTTTTCATAAAAATTGACATAAAAGAATTGATTTGCATCCAATCCCAATTCTATAAAAGTATTGTTCAACAGCAAAATCTTTTCTTCAGACTGGATGTTCGAAAGTTTCAGGAATTCAATAAAATGCTCCAGGTTCTCAAACTTGAAACTGAGTTTAGTATTCAGCGAATACGGTGTAATCTTAAAATCAAACGGTTTCCCGCTGCCCGGATTCTTATCAGGCAATTGATGGAAACCTTCTTTGATCAATGCTTCTAAAACCGGCTTAAAGTCGTCTTTCATGGTTGTGGTGTTTGTAACTTAAAGATAGGCAATTTTTTTAAATGCGGGAAACTGCCAGCGGATCACTGCCCGCTATTTCTTATCCGGAATAAAATCCAACACCACCGAATTCATACAATACCGCTTCCCCGTAGGCTCCGGCCCATCGTCAAAAAGATGCCCCAAATGCCCGCCGCACCTGCCGCATAAGGCCTCGATGCGCTCCATGCCAAGTGAATTATCATTTTTATATACCACACTTTTCTTATTGTCCTGTTCGAAAAAACTCGGCCAGCCGCATTCGCTTGAAAATTTGGCCGTCGAACGGAACAGTTTGTTCCCGCAGGCAGCGCAATAATAAGTGCCTTTTTCGTCGGTGTTCCAGTATTTACCGGTGAACGGCCTTTCGGTATCGGCGTGGCGCGAAACTTCATATACGTCTGCCGGAAGTATTTTTTTCCATTCGGCATCGCTGAGGTTTAGTTTTGTAGTGTCAGTATTGGAATAATATGGGTTTTGTTTCACCTGCTCGCTATCGCTCGGGTCCGGCTTGGAAATCACGTTAGGCGTTTTTACCGGTTCGGTTTTCTTTTGTCCGCAGGCTGTTAAGCATAACAGCGACATCAAAGACAGTAAAATGTTTTTCGTTTTCATAACCCTTATTTACGGCAAATTTACGCCGATGGATGCAAAGCAAATGTCAGTTGGCCGACAAAACATGCCAATTAACAGTATTTTATGATATCATGGATTTCCTATTGCATGATTTCCGCTTTACCAAATCCTACCGTTTCCCGGTACAATTGCGGAGAAACATCGGCATTGGTCTTGAAAAACCGGCTGAAATAATATTCGTCATGGTATCCGAGTTCATAGGCGATTTCCTTGACGGCCTTGTTGGTAAGGTACAATTCGCGCTTGGCCTCAATGATGATGCGTTCAGCAATCAATTCTGAAATGGTCTTGTTGAAATGGATTTTCGTAATTCGTGCCAAAGCCTTTGCGTTCATTTTTAATGCGTCAGCATAATCGGCCGGTGATTTTTTCGTCCTGAAATTACTTTCAATGCTATCCTTCAGGGTTTGCAGGATAAAAGGCTCCTTCAGGTCTGATACCGCTTCGGCAGCTTTGGGCTGTTGCTCCGTCTTCAGCCGTGATGCCGTAATCAGGAATATTTTCAGGTAAGCGACAAGCGATTCGTATTGTGCGAGCGCCGGATTGGCCATCTCGTTCTTCATCTGCAGCAGCAACATGTTAAAAATGGTCTCGGCTTCGGTATTAATAACCGTCATCGGCGGGTCATAGATGTTGTTGAAAAGCACGCCATTGCACGCGACTTCTTTCTGGTGCATGTGGATGCAGTAAAAATCAGGATGGAACTGGATTATGACTCCCGAAAAATTTTCTTTTACGTTAAAAAGGAAAGGCTGGTAAGGCGAAAAGGCAAAAAGCGAATTCGCTTCAAAATCATATTCGGCGAAATCAGCCCGCACCATGCCGCTCCCTTGCTTTATCCAGATCAGTGAATAGTAATTGTGCCGCTGCAGATGGTCGAAAGCGCAGTTGTTTTCAAACGAGAAAATCTTAAAGGCAAGATTCCCGTTCTGGGAATTGATCAAGGTCAGTGGTTGTTCCATCGGAAGTCGTTTTCTGGTTTTGGAATTGTAATAATAGCAAAAATGCCGAAAACAAAGTTCCGGCATTTGTAAAAAGATGGCAGATTAATTTTCTGCGGCAGCGAACGTATGTACGACCGGGAAATCAATCGTCGTATTGGCGGTGTTGTTGAAATAATTGGTCAGGATGTTCAAGGCGACATGCCCTACGATTTCTGAAATTTCCTCATCAGAAACCTGGGCCGATTTTACGGCCGCGACATCAGCATCATTTACAAGCCCGCCTTTATTGACAAGGGTTTTTGCAAAGGTAAGGATGGCGGCTGTTTTTTCATTTGACGAGGCGCCATGACGGGCATTTGTGATGGTCTCACTGTCAAGTTTCACGAGATTGGTCCCGATAAAGGTGTGAGCAGAAAGGCAATAATCGCAGGAATTGCTTTCAGCGATGGCCAGCGCAAGAAGTTCCCCGGTTTTTCCGCCGAGTTTCCCTTTTCCTAAGATACCACTCAGGCTGAGGTAGCCTTCAAGAAGCGCAGGTGCGTTTCCCATGGTGCGCATCATGTTTGGGATAACGCCCAGTTTGGCATTTACGGCGTTGAATAATTCTTTTGTTTTTCCGGTAGTTTCATCAGGATTTAAAGCTGTAATACGTGTCATAATTTTTAATTTTTAAGTGATGTCTTATTGACAGTACAAAGTTGCGGCAACGCATTCTGGTTTAAAATGGACAAAGTATGCAAAGAGATGGACAATTTTCCACTACGCGCAAATAAAAAAACCTCCCGTAATGGAAGGTTTTTTCGTAGCCGGAGATTTAGATTCTAGTTTGCGATGGTGTATTTCCCGGAAAACGAATCCTTAAACAAATATAAGGTCGTCTGGCTCGTAATAGCCGAAAAATTGTCCTGGGAAAATTGCAGCATTTCCACGCCTGTATTCGGGCCGTTGCGCAGGTTGCTTGCCAGCATGTAATTCAGTGGGAAAGTAACCCAGATGTTTATGCCGCCACCTACGCTGCCGGGGCTGCAATGTGCTTCCCAAAACTCGACCTGTTTGCCGGCACCATTCAGTTTCAGGAATTCGTATCCTTCACGTGTGGGGCAAAGGTTGTTGCCCATCCCGAACGAGGTCAGCAGCAGGATATTGTCCTTTGCATAAAATTCGCTCATCTGGAGTTCTGTGATCATTTGCTTGTAGAGCAGTTTCCAGTTTTCATTCCATATCCGCTCACTTGGATTCAGGCAAAAATATTTATCATAAAGGATGTGCGGCGTTTTTCCGTCATTCGAAAGGATCGTTGCCTGATAACCTACAGGGGAAATCGCTCCGGTTTTAGGCTTGATCTGGTCGCCGTTCAGCGTAATGATCGGTGTCCTGGCTGCCGGCGGCGGCCATGCCGAGGTGCGTGACTCGTTCTCAATCGTGATTTTCGGGTGTATTGTAGGGCCATAAAGTTCCCAGGCTGCATTGACGACATCTTTTTTATTGCCGCACAGCATCCAGATACCCTTGAGCCTGAGGTTGGTAAGCGCAGGGTGTTTATTGACAGACTCGAGCCATGCATTGTAAAGTTTTACAGTATCACCTGATGGATTCATAGGATCAATGCCTGCAAGGGCCCCTGCCAAAGCAGAATTTCCACCCGTGGCCACGATGTGATATTCAGAATTGGCGGTGTAATTCTTCCAGGCAAGGGTGCCTTCAACACCAGTTTCAATGCTCCCATTAGTGAACAGGCCTTTATACTGGGCTTTCATCATGGCCGAAATCTGGATATCGGTAAGCTGGCTGGTTTTCTTGACTGAAACATAAAATTCAAGGCTGCCGCCCATTTCCACTTTGTCGGTATAATAAATGCCATAGTCACGGAAGAAATCGACAAAGGCATTCAGGTTTCCTTCGTTTACGGTATCGGGCAGTGCATCGACGCTGGCCTGGAACGTGTTGCGCAGGTAACCTGCCGATTCGCCCATTTCCAGAAGGCCCAATGTAGAATAGAAATTGCTGTACGTGTAAGCATATTCGGCACTCGATTTGTATTGCCTGTCGAAAGCGGCTTTCATTTCCCCGCTGAAGAGCCCGTAACCTGCCTTTGCCGAAGCATTTACGGCAATGCTGTTCTGGAATTCTTCCCGCGTGTTGCAGGTCGAACCCTGAAAATAGGCCATGGGATTCTCGATGGCGGTAACATATTTCGGAATGACGAAATCCTTGCCTAAAAAGGTGAACTTATGCAATCCTGATTTCAACGGATCCATTAGCGGCATAATGAAGGAATCGGGATTTACCCTCCCGAATACGTCGACACCCTGACCTACGGCGTTGGACTGTGATAAATAAACAGGCTCTGAACTCTCGGTTAGGTCGACAGGCGACTTAAAATTGATGTTTTCAATGGTGCTTTCCATAATCTGTAGGATTTATTATTTTTCGTTAAGCAATAGGCTTAACATGGCTAAACTACCAAGGATCAGCAAATTGTGAATAAGCATAAACACCCCATTTTAAAAATGCGTAGAAATCCTAAAAAAAAAGTAAAAATACTTGGCTTGCTTAAGCCTGTTTTCCTGGCTTGCAATATCCGGAAAAGAGGTTTCTCCACTGATCAGCGATAACGTCCCATGAAAGCGCGTTATCACGGCTGCATTGAAAACAGGCATTGCTTTTTTCGCTGAGCAAATCAGAATCCGTAAACAAATCAGAAAAAATCCCTGCAAGCGATTCGACATCTACGACATATGTTTCGTCAACCGGCACTGTTATTGCGATACCATGCCATAATTCCCGGCAGGCAGTATGATCAGGTACGATCTGGCATTTTCCGGTAGCTGCGTGTTCAAATGCGACCAGTCCCCAGCCTTCGCCCTGGCAGGTATTTACCCCTACATCACAGGCGTTGTAGATCAGGTTCAGCGTGGCATCGCTGACTGCCGGTTTTTCCTCAAAATTGCCGGTAAAAAGCACATGCCCATCGATGCCAAGCGCCTTGATCTGCCGTCGGAGGTCAGAACCCAAATCAATCGCGCTCATGTGCAGGTACAGCCAGGCATTTGCAGGATTGGTTTCCAGGAATCTGGCAAAAGCCGCCATGGTAAGGTCGATGCGCTTGCGGTCCATGTTTTTGTTGGCGTTCAGGATAATAAAGGCATCACGGAGTTCCGGCCTGTCAGGAAAAAGCTTTTCCCGTATTTCAGCCCTGGTCGC
Source organism: Flavobacterium pallidum (assembly GCF_003097535.1). Classification (NCBI taxonomy): domain Bacteria; kingdom Pseudomonadati; phylum Bacteroidota; class Flavobacteriia; order Flavobacteriales; family Flavobacteriaceae; genus Flavobacterium; species Flavobacterium pallidum. The sequence goes on from NZ_CP029187.1 coordinate 1,142,774, forward strand.
CGGCAACGGATAAAAAACACCGGTATCGACACCATGGGGAATGATTTCGATATTAAAACCGGATTCGTCAACGGCATTGTACGCCAATTCTTTCCAGAAAGTGTCCAGGCCGGATTGGTTGTAAAAAACCACTTTGTCAATCCCGGCAAAGGTTTTCACGCGGTGGTCATCTTCAAGCATAAAATCGACAGGGCAGTAATGAATTGTGGGAATTCCGTATTTCTTAAGTATTTCCCGATGTGTTTGGTAAAGCCAGTAATCATGGCAGATGAACACCACCTTAGGGCGGTATTTGAGGATCAATCTTTCGAGTTGCTCTTCGCCGAATATGTCACCGCGGACGGTATTTGGTTCGACAATCCAACTGCGTACGAGTTTTTCCCCGCGATAATTGATGCCGAAATGGACTATGCGGAAATCATCACAGATCCTTTTAAAAATGCTGTTAAAGACACGGCTGAAACCGGAATTGTTTTCGGCCCAGCCGATGGCGAGTATGTCGCAATGAGACATCATGAGAATGGAATTACAACGGAAAAGTACGGTAATTGTGTTGATTGAAAATAGGTATTTATACGCAATCTTGTTTTAGGATTAAGGCCTATATTTGAAAGGTAAGTCCCTAAACCCAACCAATGAAAAAACTCAGCGTGTGCCTGATCGTGAAAGATGAAGAAGAAGTTATCGAAAGGTGCCTGTCATCGATTTTGCCCATTGCTGATGAAATCATCGTAGTAGATACCGGCTCGGTCGACAATACCAAAGCGATTTGTGAAAAATTCGGGGTAAAATTATTTGATTTCAAATGGTGTGACGACTTTGCTGCGGCGCGTAATTTTTCATTTGAAAAAGCGACAAAGGATTACATTTTATGGATTGACGCAGATGATGTCATCAAACCGGAAGAAGCCGCGAAACTGCAATCGCTCAAGCAAAACCTAACCGCCGACGTATATTACCTGAAATACGATTATGCACAGGATGCTCACGGGAATTCGAACTGCATCCTCGACCGCGAGCGCATCGTGAAAAGAGAGAATAATTACCGATGGAAATATTCCATCCACGAAGTCATCGACTGCAAACAGGCGTTTGCCAAAATACATACCGACATCATCATTACCCACCAGCGCACCAGCAACGGCATGGAGCACGACCGCCACCGCAACCTGAGCATTCTCGAAAAGGCAATCCGGCTTCCGGAGTATGCCCATGATGCCCGCATGCAGTATTACCTGGGGAAAGAATATCAGGAAAACGGGCAGTTTGAAAAAGCGATCCAGTCTTTTAAAATAGCGCTCGGCATCAACACCGGATGGATTGAGGACCACATTTCGGCACAGATCAAGTTGGCGCAATGCCATCTTGCTTTGAGCACCACAGGAAAAGAAGCTACTTTAAACAAAAGCCTGGCTTCTCATCATGCGAAACAGGCGGTAAAAACAGATTCGCGCTGGGCAGAAGCGTATTTTATTTTGGGCCAGATGGCATTTGAAGAAAAGTCGTATGAGGAGGCGGTTTTCTGGTTTGAAAAATGCGTGCAGCCATTGCCCGATGTGATGAGCCCGGTCAATAATAAATATTACGGACTGTTCCCATATACGCAACTGATGTTTTGCTATGATGCACTGAAAGACTATGCAAAAGCGTCACATTACAATGAGTTGGCGCTGTCGGTAAAACCCGATGATTCAGGCTTGCTGTACAACCGGACGTATTTCAGCAATATGGCCAATAAGTTGCTGGATTCCTTTCCAACAAAAGCGCTGCATTTCTGCAACGGCGTATTTCGCAAAGAAAAATACCTGAATTGCAGCCACACTGCAAATGAGCATGTGGATTTTGTAATCGACCCGGAAAGGCTGCTTTTTAAAGACAATACGGTGTCTGAAATCAATGAGGAATATTATCTGTCGTACCTGCCGATTGCAAAAACGGAAACCATTTTGGCGGAATGGTTCCGGGTGCTGTCACCGGGCGGAACACTCAGAATCCGGGAGCATGATTTGAACGCCTGCGCCGAAAAATTTTCCGGCAGCAAAACCACAGCCGAAAAAAATTGGTATCGCCATATCCTTTACGGTTTCCAGAACGATGACGATTCTTTGCATCCAAACCTTTCGAAGAAGTCAGGTTTTTCAAAACAGGAATGGATTCAAATGATTTCAAGAACGGGTTTTGAAACGGAATTTGTGGATTCGAAAGACATTCACGCCACGCCAAGTATTGAAATGCATTTGACAAAACCAAAAGTGACGTTGCAGAAAATAGGCTGGATTGCAGGAAATCCGCTTCCGGATGTCAACTTCCCAACATACCGCATCCGCGCTTACAACATCAATAAAGCATTAAGGAAGACCGGATTTTCTTCAGATCTGATCCATGATTTGTCTGATTTCGGTGTGGCTGATTACCAGATGCTGGCATTCTTCCGGGCCATTAATGAAACCGATTACAACCTGATGAAACATTATAAGACATTGGGCAAAAAGGTTGTTTTCGATGTTGCGGAAGATTTGTTTGATTACCAAAGTGAGTTCCCGTTTTACCTCCCGATGCTGGAACTTGCCGATACGGTGATTTGCTGTTCGGATAAACTGGCAGAAAAAATTTCGGCATACAATCAGCATGTCGAAGTGGTTGAAGATGCGATTGAAAATGAAAACACCTTCAAAAAAGATTATGAAAATGACGGTTTGCTGAAAGTCGGCTGGGTCGGTATGCCCGACAATCTCCATCATCCCGAAGCCTTGCGGCCCCTCATCGAAGCCTGCGGTTATGAACTTGTCATCATCAGCAAGGGTGAAAAAGCAGATTTAGAATGGTCAGAATCCGGTTGGCAACAGCAATTGCTGCAATGCGATATCGCCATTGCGCCAATCGATGCGGAAAAGCAGCCGTGCAAATCCAATAATAAGGTCAGTGCTTACATGGCTTTGGGATTACCGGTGATTGCATCGCCGTTGCACGCCTACCAGAAAATCATCCGCCACGGCGAAAACGGTTTTATTGCTGAAAATATTCCCGATTGGGAAAATACTATGCGGTTGCTTAAGGATCCGTCATTGCGAAAGAAAACCGGAACGGCGGGAAGGCAAAGTGTCCTCCGCTTCCGTCCAGAAAATATGGCGCTGAAACTCGCACGCATCCTTGTTCCGGAAGCATACAATTCAAAAGCCATCGACATCATCATCCCGACGATCTACAATCCCGGGCACCTGAAAGTGTGTGTGGAAAGCGTGATTGCCTGTACGCAAAGCCCGTTTCATATCACTGTAATCAACAACGGCATTTATAATGAAATGCACGATAAATGCGTGAAGATGATCGCTGCGGACAACCTCAATTTTTCCCAATCGATCAACCTTGGCATTAAGCATACTTCGGCGCCATACATCTGCATCATGAACGATGACGTGATTGTTTCCGATGGCTGGGCCGAACCGATGAAAAAGTCGTTGTCCGATCCAAACGTTGGTTTCTGCAACCCGCTTTCCAATTGTGAATACGGGATTTTGCATCACCACCAAATGGAAGTAAACGGGATTAAACTGCTTCACCACAATAACGCGCTTATCGGTTTAAAGGTTGCTGAAAAGCAAAACCCGGACATCAGCATCCGCCCGGAATCAATCCAGACTTATGTACCGCCTTTTGAAAGGAAAACCGTTTTAGTCGCCTGGGTGGCCTTTTATTGCACGATAACGACCAGGAAAGTCATTGAAAGCATCGGGCTTTTAGACGAGCAGTTCAATAACGGCAGCGAAGATGTCGATTTGTGCCACCGCGCTAAAAAGATGGGACTGCAATCTGTAGTAAATGAGGAAAGTTTTGTGTTTCACTTCGGAGGGACCAGTACCGATAAATACCGCGCTGAGCCGGGCAGGATGGGGGAGACGCAGAAAGTGATTGCTGCAAAGTACGCCGCACCGCTATTGGTAATCTACACCGGATTTTCGTTTGAACCATGGAATGCGGAAACAATTGCAAAAGAAGGCATCGGAGGCTCTGAAACTGCTGCAGCAAAAATGGCAAAGGAGTTTTCGCTGCTGGGTTACCGCGTTGTGGTGTTTTGCCACTGCGTGAATCTGGAAGGCCATTTCGACGGTGTGGAATATCAGGACCTTTCATGCTTCAACCGCTTTATCGATATGCATTATATGGATGTTTTTATCCTGTCAAGGCATATTGATGTGATGCAGCATAAAATCAGGGCGGTAAAGAAATATTTTTGGGTACACGATGTCTGGGCAAAAGGCACCAACTTCGGCGATGGCGATCTGGTCAGGAAATATCAAAAGGAATTCGACGGGATTTTCTGCTTAAGCAACTGGCATAAGAGTTTCTTCCAAAAGACGCATGGCATTGACGACAGCAACATGATCGTCACTCAGAACGGCATCGACATTTCGAATTTCGGCGGCAGCGTAGTCAAAGAGAAAAACCGTTTCATCTATTCCTCAAGCCCTGACCGATCGCTTGATGTGGTGCTTGATTTGTTCCCGAAAATCAGGAAAGTGCTTCCGGATGCGACGCTGCATATTTATTACGGCTTTGAAAATTTTGAAAAGTCGCTTCAGTATTCATCAAACCCTGCACAAAAAACCCTGTATGAAAAGATAAAATCCGGCATGCAGCAGGAAGGTGTTTTTTATCATGGTAAAGTCGGCCAAAAGGATTTGGCGAAAGCTTTCCTGAAAAGCGACATCTGGCTCTATCCGACACAATTTACGGAAACCTATTGCATCACCGCTTTAGAAGCTCAGATGGCAGGCGCGCTTTGCATCTGTACGGCTGTCGGTGCTTTGGAAACCACCGTTGGCGACAGGGGGATCCTCATTTCGGAATCACCTTCTGATCCTGATTACCACACACGCATCGTCGACAAAATTATCGCCATCCAGAACAATCCTGAAAAGAAACAGGAATTAATCCTTAAAGCCAAAGCCTGGGCAAAAGAGCAAAGCTGGGCAAATGTCGCTAAAAAATGGAATAGTTTTTTTAGCCTGCAGTAGGCAGTCTCAGTAAACAGTTTCGTTACTGCCTGCTGAGACTGAGACTGCAAACTATAAATCCGTGATCACATTAATCTTTAAGTAAAGCATATCCAATGTCAATACCGGAAGGTTCGAATCCGTTAAAGACGAATATACCGATACTTTAAAGTCGAACTGCCCGTCTTCTTTATTGGGCTCGAACATTTTGAACCATCCCGTCAGGTTTTCAGCGACTTTGTATACAAACGATTGGTCATCATCGGTGTTGTAATCCGAAGAAATCCGGAAGTCATAAGCCGTTGTGAGCATCACGGGAACATTTACCCTCATCGCGTGGTTTGGATCTGAATTCCTGGCGACAAGCTCATAACTGTATGAAGCGCCAAAAGTAATCCTGCGTAGCTGTCCATCATCAATCTTATCGAACAACTGCTTCATGAAATTGGAAATAAATACATTCATCGGGTTATTTCCATCCGAGAATTCTGCCACATTGATGTCAATCGCAGGATGCAATAACGGATTCGAAGGATTGATGATGCTGATCAGCGGCGTTCTGTAAATGAAATCATCCGAGACTTCCCTGTTACCGCCAAGATCCAGGTTCCTGATAATTGAAATGCCGCCGATCGCATTTTCTTCCTGCATGATATCGAAAGGCTGCGACAGCAAAATCGTCTTTTTGGTAATGCTCAAGCCTTTTTCATACGATAGGAACTGGCCGTCTTCGTCAACATAAATGTAGGATTTGCTTCCGATGGCATTAATCCCTGGATCAGTCGCTTTATAGCCGTCAATATTAATGATCGGGAATGATACGCCTGCATTATCCGATGACACGATGACCATCAGGCATGGCAGTTCGTCGGCAGGAGCACCAGGGCGTTTAAACTCCTCCTGCCTGATCCTGAAGTCATAAGTATTGCTGCCGCCCAGACCGCGTGCATACATCATCGAATCATTGCCCCACGTTTTCCAGGCTTTCGCCACACGGCAAATCAGCCATGCCAATGATTGCAATGCCGTCAATGCATTATGCTGGTCGCCTTTCCTGAGCAGGAATTGGTTCAGGTCGGCCTGGATTGCCGGATAGGCACTGGAAAACTGCATTAATGCGGTAAACAAATCCGGGTCGCTTCCTTCTTTTGCAAAAAACATCTGGTTCTTCACGGTATTGGTGACCACCCTGGAGTCAATCGTGTCCTGTCCTGCACCGCGGTAATCATAGGTATAGGAATAGGTCCATTCTTTGGCCCGGGCCAGGTCTTCAGTATCTTTCAATGGTGTCCTTACGGGTGATTTCAGCAATTGGTCTTTTTCTGAAATGGCTTCCTGCGACAAAACAGATGGTGGCGTTGGATAAGCCCTTAAAGGCACCGGCACGGACAGGTTTCCTAAAGAAGTCGACAGGTCGGTTACTTTAAACGGCAATACAAAACTCAGCCAGTCCGAAGCGGTATATTTATCAATGCCTGGCACCTCTGAAATATTGACTTCCATCGCACTGATGATGTAATCCAAAGACAAATCCATATAAGGGTTGACATCCGGATTGGTCGCACTGAACATGAATGTCAGGTTCTGGTTGCCCGAATCCTGTTGCATACATGAATTTTCCAAAGTTGTCGGTATGGCAATTTTCGAAGTGCTTAAAGCGTAAGGGACATTGCTGCTGCCGCCTTCGTTCGAATCGACGGGTTTTCCGTAGAGGTTCGCGGGTTTTCCGGTATTGCCCTGTACGCAGGCATCAAATTGTACTACAGTGTTGATTGAATACGCATTGGAAAGCTGTACCAGTAATTCCTGTTCCAGTGATTTTTTGGCTTCCGCCAAAGACGTATTGCTTACTTCATCCTTGAACACCGGACCTAAATGCGATGCTATGGCAGCTGCAAGATCCCTTTTCGCATTGATGATGGTGTTGTATGGCGAATCTGTAGAACACGGATCAATTCCCGGTGCCACGGCATCCACTTCAGCCAGCCAGGCATTTACGACATATTTGGCCGAAAGGAAAAGATCTACGGCCGCCAGGAATGCAGCTCCCTGCAATTCGATGTCGATGCTGTTGAAAGCCTTCGGTGCTGTCGGGGAACTGCCGATGAATTGTCCCGTCGTATACCTGTAAATCGGTAGCGATGGATTCGAAAGCAGGTTTACCGACAATGGTTTTACGGCATAATAATTTGGCGTTCCCGGATTGGTAAAGCCCATCCAGATGCCGTTTTCGGATTTGCTGAAACGTGCAATCCAGATTTCATCGTCGGATTTGCTGTTCGCCGGTGGTCCTGTCAACACTTTAAGTTGTGGGAAGGCTTTTTGGAAATCGGTTGCAAATTCTGCCAATGACAGTGGTTTTTTTACTTCCAGGAGCAAATCGGATTTTTGTTTTTCCTCGAGATCGGGCTTAATGATGCTCGTGACGGTGCTGCAATTGAGTTCATCCTTAAATTCATCCGACACCAGATCCAATTCGCGCGTTATCGTAAGCGAAACCGTAAACAAGAAAACATTCGCCGGATTTAAATCGGCAATCGCCCAGCTGATTTGAATATCTGCAGGCGCGGGAATATCGGTTCCGCCATCCGCAACCTGGCGAAGGAAACTGTAAATTGACCCGACATAATTCAGCAGCGTTGTTTTAGGATCTTCTGTGAACGTAGCTTTCAGTATCGGTGCATCCATCGTCGTGGCCACGGCGATTTTAGCATCATCCTGTACCAATTGGAAGTAAATCGATTGGTATAATCCCATGTCCGTTTTGGCATTCTTCATCCTCGCATCAGCATCAGCAATACCTGTATAACGGTCTGCAAGAAATCTGAAATTAATGTTCAGGGACGGTGTGCCGCCGTCTGAAGATACCGTATATCCCGGCAGCATATTGCGCCATTGCGCGAGTCCGATAATGGCATCAGTATAGCCTAAAGGAATGGATAAATCAGGCCATGTTGCGCTCGGATCCGCATCTGCGTTAAGCGTATTTCCGAAAATATCGTTCCATGAAAATGAAATCGTCACTTCCTGCTGTACCAGCCCGTAAATCGCAAGATATGGGTTGTCTGCCGGGTTCGGAAGGCTTTCGTCGATGACGACCGCAACCGTTTTCACAAAAGGATATACCGGGAAAATGGATTTATATTTCCAATCGTCTGCATTCAGCGCTGGCGGCCCGAAAGGCCTGTCGATACCGTGTAGTTTCGGCATTTCATCATCCGAAGGGCCCGCGGGGATCGCCGGGTTACTGCCCTTGAAAATGCCCTGGTTGGCAATCTTATATTCAAGCAGGTTGTAGAGCTCGAGCAATTGCTTTTGATTCGGGTCCGTAACCAGTGACGGATCCTGCCTGTCCATCGTAAACCCTGTGCTTCCTGCAGGAGCAATCGATATTTTCTCCTCGATACTGTTATCGAAGGTCAGCGGCGAAACGATCAATCCGGGAACATGCCGGTTGGCATGGAGTATTGCTTCCTTAGTTGTTTTGAAAAGCCTTGCCAGCGATTTAAGCGCATAAGGTTTGTGGTATGTGAATTGCGTTGCGGGCAGTGTAATAACCGTTCCATGAGCTGGTTTCCAGGAGGAATTCTGTAGGTTCATGTTCATCAGCTCTTTAACACTGATGCCGTGGTGTTTGGCAATAGATCCTAATGAATCTTCTTTTTTGAGCCTGTAACCATGGGCTGGAATCCGCAGGTTTTGCAGATGTGTCAGTTGAAGTCCCGGATTCTTTTTGGCTATCCTGTTGATATTGATATGGAACTTTTCCGTCAGCGAATGTAAAGTTTCATCAGCCGACATCGTATAACCTTTAGTGTGCTCAAAGCTTGCCTGCGCAAAAAGGACTTCATGTGCCGTATCGATGGTTTGATTTAATACCGCAGTATTTACAAATCCCGGAATGCCATTTGGCACATTCAGCGAAACCAATATTGTTACCGATGCCACAGGATTGTCATTGAACAGGAAGTCAGGCAGTGTTTTTCCATCAGAAGCGGCGTAGTAAAGGAAGAATCCTCCAGTGCCCGTAATGCTGCATTCCCATAATAATTTCAGGAATTCGATTTCGGTTTGACCTACTAATCCTTTATGGGCAAGTTTGTTTTGCGCCTTGAAAAGCAACGATGGCGGATGCGATACTGTAGAAAGATTTGCCTGTGCAATAAACAGCGACACTTCGTCTGCAGCATCCGAAACCAATCCGGTCGGCGGTTCCGTTTGTCCTGTCTTTGCCGGTTCCGGTGCATAGAGCACCGAAATACCATTAATAACATCGCCGCCAATCAACGCATGATACGTCAGCAGATTTTCTAATAAAGAACTGTCTGCCTGCCCAACCCCGATGAGTTGGTACATGGTTTTATCTGCGCCGGGAACGCGGCTCAATCGTACGTCAAGTTTCATACCCCACACCGGATCAGGAATTGGAACCGGCGGTGGCGTGGAATTTTCAGTTTCCTGCACCTGCACAAACAATGACAGTGACGGCAGCGGCTGTTTGCCCGATTGCAGCAGCTGGATGAGTTCTGCAGATAATGGCCATATTGAAGGACTTACCGCATCACTTTGTCCAGCATCTGGTTTGTCCCAGGCGATTTGCGTGGCCAGAGTAAAGTTTTTCGGGCGCAGCCTCGCCAGCGGCAATGCCGAAGGGCCTGTGAGTGACGGTGCAAATGAAGCCGTACTTAAGTCGGTTATAAATTTAACCACCTCGATAGTTACAGGGAAATTTATATTGACGCCGTTGTCCAGTGTCAGCCATTCCAAAGGATTTTCGTCGGTAATTCTTAAAGCGATGACGCTGTTTTCGCTCATTCCTGTTGCATCGAACTGCTGTAAGGAGAGGTTGTAGAATGCCGTCGGAAGCCCTTTGAAAACAGAATCGGCCGGTGACAACGGGCGCAAACCCTGCAGCATTACTCTTGCAGACAGCCCGGAGATATTATCAAAAACTTTTTGTTCCACCATCAGGTCAAGCAATTGCCCGGCGTTGATTTTGTCTACGAATGGAAATAATATGCGTTTTCCGGGAACGAACAGTCCTTTTACATTGTGGTTTTCCAAAGCAAATTCCTTCACATCCAGGCCATATTGGCTGGCGACATTGCGTAAGCTGTCACGTTTTTGTGCCTTGTGTAAAAATACCGGAAGCTCAAGCGCTTTTCCTTGTATGAGCTTATTTGCCGAAAAAGACTGCAGTAAATTCCTGTCGTTGAATCCGTATTGTCTTGCAATTTTTTCATGCGTATCGCCTTTCCGGACGATATGTTTCGCCCCGTTCACCCGAAGTTTTGTTCCCGGATTGATTTCGCGAAGGCGGTTTGCAAATGCCAGTTCCCCAATACTGATGCCCGATTCCGGATAGATGCCTACCAGTCCGGCGAGATCCATTTTAGCGGAAACTTCATGCGGCAGTGCGTTCATCTTGTCGATGGCATCCTGGACAGCCGCTTTGGCAATCATCCTGAAATAATCCAGGAAAATGTAGTGCGCCAGCGATTGCGTCGTTGGGTCTTCATTCCCGGAAAGCATTTGGGTGTTGCTGCGTCCCGCAAGCTGGCGGAAATAGTTCTTGATTTGCGTCAGTTCATCCACGGTGAACTGGATGGAAGCGTTATTGCCGAAGTCTGTAATCCCTTTAGGCGTTACCAATGATAACAACGGGAACATCGGGAAAATGCCTGTCTGTACAGTATCACCGCCAGTCGTAGCTTCAGGAGGCAATGCCACTGAGAATTTAAAGTAATTCGACAGGAATCCAATCAGCTGCTCATATGTAAATGGTTCTGCCGCACCGTCAAAAGTATCCTGTGACAGGTAGCAGTAAATATCCTGCAGGTCGGTGAGCAAAATTGTAGTATCAAGCACGTCTTTTTCAGTCGGATGACTCACGTCTTTATTATAAAACGCATTCAGTACCCAGGTCAGGATGCCGCGAGACAACACGGTAAATGGAGGAATGTCGTTTTCTGCGGAAGCGCTGCTGCGGATATACAACATCGCCACACCACGCGGGTTTTTCGTTGAATTATGGGTTTGGAGATTCGCATCCGATGTGACTGTGAATTGCGTGGCAAAATACAATTCGATCGGTTTTGGAGGTGCTCCTTCATTGGTGTATACCGGCTGCCAGTTCATTTTTACCGGTACTTCAGGGCATGGCCTGTCTTCAGTAAGCGAGAGCAATTGCGGCCTGCGGCTGTATAACTGTCGGCTGCAGTTCCAAGGGGAATCCGGATTGTATTCGCCAAGCGTAAACGATTCGCTGATCGTGGCGTTGAACGACATACCGATACTGATGGAAAATAAGCCAAGGTTGATGCTCACGCTTAAGGATACGGAAACGTTAGCGCTGAAATTCACGAGCATTGCCTGATACGCTTCAATGACGGCACGCACGGAAAGCGTCACCGTAATTTCCAGTGACGCGCTGATGATGGCAAAATTGATTTCGCCATAAATCCTTCCGACAATCGAAATCTGTCCCTGTACATAATAATACAGCGTACGGTCATTGCTGTCCTTCAAAGCCACGGCATTCCCGGATGTCAACAGCTGTTGTGAAGCGGCAGGATAGGCGTTGAAGAACGCAAGCGTACCTTCGATGATGCCTTGGATCGCAAGGCTGAGTTCGGCTTTGAGTATGCCTTTATTGATGGATTTTCCGATGCCCATACGCAAACCGATCCCAAAAACAATGACTGGATTGAAATCGCCGCATTTTGGGTTATAATCTGACGGAAGCTGCGGCGCCGTCTGTGTGCTGAGCATCCCGAAATAGAATCCGCCCGCGCCTGTAAACGGCAGGAACTGGATTCCGAACGAACCATCGAAATTGCCATTAGCAGGAAAGCCGAAATCGAGCTTGAAGTCGCCATTGGTATAAATCCATACACCGACGTTCGGCAGCGTAATGGACAACGCGCCGAATTCCATTTGGCGTATATAAGCAGGCAATGCCAGTAAAATCTGGTATACGCCGATGTTGTCGTTTACTTTTTTGTACAGGATCTCAAATTCAAGCCCTTCGAATTTCCCGCCCGTAACATTAATTCCGAGGCCATACAGAACCGGATCGTAAAAAACGGCATCGATGTTGACCATTTCCAAAATCACGAAACGCGTCCCGACGAGCCAGTTTGCCGACGGGTCGAACACCAGCACGCCTTCTTTCTGCGGAGGCGTTTTAAAAGCCTTCATCATATTGCCGACGGCTTCTTTTACTGTCGATGGCGAATCCATGTTGATGCCCACACGTTGCCCGATCCCGAGGAATTGCAGTTCGAATTCCTTGTTGCCTTTTCCGGGGACTTTTGGCGCATCGTCCGGTTTGAGCATGTCCCATGGTGGCGCCATCGCCTGTCCGAGGAAGCTTCCTTCTAATGCGACTTCTATCTTCTTGGAAGCGACATTTGAAGGGCCGGTGGTGCTGAAGGAATACGTCAGCCCGATATTGGTGATATCGACAAAACCGAGATTGACATTTACCGGATAAGTAAATCCAACGGTTTTTCCTGTAAAATCGACTTTGAATTTAAATCCGTCGAGCGAAATGCTGTTCATTACATCCCAGGGAGCAGTGAGTGAAATTCCCGAGCCCGGCGCTGCCGCATTGACAAGGAAAGTAGCAATATCCCCCACCGATTTGTTCTGCGGCGACACTTCCAAAACATATGGAGGTGTGCCCACGGTAAGCGTACTTTTAATATCGAAAATGATGAATGTAATTTTGTTCTGCTTGCCGGTTTCATTAGTGAAATCATAACGGAATTTCATTTTCACGCCTGCAAAACTGGCATCGGCGGTAATGTAACCCGTCCTTGTACCATCTTCTGATTCAATGTACAATGTCGTATCGCTGAGGTTGATTTGTATGTCGGGGCCGAAAATATTGCCCCAGTCCACACTGACCTGGAATGAGTAATCTTTTGTTTTCGAGTTAAAGCTCGCGCTGAGTGAATTAACAGTGATTAGCGCGCCGTCCGGAAGTATCGCGAATCCAAGGAAATTCTCAAGCAGGCTTCGTACATCGATTTGTCCGCCGTCGGCCAATTCCCCTTTAAAGAGCCAGCCGGCATCAGCCTCAGGATGTTCCGCGCTGACGTTGAGCACGGCAGAATCTACACCTTCTTTAGCGGCCTGCAGTTCAATCACTCCGGAAATGCCTCCGGTAGTGTTCGCGTTGAGGTATTCGAAATTTGCGGAAACCTCCTTAAGTACCACGCCATACGTCCCTATCGAAAACAGGCTCCAGTTCGCTTCAAGCGTTCCGCTGATGTTGTAGGTGCTGCGCGTAGGGTCGGCGAGGAATGAAAATTGGGTAAACCTTGAATCAAAACCGTCGGTGCCAATGCCTTTCACAAACACACGTAGTAAATCCCTGAGGTACAATTCGCTGCCGGATTCAAGTCCGCCAGAAATCTGTAATCCGGGCATGGATGCGGTTACGGAAACCAATCCGTTTTCCGTGCCTTCTTCGCCAATCTGGAAATTTCCGGTGATCGAATAGTTTACTTCGCGTTTGGCTGCCGAAGCGGGAAGCGCAATAGTAGCCTCAAGCCCGATTTTGTTCAGCGCCAGCATCGGTAAAATCCGCCACGGCGTGCTGCTGCTGATGGAGAGGCTGATGTATTCGAGTGTTTTTGTGTCTGAATTGTAACACACATCGACAGTATCCACACCAAGGTCGAGGAAAGTCTTCATCGGCGGCGGAAGGCTTGAAATGATGTCGTCGCCTTTGCAAAGCCTCACGAGTGTGCTTAATCCCGGGCGCGATTCCAGCAATGCATGGAATACCCAGGTGTTTGCCTGTACGGGATAATCCATTGAAAATACGATGTCGGGCAATACGGAAATCCGCCCGCCCACTGTGCCTGTGCCGGGCATATCGGCGTTGTAGGTTTTCGATGCTACTTTCACTTCGGAAATACCAAACCAACTGACACCGGGAAGCGTCATCGGTTCATTAATCATGTCCCCATTGAATTCGAGGTGTAAATCGTCGAATTCAGACGTAAATACCAATGTTACCGGAAGTTCTTTTTCAAGGCCGTAAGAATCCGAAGTCCCTGTGATCTTTATTTCAGTGATCTCATCATCTTCGTCTTTTTCGGTAGTGACGACAGGATTGTCTATGACGAAAGTCTTGTCTTTGACAATTTCGGAAAAATAGTTGAAAATATTGCCTTTGGCGATGACATCCGGAATGAGTTTCAGCGGATCTTCCTCTTTGACTTTTTCGTACAAATCCTTCAATGTCATGCCTTCCTCTTTTTTAGCGAGGGCAGGCATGAGCCCCATCATCAGCTTGTCATTTTCCGGTTTGTGGAAAAAATCGCCAAGCCCCTTAAAATATTCAAAAACCCCTTCATCGAGATCCGGTGTGCAGGCTTCATACAGAAAATTACCGATTACTTCGTCGGGTGCGGGAATTTTGCTTTGCAGCAGTGCATTCCATTGGCTGAAATTGATGGACATTCCCAACGCATCGGCATGACACTTATTGGCAATCGGTGAGGCCGGGGCATCGAGCGGAATGGTGGGGTATAGTTGGTTGACATCAATCGCGGCTTCAGCCATATCATCATCGCCGGAAGTGTCGAGGTCGCTTGACACCAGGTGCAGGAATGCCTTCCCGGAATTCAGGAACATTCCTGCATTGATTTCACCCTCAAAAACGGGCGGCAAATCTGCGGCAGCGGTACCCATATAATTGGCGACGTAAAGCGGGACACTCCCAAGATTTACGATTACGATTCCGTCCGGTCCCACTTCATTGACCTTTGTTTCTAAAGTACCTTCAGGATCGTTGGTGCTGACTACACTGTAATTGCTCTTGTAGAAAGGCCTGAGCGAGGCAATGCGCGCGTTGAGCCGCGGCAGTGAAGCAAATCCTTTGCTGATCAGTTTTTCGAAATTTTCAAAATCCTTGTTTGGTTTTCCACTTGTGCTGTAGCCCGGACCGTCAAATACTACTACAACGGAACAGGTGTTTTTGAGGTGGTTGTCTTTCCTGACCCTTTTCATTTTGAATAGGCCGCTGGTCAGGTTGAAAAGCAGTTCCCTGTTGGTGCATACGATCCTTCCGGTGCGATAGCTGAGCGGCATGACTTCAATCGGGTCGGCGGTGCTTTTCCTTAAGGCGAGGATTTCTTCGAGCAATGCATATTTTTCGGGTGAGGCTTCTTCGAATATTTTCCATTCTTCCTCGACCCTTTCCGGGGTCGGCATATAATAGGCACGGCGTGTGAAACTTTCTCCATAATAACCTGTAATCGGTTTGCCTTCTTCGTCTTTCTCGATTTCGGTGCCGTTGTAATTGTATTTTGGTCCGAGCAGTGTGCCGTCTTTATCGTCTTCTTTGGTTTTTTCAGAAGTGAAGATCGTGTTCAACGCGCTGTTTTTCGTAAACTGGTAAGGCGCGAGCGCAATCAACTGGTCGACTTTCAGCGCTTCCGTAAGATTTGAAGTGTCATTGAATCCGCCAGAAATCCCGAACAGGCAATTGTCATCCGGCAGCGGCGGATCGAAAGGCGCTTCCTGTGAAGGATCATAGGAAACAAATTTCAGCGTAATCTTTTCGGTAAGGTCAAAAGTTTTGGCCTCAATCACGTCATCCACAGTGATTCTCGGGATTAAAACCTTCATCGCCCTGGCAAATCGCTTCTGCGCAGATGGGTCAGGATCCGCATCTTCCCCGGGATAAATGTCATAAATGATGCGAATGGTACGCGCCTCGTCAGGGAAATAGGAAATCAGCCTGTTCATGATCCAGATGGAAGTCGCCCTTTGCCCGATATCATTCGAATATCCGAAGAATAGGCGGATTTCGGCATTTTCTTCTTTAGCAAGGAACTCCTTCAGTTCTTTTTCAAAAGAAGCGAAGACATCCTCATTGGCCTTTTCCTGCTTTGTGATCAGCCGCAGGCAAAGGTCGAATAATGACGTGGTATCTATAGTGGTTGTGGTATTTTCGTTGTTCATGCTGCTTGATTTAGGAATTTAGATAGCTGCCATACCAGCCGATTTCGCCGGGTGCGTCAGGATTGCCGTAAAGGATCAGGTTGGTGGTGCCGCCAGGTGGGAATTTCACGCCGAGAAAACTCATGCCGATGCTCCTGAGCCATAATGAATAAATCGTTTTACCGGGATAGGTGGTATTGTCGAGGTTCAGCACGAAGGCTTCCGTACTGAGTTGAAGGACATTCTGGAACGAAAACCCTTTTGCCCCACCGGTACCCGGAAGCCTTATCCCAATCATTACTGCGGGTTTATCTGCCGAAGCGCTCCAGGCCAAAAGAATCCTTGCGGTAAAGCCCGCCTGTGCAGCGAGTGCACCCATACTGCCGAGATTCAGCGTGCAAACCAGGCCGAACCAATCATCACCTAACGCTTCGAAATCGACATTGTTAGGGAGTTGCAGCGGCACATACCCCAATTCTTCGGCCGTGCCGGCTTTACTGCTCGTAAGGCTGGTGATGGTAAGTGGGAAATTAGGGTACAGGCTTCGGTCGTGGACGGTGCTGAGTGAGGTGTCAAAAGACGTACTTTCTTCGGTAAAATCGAATACCCTGTCCCTGATGCTGTAGCTTGGAGGCGTGTCAGCACTTTTAATCAGGTCCATATTCATCTGGATGGCCAGGTTGTAAAAATACAATCCGGTATCAATGGAGCCCGGCGTCGGGACCTCATCGCCAAATGAAAACATATCGACACCGTCAAGCTGTACGAAATTCAGGTAGCCCCAAAAAGAGAAGGTACTGCTGATGTGCGACACTTCTTCCCCGGCTTCGAGCATTTCAGTGGGATTGATATTGGTATTAAAACGCGCTTTTACAATCTGTACATAATTCAGCACCTGGCTGTTCATGTAAAACTGGTAGAATTGACCTTCTTTAGTGGTAAATGAATAGGTAGGTTTGCCATTATGCTCTTCATAACTTCCGATAAGCTGGACGGTACAGTTCGCAAAGGCAGGTTCACCGAACCAATTCGTAGCCGATATCTCGATGAGGCTGTTGAAATCAGTGATGCTGGAATTGTCGAAAACCACCTGTAAATACAATACCGCAAAATTATACCCGTCTGCACCAGGATTGATTGTGGTGCCTTCAGCCGGATACCCTGTGCTGATACCGTTTGCCAATGCGTATGCGGCATCATAATAACTGATGAGCCCGAAAAGTGAGCTCTTTGGAATCGTAAGCTTGTTATCATCCGGCTTGATATAATTGACCTGGATGCCGAAGTGGTGCCCATTGAAGTGCGTAAGGTCAATTCCGCCTAACAGTCCGCGTAAATCATCCGGGAAATTGTCCAATCCGATGTCCACCTGTAATGCCAGAATGCCGTTCCAGCCGTCATTGGTGACGATGTCAACGAAGTTTTGGAACCTGGCATCGCTTGCGGCGCGATCTGTCGCATCATTGATGTAATTCGTAAGCCATTGCGACACCAAATCCGGTTTGTCATTAAAAGTGCCGGAGTTCGTCCAGGTTTGCGTGTCTGAAGCGCGGTCCTTGAGGCTGCCGTCACAGAATTTAAAGATCAATACGTTCGAATAACTATTGTCGCTGCCCTGCGGATTGATCATGAAAGGCCAGCCTTCAATGTCGATCTCATTCTGAAAAGCGCCCAATTGATGCGGCGACGAAATCACCATAAACAATTGGTTGCTCTGCAAAGCCTGCTGTATCGGTGATGAGATTGCGGGGCTGCCGGTAAATTCCAGTTTCCTACCGCTCACGAGGTTTTGTGCCAATAATACTGAACTCCAGTCGAACCCGCTTATTGTAGCGAGCAATCCTTGTGGCGTGGTCGTTGTTTTTGCTTCGCCATCCTTGAGGAGTTTTTGGTTTGTTGTGCCATGTTCGGCAATTTGTTTCCTGCGCGACGGGTTCAGGATGCTGATCTCAAAATCGCGCATGGTTTGCAACAGGGTTTTGTCACCAACAGCCCCGGCATAAGGCACCATCGGGAAAACGGTGCTGTTCACCGGAGGGAATGCTGCCGAAGCGGCAGGATACACATCCATTATAGTCAGTGTTTCGGGGCCTGAGCCTGTAGATTTTGATGGAAGGAACAACGGACTCGATTCCGGCTGGGAATGATAAAGCGGTTTTTCGACAGTGTCGCCCTGGTAAAAGCCCATCCATGAAGTCATATAAGTATCGCAGAGCAGCGCTCCGGGTAGGCAATCGGCTACAGCTGAAACGACTTTTGCGGCGGTCAGCGGATAAGCCTGCGCAAATGCTGCGTTGTTCGGGGTAAAGCGTATGCGGTCGCCTTTGTAATTTCCGGTTGCCGGAATAAATGAAATGTATTCGGTACCCATGACACCCGCAACGAGCGTGTGCGTGTTTTCCGCATTGGAAGCCTTTTCCCTTACAGCCATGCAAAAATCGCCGGAAGGGGCGAGGTAATAATCCGTATTCCCGTTAGTTTTCGGCAGCGGTTGGAATACTAAAGCCGGGAAATTTTCGGTTGCGGTATCATCCGGAACAAGGAAAACGGGATTTCCGTAAATAGTGCGGAAAGTGCTAGGAAGCCAGCCCGGATTGTCGGGTGTAGCGATTTGGAATCCACCGGAATTATTGGGTAGGATCTGAAACCATTCCTTCTTGAAATGCAGGAAGGTCCGCTTAGAATCCACCGGATGTAACGGGTCCCATTGGGCATTAAAAAACAATTGATCGCCTTTTTTTGTTTCAAAGACGGGATATTGGAGTTGTGTGATATTATTATTCTGATCCGGATAATAATATTTGAGGCCGACATTCCAGCCTGTCCTGAAAGCATCACTGCAGTCGCCAATAGCGCCTTCGAAAACGATGGTCCCGGCTGCTCGCCCTGATAGCGGAATGCTGATGCCTTTACCGTAAGCGGGAGGCTGCGCACCATCAGTTTTGGGATAACCGATGATAATAGTTTCGGTTTCGTTGACCAGATCAATCGGGCTGTCTTTGAAAATCGGGATGCGGTAAGATCCTATGGATACGTTGCTGTCGTTTTTTATAATAATGTCATTGGAATCATCTGTTTTGGAGCTGATCAGGAAAACCGGATTGGATGCATCGGGGTTTTTAATTTTATTAATGTCGGCTACCCACAGGATGCCGGTATGTTCCAATGCACTTTTGCCGGAAAAATAATCCTGCAGCGCAGTAGTGCAACTTCCGAAATCTTCCCTCTTCACCGGTTGCCCGAAAAAGACATAAGCACCGGCATAATCATTCCATGACTGTGCCAAGGTCATTGCGGAAGGGATCGGGTTGATATTGGCTGCAGAAAAATAATAGGCAAACGAAATCTGCTCCGGATTGATATCGGGAACAAACAGACAGGTATTGTCAATACGGTTTAATTCCATCGGGATTTATTTATGGTAAATTGATTGGCCGGAATGCTTATTGCATCGGGAAGGCAACGATATTGTCCTCGTTCCACATGCCTCCGCCAAAGTTATTGACGGTCTCATTAGTGCCGACAGGGATTACATTTCCTGCGAGAAAATAATAGTTCTTATAACTTCCTGATGAATTCTCGATGACGAGCATTCCGGAGGCGGTAGCATACTTCGCAGGACCTACAATACAGCCGCTCACGAGATACCCGCCTTTGATGTCCTTGGTGGGATATTGGACATTCCTGTCGTCTGTAAATGTCGTTCGTACCCAATAAGACGAACCGGAGGAAAGGTTGTTTACATTGATAAGCATGCAGACGAATACGGTATATGTTCCGGGAGGAAGCAGCAATGTAGTACCTGTAAGATTGAATTTCTGGGTGTCACCAGGCTGGATGTTGACTGCGTATCCCCAGTTGCCTCTCATTACCTTACCCAGCTGACCCGGAGGTCCCTGTGGGCCGGTTGATCCTGGGAATCCCTGACCACCCTGGCCACCCTGGGGGCCCTGCGGCCCTGTAGAACCATCCGCACCGTTGTTGCCCTGCGGCCCTTGCGGTCCGGTTGAGCCGTCTGCACCATTATTGCCTTGTGCTCCCTGTGGCCCTGTAAATCCGTCAGCACCGTTATTGCCCTGAGGCCCTTGTGGTCCGGTTGACCCGTCAGCACCATTGTTTCCTTGTGGTCCCTGCGGTCCTGTTGATCCATCTGCACCGTTATTCCCTTGCGTGCCGGTTTCCCCCTGAGGTCCCTGCGGCCCTGTTGATCCGTCTGCACCGTTATTTCCCTGTGGTCCGGTTGACCCGTCAGCACCATTATTCCCCTGAATACCTTGCGGTCCGGTTTCTCCCTGATTCCCCTGTGGTCCCGTTTCACCTTGTATGCCTTGCGGTCCCTGTGATCCTGTTTCTCCCTGGATTCCTTGTATCCCCTGCGGCCCGGTTTCACCCTGGATTCCGGTGACACCCTGGAATCCGGTGATGCCCTGTGGTCCTGTAATCCCATTGACAACAAGGTAGCTCCAAGTGTTTCCGGGATAGCCAGTGATTCCCTGCACGCCGGTTTCTCCCTGCGGCCCGGTCAATCCCTGCTCACCCATAAGACCTGTGAGACCCTGCAGTCCTGTTATTCCGGTTTCTCCCTGTAGCCCGATTTCCCCTTGCGGACCCGTGACGCCTTGTGGCCCGGTAATGCCCTGAGGGCCGGTAATCCCTTCATCGATATTGGTTTGATTGTTCATGGCTGTTTATTGGTTTAATGATATAAATGATGTTATGATCTGGTTCTAAAAGCCTTATGCTGCCGGGTTGACTGTAATTTCAATTATAAAAAGTTGTATGGCAATGAGTTATCGCCCGCGATAAGAATTTCAAAAGCTAAAGTAGGTCTATTTTTTAACGCGTTTATACGTATAATTACTTGTTTTTAAATGTGTTAAAATTCGGAGAAGGATTATTTATGGACATAAAAAAAAGCCACTCTTCCGAATGGCTTAATCCTTTTTATTTTATCTGTGAAAATTAATTCTTTATAGGCTGGTCGAGCTTTACCTCTTGCTGCGGCGGTATCCGTTTGGACAAAAACAAAATCTGTCCCAAATGGCTGGACTGGTGTTCCATCACATGAAACCAGCAATAATGATTGGTCATGCTCGTGCCGTTGGGTGTTTTCTCAAACCAGGCATCATCGTGCTTTTTCAGTTCGGCAATAGTTTTGGCGCGCACTTCGTTATATATATCGAGGTAGTATTGCACGTCGTGTCCTTTAAATTCGTCCCGGCCGCCCTGGTCCAAATCCAATGCGACTTCCCATTTTTTCTTTTCCTCCTCATTAAAAGTGCGGTTTTCAAATGTCAGTACCTGGTAATACGCTTCCGCGGCGGCGAGGTGCATGATCAACGAACCAATCCGGTTTGCCTTATCATCATGAAGGTAATCCAGCTCATATTGGCTCATGTTCTTCACCTTGTTTTCCACCCGGTCCTTTAAATCTTCAAGCATCGAAATCATTGCGCCAATTTGTGGCGAAGCACCTTCAACATTTCCGATTTTTCCACGCTCTTTATACACAATCCCTTTTCCTTCAAGGAGTAACGAGGATTTTCCGGCGGTTTTATCCTCTGCGGAAGCGATTTCATATTCTTTGACCCTTATGATTTTATCTTTTGAAACTCCCAGGCTCCATTCCGGAATGCTGTTGTTTTTCACCTTTTGCTCAAAACTGGCATTGCGGATGGCGACCTGGTCAAAAGTGCCTTTATCATTTTCAATCGACAATTTGAAATCATCGAAGTAAAACCGGCCGTTGTATTCCATTACACCCCCGAAATTCAGCACACTTGAGTTGGCATCAATCGTGCCTTCAATGATGTAGGATTGCCAGGTGTCGGATGTAATCGGGCGATCCCCCATATTGTCAAAAAATCCCTGCTCTTCATTTTTATTATCGACCCTTGCCCAAAGCCCTGCCGTAGCGTGCGGATCTTTCGTCACTACCTTCACTGAGGCTTCCAAGCGGAATTTTTTCTTTGTTTTTGATTCGATAGCGATGCTTTGAGTGAACGAAGTCCATTCGTCAGAAACAACTTTCACTTCCTGGGCGCGCAATGGAATGACAGTCAATAATAGTAATAAAAGGATTTTTTTCATGATAGTGGTGTTTTAAGGTTTTCAGGCGCCGTATATAACGGTGGTTCAGACAAATATAAGATTATCTTTTATTACTTCCATATTTGGGTCGGTATGGATATGAAAATAAGAATATCAAAATAGATTGATTCCATATTTAAGGATAATACAAACATGAGGCTTGTTTATTTGAAAATTGTTTATATTTTCGTTAAAACGTTTAAAACATAATGTAACGAAAAATGAAGTACCCCGCAATTCAAAATTATATTGACGGGAAGTTCGTAAGCGCTTCCACGTCAAAAACCATGGATGTCATTTCCCCTCTCGACGGAAATCATTTATCGACCGTCCCAATGTCTTCCGATTCCGATTTGGACAAAGCTGTAAAAGCCGCTCAGGCTGCGTTTCCATCCTGGAGCAAAACCCCGATTAAGGAACGCGTGCAGGTGTTTTTCCGATACAAATATTTACTTGAAAAAAACCTGAAGGAACTGGCCGAATTGTGCAGTGAGGAAAACGGAAAAACTTATGGAGAATCCGTCGCCGAAATCGAAAAATGCATCGAGCTTACGGAATTTGCCACCTCGTTGCCGCAATTGATTACTGGTGAATTACTCGAAGTGAGCAAAGGTGTCGAATGCCGTACAGAGCATGTCCCGCTTGGCGTGGTCGCGTCGATTGTGCCGTTCAATTTTCCGTCGATGGTACCCAACTGGACCATTCCGAATGCGATTGCTTTAGGAAATTGCATGATCATCAAGCCTTCTGAAAAAGTGCCGCTGAGTTGTGGCCGATTGGCCGGATTGTTAAAAGAAGCCGGCTTGCCCGACGGGGTTTTCAACATTGTCCACGGCGATGTCGATATCGTCAATGCCATTTGCGACCATCCGGATATTGAAGCGGTTTCGTTTGTCGGTTCCACCAAAGTGGCAAAAATTGTGTACCAAAGAGCGACTTCAAATTATAAAAGATGCCTGTCATTAGGCGGTGCTAAAAACCACCTGATGGTCCTGCCCGATGCGATTCCGGAAATGACGGCACAGAATGTGGCCGCTTCCATGTCAGGTTGCGCCGGGCAGCGTTGTATGGCGGCATCTGCAATGATTGGCGTGGGCGATGTCGATCCGATAATTGCAAAAATCTGTGATGAAGCCAGGAAGATTATTCCGGGTGAAAATCTCGGTGCCGTCATCAACAAAGAGTCTCAGCAACGAATCGAAAGATACATCACCGAAGCCGAAAATGACGGCGCTAAAATATTGGTCGACGGGCGAAACACTAAAGTTTCCGGAAAGGAAAACGGCACTTACGTAGGGCCAACAGTGATTGATTATGTCACGCCTCAAATGAGTGTCGCAAGAGAAGAGATCTTCGGGCCGGTAATCTCTATCATGAGGACAAAAACTGTCGACGAAGCCTTGTCAATCGAAAATGCGAATCCATACGGAAATGCCGCAAGTGTTTTTACCCAAAACGGCGGTATGGCACGCTATATTATTGACAAAGCAAGCGCCGGAATGATCGGAGTGAATGTCGGTGTTCCTGTTCCAAGGGAGCCTTTCAGTTTTGGCGGATGGAACGAAAGTAAGTTTGGTGTAGGTGATATTACAGGAAAAAGTTCCATCGAATTCTGGACGAAACTCAAGAAATCAACGATCAAATGGAACGCAGAAGCGGGTGTGAACTGGATGAGCTGATGCATTCAAAAAGCTGAAGGCCTAAAGCGCAGCGTGTCCAACAATCTAAAATCCAATGAAATGATTACCAAAGAAGATACTTTAAAAAAAGAACAAATCATCGCCGACAGCAAGGAATTCAGCTTGTTTTCCTGGTCGGCACAGGCGAGCGTAAATCCGATTGCGATTGAACGCGCGGAAGGGGTTTACTTATACGAATACGGCGGCAAACGTATCATCGACTTTTCGTCGGGATTGATGTCTGTAAACATAGGCCATGGCGACCAACGTGTAACTGATGCTGTTGTCGAACAAATGCAGAAAGTGAGTTTCGTCACCCCAAGCTGCACTACCGAAATCCGTGCTAAACTGTCCAGGAAACTGGCTGAAATCTGTCCTGGCGATTTAAACAAGGCATTTTATACTTTATGCGGAACGTCATCGATTGACAATGCGATCAAACTCGCCAGATTGTATACGGGAAGGCATAAAATCATCGGAAGATACCGCGCTTTCCACGGCGGTTCAATCGGCGGAATGACCGTTGGCGGCGATCCTCGAAAACTCGCCAATGATTCCCAGCAAATGCCGAATGCCGTGCATCTTGATGACCCGTATTATTTCTTCGGGATGAAAGACCTGGATGAAAAAACGAAATTGCATTTAAGCCTGGAATATGTAGAAAGGGTGATCCACTTAGAAGGGAAAACCAATATCGCCGCCTTTATTTTTGAAGGCGAAAGCGGTTCTTCAGGTTGCCTGAAATATCCAAAAGGTTATTTAAAAGGGGTTAAGGCCTTATGCGAAAAATACGGAATCCTGTTCGTTGCCGATGAAGTCATGAGCGGATTCGGGCGTACCGGGAAATGGTTCGGTTTTGAAAACCACGATATCGTCCCCGATATGGTTTGCATGGCCAAAGGCCTGACCGCGTCCTATCTGCCGTTAGGCTGCCTGATGGTTTCGGATAAAATCGCTGAAAAATTTGAGAACACCCCGATGATGATCGGACTTACATATAACGGACATCCGGTTGCTCTGGCTGCGGCTTTGGCTGTAATCAACATTTACGAAAGTGACAATCTGATTGAAAATGCCCGTGATATGGGCGCTTATCTCGAATCACGTATTGAAGCCATGAGGAGCCAACATCGAAGCATGGGCGCTTTCCGCAACACCGGATTGCTGGGCTGCCTCGATATCCTGAAAAATAAAGCCACAGGCGAATTGATTGCGCCCTACAACGCTGCCGCAGATGATTTGAAAGTGACCAACCAGATCGCTGCCAAAGTCCGCGAACTTGGATTATACACCTTCGTACGCTGGGGTTATATTTTCATCGCGCCGCCATTGTGTGTCAATAAGGAACAGATTGACGAAGGCCTTGCGATCATCAGTGAAGCCCTGAGGATTTCCGATGCGGCGATGGTTTAAATTTCATCAAATATGAACAAAACAGAAATGACCAATTCGTCATTATACAGCGAAGACCTTGCGCCGGTGCCGGCTGACAAACGCAGTTGGAACACCTGGAATTATGCCGCCTTATGGATCAGCATGAGCCTTTGCATCCCTACGTATATGCTGTCGAGTTCCCTCATTGAAGGCGGAATGAATTGGTGGCAGGCGATCCTCACGATATTTTTAGGCAATACGATTGTCCTGATCCCGATGATTTTAAATGGTCATGCCGGAGCAAAATATGGTATTCCGTTTCCGGTCTTTGCACGCGCGAGTTTCGGAACAAAAGGTGCCAACATCCCTGCATTATTACGTGCAATCGTGGCCTGCGGCTGGTTCGGGATACAAACCTGGATCGGTGGATTCGCGATGTACCAGATGTTTCGTTTATGGATTCCCGCATTGGACACGTTAACACCCATTTTTCCGGATTCATGGGGGTTGCAAACCGGCCCTGCAATTTGCTTTTTCGGGTTTTGGCTGTTGAATATGTATGTCGTTTATCTTGGTGTTGAAAGCATCAGGAAGTTGCTCGTTTTTAAAGCGATTTTTCTGCCCGTTGCCGCATTGGCGTTGTTGCTTTGGGCGATTTCAGCAGCAAATGGTCTTGGCCCTGTTTTAGATACACCCTCAAAATTTGTAAACACATCCGATTTCTTTCATTTCTTTTTTCCCGCGTTAACCGGAATGGTGGGCTTTTGGGCGACATTATCCTTAAACATCCCCGATTTTACCCGCTATGCTAAATCCCAGAAAGCCCAAATCAAAGGACAAATCATCGGTTTGCCGTCCTCAATGACATTATTTGCTTTTGTTGGCGTGGTGGTCACTTCGGCAACGACAATCGTTTTTGGAACCACGATTTGGGATCCTGTGGTTTTGGCAGGAAAATTCGATAGTAAGTTGTTGATTTCCGTAGCGATGATAGCGGTGGCGATTTCCACATTGGCAACAAATATTGCAGCGAATATCGTCAGTCCGGCCAATGATTTTGCCAATCTCGCCCCATCAAAAATCGATTTCCGTAAAGGCGGTTACATCACCGGAATTATCGGGATTTTGATATTTCCGTGGAAACTGATTGCCGATCCGTCAGGTTACATTTTTACGTGGCTTGTCGGTTATTCGAGTTTACTCGGGCCCATCGGCGGGATCATGATTGTCGACTATTATTTCATCCGGAAACAGGCCCTGGAGATAGATGAATTGTATAAAACCAACGGAATTTACGCTTTTATAAAAGGATTTAACTTTTATGCCATCGCCGCATTGTTGATTGGAATTGCACCCAATGTTCCGGGTTTCCTGACCACAATAAAAGTGGTCGGAAATGATGTTTTTCCGGAATGGGTTTCAGGCTTATATCATTATGCATGGTTTGTAGGATTTGGTATCAGCGGATTGGGGTATTGGATTTTAATGAAGAACAAACAAAGTGCCTGAGTGCCTGAATGCCTGAGTTTTTAAGTAGCTCATGCACTCTGCACTCATGTACTCAGAAACTAAAAAATATGAGCATCTTAATTAAAAACGGAAGAATAATAACGGCAACCGACGACTACACAGCCGACATATTTATTGAAGGTGAAACCATTCAATCGATTGGAAAAAACCTCAATGTCCATGCCGATGAAGTCATCGATGCCTCCGGAAAGCTTGTGATGCCCGGCGGAATCGATCCTCATGTACATCTCGACATGCCTTTCATGGGCACTTACAGCAGCGACAATTATGAAACGGGAACCCGGGCCGCGCTTTTTGGAGGAACAACAACCGTTATAGATTTCATCCTGCAAACACAAGGCAAAAGTTTGCAGTCGGCGCTACAGGAATGGAAAGGCCGCAGCGACAACAATGCTGTCGGCGATTACAGTTTTCATATGGCTGTTACCGATTTCAATGAGGAAACCAAAAAGGAAATCCAGCATTTCATCGAAAAAGAAGGTATTACGTCATTCAAAACCTTCATGGCCTACAAAGGCGCACTGATGATCGATGACCGGCAAATGGTGGGCCTGATGCAGGAAGTGAAAAAACACGGCGGCCTGATCAATGTGCATGCGACCAATGGCGATATGATTGATTTCCTGATTGCAAAGCACAAATCTGAAGGAAAATTTTCTCCGTTATATCATTATCTATCCCAACCAGAAGTCACTGAAGCCGAAGCCAGCAGCCGTTTTGCAGACATGGCCGACTACACAGGCTGTCCGGGATATATCGTACATTTAACGTGTGAAGGCGCGTTGAACGCCGTCCGTTTTGCCACGCGCAGGAACCAGCATGTTTTTGTGGAAACCTGCATTCAATATTTGATTTTGGATGCCAGTGTATATGAACAGGATTTTGAAGGTGCCAAGTGGGTGATGTCGCCGCCGCTGCGTGAAAAGAAAGACCAGGAAACGCTTTGGGCAGGATTGAACCAGGGGTTGGTGAATGTCGTTGCGACTGACCATTGCCCATTTATGTGGGAACAAAAGTTAATGGGAAAAGACGATTTCTCCAAAATCCCGAACGGCCATCCCGCAATTGAAAACCGTATGGAACTGCTGTTCAGCGAAGGGGTCTCCAAAGGCAAAATCACGTTAAATAAATATGTAGAGGTAGCGAGTACAAACGCCGCTAAAATCTTCGGCATGTTCCCTAAAAAAGGCACGATTGCCACAGGGAGTGATGCCGATATTCTAATCCTTGACCCAAATGAAAAGCACACGCTTTCAGCAAAAAACCACCATATGAATGTCGATTACAGTGCCTACGAAGGCAGGGAACTGACCGGGAAAGTAAAAACCGTGTTATTGCGCGGGAAAGTAGTGATTGATAATAACGAATGCAAAGTAGAAAAAGGCTACGGGCAATTTGTAAAACGGAATAAAGTGACAGGAAAAATATAGTAATTTCTCATTCGTAATTTAAATTATGTCCAGAATAGTAAAATCAGGGCTTATCCAATTGAGTTTAGCCAAAACCGAAGGCGAAGGCACCATCCCTGAAATCATGGATGCGATGCTGCAAAAGCACATTCCATATATCGAAGAAGCGGGAAGGCAAGGCGTCCAGATCCTGTGTTTCCAGGAAATCTTCAACACGCCATATTTCTGCCCTGGCCAGGATTCGAAATGGTACGCTTCCGCAGAAACCGTTCCTGGCCCTACAACCGAATTGATGCAGGGGTATGCCAAAAAATACAATATGGTCATCGTCGTCCCGATTTATGAGAAAGAGCAATCCGGAGTGTATTACAACACCGCTGCGGTCATCGATGCCGATGGGACCTATTTGGGAAAATACCGTAAAAACCATATTCCGCAGACCGGTGGTTTCTGGGAAAAGTTTTTCTTCAAACCTGGAAATTTAGGCTATCCGGTGTTTCAGACAAAATATGCTAAAGTCGGCGTTTACATCTGCTACGACCGTCATTTCCCCGATGGCGCGCGCTGTTTGGGACTGAATGGCGCCGAAATCGTCTTCAATCCATCGGCAACCACCGTCGGGCAATCGCAATATTTATGGAAACTGGAACAACCGGCGCATGCTGTGGCGAATGGCTATTTCATGGGATGCATCAACCGTGTAGGGACTGAAAAACCATGGAACCTTGGAAAATTTTACGGCACTTCTTATTTCGTGAACCCGCGTGGGGAAATCCTGGCCTGTGCTTCCGAGGATAATGACGAACTGCTCGTTGCCGAATTTGATCTCGATTTGATTGATGAGGTTCGTGGCAAATGGCAGTTTTATAGGGATAGACGGCCTGAAACTTATAAGGAAATTACCGAATTATAGACTTTCAACCACATCGGTTTTCTATGCCGCTATGTGGTAAAAAATCAAACAACAAAACAAAAGTTATGAGCATAAAAAATAACCGTTTAACCAACCAGGATTACGAATTCAATTTCGCCGACATCCATCCGCCGTTCGAAACTCCCGACGCGGCGCTCACCGAAGCCAACCGCTGCCTGTTTTGCTACGACCCGCCGTGTATGAAGGCGTGCCCGACATCGATCAATGTCCCGAAATTCATCAAGCAAATCGCAACATATAACGATAAAGGCTCGGCGCACACGATTTTTTCCTCGAATATTATGGGCGCGGGCTGCAGTAAGGTCTGCCCCGTGGAGAAATTATGCGAAGGCGCCTGTGTCTACAATCTGATGCACGAAACCCCAATCCACATCGCCAAACTCCAGCGCCATTCAACCGAAAAAGCCATGAAAAACCAATGGCAATTATTCGACAGGAAACCATCAACCGGAAAGCGTGTCGCCATCATAGGTGCAGGCCCGGCCGGTTTGAGTTGTGCACATACACTAAGCCGCGAAGGAGTCGAAGTCACGATTTACGAAAAGGAAGCCAAGGGCGGCGGACTCATGACATACGGCATTGCCGCGTATAAAGTCACTCCTGAATTCTGCGAAGATGAAGTCAATTACATTACCTCGATCGGTGGTATTTCAATCAAATACAACCATGAACTAGGCCGTGATATTTCGATTGATGAACTGCAACGCAATTATGATGCGGTGTATCTCGCTTTTGGTGTCGGAAAAGCGCGCCAGTTGGATATTCCGGGAGAAAATTTATTTGGTGTGACCGATGCTATCAAATTCATTTACGATTTAAGAAATAACGATTATTCAGAGATTGCTGTTGGTGATAAAGTTGCCGTCATCGGAATGGGAATGACCGCCATTGATGCCGCCACACAGGCCAAAAGGCTTGGTGCTTCCGAGGTACATTTGGTTTACAGACGTACACAGGAAGAAATGCCGTGTACCGAAAAGGAGCTCAACATCGCCAAGCTCGACGGCTGCAACATCATCTGGCTTGCCGCCCCGAAAGAAATCATCGGCGATGGTGAAAATGTGTCACAACTGGTTTGCGATGTCATGGAATTGGGTGCACCCGATGCCAGCGGCCGCAGAAGCCCGGTTGAAACAGGACAAACTTTTACGCTCGATGTCGACATGGTTATCAAAGCCGCAGGACAAATGCCTTTTTCAGAAATGGTTGCCGGCGAAAACCTGCAAAATAACAACGGAAAAGTGTCCGTACAAAGCAAATCCAAAACCAGCTTGGATAATGTCTTTGCCGGAGGCGATTGCGTGAATGGCGGACGCGAAGTAGTCGATGCGGTACAAGCCGGAAAAGATGGTGCGGCAGCCATCCTCAAAACCATCATCAGCCCGGATTATATCATCGAATCAGAACTCAAACCAACCTTCAATAACTAGATTTTATGGATCTATACCATAATCCATAATTCGCAATTCATAATTAACATGGCAGATATATCAACAGATTTCCTCGGCATAAAATCCCCAAATCCCTTCTGGCTCGCCAGCGCCCCGCCAACCGATAAAAAAATAAATGTTGTACGTGCTTTTGAAGCGGGCTGGGGCGGCGTCGTCTGGAAAACCCTTGGCTCACAGGTGAAAAACGTTTCTTCAAGATATTCCTCAGTCAATTACGCCGGGAAAAGGATGATGGGTTTCAACAACATCGAGCTCATCAGCGACCGGCCGCTGGAAATCAATTTAAGGGAAATCACCGAAGTTGTCAAATTGTTCCCTGACCGCGCGATGATCGTGTCACTCATGGCCGACAACGACCGCCATTCCTGGCACGAACTCATCATGAAATGCGAAGATGCCGGAGCCATGGGCTTCGAACTCAATTTCGGCTGCCCGCACGGCATGACCGAGCGTGGAATGGGCGCAGCAGTAGGGCAGGACCCTGAAATCGCCAAAATGGTTGTCGAATGGGTTATGGAAAAAGCGACGATTCCTGTCATCACGAAATTAACTCCAAACGTACATTCGGTTGTGCCCACTGCACGTGCGGCCGTCGAAGGCGGTACAAACGCCTTAAGCTTAATCAACACGATCCAAAGCGTCACCGGCGTAGATTTAGATACATTGGTGCCAAACCCATATGTCGCCGGGAAAAGCGTTTTCGGAGGCTATTGCGGCCCGGCAGTCAAACCGATTGCGCTGAAAATGCTGACTACCGTCGCACAGGATCCATTGGCGTCACAGGTTCCCATTTCCGGAATCGGAGGTGTCAGTACCTGGCGTGATGCGGTCGAATTCATGCTCCTGGGCGCGACTTCCGTACAGGTCTGCACCGCCGCTATGAACCACGGTTTCCGTATCGTAGAAGACATGTGCGAAGGCTTAAGCAACTGGATGGACGAAAAAGGATTCCAGAAAACCACCGATTTCATTGGCAAATCTGTAGAGAAAATCACCCATTGGGAAGACCTCGACATCAATTACCACCACATCGCCAAAATCGATCAGGACAAATGCATCCATTGCGGCTTATGTTACATTGCCTGCGAAGACACTTCTCACCAGTCTATAAATGTTGACAGAGGCAATCCATACAACCATTATACCGTAAAAGAGGAAGAATGTGTGGGCTGCAACCTCTGCAAATTGGTTTGTCCTGTCGACAACTGCATCACGATGGAAGTGCATCGCGTCGCCCCGGAATACGTAAACTGGAAAGACTGGCAGCGTCTGGGCTTGCCTTTGAATGATCATTAATTTTTTATGGGCGTTGCCTTCGGCCCGGGCTTTCGCACTCGCTTTTTTTGCTGCGTAAACTCCGCAAAAAAGAGCTCAGACAATGGCTCAATCCCTAACGCGGCATCTCCTAACATGAACGAATCAGCATGAAAATAAACGCATCCCGCCTGCAACAACATTTCGAAGCCATGAGTCTCATTGGCAAAATCGGCGACACCGGAACCTGCCGTCCCGCACACACTGCATTGGAAAAACAGGGATTTGAACTTGCTTCCTCATGGATGCATGAAGCCGGAATGACAACACACATCGATAATTTCGGAAACCTCATTGGAAGACTTGAAGGTAAAAATCCGGAACTGCCTGTTTTGATGATGGGCTCGCATCTCGACTCGCAGCCTTACGGCGGGCGTTTTGATGGCGTGGCCGGCGTGTTGTGCGCCATTGAAGCCGTCACGATTTTACACGAAAATGGCATTGTTCCCGAACGTCCTGTAGAAGTCATATCCTTCGCCGATGAAGAAGGCTGGCGCTTTAATAAAGGGCTTTTCGGGTCGCGTGGTATTTTAGGAAAACTCGAAGCAGGGGAATTGCAACGCACAGACAAAGACGGGATCAGCCGCGAACAGGCATTAAAGGATTTCGGTTGCGATATTAACAAATTTAATGAATCGGAATACAAACCGGGAAGTATTTTCTGTTTCCTCGAGCTGCACATCGAACAAGGTCCGGTACTCGACCTGGCACACAAACCCATTGGTGTCGTATCCGGAATTTCCGGGCCATTATGGTGGACAGTGAAATTGAAAGGCATGGCCGGGCATACCGGTTCAGTCCCAATGCCGATACGCCAGGATGCTTTGCTTGGCGCTGCTGAAATTATCGTCGCAGTAAATGACATTGCAACGCAGGTTCCCGGAGCACCGACTGTCGGCACTGTAGGGACAATCCAGGTTTTCCCCGCATCACGGAATATCATTCCCGAGCAAGTGACTTTTACGGTAGATTTGCGCGACATCGACCTGGAACGCAGGAACCGTTACGAACAACAATTGCGTGACCGCATCGAATCCATTACAAAAAAACACAACCTGACTTACGAAATTTCGGAAGACACCAACAGCGACCCGCGTTATTGCGCCGACTGGATCAAGGAAATAATCCACAAACACTGTGAAAACCTAGACCTCGACGCGCCCGAATTGATGAGTGGGCCGTTCCACGATGCATTGGCAATGTCGTATGCCTGTGATTACGGCATGATTTTCGTACGCTGCAAAGACGGCATCAGCCATAATCCTCTGGAATATGCGTCGTATGGGGACCTCGCTTTAGGAACGGAAGTTTTACTGGGAACGGTGACCGAAATTTTAAATAAAGGCATTTAATCGGAAGTTTTTCAGACCTTTGGTTACAAGACTTGCATCAGATGAAAAATATAAAATCCAAGCTTCCGTACGTAACCCATCATATTTTTTCCGAGATGTCAGCATTGGCAACACGATACAATGCGATTAATTTATCACAGGGATTCCCGAATTTCGAACCTTCACAGGAATTGCTGGACTTGGTCGGCATTTGTTTAAATGACAAAAGTATGCCGTTGGTAAATCAATATGCTCCAATCGCCGGACTGCCTTTTTTGAGGGAAAAAATTGCCGAGAAAGTGCACAGCAGTTATGGCATCGAAGTGGATTGGGATAAGGAAGTGACCATAACCGTTGGAGCCACCGAAGGAATTTCTGCCACGATTTCTGCCTTTGTATGGCCGGGTGAAGAAGTGATACTGATAGAACCATGCTATGATTCCTACAAGCCGGCGGTGGATACGGTAGGGGGTAAAACCGTTATTTATACAATGAAATCTCCGGATTTTAAAATAGATTGGGATGAATTCGCAAAGTTAATTACGGCCAAAACCAGGATGATCTGCATTAGTACCCCAAACAATCCAACGGGAACGATAATGCAGGAAGAGGATATGCTAAAGCTGTCGCAATTGGTCCATGGCACTGATATCATCATTATGAGCGACGAGGTTTACGAGCATATGGTTTTTGATGGTAAAACTCATGAAAGTCCGTTAAAATATGACGCACTCAGGGAAAGGACGGTGTCTGTTTTCTCATTTGGGAAGACGTATCATATCACGGGATGGAAGGTCGGTTACTGTATCGCCGCTCCGGAATTAACAGTTGAAATCAGGAAAGTGCACCAGAATTCCGTATTCAGCGTCAGCCATCCATTGCAAAAGGCGCTTGCGAAATATATGGATATTTCCGATGACCATTTGAAATTGCCTGAATTTTATCAAAAGAAAAGGGATTTATTTTCTGAGGCCGTAAAGGGGTCACGATTTAAATTGTTGCCTTGTGCCGGTTCTTATTTCCAGTTGTTCGACTATTCGGACATATCTAATGAAAACGACTATGATTTTTGTGTCAGGCTGATTCAGGAGCACGGCGTAGCGGCAATCCCGGTTTCAAGGCTTTACACCGATTTCAAAGATGACCATTTGATCAGGTTGTGCTTTGCAAAAACGGATGAAACCCTTTTAAAGGCGGCAGCATTGCTGAAAGAAGTTTGATTTCCCGATTTCCCAAAACCCTGAAAATTCTCGGCAGGCTGAGGACCGAATTTGGATTTTAGGGGAATTTTAAACCCAATAAAAACAAAAAATCCCGGAATTAATCGCCGGGATTTCATACTGCAATTTTTATTATTCCGGCCGCGGTTCAGGCCCTTCTAGAGACATGCAATACATCATCGGCAAAACCGGCATGATATTGTCCATGGGTTCCTGTTTCGTAGTTTGCATGCCCATCTCTACTATTCCGATGATATTTCCCATTGTAGCATCGGCAGTTGTAGCATAGGTGTCCTCATTTTGCAGGCGAAGAAAATTACCAATGGGTGAGTCACTATCCTGATCATCGCTGCCAGAGACCTTTAAACGGATACTGACATTGGCCGTGTGCCGGTGTGCCGGCATGTTTTCCAGCTTTACCAGGGTCTTCTCTGTTCCAATGTTTTCCCCTAACCTGATCTCACCGCCCTGATCCCGCTTGCCTATGCCGCAAACGAGCCGCCCCCTGAGGTCAGGTACCCTAAAAGTGGTTATGCCATCACCTCCGTAAGTGGTTTTAATCAGCTTAAAAAGTGCATCATGTTGCCTGATTGACAACAGCTGACCGTTGCATTCGACATAGCCTCTTGGAGCAAAGTTACCGGCTATGAGCATTATCTGTCCTAAATATTGATCGTCATTCATATGTATGTATTTTTAGCTGTGCACCGGCCGTTTTCCGCGATGGCATATATAATATGCCATTCCTATGGTGGGCTGCATGTTATTGATTTTTTTTCCTTCGCCGCTACTGGTGGATAAAATCTCTACGCTTTTCGATACGCCCATCAGTTTATCAGCACTCGCGGCATAGGTTTCGTTCCCAGGTGTAGTCCTCAGGAAAGCATCCATTGGTGACTCATAGTCAGCATTGTCCTTTTCCGTACCACCTATAAAAGCTTCACCGCTCCCGGGATGTGTATGCGTCGCAAGATTTGTTTCCCTGAGACTAAAGGCATCTTCACCGTCGGTTTTACCAAAAGGGATTTCGATTCCCGTTTCTCCCGGACCTGCCCCAATGGGAATAGTGTAATTCAGGTTAGGAATTCCGAAGGTAGTGGTTCCGTTACCGCCAAAAGCGGTTCCAATCACAGAAAATAGCGGCCCGTACCGCAATACGGAAACCTGGCTGCCATCGCATAAAATATAATTCTCGGGAATTATCGTGTCTGGTCCATAGGGGAACAGCACTACGGTACCTATAATTTCGTCTATCATAATTAATTTGGTTTTATTGGAAAAATTCCGTCAATACAAATGCAATAATTCATTCCAATGCTTGGCTGAAGCAATAGGAACGGAAGGCCTGCACCGGCCGGATTTACGGAAACGTCTTCGGAAGTCAGTTCTGTTAAAGAAGACTTTCCTGTCATTACGGCCGCGTATGTTTCTTTGCCGGGCGTCGCCGCCGGATAGGCATTTACCGGGCTCGGCGTATCTCCGGGACCGGTAGAACAAGGTGCGCCAAACTGGAACACTTCCTGATTCAGATGAAAATGCCGCGGCACGTTATCGGGTTTCATGCTGTTGGTCGCCGAACCAGCCAATTTGCCCATCGTGTAAGTGTTTGAAAGCCCTTCGCCTTTACCCCGATGTATTGGGGCCACACCACGCAGGTCGGGAATCCTGAATTGGTTTCTTGGTGTGTTCCTGTCCCCATAGGCATTCCCGATATACTCAAAAAGCGGCGTATACTCGTCGATGTTCAGTAACCGTCCATCACACGGGAGCCATCCTTTCGGTACAAATTCAAAGGCAAATAATTTTATCTGCCCAATGTAAGATGTCATAATTTATTGGTTTAAAGGTTAATATGAGATAAATATAGTAAAAACCTTATGCCTTTAGTTTGGATTTGTAGTTTTTTTACCACATAGTTTGGATTATTCATATTTTATAGAATTATGTGGTCTTCATTTTAAATTTATGTTTAAACAATCAGAAGTTATAAAATTCACATATTTTGTCGTTTTTTAATGTAATAAGTAAGATGATTCTGGTTTTTTCAAATCATTACTAATCTTAAGTAAGGATTAATTTTAGTCCGGCAATAATCGAAACGATGGTGCGTTATTTTCTAAATTAGCCTTATGAAATTATTTGTCCTCCTTAGTTTATTGCTCGCGCTTCCACTACAATGGGAGCCAGATTTCGAAAATGCTAAAAAAAGCGCGAAGGAAAATCACCAGCTAATATTGCTTAATTTCTCCGGATCGGATTGGTGCGGCCCTTGTATGGTAACCAAAAAAGATTATTTCGAAAATGAGGCTTTTTTAGCTATGGCAAAAACCAGCCTGGTTTTAGTCAATGCTGATTTTCCAAGGAAGAAGAAGAATATACCATCTGCAGAAATCGTTAAACGCAATGAAGCTTTGGCTGAAAAATACAACAAACAAGGCATGTTCCCTTTTACACTTTTACTCGATGCTGATGGGAAAGTACTTAAAACCTGGAGCGGTAAACCCGAAACGCCTCCTGAAGAATGGACAGCCGAAATAAAAGCCATCTGCGCCGCACATAAATAGTTTCCAGATGCAAAAATATTCAGAATCCTTAAAGCTGATGGGCAACAACTTTACGATTACCGTAGTCGCTGATGAAAAGGATTTTGCGTTGCAGAACATCGAAATTGCCATTGCGGAAATCAGGCGGATTGAGCAGCTTTTGACCACCTTCAGGCCCGACAGCCAAACCAGTCACATCAATGACAATGCGGGAATCGAGCCCGTTGTGGTTGATGCGGAAGTGTTCAACCTGATTCAGAGAAGCATCGCCATATCAAAGATCACGCAAGGTGCGTTCGATATCAGTTATGGCAGCATCGATAAAAGCCTGTGGAATTTTGACAGAAACATGACTGCTTTACCCACTGCCGAACAAGCCCG
Organism: Flavobacterium pallidum; assembly: GCF_003097535.1. NCBI lineage: Bacteria > Pseudomonadati > Bacteroidota > Flavobacteriia > Flavobacteriales > Flavobacteriaceae > Flavobacterium > Flavobacterium pallidum. The sequence continues at coordinate 1,179,986 of NZ_CP029187.1, forward strand.
GAAAATGGTATACCTGATCGACTACAGGAACATTATAACAGACAGTGAAAAGAAGACCGTTTTCTTAAGGGAAAAAGGCATGCGGATCGGGTTTGGCGGTATCGGGAAAGGTTATGCCGCTGAAATGGCAAAACAGAAACTGCTCGCCAATGGCGTAAAAAGTGGCATTATAAATGCAAGCGGTGATTTGGCTGCCTGGGGTTTACAGCCAAACGGGAAACCATGGACCATTGGGATAGCGGATCCGGATCAGCCTGCCGTAATCTTCTCTTATATAGAAATTTCAGAAAAAGCAGTGGCCACTTCGGGAAATTATGAAAAATTCATTATGATCGGTGGTAGGAAATATTCGCATACCATCGACCCAAAAACAGGTTTACCGATTACCGGAATCAAGAGTGTTACAGTCATTGCCGACAATGCTGAATTTGCGGATGCGATGGCCACACCAATAGCCGTCATGGGCATTGAAGCAGGATTGTTCCTGGTGAACCAGATTCCGGATTTACATTGCATCATCATTGACGATGACAATAAAGTTTATACCTCCCAAAACATCAATTTAACATGAACAAAACAAAACAAAAGGCATTTATTATGGCGATAGCTATAGGCGCTGCAACGGCTTCCTGCGAATCTGTGAAGGAATACCAGAAATCCAAAATCAATGATTCGGAAATGGTGCTTTCAAACCGTAAAATCGAAAAAACCGAACTCAGTTTCCAATCCTATCGTGAAGGTTCTTCCGGGGCCAATGCAGGAAAAAGCGGCGGCGGTTGCGGCTGTAATTAAGTAAATATGAAAAGGATATTTATTACAGGCTTTGCACTGATGGGATTACTCCGTTTGCAGGCACAAACACAGCCATCGGATTCGACTGGCTATAAAAGCACCAAACTGAAGATTGAGGAAGTAAACCTGGTTTCGAGTTATTACAAGCAGAACGGTAACAATTCAGCAGTTACCGGCGGTGTCGGCTCTGAGGAGCTTACAGACATTTCGAATGCGATTGATTTGAAACTGGTCAAATACGGAAAATCAGGCAACAAACACACCTGGGATGTGGAAGTGGGCGTGGATCATTACACTTCGGCATCGTCTGATATGATTGATATGAGTGCCAATTCATCGGCGTCTTCGGGCGACATTCGTTTTTATCCGTCTGTAAATTATATCATGGAAAATGAAGCAAAAGGGCAATCTTTTGGCGCTGGTATTTCGTCATCCACAGAGTTTGATTACCAATCTTTCGGCGGAAACATTTTGTATGCTAAGAAAACAAAGGACAGGAATGGTGAATTTACCGCAAAATTCCAGGCTTATCTTGACCAGCTCAAGTTGGTTGATCCGGTTGAATTAAGGACAGGTGGCGAAAATTACGGCACTGCTTCCAGAAATACTTTTGCGGGCTCGCTCAGTTATGCTCAGGTCGTAAACCGGAATTTCCAGGTGATGTTCCTGGCCGATGTGATTGCGCAGAACGGTTATTTAGGTTTGCCTTTTCACAGGGTATATTTTAGCGATGGCTCTGGTTTATCGCACCAGGAAAAATTACCGGATACCAGGTTGAAGATTCCGTTAGCGATAAGGGGAAGTTATTTCTTTGGCGATAACATCATCATCCGTGGCTATTACCGTTATTACACCGATGACTGGGGTTTGAAGTCCCACACTGCCGAACTTGAGGTGCCGGTCAAACTATCGCCTGTATTTTCATTAAGCCCATTTTACAGGCTTTATACACAAACTGCCGTGAAATACTTTAAAGGATTTGAGCAGCACGATGGCACAACGGAGTTTTATACGAGCAATTATGACTTGTCAAAATTCGATAGCAGCTTTTTTGGGATGGGAATGAAATTTACGCCACTCAAGGGTGTTTTCGGATTGAAGCATTTCAATACCATTGAAGTTCGTTATGGCCATTATACCAAGACGACAAATATGGTGTCGAACATCATCAGTATCAATATTAAATACAAATAGGCATAAGTATATTATTGTGAAAAGCCGTCGATGAGACGGCTTTTCTTTTCTTAGAATTCAGCTAGCGTAAAGTAACGACGTTTTAAAATTGGTGCTTACTGTTGATATTGATTCAAAATAAAAAATCCCGGCACGAAGCCGGGATTTAGTCTGAGATTTAAGAACAGCATTAAATTTTACGTAGAATTAACTTTTTAACCGTTTCCTTATTTTGATAGATGATTTTGATGTAATATACACCATCTTCATAACGGCTGACATCCATCAGTGATTTTTGAGATGTTGGCTTATACTGTTGTACCAGTCTTCCCAAATTATCGATTACATAGATGTTGTCCGCAACAAGGTTTCCGGTATCAACGGTAAAGTTACCGCGGCTCGGGTTTGGATACATGGTAATCAGGTTATCGAGTGGAAGATTACCAGTTCCTAAGCTGTCGATAGTAACGCAATCCGATGTTACGGAGCAATCGCCAAGAGTGATTACTACGGCATACTGTCCGTTTGCTGTAGCCGTAAAACTTTGATTCGTTTCACCGTCTATGATCTCCGCCGGAGTTTCCCCACATGAAATCCACTGGTATGTTGCCCCGGTTTGGTTCGCTGTAATGGTATCTGAATTCAAAGTTGTGGCATTGTCCAAAGTAGTAATGGCAATGTTGAAACTACTCTCCATCCAACAATTCCCGTTTGACGCAAAGATGTAGATTGTCTGTGAGTTTGCAATCACATCGCCTTCACTCAACATGGTTCCCGCTCCTTCGGTTTCGGTAAAATAATTACCGTTTGTCAACGCAGGAAGCGTATAGTTACCGCATGAGGTTACATCCGAAAGGATATCAACTATTGGCGATGTTGTTATGATTACTGAGAAATCGGTTTCAGCAGTACAATTGCCATTTGATGCATAAATGTAGATTGTTTGTGAAGCTGTGATGATATCGCCTGCGTTCAGCACAGTTCCTGCACCGGCAGTTTCGGTGTAGTAGTTTCCGTTTGTCAGCACAGGAAGCGTATAGCTGTCGCACGCTGTTACATCAGCAAGATCGTCGACCGTTGGAGTAGGGGTTATCGTTACTGTGAAATCGTTTTCCGCAGTACAATCACCGTTTGATGCATAAATGTAGATTGTTTGTGAAGTGGTAACCACATCACCTGCATTCAGCATGGTTCCTGCACCGGCAGTTTCAGTGTAGTAGTTTCCGTTTGTCAAAACAGGAAGCGTATAGTTGTCACATGTCGCCACATCAGCAAGAGTATCCACTGTTGGTGTAGTGGTTATCGTTACTGTGAAATGGTTTTCCGCAGTACAATCACCGTTTGATGCATAAATGTAGATTGTTTGTGAAGTGGTAACTACATCACCTGCATTCAGCATGGTTCCTGCACCGGCAGTTTCGGAGTAGTAGTTTCCGTTTGTCAAAACCGGTAATATATAGCTGTCACATGCCGTTACATCAGCAGGATTTTCTACTATTGGCGTGGTAGTTATCGTTACTGTGAAATCGCTTTCCGCAGTACAATCACCGTTTGATGCATAAATGTAGATTGTTTGTGAAGTTGTAATTACATCGCCTGCATTCATCATGGTTCCTGCACCGGCAGGCTCAGTATAATAATTTCCGTTTGTCAAAACAGGAAGTGTATAACTATCACATATCGCAACATCAGCAACGTCGTCTACCGTTGGAGTCACAGTTATTGTCACATTGAAGTTGCTTTCAGCAGTACAACTTCCATTATCCGCATAGATATAAATTGTTTGCGAAGAGGTAATCGCATCGCCTGCACTCAGCATGGTACCTGCTCCTGCAGCTTCAGTGTAGTAATTTCCGTTATTCAATACAGGAAGTGTGTAGCTGTCGCAGGTTGCCACATTTGAAAGGGTATTGACTGCAGGGATTGGATTTATTATGACAGAGAAATCGCTTTCCGCAGTACAAATAGATACCGCTCCCAGTACGTAAATATAAATAGTCTGTGAAGTGGTGATCACATCTCCTGCGTGAAGCATAGTTCCTGCTCCTGAAGGCTCAGTGTAATAGTTTGCATTTGTTGTAAGGACCGGCAGCGTATAACTTCCACAGGCAACAACATCGGCAAGTTCATCTATCACTGCAACAGGTGAAATGGTGACGTTAAAACTGGTCTCAGAAGAGCACAACCCGTTATCCGCATACACATATATGGTTTGCGAAGCTGTGACGGCGTCACCGGCATTCAACATGTTTCCTCCGCCATTTGGCTGGGTGAAATAGTTACCATTCGTTAATGCTGGCAAAGTATAGCTAACGCAGGCGGTAATGTCGGTGATTACATCCAAAACCGGATTTGGATTTACGGTAACGGTCATAGTGGCACTCAAAGCACATTGCCCGGCATCAGGTGTAAATGTATAAGTTGCGGTCACTGTATTATTGAGTGCTGGTGCCCAGGTTCCGGTGATTCCGTTATCTGAAACCGTTGAGAATGCTGCTAAAGTGCCTCCCGAACAGATTGGCGCTACCTGTGTAAATGAAGGTGCCACATTTGGATTTACGGTTATGGTCATTGTGGTACCCAAAGCACATTGCGGTGCATCAGGTGTAAATGTATACGTTGTGGTAGCTGTATTGTCTAAAGCCGGTGACCAGGTTCCTGTTATTCCATTGTTTGAAGTCATTGGCAATGCAGCTAAAGTGCCTCCTGAACAAATCGGTGCAACCTGTGTAAACGTTGGTGCAACATTTGGATTCACTGTGATGCTCATGGTTGTGCTTAAAGCGCATTGCCCCGCATCAGGCGTGAAGGTATAAGTTGTTGTAGCCGTATTGTCTAAAGCCGGCGACCATGTTCCCATGATTCCGTTTTCTGAAATCGTTGGCAATGCCGTCATAATAGTTCCTGAACAAACTGGGGCTGCCTGTGTAAAGGCAGGCAATACATTCGGATTCACCGTAATGGTCATTGTGATACCCAAAGCACATTGTCCTGCGTCTGGCGTGAACGCATACGTTGCCGTTGCAGTATTATCCAAAGCAGGCGACCAGGTTCCCGTGATTCCGTTGTCTGAAGTCGTTGGAAGTGCAGCCAAAGTACCCCCTGAACAGATTGGCGCTACCTGAGTAAACATTGGTAACACATTTGGATTTACGGTGATTGTCATTGTAGTAGCCAAAGCACATTGTCCTGCATCAGGGGTGAATGTGTAAGTTGTCGTTGTCGTATTATCCAATGCCGGAGACCATGTTCCTGTAATACCATTGACTGAGGTCATTGGCAAGACAGCTAAAGAGGCGCCTGAACAAATCGGTGCTATTTGTGTAAACATCGGCGTTACATTTGGATTTACCGTGATGCTCATTGTTGTGCTTAAAGCGCATTGTCCTGCATCAGGTGTAAAGGTATAAGACGTGGTTGCAGTATTGTTTATTGCAGGCGACCATGTTCCTGTGATTCCATTGTTTGATATTATTGGCAGAGCTGCTAAAGAAGCTCCTGAACAAATCGGAGTGACCTGTGTAAACGCTGGTATTGTTGGTTGGTTTACAGTGATGGTCATCACAGTGGTGTTTGCGCACTGCCCTGCATCAGGCGTAAAGGTATAAGTTGTAGTAGCCGTATTATTCATTGCTGGCAACCAGGTTCCTGTGATTCCATCGTTAGAAATCGTAGGCAATGCAGCCAAAGTGGCTCCTGAACAGATTGGTGCTACGGATGTAAACGTAGGTGTCGTTGGCTGATTTACAGTAATGGTCATTGCAGCAGTGATAGCACATTGACCCGAATCAGGTGTAAATGTATACGTCGTTGTAGCCATATTATTCACAGCAGGCGACCATGTTCCGGTAATGCCATTATCTGAAACCGTTGGTAATGCTGCTAATGCAGCTCCTGAACAGATTGGCGTTACCTGTGTAAATGTTGGTGTGGCTGGCTGGTTGACCGTAATAGTCATTGTAGCGGTGCTTGCACACTGCCCAACAGTTGGTGTAAAAGTATACGTCGTCGTAGCAGTATTATTCAATGCTGGTGACCATGTTCCTGTGTAACCATTGTTTGAAGTCGTAGGGAGTGCTGCTAAAGTGGCTCCTGAACAAATCTGTGCTACCTGGTTAAATGCAGGTGTTACATTCTGGTTTACCATAATACTCATCGTCGTACCCAAAGCACATTGTCCTGTGTTTGGTGTAAACGTATAAGTTGTTGTCGCAGTATTGTCCAAGGCAGGCGACCACGTACCAATGATTCCGTTATTTGAAGTCGTTGGCAATGCTGCTAAAGCGCCACCTGAACAAACCGGCGCAACCTGTGTAAACGTGGCTACAGTTGCCAGATTAACAGCAATGGTCATCGTAGCGGTACTGGCGCATTGTCCCACCGATGGCGTAAATGTATAGGTTGTTGTCGCGGTATTGTTTAATGCCGGCGACCATGTTCCGTTAATGCCATTGTTTGAAGTTGTCGGAAGCGCTGCCAAAGTGGCCCCTGAACAAATCGCAGCGGCTTGGGTAAACGTTGGTACTGTTGGCTGATTTACGGTGATGGTCATCGTAGCAGCCGTTGCGCACTGTCCAACTGATGGTGTAAACGTATAAGTCGTTGTGGCAAAATTATTCAACGCAGGCGACCATGTACCAATAATTCCGTTATTTGAAGTCGTTGGCAATGCAGCCAATGTGCCTCCTGAACAAATCGGGGCAACAGCAGTGAATGTTGGGTTTACATTTTGGTTGACTGCAATTGTCATTGTAGCAGTGTTTGCGCACTGCCCAGCTGATGGTGTAAAGGTATACGTCGTCGTAGCGGTATTATTCAATGCTGGCGACCACGTTCCGGCAACTCCGTTGTTTGAAGTCGTAGGCAATGCCGCCAAAGTAGCCCCTGAACAGATTGGTGATACCTGTGTGAACGCTGGTGCAGTTGGCTGGTTGACTGTGATGGTCATCGTGGCTGTGTTTGCGCACTGCCCAACTGATGGCGTAAAGGTATACGTCGTCGTAGCGGTATTATTCAATGCTGGCGACCACGTTCCGGCAACTCCGTTGTTTGAAGTCGTAGGCAATGCCACCAAAGTAGCCCCTGAACAGATTGGCGATACTTGTGTGAACGCTGGTGCAGTTGGCTGGTTGACCGTGATGGTCATCGTGGCTGTGTTTGCGCACTGTCCAACTGATGGCGTAAAGGTATATATCGTTGTAGCGGTATTATTCAATGCAGGTGACCATGTTCCGGCAACTCCGTTGTTTGAAATCGTAGGCAATGCAGTCAGCGTTGCTCCTGAACAGATTGGCGATACTTGTGTGAACGCTGGTGCAGTTGGCTGGTTGACCGTGATGGTCATCGTGGCTGTGTTTGCGCACAGCCCAACTGATGGCGTAAACGTATACGTTGTCGTAGCAGTATTGTTCAATGCTGGTGACCATGTTCCTGCAATTCCGTTGTTTGAAGTCGTTGGCAATGCCGCCAGTGTTGCTCCTGAACAGATCGGCGCAACTTGTGTGAACACTGGTGTATTTGGCTGGTTGACCGTGATGGTCATCGTCGCGGTGTTTGCACACTGCCCGGCTGTTGGAGTAAAGGTATACGTCGTCGTAGCAGTATTATTCAAAGCCGGTGACCATGTTCCTGCAACTCCGTTGTTTGAAGTCGTTGGCAATGCCGCCAGTGTTGCTCCTGAACAGATCGGCGCAACTTGTGTGAACACTGGTGTATTTGGCTGGTTGACCGTGATGGTCATCGTCGCGGTGTTTGCACACTGCCCGGCTGTTGGAGTAAAGGTATACGTCGTCGTAGCAGTATTATTCAAAGCCGGTGACCATGTTCCTGCAACTCCGTTGTTTGAAGTCGTTGGCAATGCCGCCAGCGTTGCTCCTGAACAGATCGGCGCAACTTGTGTGAACGCTGGTGTAGTTGGCTGGTTGACCGTGATGGTCATCGTCGCGGTGTTTGCACACTGCCCGGCTGTTGGAGTAAAGGTATAGGTCGTTGTAGCGGTATTATTCAAAGCCGGTGACCATGTTCCGGTGTAGCCATTGTTCGATGTCGTCGGCAATGCTGATAATGCACTTCCGGAACAAATTGCTGCAACAGCAGTGAATGTTGGTGTCACTTTTTGGTTTACCGTAATGGTCATCGTAGCCGTATTGGCACATTGCCCGACAGATGGCGTAAAGGTATACGTTCTCGTAGCGGTATTATTCAATGCCGGCGACCATGTTCCTGTGTAACCATTATTTGAAGTTGTCGGAAGCGCTGCCAAAGCAGTCCCAGAACATATTGGCGCAACAGCCGTAAATGTTGGCGTTACTTTTTGGTTTACCGTAATGACCATGGTAGCCGTATTGGCACATTGCCCAGCCGATGGTGTAAAGGTATACGTCGTCGTAGCAGTATTGTTCAGCGCAGGCGACCATGTGCCGGCAACTCCGTTGTTAGAAGTAGTAGGCAATGCTGCCAAAGTAGCTCCTGAACAGATTGGCGATACTTGTGTGAAAGATGGTGCAGTTGGCTGATTGACCGTGATGGTCATCGTGGCGGTGTTTGCGCACTGCCCAACTGATGGCGTAAAGGTATAGGTCGTTGTAGCGGTATTATTCAATGCAGGAGACCATGTTCCTGTATAACCATTATTTGAAGTTGTCGGAAGCGCAGCCAAAGTAGTCCCTGAACAGATTGGTGCAACTTGTGTAAACGTTGGTGTTACTTTTTGGTTTACCGTGATGCTCATCGTAGCTGTATTGGCACACTGCCCGGCTGATGGCGTAAACGTATAGGTAGTTGTGGCCGTATTATTCAAAGCAGGAGACCAGCTTCCATTGATTCCATTAGTAGAATCTACCGGTAACGCTGACAATGTACTTCCAGAACAGATTGGCGCAACTTGTGTAAACGTTGGTGTCACTTTTTGGTTTACCGTAATGGTCATTGTAGCGGTATTGGCACATTGTCCAGCAGATGGCGTAAAGGTATACGTTGTCGTGGCAGTATTACTCAACGCTGGTGACCAGTTTCCAGTGTAACCGTTGTTTGAAGTTGTCGGTAATGCCGATAATGTAGCACCTGAACATATTGGAGCTACAGCAGTGAATGTCGGTGTAGTTTTTGGATTTACTACCACATTAACCGCGATCCTTGCGCTTTCACAGCCGTTTAATGTCTGTGTTACATAATATGTTCCGGTCTCAAGTAGTGTCGCCGCAAATAACGGGGATCCGTTTGCAGGTACGTTATACCATTTTTTCGTTGTACCGGTCGCCACAAGATTGGCTACGATAGATCCGACGCAAAAAGTTTGAGTGCCCTGTGATACTGTTGGCGCAGGCGTCACATTAATGGTAGCAGTAACGGCCCTTCTTCCAACAGACTCACAGGTTGCATTTGATTGGGAAGCATAATAAGTAGTACCGCTTACCAAAGGCGTAGTTGATGCTAAAAGATTTCCACCCACAGCAGCATCATACCATTTGATATTTGTACCGGTTGCAGCCAGGTTGGCTACGGTAGCCGCGTTACAAAACGACTGTGATGCTAAACCTGTAGGACTTGTAGGTTGTGTAGAGGTGCTTACAAAGCTATAAGCGCCAGTAACGATATTAAAACTAATATTATAGGTACAGGCAACAGCGGGAATATTCGGGCCATCCTGGAATCCTGTTCCGGTTGGGAAAGTGCTGTTACCCCAATTGACAATCCAGTTACTGTTCAGGCGGAATTTCAGGCCTCCTGTAGTTAAGGTATAATTGCTTAATGTAAAATTGGTGCCGTCAGCTGTGGACATATAGATGTCGGTATCCCAACCGGATGCAGCATCACCTACAAGGCTTACTACCGTCGGCGTACACGTGATGCTTCTATTCCTGTTTACTTGCTCTGTACCACATATGCTATTGGAATGGATGAAATATCTTATTGTACCCGAATTATTGCCTGAATACCAGTTTAAAGGTGTTGTTCCGCTGGCATAAACGACATTTCCTGCTGCATTTGTTACAGTAATGTAATCCGTAGCTGTAGAGCTGGTAAAAGTATAAGTATTGGCGGCACTGATATTGACATTGCAATATTCTCCGGCCCATGAACCGTTGGTAATAGTTTCTAAGCTTCCATTACAGGCAGGAGTGAACGTCTCTGCCGGGTATATGCCGAAATCCCCACCTGTGCCATTACAGCTTAGCTGGGCAACTGTCGTAAAACTGCCTCCTGCAACCCAGGCACTTTGTGAGGTGCCGCAGTTAGACCTGATCCAGTAAAAATAGGTCTGGCTTGGGTTTAGGTTAGTAATGTTGGACAATCCCTGATTAATAATCCCTGAGGTCTGACCTGCTCCAGGAGCGACATTGACGATATTCAGGTAATATTGATATCCGTTAGATGGTGCAGGATTCGCTGCGGTAAAATTCAGGTAAGCTGAATTGGAAGTGATATTCGCAACGGAAAGATTGGTTGGCAGACTACAGGTGGTTGAAGCCAAAGTAGTGAAACTTCCACCATACACCCAGTTACTTTTTGAGCTGCTCGTACAGGCTGCCCTCACCCAGAAATAATAGGTAGTAGCGGCATTCAGGTTTGACAGTACCTTTGATGTTCCTGCTGAAGTACCTGTGGCCGCGGTGTTGTATTGCGGAGTTAAGACATTTGATGTGCTGGTATAATATTCATATCCTGAACCAGGCGTTGTAGTAGCAGTCCAGCTTATCGTAGCGCCGCTTGTGGTCACTGCCGAACTTAATGGGGAAGTTGGAGAAGGGCAAACTGAGTTTTCACAAGTCACATAACGATTCCTGTTTACATTTTCGGCACCACAGTCACTGCCAGAATGGATGTAATATCTCAAAGTGGTAGTGCCGCTGTCTACGTTGTAAATCACGGGTGAAATTCCGTAAGCAAGAATCTGTGTGCCGGCTGTATTGGTAATCGTGATAAAATCCGTAGCGTTTGAGGAGCTAAATGTAAGCTTCCTCCCATTGGCCACCGACACATTTGAATATTCACCTGCATAGGCCACATTCGTAATCAATTCCGGATTCCCGGAGCATGATGGCGAGAAGGTTGTTGCTGGATACAACACCCCATCAGTACAGCCATTTCCTGAGTTAGCGGGTAAGGTGTTAAAATTGTACGGTCCAAACCACGCACTTTTTGAAGTGCCGCAATTAGCACGTACCCAAGCGTAGTAAAGCGTATTGGGTACAAGCCCTGAATTTACTGTTACAGAGGTGTTAACAGTGCTGCCTGTTGGCACTGAAGCATTTGTCGGGGTAGTATTTGAAGCCGTAACGAGATACTCGTATCCATTGCTTGGAGCCCCGGCTGAGGCCCAGTTTAGGGTAACACTTGTGCTTGAAAAACCGGTAGCAAAAAGGTTAGTCGGTGTTTGGCATGCATTTACAGAAGTAATATACCTGACGCGGCCCATACTGTCGTCTGCACAGGAAGAATTGGCATGCAGATAATAACGCATCACGCCATTATTTACGCCGGAATTCCATACTAACGGTGTTGTACCCGTAGCATAAACCACAGTACCTGTAGTATTTGTAATGGTAATATAATCGGTATTTACAGAGCTGGTAAAAGTATATTGCTTATTTGCTAAAACGTTGATGTTGGAATATTCCCCCGCCCACGAATCGGTAACAATCTGTTCTAGACTTCCGGTGTTTAACGGGGTATAGGTTGCCTCTGGATACAGTCCGTAGGAAGCTGAATTACAAGTTTGGAATGCTATGGTCGAAATTGCGCCACCCGATACCCAGGCGCCTTTTGTAGTATTGCAGTTTGACCTCATCCAATAAAAATAGGTCGTGCCGGCCGCCATTCCTGAAATATTGGTAGCAGTAAGGGCGTTGCCTACTGTACCTGTTGCTGTTGTTAGCGACGTAGGGGCTACATTAGTAGTATTGACATAATAATCGTATCCCGTACTTGGCACTGATGCCGGCGCGGTCCAGTTGATCCTTGCCGAATTCGATGTGATATTGTTTGCGAACAAACCTGTTGGAGAAGCGCATGTAACCGGTGGAACTGCACAGGTGATGTAGCGGATCCTTCCGATATTCTCGGTTATACACGATGAATTCTTATGAATGAAATAATGGATTATTCCCGACATGGAACCTGTAGACCATACCACCGGCGATGTTCCGCTGGCATAAGTAAGCGTGCCGGCTGCGTCGGTTATGGTAATGTAATCTGTGGCTGTTGAACTTGCGAAAGTGTATTGCTTATTTGCTATAACATTGATTTCGGCATATTCTCCTGCCCAGCAATCGGTATTGATGGTTTCCTGGGATCCCGAGCAAACCGGCGTGAACGACGTAGTCGGATACATGCTGCCTGTCGTGCATTGTCCCGATACCTTCGGGATGAAAAACAATACAGCCAATAAACTAAAGAAAGTAATTTTTGATTTCATAAGTAATCCTTAAAAATTTTAACGCACGCAAACATAACTTTTAACATCAGATAAGTAAAAAAAAGTGTGTTCTTTTTTATAAAAAAGCACATGTTTTTTATTATATAAACCGCTTTAAGACAAATGTCTAAGCGGATTTGTCCTTGTCAATTTCTTCTATAAAAAACAACGGTGAAATACCCGTATGTTTCTTGAAAATCCTTACAAAAGTTGCTGCCTCTTTATACCCTATTTCTTCTGCAATCGCCTGCAAAGTGTATTTCCTGAAAATGGAATCCTCTTTGATCTTCTTCAGAACATAATTCATTCGGAGCTCCTGCGTATATTCAGAAAAAGTCTGCTTCTTATGATTATTGAAATAATTGGACAAATAAGAAGTATTGGTATTAATCTTTTTTGCCACATACGCCAACTTGAAATCGGGCTTTAGAAAATCATATTTGCGCTCCATTTTCATCAACCCGTTGACGATCTTGTCAATCACTTCATCCTCCACAATCATTTTAACTGTTTCCCTGTCACTGCTTTTTCCCGGTTCGGGGTCTCTGGTTTCCGCAGCCGCAACAGCCAATGCATTTTTTTCATTCAGTTTGTTAATCAGGTCCAGGTATTTTTGGTGCTGCCTTTTCTTCCTCCCCAGATTAAAGGCCCAATATCCAAAAAAACAAACCAACAATACCGCCGCAAAAGTTATCAAAATGTTATTTTCAATCCTCTTTTTGTACAAAGCCTGCCTGACTTCCTTCGATTTATAAAACCATTCGAGCTCGTTGATCTTGTCATTGGTGTCCTTTGCATTGTATAAACGCTCATATTTATACGAAAGATCCTTGAAATACAGTGCTTTATCAGACTTCTTCAAGGCCTTGTACATGTTATACATGTTCTCATTGTTTACATAGAGGCTGTAATAATCCTTATTCTCCAATAGCTTTTTTTGACTCACATCATAGTAATGGATGCTGTTGGGGATATCATTTTGCGATGTATAATAATACAACAGGTTGACGTAATAATTCGGGTCAAAAAAATGGTGCGCAGCCGATTCTGCAATGCATTGCTTCAACACTTCAGGATTGGGGTCACTTTTAAAATTTTCCCTGTTGAAAAGCGCTGCATAATAAGCCTGATAATTGCTTTTTTGGCAATAACGCAGTGCCTTATCCATATTTATGAGCACCGGCGCCAGGCTGTCATTGCCATATTTCCCATAATAGGAATAGGCTTTATTGGAATAATAATTGCACCACACCAGGGAGTCATTGAGCTTATTTGCCAATGCCAGTTGCTCATTAAGATAATCAGCATATTTTTGGTCATTGTCCATGTCCAGCAGCGAGTAGATCAGGTTGTTCACTACATTTTCATGGAATTCAGGATTGGTGTGTTTCGTTTTTTCGTAAAACTCATAGTACACTTTTTGCGCTTCATTATCTGATTTTGAATAATAATTGGCCGTGTAGCGGAAGGTATTCCCGAAATAATTCCCGACTTCATCATTATTGCGCTTGGCTGTTTTTATCACAATTTTGGCAATCGAATCACATTGTGCCGAATTCCCCTGATAACATAAAATCTGGCATTTGGCCAATAATTTAGAAACCGCTTCCTTGTCGTCGGGCGCTACTTTTTCCTCTAATATCTGTCGTGTACGGAGCGTATCGTGGTAAATGATCTTTTCAGTATCATCCAATACCGAATCGTAATGGCGGAATGAAGCGCTGAAGTCTTCATTGTTCTTTTTGCAGGACATCAAGGCCATGAAAGCACAAAATGCGAAAATGCGGTTCATCAATTTAGGTTGGTTGTGAAATTTACGATAAAGAAATAAAAAAAAATTCAATTAACCGGAGTATCTGATCAACCGATTTTTATCGACTTCGCACTCACGTTAATAAAACCGCTGACTGCCGATAGACCCTAAGTCAGTCGTTTTTTTTTACCGGATTCAATATGGTAATTTTTTTGCCCATCGGACAATTAAAGCCTTTTGGAAGAACAAATACAGAATTAATTCAAAATCGCTGTTGAGATTTGGTTCAAATATTTACTGAAACTTAAATACAGCACATGAAAAAGACATGCTACCTCCTGATTTTGCTTTTGGCATGGAACAGCCAGGCACAGGACAAAAAAATCAAAGATGAAAATACCGTACCGTCTGAAGTCAGGAATGCTTTCAGGAAAGCCTTTCCTACCGCAAAAGTGTCCTGGGAACTGGAAAAAGGCAACTACGAAGGCGAATTCAAACTGAAAGGCAAGGATGCCTCGGCCGTATTTGACAAAACCGGCCACTTAAAAGCACTGGAAACGGAAATAGCTGAAGCCTCACTTCCTGAAACAGCCCGTAAATACCTTCAAAAAACGTATCCGGGCAAAAAAATAAAAGAAACCGCACAAATCACCGATGACAAAGGCATTATTACTTATGAGGCCGAAATCAGGATCAATGGCAAGATGACAGACATCCTTTTTGATTCGAAAGGAAACCTACTGAAATAGTCAATATCCGATTCTAGCATTTCAAATAAAGGCATGAAAAAATTATTGCTTATTACCTTTTTGGGCGTATTTACAGCCCACGCCCAGGATGTGACAAAGGACTCCACCGCAGTGAAGAAGGACAGTGTCAACAGTGCGGAAATCACTAAAGACCTGCTTGCTGTCCACGATACGCTTACACCATCTAAAATCCACTTTAAGCAATTCATCATCCCGGCTGCCCTGATCGGATACGGTTTTATCGGATTGGAAAGCGACTGGCTGAAGACTTTCAACCTGGATCTCAGGGAGGAAGTCAGTGAGGATATCGACCGGAAATTTACTATTGATGACATTGCCCAATATGCTACGGCCGGTTCGGTTTATGCGCTGAATGCTTTCGGGGTAAAAGGGAAGCACAACCTCAAAGACCGCAGTATCATCCTCGGGACGTCATACCTGCTGCTTTCCGCTACCGTATTTCCCTTGAAATCCATTACCCATATCGAGCGTCCGGATGGGACAGCTTATAACTCATTCCCTTCAGGCCATACCGCGAACGCTTTTGCCGGGGCAGAATTCCTTTGGCAGGAGTACAAGGACAAATCTGTGTGGTATGGGATTTCGGGTTACCTTGTGGCTTCCGGCGTAGGAGCATTCCGCATTATCAACAACAGGCACTGGCTCACCGATGTGGCTGCCGGAGCCGGAATCGGGATATTAAGCACCAAAGCTGCCTATTGGCTGTATCCGTGGGTGAAGCATACGCTTTTCCCAAATGACAAACGCATTTCGTCAATGGTAGCCCCATTTTATAACGGAAAGCAGGCCGGTGCAGGATTGGTGATGCAGTTTTAAACGATTAAGGGGTGAGCACTTTTAGCCCACCGTTGATCATCCCAACTTTTATTTTGTTTGTCTTCAGGTTATAATATTCTCCGTCAATTTGTGCGTCGAGGAATATCCTGTCAGGCAATTCGGCTTCTAAACTTCGAATTAAGGTGTGGTTTGCTAATTTAAAAGTATTGGTCTTGTTGCGAAGCACTGCCAAACCCAATTGCAGTTTTTGGATAAATGACAATTCAGGAACCAGAATCAAATCCAGAAAACCGTCGCTAAGGCTTGCATTCGGTGTCAGGCTCATGCCATATCCCATCTCGTTGGAATTGGAAATGAATAACAGGAAAGGATGCATGTTGACGGTCTGCCCTTCAAACTTCAGGCGCGCTTCAACAGGCTTAAACCAGAAACTTGCAGACAAAGCCGCTTTGACGTAAGAAACCAGCGTCCGCTTTCCGGATTGCTCATATTTCCCGATAATCATGGCATCAATCCCGATGCCCATGTTGCTGAAGAAATAATGGTCGTTAATTCTCCCGACATCAATTTTCGACTGGGTTCCGTGCTTGATAATTTCCACAGCCCTGTCAATATCCCTCGGAATGTTAAGGTTTGAAGCCAGACCATTCCCGGAACCGACCGGGATAATACCCAATTTGATTGGCGTGTTTACAAGGCAAGAAGCCACTTCGTTTATGGTTCCGTCACCGCCACAGGCCACAATGCAATCCGGGTTGTAACGTACTATAGCATTAGTGATTTCAATAGCGTGTTTCGGGTGTTTGGTATGATACACCGCAATCTTGTAATTACTTTCATGGAAGTGCCGCTTTAAGAACGTTTCAGTAATCTCATGGCTTCCTTTTCCCGAAATCGGGTTGACGATAAAATGGATGTAAACCATTATTTCAAAAGCTTGTTTGTAAAAAGGTAGTCGGCAGTCTGGTACCAGGAAATGGTTTCCTCCAAAAACGATTTATCCATCCGTAGCGGTTTCAGGCTATTGTCTTCCTTATTCCAGGTGTAAGAGGCCTGTTTCTTCTGATCGGAAAGAATCATGACCCTGTCTTTTTTCATCAGGACCAGCTTACGGTACGTTCCTAACAGGGCACGCTCCTCAAACTTAGGATCCAGTACATTTTTTCCAAAGAAATCCGATTCATAGTTCCAGTGAAACATCGAAAACAATGTCGGCCAAAGATCGATTTGGGAACATTGCTTTTGAATTTTTTGATTGTTCGCTTCCGGCAGGTTGACGATGAAAGCGGGAATGTGGTAATTTTTCACATCGATTTCATCCTTGCCTGCACTGCTCGCACAATGATCGGCGATAATAACGAAAACTGTATTCTTAAACCACGGCTTCGTTTTCGCTTTTTCAAATAACTCCCGCAATGCAAAATCAGTATACTTCACCGCACCTTCGCGGCTTTTCCCGGACGGAATGTCAATCTTTCCCGAAGGATAAGTGTATGGCCTGTGGTTGGAAGTCGTCATGATGAAATTGAAAAACGGCTGGTTGTTTTTATACTGTACGTCGGCCACTTTCAACATCTTATTGAAGATATCTTCATCACAAATTCCCCAGGCATTTTCAAAAGTCACTTCACTGTCGTTGATGTTATTCCGTGTGGTCTTAATCTTGTCGCTAAGGACACTGCCGCGCCCACGATCGTAAATCGTAAAGCCATTGCCTCCGAAATACGCATTCATATTATCAAAATAGCCATCGCCGCCGTAGAAGAAATTACAGTCATAATTCCTTTGCTTAAACACGCTGCACACCGTGAACAGGTTGTCATTTTCAGGACGTTTTACGATGCTTTGTCCCGGAGTCGGCGGGATGCATAAAGTAACGGCTTCCATCCCGCGCACCGTCCTTGTTCCGGTAGCATACAGGTTTTCGAAAAAGACGCTTTTCTGTGCGAGGCTGTCCATAAAAGGCGTAATGTTTTCTTCATTCCCGAATTCCTTCAGGAAACTGCCGCTAAGGCTTTCTACCAAAATAAAGACGACATTTTTCTTTTCTTCGGATGGCATGCTGTCGGTTATCGTCCGGTGAATGGAATAGCCATTATTGGAATATTTTGAATTCGGGTCGGAAAGCTTGCCTTTGATCAATGCGAAAGCCTTATCATTTTCAATCGAAGTGTAAAACTCATTATACTTCATCTGGTTGTTTCGAAAGGCGGCAAAAAAGGAATAGATGCCGGATTTGGAGATTTCGGAATTGTAGCGGTTCGACGACCATTCTGCCTGGTAATTTGTAATGAATGACCCGTAAAAGAAGGCCAAAACAGCGGCAGTCCCTAATACGGCCAACCTGCTTTTCAATGAAGCGTGGTGTGTAAAAGTATGGGTAAAAGCATTCGTTTTATAAAACGCAAGCAGCACCGCCGCCGTAATCAGCAGCACGCCTCCAATCAATAAAGGCAGTGGATACGATTCTTCTATATTCGAAACGACTTCATGGGTATAGATCAGGTAATCGACTGCAATGAAATTGAAACGTGTCCGGAATTCATCCCAAAAAGTCAGTTCCGCAAAAAAAGTAAATACCAAAATAAAAATGGTCAGCGCAGTAAAAAACCACACCAATATCTTATCGGCCCAGGAGCCAATCCAGCGGTTCGGCATCAGGACATAATAAATAATTGCGGTAAGGCTTACGAAAGTAATCGTGCCGATGTCGAAAAACAATCCCGTGAGCAGCGTCCTGAAAAGATTGATGATATTCCACGAAACCTCATCATACTGCCAAATGAAAAAACCGATTCGCAGCAGTTGCGAAACAATCAGGAACCAAAGGATAAAATGGGCAAGAAGTGAAAACCGGCTGTGTGAAATAAAACTTTTGAACATGGAATACAGGATTAATTAATCTGTAAAAGTCAGGACAGATTTTGAATTAATTCTGAATTTTTACTTTAAGCCTTATTAGAATTTATAACTGTAACCAAAGCGTACCACCTGTGTTTCATAATAATCACTGCTGTTGTAATGGAAATCATTGCCCTGGATTTCTTTTTTGGTAACAAGGGTATTGAATACGTCTGTAGCATTCAGGAAGATTTCACCCTTTCCTTTTTGTACGGATTTCTTAATTCCCAAATCGACAGAGAAACGGGAATCAATCTTTCCCTGCGGAATGATATCGGGAGCAAGATACACTGCCGACACCTGTCCTGTCAGGGTTTTTGAGAAATTGAAAAGGCTGTTCCATTTTACATTTCCTGAAAAAACCTGCTGTCTTTCTCCATAAAACGTGCTTGGCACCGGATACAGGTTCGTCACCGTAAATTTCTCAATGTCGTTCTGATAACCGTTCCCATTAAGATTGAACAAATACCATGCGGCCAGCCTTTTGGAGTAAACCATTTCAAAGCCGGTGGTAGAACTGCGGTCGGCATTTTGGAAAACGTTATAAATGAGATTGCTTCCCGGAACCGTCGTAGCGATACGCGTGATGGTGCCATTCACAAACCGGTGGTAAGCCGACGCAAAAAAGTAGCCGTCTTTTAATGACGCTTTGTAGCCCAATTCGAAAGCACTTGAAAACTGTGGGCGCAACGCAGGATTGCCTACTTTAATGATTTCAGCATCATCATATTTTGGGAAAATACGGATATCAACCTCATTAGGCCTGTCGACGCGGCGGTTAAAAAAGGCCGTCAGCTTGTTTTTATCATTGAATTTATAGGCCAGACTGATGTTCGGGAAAGGCTGTGTATAATCATAACCATCGCTTTTGTATGTCGGGTGGTGGGGGTCGACCTCATACTTCAGGTGTACATATTCGAGCCTCATGCCCACTTCGGCTTCAATCTTGTTGCTCTCGAAAATGTAATTGCCGTAAAGTGCAGGAATAATTTCCTTATAAGTGGCCCGCCCGCCCGCATTGGCATCAATCGGGGAATTTTGCCCGGGGAAAAACTGCATGTTTGTCGGGATTTGTCGGTTGCGGAATTTCAGTCCGGTTTCAAAACGGCCATACTTCAAGGGTTCGATATAGTCTACGTTAATATCCAGTACTTTTTCGTCGGAAAGCAATTTAAAGGAATCTTTTCCACTGCTGTTCGGCAGGATGTTGTCAAAAAAGTATTTTTCATCTTCCCGATGGTAAGTGTAATTAATACCGGTATTTAATAAGCGGCCAGCCTGTTTGAATTTATGCTGATAAGAAGCAGTGGCCATCGCTGTTGTTTTCACTTCATCTTCTAAGAATTGCCAAAGTCTCAGTCTTTCCGAATAATCTCCGTTAAAAAAAGGTTCATCGCCGTGATCGAGGATTTTTTCACTTCCAAAATAACCCGAAAACGTGAAGGTATTGTTGTCGTTATAGTTCCAGTCCATTCCGGATTTTATAGTTGTGAATTGTGTATCCCGATTGCGTTTCGTCTGTTGATGGATGATAGTACCATCATCATAAGTGCGATGGACAAATTCATTCTTATTCAGTGTTTCCGTGTAAAGATAGTCGCCCTGAAAAAACAGGTTCACTTTGCCCTTACGGTAATTAAGTGATAACGACGGATTAATTTTCGGTGTAAGGTTATATTGTGGACGGATGGTCGGAAGGTTTGACTTGCGCTCCCACAAAGCCCCGAAACCGGAACTGATGCCCGCTTTTCCGTTAAGTCCTTCCTGTTTGGTTTTCCTGTATATGATGTTGATGATTCCGGCATTGCCATTGGCATCAAATTTGGCTGAAGGGTTATTGATTACCTCAATCTTATCGATGGCTGATGCCGGTATATTGTCCAGGCCAGACTGGCTTCCGAAACCTGTAATTCCAGTTTGTTTTCCGTCGATAAGCACCATGACCTTATCATTGCCACGCAATTGTACCTTGCCATCCTGTACCGTAATTCCCGGAAGATTCTGCATCGCCTGAAGTACGGAGCCGCCACTTTGGGCAATATTATCGGCTACGGAAAAAGTCTTCTTATCCATCTTTGGGCTGACTTCCTCCTGCTTTGAAGTGATGACCACCTCATCGAGTGTATTGGAATCTTCTTCAAGCTCAATCACCGAAAGCTCTAAGAAATCGGATAAGGAGCCAATAAACAACGGTTGTTTTGCTGCCTGATGACCTACAAAACTGACACCAATAATGTAACTACCCGGCGTGATGCCTGTGAGGGAAAAACGGCCTTCGTCATTGCTTACGGTTCCGGCAACAATCGTGCTGTCTTTTGACATCAGCACCACATTGGCATAAGGTATAGCGGCTTTTGAGGTTTTATCTTTTATTGCGCCTGACAGCGTCACTCTTTTTGATGGTGCTTCCTGCGCAAAGCAGGCGAATGACAACAGGAATAGGATTATGAGAGAAATGCTTTTCATCTGAATATAATTTCAGCAGCAAATCTCAATAGTGATTCTGTAGGAAAATTGAATTTTAGAAAGTAATTGTAAATCCGTGCAGGGAATTGTAAAAAGAATACGAAATGTTCCAATGATTGAGTTCCGTAATCTTTTTTACGATAGCCAGGCCAAGTCCGTTACCTTGCGAAGACGGATCAGATTTGGAAAAGCGGTTGAAGAGCTTATCGTTTGCTAATGCCGTTTCTGGACCTGAGTTTACAAAGGCCAACGTATTTCCGGCAATGGTAATCACAATCTTCCCATTTTTGACATTGTGGCGGATCGCATTCAGGAAAAGGTTGTTAATCAATACTTCCAACAGCGCGGGGTTTGCAGTAATCTTCAGGTTTTCCGTGAATTCTGTAATGATGGAAAGATGCTTAGACTTAGCCTGCTCCGTAAAAAAATCAAGATGCTTTTTGATATAGTCATTCAGTAAAATCTCCTGCTTATCAGGGAAATTATCATTTTCAATCTTTGATAACAACAACAGGTTTTTGTTCAGCCTGTTCATCCTGGCCACATCATTATTGAGCGATGCTGCCAAAACCGATTGTTCCTTTGAAAGGTCAAGTTGCAGCAGCATATCGATCCTCGACTGGAATAATGCCAAAGGGGTTTGCAACTCATGCGCGGCATTTTCGATGAACTCGCGTTGCGTATTATAGATATTCGTGTTTTTGTCTATCAGGCGTTCGAGGCTTGCGTTCAGGTTATTGAATTCATCAATGTCTGTGGAAGGAAATTCAGGTTTTTGGTTTTTGTCAATCTCAAATCCCCGAATCTGTTCAAGCGTAACGTAAAACGGTTTCCATAAACGTTTTGTTGCTGTTTTCGTAATGATGAGGATTCCTGTAAGCATCAATACAATAATCAGCAGGAACAGCAAGCCTGTACTGAAAACCATGTCCCGTTTTTCAATCAGGTTAATCCTTGCTGAAAAAGTAAACGGCTTTCCTTCAATGACTATGGGTGCATTTAATTCGCGGTAAGGTTCGTCCTCATTTTCAAGTTTATCAAAATACACCTTGACGAAAACCATGTCTTTTTTTATTCCATTGGCAGGCAGGATGGAAACATTGCGGTTGTATTTGTTCCACACGGCAATATCCTGGATCCTGAATCCGGGAAGGTCATTTTCGATGAATTCTTTCTTGTGCAGGTTCAGCGTCTCATCCGTTTCCTCTAGGTAGAGGTAGTTCGTGGTGAAATAAAACAGTGGTGCCGAAACCAGTAATATCAATACTGAAAATATCAGGATATTCCCGGTGCTTTTTTGGAGTAATTTTTTAGCCATCTTCCCATTTATATCCTAATCCGTAAACGGTCCTGATGTAATCACCGCTTCCGGCCTTAGCCAGTTTTTTCTTCAGGTTCTTGATGTGTGCGTAAATGAAGTCGTGGTTGTCGAGCATATCGGCCATGTCGCCGGAAAGGTGTTCCGCAATCGCGCCTTTGGACAGCACCTTGTTTTTATTCCCGATCAGGAACAGCATCAAATCGATCTCCTTTTTAGTGATGTCGAGTTTGTTTCCGTTCACGGAAACGGTTTTTGAAAGGATATCCACTACAATCTCATTGAAAACCACATTGTTGCTTCCGTTGAAATTCTTGCGCCTGATTAATGCCTGCATCCTCACGAGCAGCTCGGCCAAGTGAAAAGGCTTTGTGACATAATCGTCTGCGCCGAGATTAAAACCTTCCAATCTGGAGTCTAACGTTTCCTTAGCTGAAATGATAATGACACCTTCAGTTTTGTTTTCCTTCTTCAGCTCCCGTAAAATATGGAATCCATCGCCATCAGGCAGCATCAGGTCAAGCAGGATGCAGTCGTAGTCATACGAACCGATTTTCAGAAGCGCTTCTTTGTAATTCGCCGCCACTTCAGAATGGATGCCGTTTGGCTTGAAATAGTTTCTGATTCCGTCCGCTATTTCGGTTTCATCTTCAATAATCAGGATTTTCATGCTGCAATGTAATGATTCGATTTTGAAGGAAATCTGAATGAGGGAAAATATCCAACAGAAAAATAAGGTAACGCTAAATCTGGGCCTTACTTTGCTCCGGATAAAGGTTGTGGTTGTCCAGCCTATTTAATCACGTTGCTCAGCTCGAACATAGGTAAGTATAAACCAATCAATAAAAATCCCACGATAACTCCTACAATTAATATAATCAAAGGCTCTATAAATGTCGCGATTAATTTTGACTGCCTTACAACCTCGCTGTTAAGCTGTTCGTTGAGCTGGCTGAAAATAAGATCTGTCTGGTTGGTTTCTTCGGCTATTTTTATCAAGGCAAGTATGCGATGGTCAAAAATTTTGTTGCCTTTTAAACTCTCACTAAGGCTTTGTCCTTTTAGAATTTGCTCTTCGGCATGCCGCAAAGCTTTTTTCAGGGGCATAAATCCAATCATATCCCTTACGATTTGCAGGCTGTTCAAAATCGGAAACTTTGCGCTTGAAAGCAACGATACCGCCTGCATAAACTGTGACATATATATTTTCAGTAAAAATTTCCCTATCACCGGTAAGTGCAATAACCCGTTTTGAAAGGCCTCTTTGATGTTTTCTTTTTTTAACATGAATTTCAGCAGGAAGATCAGGCCGAAGATTAAAAGAACAATAATCCATCCGTAATATTTTATGCCATCAGATATAGAAATAATGACTTTAGTGATATATGGCAACTCGATGTTATTTTGACTGAAAAGCCCTTCGAACATAGGCACGACGAAACTTAGCATGAAAATCACGACGATCGCAGCTGTAGATAAAACAATCATAGGATAAGTCAGGGCGCTCATGATCATCTTTTTTTGTTCGGTCCTCCGCTCAAAAAAGATAGCCAGCCGATGGCATATTTTCGGCAATGCTCCGGTTTCCTCCCCAATTTTAATGGAAAAGAATTCATATGCCGTGAAGTGCTTTTCAGCTCTAATGGCTTCTGAGAGCGAGCTGCCCGCAATAACTTTTTCAAGGATGTTGCTGAATGTCGATCTTGCGGTGTCTTTTTTTTGGTTTTCTTTTATAAGATCCAGTGCATCTTTAATGGTAACGCCCGCCGGAAGCAGGATGCTGAGTTCGTTATAAAAATCATATTTTTGTTTTGAAGACAACCTGCTGCCAAAAAGCGATATGTCTTTCCGGAGCAGCGTGTCGATACCGGAGTAAGCGCTTTTTGCAGGTGCAGTCTCAGTATTTTTCAGTTTAAAGGCCATGTCTGGTTCATAAAGAGTGTTGTGTCATTCCTTTTAAAAACAAATAAATGCGCTGCAGTTTTTTCATTTCCGGTGTCGAAGGAAACGGCATCGACCAGCCCGGCGGTCACTTCTTCTCCCTGAAAAAAAGCCCTTTTTATTTTTACGGGCAATTTTAAAGTGTCTTTATCCCGGATAACAGACTCATTCAGGAAATCATAAAAAACAGAATCTGTGTCGGACTTCAGCGTCAGGCTTAATTTTGCGGAATCATATGAAATTTGCGAATGCCTGTTAAAATCAAGCCAGATGCGCTCTTTAAATAAGGCAAGCTGTTCAGTGTTTTCATATTTTTTCTGGACGCCGGTAAATTGCTTTTTGACTAAATTCAGCACCTCAAAAGCCAATCCTACTACAATTAAGGCTATAATCATGGTTACCAGCAATTCCGAGAGCGTAAAAGAATTGATTTTCCTAGTCATACATCCTTTTTTTTGAGATCGTTTTTCCGGTCTTTTCGTTTTTTACTTCAAGCGCAATCTCGTTTGGTCGCCCGATGTTGGAAATATTGTCGATTGAGATGTCCCAATCCTGGTATTTTTCATGATAAGGCAGTTGTATTTTTTTGTTCTGGATAAGGTATTCTATTTCATACAGCCTGTTTTCCACTGCGCCGGTTTCATTGTGGTATTTATTTTGCAGAAGATTGTTTATCACAAGGCTGGAAATGCTAAAGATAATCAGAATGAGCACCGTGGCAATAAGCGATTCAACAAGCGTACTCGATTTTATTTTTTTCAATACAGCCATTTTGCGATTCCTTTTGGGTTATCTTTAAATGGCAGTCCGCAGAAACTGTCCGTAAAATCCAGCGCGGTTATTTCGCCGCCGTAAATGTGGTTGATGAAAACAGACCCAGCCTCATTTACAATAAACTGCTCGGTAAATACAGAGCCATGTACCTTTCCCCTCATTTCAAAATTCCCTTCACAAAACACCTCTCCTTTTATTACTGCATCGCTGTTCAAATATACCTGCGTCTTAAAATCGTTTCCTACGGCCGATTTCAGGTAGCAAATCGTTCCGGCAATCGTAGATCCTGAATCAACGAGGATGGAATGATCTCCCAAATCGGATAATTGCCGCCCTTTTTGCGGTACCTCCATAAGTACAAGGGCTGATGGATATGCCAGGGTACAATTTTTACCGACCGTAATGCGGTGGTCGGAAAATGCCTGAAAATTCCCAGTGACTTCATCCTCAATCGCTATTGTGGGTGCCATCAGGATGACATCTTTAAGCACGGTGTTTTTTTTTACGATTATCGACGTTTCCGACTTTATAACTATATTACCCACCATATAGGTGTTTGCGAGTGCGATTTCGCCCTTGCTGTATATTGTTTTTGTCGGGAGCGAGAAGGAATTGACAATTTTTGTCCGTGCCGTTTCAATGGATAAATTGGTCTGGTTGTACCGGACATCATTCATCATCCGGGTCAAGTCCTGCCGATAATTTTTCCTGAAGTCTGGCAATTCTTTAGCACTGGTTTTGCTATTTCCCTGAAATAACTGCACGCCGTTAAAACTTTCTCCGGCAATATATCCTGGTTTTATACCCTGGCCGGGAAGAAAAATGGTTCCCTGAAGGATGGTATGGCCCACCACAATCAATGGTTTTAAGTTGTCCTCTAGGTATAAAGCTGGCCTTTTTTGCCGGGTGATTTGTGTGCCCAATAGCGCAACACGCATGAAATTCTTTTTCCGGTGCGAAGCCTTGGAGGATGCTTTCTCAAAAATTCCCCATTTGGAAAGATGGACCTGGACTTTATGATTTTTTCCGCTCAGCTGCGGAAGCTGGATTGTATCGGTAATGTTTTTGGTTTGAGTCAGCAGGAAAGAAATCCCCGAATTTGAAAGCGTAATATTTTCAACGGAGGCTTCGGATTGGTTAATGAAAAAGGTGTGGGTGTTCTGGAGCGTTATCAATGCGGTAAGCAGCAATGCAACCACGAGCCCTGTGAGTACGGCAAATTGAAGTGCCCCGGAATATAATCTGGCATTGGCTCGTTTTAGTTGCTTCACGGTTGTATTGAAATAACTTTTTGGACTCCATTGAAAATTATTTTGACGGTTTTGCGATCGCCATCCTTTATCGTGATCCCTTTTTCCTGGATTCCTTTCTTCATCAGGAATGTGGCGCCGTCAATCGTCAGCATGTATACCTTCGTTTTTTCTTTGACATCCGAAACAATCCCTTTATACCTGACCTCGGGCCATTGCAATCCCTGTGATGCAGTTTTCTTTTTAAACCCGCCCGTATGGGCTGCCCTGCCATTATCTGCTGAAAGTATTTTGCCTAAAAAGGGATCTCTTGGATTTATATCGATTAAAATCGCATTTTTTTTCATGACAGGCAGTGGCCGCAATGTAAGTTCGGGCATTTTGTCTGTTACATTATCGGCGTCGCCATAATTGAATAATTGATATACAATCAGCCCCCAGATCCCAATAACGACCGGAAGCAGGATATATATGCTTTTTTTGCTGTTCATCGCTAATTAACGGTAAAACTGAATGCGCTGCTGGAATTGCTGACATTACCAGCTGCGTCAAATGACTTCACTTTCCAGTAATATGTCCCTGATGGCAGCGTCAGGACGTAAGGACTAGCAGACTGTGTCTTTGATTGCAATAAGGTCTGGGCGGCATTTGTATAAATATAGATGCTGTCCTTTTCTGCGCTGCCCCCGGAGAACGCACTGTTCCATTCAAACGAAACTTCAGGTTCCTGCGACGGGTCTGCATTTTCGGGCTTGACAAGCACGGGAGTCGCCGGCGGGGTAAGATCAACCATTATTGCGCGCGATGAGTACAGCGTATTTTCGGCACCATTGCTTGCCCTGACTTTCCAATTAAATGAACCCTCAGGAAAAGTAAAAGCATAGTTCGTATTTGCAGTGGTTTGGTCCAGGAGGATGGTATTGGAGTTGTCGTATACCTGTACCTGGTAATTCATTGACCCCAGTATAGGCTGCCAGGTTAAATTCTGATTTGATGCATTGGTCACCAGATTGTTGGAAGGGCTTGACAGCGCAACAGCATTATCCTGAAAATTGTCATTGCTCACAATTTCGAAAGAACGTGTCGCATAATTAGTATGGTAGGCACTATTGACTGCCCGTACCCTCCATTGGTAATGGCCAATGACCAACTGCTGGGTAAATGAGGTATTGGTTACGGTGGTGTCCAGGACAATCTGTAAAGGGTCAGTGAAATTTGGTTTGGCAATCTCAAGCTGATATCCGGAAGCTTTATTAACGGCATTCCAGCTAAAGGTGATTCCTGTAGAATTAAATTGTGTATTGTCTCCTGGAGCGACAAGGGTGATTTCGCTATCTGAAATATCTTCCTCCATGATGATTTCACTGCACGAAAAAAGTAATATGCCAGCGACTGACAATATGATGGATTTACGTAATAATGCCCGGTATGCCATAGTCTTACATTTTGAATAGGTTTTTATTCCTTTCCTTTTCTTTAACTTTCGAAAAGGTATTTCCCTCGCAGGAATGGCATTCTGTGATAATGTTTGCCAAATACCAATTGCTTTTTTTATTCAGGGACCAACAGCATTTACTTAACTCATAACCTACAATAACACCTTGCTGTAAGTCTATCACATCAGTTTTTTTATTTGCCTTGAATAACTGCAGGGAATATTTATGATCTTGTTCATTGATGAGGTAATAGGAGTCTGCCTGTCGTATTTTGGCTATGTTTTCCAGAGAGAGCGTCGTTGCAATTCCTGTCACGAGTCGGGCGTTTTCAGTGTTTTTCAGAAAGTCCACGATGCTTTTGTTGGCCTCTGAGTTTATCTCATCCACATAGCCCCGTAAATCGAGGATGCGTATGACGGCCATTTCAGGCTTAAACTTTAAACTGTCGGCAAAATTGATTTTGGCTTTACCCTGATCGCCTGCGACTTTTTTCTGGTAGGCTTTGTTAAAGGTTTTGGTAAATGGAGAAATGACAACCTCAACCCTTACTTTGTTATCTATAATGGGAAATGCATAGGTAAGGAAATCGTTTTTAAAGAGGGTGTTTTTTTGCAGCCCGGCACTTCCAATTTCAGTATTGGCATCGGAAACTGTAAAATTTGAATGGTTCACAGTGACAGTCTTACACGAAAGCAAAGCCACCGCTAAGCCCAGGATAACATATTTTGTCATTAATCTCTTGTTTTTGTAAAAATAGATAATTCTGAATGTGAATTTACTTTTAAATAAAAAAATTATCTCATTACGGCAGCAGCTGTTTTATTCCAAATGCAGTATCTGCTTTTCAAAAAAAACTGATGGAAATATAAATTTCCCGAGAACCCATTTTTTTATATATTTAGCTTTTAATTAAAATAATCCGACTATGTACAGATTAATCGTGTTGTTGTGCTTTACGCTGATTTCCCACACCATTCATGCACAGGATGATTCTAAAAAAGAAGCTTTGAAATTGATTGAGGTCAGTGGCGCAAAAGTCCAGATGCAGATGGTTAAAAATCAACTGCTCAAATATGTCCCGAAGGTGAAGCAGGCAGCGTTCCTGTCAGATTATGAAGCTTCGCTGCCGCAATTATATGATAGTTATGCTGATGTATACCTGAAATTGTATACTCCTGATGAGATCAAGACGATGATTGCTTTTTATGAAAGCCCTGTCGGAAAAAAAATGTATGCAAATGCCTCCGAGATGTCCCAGCGGTCGCAAGCTTTACAGGAGGTATGGATTGTGAAGTTGCAGGGCCTGGTGCAGAAATATCAATCCGGTACTGATTAAATTTTCGGGTATTGGTTTAATGATCCGGATTGGTTATTTCGGATATTGGACAATCCACTTTATGTTGTTTAGCTCGCTGAGCGTGTATTGATTGATTGTAACTTTATCGCTTTTCATCATATTGTCAATATTGTTTTTTTTAATATCGTCAATAATAGCGCTTTCTGTCGGCTTATAAAATACCAGGTAAAGTATATTGCCTGCAGCATTTTCCTCAAGCGGGCCGATTATTGGGCTTCTCCTTAGCGGAGAATCTTGATCATGGCTTTCTATCGTCCCGCCGGCCGATACCCTGTAATATCCTTCCTTTCCATTGATTATCGTCTCATAGCTCACTTGTTCGTCCGAATTGTTCCTTATGACCAACTGGTCTTTATTATAATGGCAACTGCTGGCCAACACTGTGAAACATAATAATAATATCGCTTTTTTCATACTGAGCATTGTATGTATTTGAAATGAAATTATGTCTTACCATTGTAATGATAAGACATAGTAAATATAATGTTTTTTCGTCGTATTGCAATTGAAGGACGAGGAGCGGTTCAAGTTATTTCCTCCGAATTTTCACAAAAAGCTTGTTTGTCAGCCGGTCATAAACCGGTCCAGAAGTTAAACCTACCACTCATCTAGAAGATAATCCTATTGTCATCAAAGAAAAACCTCGGGTTACTCTGATCGTGTTCCCCTGTATATATATACCATAAAGTATTTGCGGATTTTTCATGATAATGCTGCTCCGATCCTTTGTCGCTGGAATGCATCACGCTTGGTATGACGACCGCTGCAATGTATAGTCCCGGCCCTAAGATGCGATATTGTAATGCGTGGCCTGGTTCGTGGGTGTTATAATAAGGGTCTTCAGATCCGGTCAATCCCGGTTTGGTTCCTTTAGTTGGATATAGTACAAAACTTCCCGGAGTTACTGCGCCTTGTCCATTAAGGAAACTGGTTTCCCATTCCGGAACGCCATAATGGTAACCTCTGAACCTCAGCCAGTCAAATCCGATATTGGTCTTAAAGTTCAGTGTAGTGTGCCTGTTGAACCATTGATATTTTTCTAATAATTTCCTGGCCAGGCTACCGCTTGACGATTTCTTATCATGATATTTGATTACGGGCAGTCCAACCTCATCGAGGTTGTATACGGTTTTGTCAGCATTCCATCCGGACCCTTTATTTAAAAACCCATCTTTATATTTAATTCCGAAATTTCTGGAAGGATCCATGTTGTCAACGTTAGGATTTGAAATTACGGTGCCTTTAAACCCTCCGGCTACCCAACTCAGGAATGCGCCAAGTTTGGTTTCATACCCTCCATCCGGATCGATGTTTACGGCAGGGTTGTTACCCATACCGAGGTAAGGGGAGAAGTGCTGCCCATACGGGTCAGGCGACATCCACCTTCCGAGCCTTCCGTCCCAGAGCCTTAGCTTGAAGGCCTCCATTTCGGTGGACTGGTCGATTTCCTGTCCCTGGAATGCATACCTGTATGCATTGGCCGAATTCCTTCCGGCAAGTTGCTCCCCGAACGGGTAGTAATCGGCGAAGGCGTTCATTGCCACGTTGTTTGGATATGGGTTGCCTGTTTTTTGTATTACTGCCCTGACGTTGCCCAGATGGTCCGTGATTTCGTAATTCCTTACCTCAGGGTTCGGCGATACGGCCTTCATGCATATCCCCAGCCTTGAGATACCATAGATGGGCATCTCCTTCTGTACGACCGACGATGGGCTCGATGCGAGGCTGGTATAGAGTGCCATGAGGTTCCCGCTGAGGTCCGATACGTAATAGTCGGTGCTGTATAGGTTGGCCGTCCCTGTTGTGAAGTTCTCCTTTTTGATGCGCTGCCCCTGCTCGTTGTAATAGATCCGCATTACGGGGAATGCCGATGCGAAGGACAGGTTGCCTTTCCTTACTTCGGTGACCAGGCCCTGTGTGTTGTAGGTGTAATGGGTGGTCTCGCTTTTGTCGAGTGTCATCTGCCCGAGGGCATTGTATACATAATTGCCTGCGGCCTGCGGATTGATGTCGTTGACATAGGAGGTGCTGGTTACTGCATCTGTGACGCTGGCGAGCTGGTTGGTCCCTGTGGTGGGGTAGTTGTATGTCAGGTTGTCGACGACCACTGCGGTACTGTTGGTGCGCTGGAGCTTTGTTATGTTGCCGTTTGGATCGTACTCGAGGGCTTTTTCCTGATATTGGTCCGGGTATGTCGGGTTGGGCGTGATGACCCCCGAGGCATTGGTGAGCCCGAAGGCTGACGAGGTGAGGTAATTGTTCTTGTCGTAGTTGTAAAGGTACGCCTTCTGCTGTGCCGTTACGGACCCTGTCTGCCAGTCCATCAGCGAATTCTTTGTGGCCGATCTGGTGGCCTTGATGTTGCCGTTGTAATCAGGGGTTATGCTTGGCGAGGTGATGATGTTTGTACCTGCCCTGTTGTAGTCACCGGCATAGTAATCGATGGACATCCCGAAGAGGTCCGGTACGACATTGGCATTTGGTGTGCCCGGAACCCCGTCCCGTCCGGGATCCTTTAGTTGCTCAAGGCTGGGGTGGTTGATGCTCTTTAGGCTTCCCCCGAGGGTATAGACATAATCCATCCCCTGTGCGCCCTGTGCGATATTTACCCTCTTGAGCTCCCCCGTTTTGTAATAGGTGTATTCAGCCTCCGTGGAAAGGGGGTTGTTGCCCGAGGCGGTTTCTACTTTGGAAAGCAGGCCGTTCACGGTGTAGGTGTATTGATGTGTAAAACGTTCCCCGGTATTGTTTTTCTGGTAGGTCACTTTTGCGATATTCCCTTTATGGTCAAATTCGTAGTCGATTGTTTTTACGACAGGAACATTTCCGCTGCCTTCAATGCCTCGGATATATTTCGCCATCCATTCTTTCCTGTTAAAAATATCATAGCTAAACCAACTGATGGCATCGACAGTTCCCGGAATTGTGCTGGACTCATCATATATCACGGCGACCATACCCGTTACATTATGCTGTGTGTAACTTGGTGCCAACGCCGCTAAAGTGAGATTGGACGGTATCTGAATTGATGCTAACGCATTATTATCAGCATAGTCATAAATTACAAATGACCTCTCGCTTCTTGTTGTTCCGCTTAAAGAAGCTGTATTGTCAGCATTTGCCTCAGCGTCTGTCCATATTGTTGCATTGCCTGATAGCACGCCGCTTTCGACGGGCCTTCCGTAATCGTCATAGTTGGTGTAGGAGACCTGGTTGGATGCTGCCTGCAGCGCATTTTGGGAATACCTGATGAGTCCGTCCCTGCGGTAGGCGTATCTAGTGGTTCCCTTGTCCGGATTGACGGATTGTATGACCTTTCCGGCGGTGTTGTAGGTGTAGCTTGTGGCAAAATTGGGTGACCCCATATAGGAAGGCACCGCCGATATGGCCACCGTTGCTGGGTTTGCCGGGTATGCTGCCTTAAACCCGTTAGGCTGTATTGTTTTCCTGAGCCGCCCGACCTTGTCGTATATATTTAGCGCATAGTCATAATAATTGACCTTGTAGGCTATGCCCTTTGCCCCGTATGAGGTGGTTACGATGCTACCCGATGTACCTACATATGTCTTTGCGTCCGTGGTTGGGATTGCCTTTGCCGCCACGCGGTATGCATGCCCGCCAGTGAGCGGAGTCGCTGCAATACTGCCTGTCTTAAGGTCATATACGTCGTATAGGGCATCGCCTCCCAGCAGGGTGATGTCCGAGGGCTGTATGCCTGAAGGGATGTGCACATCTATATATCCCTGTGTACCGATTACTGATATTACCGGATATGGATTGACTGAATTTGAGGCCCCGGCCCTTGCACTGGCCAACACCTTGCCTTCCCCATCGGTGAATGACACCGACTCGTTGCCGTTGGCATCTACCTTTACGGCTTTATAAAAACGTGTAACGACCTCTTCATATCCGCTGTTCACGGGGCCGTCGAAAAAGTCCCTCCCGAAGGCATAGTACATCTCCTGGGCTGCAGGGACGGTATAGGAGTAGCCGGTCTTCCATTCCCCTGCGACCTGGTTTCCGCCCACCGTGCTGATGATCTTGCCGGGGTTGAGCTTGTCGTAATTGGCTTCGCTGTAAGGCTGCTGGGCCGTTGGCTGGTATGGCTCGATGGTATTGCTGTTGGCGTAATAGGTGTCCAGTGCGACGGACTTCACGATGGGGTTTGAAAGGAAGTTCATCTTCTCGAACTCAAAACAGGAGATCGCCGGATAGGATTCCCTGTATTTGCGTCCCATGCCGTCATAAATGGTTTCGGTTCCCCATATGATGTTGTTGTTGAAGTCCTGGGTCAGTGAAACGGAGGGCTTGCCCAGGGCATCGAAATAATTCCTGGATTGCCCGTCGAGATCTCCGGTCTTGATGTCAAACGACATCGATTCCTTATAGTTCTGCTCATTGGAGTAGTTATGCACATAATACAGGTACGGGTCTATAGGATGTAACGGAACGTTCAAGCCTGCGGGCAGCGCCATCGGTGTGGCGAGCCCTACCCCGAAGGATACGCCGCTGTTGGTGTAAAAACTGTTCGGGTCGTTGCGGTAGATCACGTTGCGGAACTGGTTTGTCTGCACCTCTACCCATGCACCCGGCGCAGGCCATGACATAAATATATATATATACCCAATCTCGCCATTGAAGAAATATCCGTTGGCATTGTCTATCTTAGGCTGTATCTCGATCGTGTATCCCCCGACATCCATGTAATCAAGGGCATGTTCACGGCTGGTGCTGCCGTTAAGGTACGATACCTCGTCAGCGATTTTTCCCTGTGGGGTGACCAGTGTGACCTTGTCGACCTCGTTGAAGAGTACCATACGGTTTTGCAGGATGATGTCCTGCTCCGGATTGGTTATGTTTGGCAGTGGGAAGAGTTCCAGGAATTTCTGCCGGCCTCCGATGACGCTCTGGGTCCCGAATCCCGGTGCATAAAACCCATTGTAGGTGATGATCTTGAAGCCCCCGGGCTGTATGATCAGGTTGTTGCCCTGCCCGTCGGTGGTGTTGAATGTGTAGGAGGTGTGGTTGTCATCTATGCGCCAGCCGTTCAGGTCGATGGGCGTATCGGAGGAATTGTAAAGCTCGATGTATTCGCCGAAGGAATGGAAACGGGCCTCGATGTCCTCACAATAGTGGGTGTCGAAATAAATCTCTGAGACCACGACCCCGCCATAGCCTGAGGTAAGGCATTGCTGTCCATGGGACCTAAGGCCAAGGAACAACGCCAGTAAAAATATTATCTGAAACTTATTTTTCATTATCTCCGGATTATTAACAGAAACATGGATTTAATATATTTATGCTATTCTGCTTTTATGAATTCGTATTTATGCATATCATCAGGATCTCCAATCCAAGTAAACACCTGCAAGGGTTTCTCTCGCGTGCCACCTTGGATTTCGAAAGTGATATCAATCTTATGGCTGCGTCGCTTTCCGTCTTCAATATAGGTTTTATCGATGCCAAAATTACTGTAAAGCGCTTCGCTGTGTAATCGTAAACTGTAATCCCCGTCGTTTTTTACTAACTGCCATTTGCCGCTAAAATCAATGGCTTTCCCGTTATCTTCATTTGAATCTAACTTTCCGATATCTACCTGTTTGGCAATATAGGTGCCGTCAGTATTTAGTTTTATTACAGCATTGTCGGATGAAGATTTCCAGATTCCCACAAAATCTGCCTTTGCCATAACTCCGGTGCAGGCTGATAGGATTGAAAATAAAAAACCGGCAATTATGATTTTCTTCATTTTACAATTTCAGGTTTTCTGTCCAATTAAAATGCTGGCTTGTTTTAGATCCCCAACCTTTCGAAAATGCATCGTTTATGTATTTACCCGCCGTTTCTTTCCAAATAGGCAGATATCCAAGCACAGGAGGCCTCGAAGCTGACTGCATAGTAGAGGAATTGTCCACTGTAAATTGTACCGTTGCAATACCGGTACTTCTATTTATGCTGGTAACTTCCCAATGTAAGGAATAGGAACCGAGATAAGTAACCGCTAAATTCCCCGTAAGTCCCCCGGTTGCCAAAGTTGAATAATCTTTGATGTATAATCCGACACCTCTTATTCCCCCAAGTTCATAATTGTTTTTACCTGTTAATGCTCCTCCATTGTCAATATTCTGCAATATTTCCCTTCTTGCTTTTTCAACATTATCATGCTTTCTTAACATTTCTGTGAAAACATCACCATTTGTAAAATACCGATCTCTTGGGCCTTTGCCTGTTAGCCATTCTACGCCTACCCTGAATGGGGTTATTGTATGGCTTGATTCAAATTTATAAAGGTCATATCGTTTTCCTCCGAATGTTGTAGTTAGTTCTACTCCATCAGAAATTTCATTTCCAAGTGCCTTAGAATATCGTATTCCCCAGTCACCTTTAGTTTCAGATTGGAAAATTGTTCCATCCTTACCATCAAAAAGCCCATGGAGCCAAGCTCCGAATCGTGTTTTCCAGCCTCCATCCGGATCGATATTCGCAGCAGGGTTGTTGCCCATACCGAGGTAAGGGGAGAAGTGCTGCCCATACGGGTCAGGCGACATCCACCTTCCGAGCCTTCCGTCCCAGAGCCTTAGCTTGAAGGCCTCCATTTCGGTTGACTGGTCGATTTCCTGTCCCTGGAATGCATACCTGTATGCATTGGCCGAATTCCTTCCGGCAAGTTGCTCCCCGAACGGGTAGTAATCGGCGAAGGCGTTCATTGCCACGTTGTTTGGATATGGGTTGCCTGTTTTTTGTATTACTGCCCTGACGTTGCCCAGATGGTCCGTGATTTCGTAATTCCTTACCTCAGGGTTCGGCGATACGGCCTTCATGCATATCCCCAGCCTTGAGATACCATAGATGGGCATCTCCTTCTGTACGACCGACGATGGGCTCGATGCGAGGCTGGTATAGAGTGCCATGAGGTTCCCGCTGAGGTCCGATACGTAATAGTCGGTGCTGTATAGGTTGGCCGTCCCTGTTGTGAAGTTCTCCTTTTTGATGCGCTGCCCCTGCTCGTTGTAATAGATCCGCATTACGGGGAATGCCGATGCGAAGGACAGGTTGCCTTTCCTTACTTCGGTGACCAGGCCCTGTGTGTTGTAGGTGTAATGGGTGGTCTCGCTTTTGTCGAGTGTCATCTGCCCGAGGGCATTGTATACATAATTGCCTGCGGCCTGCGGATTGATGTCGTTGACATAGGAGGTGCTGGTTACTGCATCTGTGACGCTGGCGAGCTGGTTGGTCCCTGTGGTGGGGTAGTTGTATGTCAGGTTGTCGACGACCACTGCGGTACTGTTGGTGCGCTGGAGCTTTGTTATGTTGCCGTTTGGATCGTACTCGAGGGCTTTTTCCTGATATTGGTCCGGGTATGTCGGGTTGGGCGTGATGACCCCCGAGGCATTGGTGAGCCCGAAGGCGGACGAGGTGAGGTAATTGTTCTTGTCGTAGTTGTAAAGGTACGCCTTCTGCTGTGCCGTTACGGACCCTGTCTGCCAGTCCATCAGCGAATTCTTTGTGGCCGATCTGGTGGCCTTGATGTTGCCGTTGTAATCAGGGGTTATGCTTGGCGAGGTGATGATGTTTGTACCTGCCCTGTTGTAGTCACCGGCATAGTAATCGATGGACATCCCGAAGAGGTCCGGTACGACATTGGCATTTGGTGTGCCCGGAACCCCGTCCCGTCCGGGATCCTTTAGTTGCTCAAGGCTGGGGTGGTTGATGCTCTTTAGGCTTCCCCCGAGGGTATAGACATAATCCATCCCCTGTGCGCCCTGTGCGATATTTACCCTCTTGAGCTCCCCCGTTTTGTAATAGGTGTATTCAGCCTCCGTGGAAAGGGGGTTGTTGCCAGATGCAGTTTCTACTTTGGTAGTAATCCCATTTATATCATAAGTATATTGATGCGTAAAACGTTCCCCGGTATTGTTTTTCTGATAAATCACTTTTACGATATTCCCTTTATGGTCAAATTCGTAGTCGATTGTTTTTACGACAGGAGTATTTCCGCTGCCTTCAATGCCACTAATATATTGAACGATCCATTGTAGCCTGCTATAAGCATCATAACTGTACCAGGTAATTGAGTTTATTGTATTGGGTATACTAGTGGATTCCTTATAGGTTATTGACACATTAGCAGAAGTATTACTTTGCTGATATGAAGGCAACAGTGTTGAAAGTGCAAGCGAGTTCGGGATAGGAATTGATAATTGACTACTATTTTGTGTTAAATCAAAAATATTAAAAACCCTCTCGCTTCTTGTTGTTCCGCTTAAAGAAGCTGTATTGTCAGCATTTGCCTCAGCGTCTGTCCATATTGTTGCATTGCCTGATAGCACGCCGCTTTCGACGGGCCTTCCGTAATCGTCATAGTTGGTGTAGGAGACCTGGTTGGATGCTGCCTGCAGCGCATTTTGGGAATACCTGATGAGTCCGTCCCTGCGGTAGGCATATCTAGTGGTTCCCTTGTCCGGATTGACGGATTGTATGACCTTTCCGGCGGTGTTGTAGGTGTAGCTTGTGGCAAAATTGGGTGACCCCATATAGGAAGGCACCGCCGATATGGCCACCGTTGCTGGGTTTGCCGGGTATGCTGCCTTAAACCCGTTAGGCTGTATTGTTTTCCTGAGCCGCCCGACCTTGTCGTATATATTTAGCGCATAGTCATAATAATTGACCTTGTAGGCTATGCCCTTTGCCCCGTATGAGGTGGTTACGATGCTACCCGATGTACCTACATATGTCTTTGCGTCCGTGGTTGGGATTGCCTTTGCCGCCACGCGGTATGCATGCCCGCCAGTGAGCGGAGTCGCTGCAATACTGCCTGTCTTAAGGTCATATACGTCGTATAGGGTATCGCCTCCCAGCAGGGTGATGTCCGAGGGCTGTATGCCTGAAGGGATGTGCACATCTATATATCCCTGTGTACCGATTACTGATATTACCGGATATGGATTGACTGAATTTGAGGCCCCGGCCCTTGCACTGGCCAACACCTTGCCTTCCCCATCGGTGAATGACACCGACTCGTTGCCGTTGGCATCTACCTTTACGGCTTTATAAAAACGTGTAACGACCTCTTCATATCCGCTGTTCACGGGGCCGTCGAAAAAGTCCCTCCCGAAGGCATAGTACATCTCCTGGGCTGCAGGGACGGTATAGGAGTAGCCGGTCTTCCATTCCCCTGCGACCTGGTTTCCGCCCACCGTGCTGATGATCTTGCCGGGGTTGAGCTTGTCGTAATTGGCTTCGCTGTAAGGCTGCTGGGCCGTTGGCTGGTATGGCTCGATGGTATTGCTGTTGGCGTAATAGGTGTCCAGTGCGACGGACTTCACGATGGGGTTTGAAAGGAAGTTCATCTTCTCGAACTCAAAACAGGAGATCGCCGGATAGGATTCCCTGTATTTGCGTCCCATGCCGTCATAAATGGTTTCGGTTCCCCATATGATGTTGTTGTTGAAGTCCTGGGTCAGTGAAACGGAGGGCTTGCCCAGGGCATCGAAATAATTCCTGGATTGCCCGTCGAGATCTCCGGTCTTGATGTCAAACGACATCGATTCCTTATAGTTCTGCTCATTGGAGTAGTTATGCACATAATACAGGTACGGGTCTATAGGATGTAACGGAACGTTCAAGCCTGCGGGCAGCGCCATCGGTGTGGCGAGCCCTACCCCGAAGGATACGCCGCTGTTGGTGTAAAAACTGTTCGGGTCGTTGCGGTAGATCACGTTGCGGAACTGGTTTGTCTGCACCTCTACCCATGCACCCGGCGCAGGCCATGACATAAATATATATATATACCCAATCTCGCCATTGAAGAAATATCCGTTGGCATTGTCTATCTTAGGCTGTATCTCGATCGTGTATCCCCCGACATCCATGTAATCCAGGGCATGTTCACGGCTGGTGCTGCCGTTAAGGTACGATACCTCGTCAGCGATTTTTCCCTGTGGGGTGACCAGTGTGACCTTGTCGACCTCGTTGAAGAGTACCATACGGTTTTGCAGGATGATGTCCTGCTCCGGATTGGTTATGTTTGGCAGTGGGAAGAGTTCCAGGAATTTCTGCCGGCCTCCGATGACGCTCTGGGTCCCGAATCCCGGTGCATAAAACCCATTGTAGGTGATGATCTTGAAGCCTCCGGGCTGTATGATCAGGTTGTTGCCCTGCCCGTCGGTGGTGTTGAATGTGTAGGAGGTGTGGTTGTCATCTATGCGCCAGCCGTTCAGGTCGATGGGCGTATCGGAGGAATTGTAAAGCTCGATGTATTCGCCGAAGGAATGGAAACGGGCCTCGATGTCCTCACAATAGTGGGTGTCGAAATAGATCTCTGAGACCACGACCCCGCCATAGCCTGAGGTAAGGCATTGCTGTCCATGGGACCTAAGGCCAAGGAACAACGCCAGTAAAAATATTATCTGAAACTTATTTTTCATTATCTCCGGATTTTTCTTAGTTAGCACTTTTACTTATAAAGTACGCTAGGCTCTGGTAAGCACAAAACTGTCTAAAGGATTGTTTACCAGTAATCTGTCAAGAATGTCGGTCGCACTGGTGACATCTCCCAAAGCCATGTGTGCGAAGAAAAGCTGATAATAAAGGGAGATATTATCCTTAAATTTGTCTTTAGATTTATTGTCTGCTAACTGTCCTACCAAGCCAAGATTAGGATCCTTCGACTCCATTTCCATTCTTTCTATTTCACTCACTTCTTTAGCTCCAATCAGTAAAATATTTTTTGACATTGCAGGATTTTGTTCCATAAATATCTTAGAATAAAAGAGAATGAGTTTATTGTTGACACTTATTGTCGGGGTCTTGACTTTCATCATCAATCCCTCAATCATTAACTGTGCCTCAGACGACCTTGAAAGAAGGAGTAGGATTTTTACGATTTTGATAACCACTTCGGTCTCGTTCTGGAAGGAAAGCGACCAGTTTTCTTTAATGTCCAAACCTATTAAAAGCGCTTCATCCAAAACTTCTGTTCCGGCCTGCTGTTTTTTATATGAAAGTTCCATAGTATCCATAACGCCGAGGTAACCATGAAACGTCCCGGAGGCTGCAGCAAATCTTTTGCGGACATCGATAAAATCGAAAAACCTGTTGTTAGAATAGTAAAGCAACCTGAGTTTCCTCAGTGAATTAGGGTCTTTATAATCTATCTCAAATAGTTTCACCGCATTGTCGAATTCTTCGACGGTGGTTAAAGTGCCTCTTTTTTGCAGGATATCGTAGTATTTCTTTTTCTGCAACAGCATATTTATCGTTCGCTCTTCAATTTCCTTGTTTTTGAAAAGTTCACGTCGTTGCTTAGTGTCGATTTTTTTGATAAGCGCATTTATTTCTTCATCTGTTTTTTGATTGATGGCCGCTTTATATGTATTCCTGTTTGCATTTTTAAGATTTTTGAATAC
The DNA here is from genome assembly GCF_003097535.1 of Flavobacterium pallidum. Lineage (NCBI taxonomy): Bacteria > Pseudomonadati > Bacteroidota > Flavobacteriia > Flavobacteriales > Flavobacteriaceae > Flavobacterium > Flavobacterium pallidum. Next base: position 1,220,519 of record NZ_CP029187.1, read on the forward strand.
GCGGTTTACTTTATAGCCGGGTATGAGGGGCGCAATGGCTATTTTAGCAAGTACTTTTTCATATCCGACGGACAGGTATTTTTTGGTATTGTCAATGCTAATCGCCCTTTCGTATAACTTTGCCGCATCCTGCAACAACGATGGCGAACTTATTTTAGCCTGATAATCAAGCGCCAATAGCTTGTTCCCAAGCTCCAATCTCATCAAGGAACGGGCGGCCCTGTCATAAAAAGCTATGACCCCAGGGTTTAGGGCCATTCCATTTTTGAATAATTCTACACTCAACAACGGAAGCCCTTGTGCGCAGTAAACGTTATCAAGGCCGTCATAAAAGCGAATAGCGCGTGGCGCAAGACTGATACAGCGTAGGTATTGGGATTCTGCATCAACAAAATTCTTGTTGTAAAAATTTTGTTTAGCTGTTTTAGCAAGTAAGAAAGCAGTTTGAAAATCATCATCGGTTGTTTTACCTTTGATTTTTGCTAAAGAAGATATCGCATTGATTTTCTGGACGGGCAGGAGCGTAGCCGCTATTCCCAAAGAAGTTAATCTGATAAAATCTTTCCTAGTAAAATTATCCATTTTAAACTAAAATAAGGAAAGAAAAGGAGAAGGGTTGATTATTTAGAATAGCCAAACCAAACGTACATGCTCATCGCATAACTTCTTTAATTAAGATACTTCTCCTTATGCTTTCAAAGTTAATATTTTTTTTTTAACGTGCAACTTTTTTTTTAATTTCCTTTATAGTTAATCCTGTTTTCGGATTTTAATTTAAAACCTCCGGTTAATCCATTTGTAGCGTCATCAGCCACCTCAACGTATGTTCTGAATAATCTTCCTGCATTGTCATATTCGAAGCGGGTTGCCAGGCCGTTATTATTTATTATGTAAGAAAGTTCATCCCACTGGTTGTAGACATATCCCGAAATTGTTGAAGCAATAGGGCGAATCATCAAATCGTCGTAATACACTACTGCTCCTGTATCAGATGTAAAATATATCCAGGTTTCGCTCGCTGGGACATCGATAATCTTGGTAAGTAATACCCAATCTCCCGCTTTTACCTGTTGTGATAGTGGGAATGTAAAGGAATTGGTGTTGTTTTCTGAAACTACCAGTTTGGCGCTGCTCACCTGGTCCTTATGAACCCAGACTGATACTTTATATTTTCCGGGTTTGTGATTATTATTTGGCTCATTACGCATCACTACACCAAATTTTTGGCCGGACGAAGTGGTAACTGCGTATGTTCCGGTGTGTGCCAGGCCAGGAACCCTTGAGGCCCCATCCTGTATCCTTACTTCAGGATCCAGATAAAAGTTGTACTTGATGTATTCGGCTCCGGAATAGAACATTTCATGATATCCCGCGTTACCCACGGCAACAACTTTAGAATCATTATCACCCATTTTGGTCGCCGCCTTATTTCCGTTCATATCTTTAAGCTCAAGAGATTGTGAGAAATGATCGTAAAGCGTAATCTGGGAGGTAAGTTTCCATTTTGAATTTGAAGGTTGTCCTACACCGACAGTCCAGTCAAAATTGTCATCAGTGGCACTGTCATAATTGGCAAACATTCCGTTGGAATCCAATACACCGTCCCATACATAAGATTTGTCTTTTCTCCAGATCGGTTTCTCGTTGGCTGGGTTTGAAGAATCTCCGCCAATGTCTTTATAGGTCCAGATGTTGCTCCAGGTCGTGATGCCAACTCCGGTCTCCTTCCATGTTCCGTTGTCGAAAATGTAAGAATATTGGGCCGCACTCTGCGACAGCATATTTGTATTATCAATATTATCGACCTTGCTTCCCATTTGCTGATATTTGGAATAAGCGGGGAGGATTCTGGTCCTTAGCGATTTTCCATCGCTGGAAGTTGATAATTGTTCTTTTGAAACACCTGATATAAGGTCATAATCCTTAAACTCTGTGGTATAAGTATAGCTGTCTTTCTGTTCTGTAGAGGATTTCAATATACTTGGATATTTGATCCTTGTTGAAGAATTGACAATCCACTTATCCTGCAATGTTGCACTTACATAATCCACAGTTTTATAGGTTTGGTATGACTGTTGGGTTATACCCATGTTGTTAGGGATTGCATCGGTTGTTTTATAATAGGAATTGGAGATTTTGTTCAGCATGTGTCCCTGGGAATTAAAGGTTTTCACCTCTAACAGTTGTCCTATAGAAGCAAGATTGTCCTTTACAGTAAATGCTGCTACACTTACACCCTTGTTAGCTGTGGTGTTGGTGTGCCCGCTAACCGTTTTGGCAATTTCGTAGATGTCGTCATACTTGATTTGGTTCGGTGCTTTGGTCTTGATGATGTTAAACTTATATTGCACCTTGCCTTCAGGCTGTTCCCCTTCTTTGTGGTTTTTTATGCTCACGTATTCATACATAATCCTTGGAGCAGGCAGTTCTGAACTATATGGCAATTCCTTGGCAAGATTCTGTGCAAATGGAATATAGCTGGTGTAGCCTATGCCGTCTTCGTTTTCACCATATTTATAGTCGGTGATGTAATTGTTCGTGCCGTCAGAAACTTTCAGGCTGGCCACCCTTACGCCACCCGCAGCAAACACGCTTGTCGAAGGAAGGTCAAGCTTGACTTTTATCTGATGGTAGTAATAATCATTGCCGGCATATGCGATCGCGGCATTTACATTATTCATATTACATCCATGCTGGCCGGATTGCGTGTAACCATGGTGGTCGGCTCCCCAGTATATGTCATCGTCAAATTGTACACGATATTTACCATTGCCGTAGGATAAATCTATATGTCCCGTGCTTTCATACCTGAAATAATAAAACAGGTTGTTGAAACAGACATAGTCTCTTAATAGCGAGATGTTTACAGTTTGGCCTAAAAGATTCGGGAAAACATTTGCACTGCCTATATCTATGATAACACTCTTATTTGAAAAATCGGTCGCAGACGCATAAGTTGGCATAGTACATTTAAACCTCACCGGATTCATATTTGAAAATTCCAGCTTATTCGGAGTGACACTCCTGAAAGTATTATTTTCATAGTTGATCCCAATAGTGCCCCCTTCAGGAGTGGTTATCCTTTTGAGTGAATATTCCTTCGGGCTTGTGCTCAGATAACCCCAGCCATCATCTTTTTCATAATTATGGTAATTGTTGTAAATGTCATTTATATAGTCGAATTTATATGGAGGGAGGGCATAATTCCCACCTTTACCCATGAACGTTACCTGTTTCAGCAATAGGGCCGCCTCGCCTACGAGGCTGAATTGGTACCCCATATTAACAACCTTAATGGCTTTTGGCATGAGTGCCATATAACCGTCGTTTACATCAATGACATTGTCGTAACAATTATAAGTTGCAGTTTCGGTTTTGTCAGAATGATTGTTGCTTTCATATTTAATCTCAACACTCTGGTTCGCATCGGGTCCTGCTGCTTTGTCAAGGGTACAGTCCTCGTTTTTAAGTAGGATTATTTTGTTGAGCTTGAGCTGGGCTTGTGCCGGGACGGTAAATCGCGGAAGGACCGAATTGTTCTGCAAATCATCCACGTGTGATGCTGCATTATAAGTAAAGGCCTCAGACATCGCATCGGCTCTTGTGCTTTTTACAAATAAGGCGGTGTGGGTCCTGGTTTTGACTTTATCGAGATAATAAATCTCCTTGCGACCCCTGATCCATGTCTTTACTTCAGGTGATTCATCATCAGTGATATATTCTTTCTTGTATGGCGCTTTCCAGATAAACGCGTCGGTCCATTTGCCGTACTCGAAACTGGTCCAATAACCCAAATCGCCTTCTCCGGCTACGCCATCTCCGTTGTCGACATAGTCAGGGCCTGTAACAGATGTAAGCAGCCAGTGCGTCGCATAAGGCTCCAGCTGGCGTTTTTCGAAATAAGACTGGGTTTCTGCCGGGCTGTCTTCGATAACCCCGAATGTCCTGGTGATGATTTCCTCGTTGTAAACAGGTAATGAATAGTGGTATGTCTTGCCGTCAACGGTAGTGATCTTAAATGCCCCGATTCCTTCTTTCGGCGCGCCAGAACGGTCAAAGCCTGATGCGGTAGGCTGCAGATAACCTTGCTGCTTGAGTGCGGCATAATTGTTGTTGATCTGGTCGTTCGTGTAATATTCAATAAAATTAGAGGTTTTTCGCCTGTTCTTCGCAGCCAGTTCTACAGAGCCAGAATTGTAATAATTCAGGATGTCGGCATTTGTCGTAGTCGTATTGAAAGCGGCGGACTGTACGTTGATGTACGTACTGATCTCGTTTTCCATGTAGAAGTTCGGCCTTCCGTCAAATTTGGCATAATCAGGTATATTGGTGCTTGCGGAATTAATATTATAGTTCAGTTTATAACCCGCTTTGTTTTCTTTGCCGGTAAGCCCAAATAATACGCCGTTTTCAAAGATTGTCGAAGTCATGCTTCCGGACAATCCCTGAGCCTGAACATTATAATTGTCATAATTTGGCTGGGTGATATTGTTCGCAGCAGGATCTGAGGTGCTCGAAAACGAATTATTTGAGATCGGGATTTCATTGATATCCATGAACGCCTGTCCTACTATACTTACTACCCAGTGTCCAGGTATGTGCTCCTGTTGACCTTGTCCTGCGGTAATGGTTCTAGGAGGGACCCAGGTTGATTTTGTAATGTCTTTGACGCCATTTTGGAAATATAACGGGCCAGTTACAAAATTCTCGTCGTTGTCACCTAACCAATACTTAAATTCCTGTTTTCCGAAAGACAAACTGAAAACCCCGATAGGCGTAGGTACTACAATTGGAATACTCCAGCTGCTCGAGCTTGTGCAATAGTCGCCCATGCTGACCGTATTGTTGAATGATGAACTTATGCCCGTGCCGGCCACCGTTGCCGTAACCTGTGTGCCGGATTTTGAAGTAGACATTGAAATCCCTGTGCCTTCAGCTGCATTAGCTTCAAAGGACATGCTTCCGGATGTATTATAGCCGATGCTGAATCCGGCACCATTGCTGTTGAAACCAGCATTTACACCTACGTCTCCATTAGTAGAGGCACTTACTCCGACCGACATGCCACCTGCAAACTGTGCGCCGACACCGATGGAAGCGCCATTTGAACCTGCCGTCACGCTCACGCCAATACTGTTGCCACCTCCGACATCAAAACCTACCCCTACGCTTACATACCCGCCTAGCGCTTGATTGCTGCCCCAGTTAAAGCCCAATCCGACGGAAGCAAATCCGCAGGTATATCCAATAGATGCCGAATAAGTGGATACGGTATGGGTACGGTCCCAAAAATATTCATTAAGGTGCGAAGCATTGTAATCATCCGGATAACCGTTGACGCCGCGGTCAATCGCTCCCGGATTCAGGTTCCAGCCAAGACCGGTCCAAGAAGATTCCTGGTCGATGGCAATACCCGCGTGATAAGCAAGTGATATCGGATAGCCGCCCTCAGGGCTGGGAACGTTCATCACGGGTAATACATAGCTGTATTGCCCGGTGATCAAATTTACCATGTCCGTTGCATCTACCGGCTCAAAACTTGATGCCTCGGGAGACTTGGGCCCGTTGTTGGATGCGAATGCATTCATCGGGATCAGCGTCGGAAAAAATATAAGGAAGAAAAAAGTAGCTATCAGCCGGTGGGATTTTTTTTGCTTTATCATGCTAATTGAATCTTAAGTACGGTTGGTCTAATATTGCTTTTGTGTCTATTTTGAATTTTATTTCTCCGGTATTGAACCCCAAATCCTCAATGGCCAGGGTCAGGTAATCTTCTGAAAGGAATTTCTCGTCCTTCGGATAAACCAACAGGATGTTCGTACTGCCTGACATCCCATACATTCTGGGATAAATGAAGTCAGTCATCGCAAGAGTATCCTTTTGTTTTGTATATACATGCACTTTTTGGTCCATGCCGAAAGCAAGCTCATTTACCATGGCGCCAAACCTGGCCTTATTGCCGGCCACGTTGCTCAGCAGCTCTTTGCCGTTAAGCGACATGGAAAGGGTGAAATACATATATTGTCCATATTTGTTTCGTAAAACTTGTAATTTCTTCTCATCCGGTTTCGCATCACCAAGTTCCTGTCTCACCAGCAAATCGGTTGGCTTGTAAAGGAGTGAATATTCGGTACCTCCGATAATCTTTGTGTATTTATAACCGTTGTCCTCGTCATTGATAAATGCCCTGAGTTCTTTTTCGGTCTCAAAGGACTTGCCTGTACATGCAACGAATAACGAACACAGGAGCAATAATACAAATCTATTTTTTCGGCTCATATTCCTCGTTCAAACCTTTTAATATCTCGGCTGTCAGGTCTGAAGATTCTTCTGCATACATGATATTTCCTCCGCCACTTGCTCCAAAAATGATCTGATAGCTATGTTTTTTACCGTATTCCTTGACATAATCGTTTATGTCATTAATCACAGTCTGCGTTACTTTTTTGTCCTCATCCTGCATTTGCTTTTGCATCGCCTGTTGGTAACCGTTTATTTGCTGTTGCCTGGTTTGTAACAACTCCTGCTTTAATTTCAGTTCATTTGCACTCAGCGTTAACCGTTCTTTTTCGTACTTACCGAGTTCTTTTTGCCAACCGGCAGTGAGTGAATCCATGTTGCTCTTCATGACCGTAGCTTTCTTGTCGAATTCTGCTTTTGCAACCTTTGTACGTTTATAGCCTTCAATCAGTTTATTGACGTCAACATACACCAATTGTGTTTGTGATTTTACGTAATATAGGCAAAGTGCGGCAATAACGAGGGCGACCGCTGACAGGACAGTAGGAATTTTGTTCATTTTTGTTATTGGGTTATTTGACTACAATCTTAAAAAAAATTTTTCATATTTTAACATATTTTTCATAAGAATTTTTCAGAAAAAAAAATATATATTTGCGGATGCCTGCGTCACAAACGGAAAAACAAATAAAAAAACTTCCATCGTATAACCTACAGGAGACCCTGATAGTGCTTGCGATAATAGGAATTCTGCTATTAATAGCGCTCCCCAACTTGATGCCTCTCATTACAAAGGCAAAAAGCATAGAGGCACAAACTCAGCTTAAGGCTGTTTTCAATTCCGAACAGCAATACTATTTCATGAATTCCAAGTACAGTGCGAGCCTTGAAGAATTGGATTTCGAAAGGCCTAAGACAGTAAAGGAAAATGGTTCGGCGAATTACAATTACGAAATAATCCAAGCCAGTTCCGGAGGTTTTAAGGCAAGAGCGACTGCTGTTGTCGATTTTAACGGTAATGGAACATTTAATGTTTGGGAAATAAATCAAAACGGCAACCCGATCCAGATTACTAAAGACTAGATCCGCCATAATCATCCCGCTTTTGTTAACAGTTGTACTTAAAATCTGCATTATTGCCATTTTCATTTTGATTTTCTGGCAGGATTACCGGGACCGAATGGTGTATTGGTTCTTCTACCCGGCTGTCGGCATAATGGGATTCCTTATTCAATTGTCGCTCAATGATTTTCCCACGGCCGTTATCGGTGCTGTTATTAATTTATGCTATGTGGTCAGCATGCTTTGCATCTTATGGGTATATTATATTTTAATCAAAAAAAAAAAGTGCTTGATCATCTCGGGACCGGGGATATGCTGATGTTCCTGTTTCTGTGTTTCTGTTTTTCAGTGGTTTCCTTTTTTATATTGTTTGTGTTTTCACTCGTGTTCTCGTTAGTGCTCCACCTGGTACTGAAAACAAAATATCCGCGACATCAAAGCGTTCCCCTTGCAGGGTACATGTCAGTTTATTTTTCGGCAGTTTATGCCATTTCGCTCATCATGCATTATAATTCTATATTTATCAATTAACCAGTTTCCGATGAATAACCAGTTTGAGATACCGGTGGCACTAAAGCAATTGATCGGGGCTGATATGGCTTATAGTTACCGCATCATACCGATAGAAAATGAACATGGGAAAGTGCGTTTCAAAACTGATAATCCAGATTTGGAGGCATTATTGAAGGAGCTGACAATCGTTCTCGGATATCCCCTTGAACTGATTTCCGATAGCCGGGAAAGTATTGAACGGTTTTTAAGTTTTAATTACAGGAAATCCCAAAACCAGCTTTCGGCAATTCATTATTCCAATGATTTTCTTGAAAAGATATTAATCACGGCCCAGGAAATCGGGAGCAGCGACATCCATTTTGAGCCTTTCGAAAGCAAGGCGCGCATACGGCTGCGGCTTGACGGTAAGCTAAAAGAGCAATTTTATCTTTCCCGAGAGGAATATCCTGCCATCATCAATAAAATAAAGATACGGGCACAGCTCGATATTTCCGAAAAAAGGCTGCCTCAGGATGGGCGTATTTCTGTGACGACCGATTGGGAGGATTTTGACATCCGTGTGTCAACTATGCCCACACTTCATGGTGAGAAGTTGGTATTGAGGATATTAAGTAAAGATACCGATGCCGTCGATCTAGAAACCCTGGGGTTCCAAAAGGATGAATTGCGGATTTTTATGGAAAACATCAAAAAGCCAAATGGGATAGTGCTTATCTCAGGCCCTACGGGATCCGGAAAAACCACTACGCTTTACGCTACCTTGAAAAAACTTAACCGTCCCAATACCAACATCCTAACCGTTGAGGACCCGATAGAATATACTCTTGAAGGGATTAACCAGGTACAGTTGAAGGAAAGCATCGGACTTGATTTTGCCTCAACCCTGCGCACTTTTTTAAGGCAGGATCCTGATATCATTATGGTTGGGGAAATACGCGATGTGGATACGGCAAATATGACAATCAGGGCCGCGCTTACGGGGCATTTGGTCTTGTCGACCATCCATACGAACTCGGCCTGGGCAACCGTGTCACGCCTTATCGACATGGGCGTTCCTGCATTCCTGATAGCCAATACGTTAAATATTAGTGTAGCGCAGCGCCTGGTCAGGAAATTATGCAATAGCTGCAAACTGAAAACAGACATTTCCCAGGCAGCCTTTCCTTCCGGATTTCAAATTCCACCCACGCTCGAGTACCATTTTGAGCCCGTCGGATGCAATGAATGTTACCAGACAGGATATTCAGGGAGAAAAGCGATTTATGAAATCCTGCCCATCACCAAAACGTTGATGGGTTTTATAAAGAACAACCAGCTTAATATCGATGATTATCTCGAAGAGCACAACATCGCCACACTTAAAACCAACGCCATTAAACTTATAGAAGAGGGTATCACTTCAGTTGAAGATGTTTTTTCTTTACTAATGGATTAAAAAAATTATATTTGGATTTTGAACAGGTATATGAAAAAAATTATCGTTTTAATATTGCTTCTTTTTAGTTCACTGGTTTTTTGCCAGGAAAACCGCATACAGCAGTTAAAGTACAATCTCGATAATTTATCAGCAGATGTCCCTGGTTTAAGCCAAAAATTAAATGTAAACGTCAAAGAGAGTACCCTGCCCAGTTTCCTTTTGGCAGTTTCTGAGATACACAAAGTAAATATCAGTGTTGATACGTCTCTAAACAGCATCCTGATCATCAACAATTTTACAGATGTGACCGTGGCGGATATGCTGCTTTTTTTATGTAAGGAATATAGCTTAAGCATTGATTTTACGGGAAATATCATCGCCATAAAAAGGTATGAAAAACCTGCGGAGAAGGCATTAGAGAAAATTATCGATGTAAGATACTCCATCGATGACGAATTGCTGTCCCTGAACCTCAAAGACGACAAGCTTTATGAGGTTTTTAAAAGGATTACCGACGAAAGCGGCAAGAATATCGTTTTTTCTCCAGGTCTGGACAGTAAGCCCCTGTCTGTTTACCTGAAAAGTATCCCTTTTGATGACGCAATGAATAAGCTCGCGTTTGCCAATAACCTCTCGGTAACAAAAACTAAAGACAATTTTTATCTTTTTGAGGCGCTCGAGTCTGATGCTCCCGCCGCTACAAATTCTGTCAGCGGTACGAACACGCAAAAACCGTCAAGACCCGTGCGTTCAAGGAAATCCAATTTTTATTTTAACGTAATCGACAATAAGAAAAAGCTCCTTGACGTGGATTTCGAAAATACACCAATCTCAAATATAGTGTATGACATTGGGAATGAGTTGAATATAGACATGTTCATTTCAAATCCGCTGGAGAATGCCGGGGTGGCATCTGTGAAAGCCAAAAACATCACATTCGATGAACTTTTAGATAAGATATTTGAATCTAAAAATAATTTTGGAGCAGCAGCAACTCCGCCAGTATCGCAACCGCTGCAGGGGGGATATGTACCTAATGACAGCCAAAGTGCTGATACGTACACTTATTTCAGGAAAAACGACATCTATTTTTTCGGGTTAAAAAATCAGCTCACCCTCAGGACGATAAAGACCATACAACTGATGCGCAGGTCTATAGAACTCCTCAACGATCCGTCACAGGAAGGAAGGAGCTCCGGAAGGACCGCCTACAGCCAGAATAATTTTTATGGAAACGGAAGTTACGAGAATACTCGCAATACCAATACAAACAGCCTTAACCAGGACAATTCGGAAACCAATAAAAAGCAGCAAGGCGACATCCTAAGCCTGCTGCCGAATGAAATCAAGACAGGCCTCGATATCAAGATTGATACTGAACTGAACAGTTTTATCGTTAGCGGCCCTGCAGAAAATATTCAGAGGTTCGAGTCTTTTATCAAATACATCGATAAGGAAATTCCGGTCATTTTGATTGAAGTGATGATCTTAGACGTAAATCGGTCAGCTACTGTGGAAACCGGAATAAAGGCAGGCATAGGCGATAAGCCAGTAAAAACGAACGGAACGGTTTTTCCAACAGCGGATATCAATCTTGGTGCGACAACAATAAACAATATCATAAATCATTTTGACGGATTTGGGTCGCTCAACATTGGCAAAGTAGTGCCGAATTTCTATCTCAGCCTGAAAGCCCTTGAAACCAATGGGAATGTTAACATCCGATCCACCCCAAGGCTTTCCACGCTCAACGGTCACAAAGCATACCTTTCCATAGGCGAAACGACTTATTATGTAGTGACGAACCAAAATTTCTACGGATCGCAGATTCCGCAAACCTCTGAAATAAAGAACTACCAGCCCATCGATGCGGAACTGTCACTTTCAATCAAACCCCTGGTGTCCGGAGACGGTGAAATCACTATGGATATCAAGGTGATACAATCTAGTTTTAATGGACAAAAGATAGACAAGGATGCTCCTCCGGGAATAAATTCCAGGGAATTCAACTCCATTCTCAGGGTACATGACCAGGACATCATCATCTTAGGGGGCTTAGAAGAAAAGACCAGAAATGATTCAGGCACAGGTGTACCGCTTTTGGCCAGGATTCCTGTGATAAAATGGCTTTTCAGTTCTAGAAAAAGAGAAAATTCAAAGAAAAAGCTGTCCATATTAATTAAACCAACAGTGATTTATTAGATGTCGCGTTCCAGGCTTGAAAGAATCCTTATCGGCAACAAATTTGTGGGCATGGAATTGTTTTCGCAGAATGGCAGCGATGCGTTTACAACTGTATGGATTGAAAATAAAGCGGAAGAGCTTAACATAACAAATGCGGAACAAGGGAATAACCTGGAAGACCTCAGCATTCAGCTTGCCGGCGATTTACCTATTTCACTGGTCATCAATGACAGCCAGATTATACATAAAGAAATCAATGACGCTGAACAAAACGGCCAGCGCTTATTTTATAAAGCCTTCCCAAATGCAAAGATTGAGGATTTCCATTATGAAATCTGGAGACTGCATTCAAAGGCGATTGTCGCGATTTGCAGGAAAGAGCATATCGATAATGTTTTGGGCAGATGCGCAGCCCTCAAACTAAACATAGTAAGTGTCAGCCTTGGGATTTGCGTGCTCTCACAGCTTGAGGAATTCATAGCCGATAAGGAAATATCGGTTCGCAACCAATCGATAAATTTGGACAATGACGGAAAGATAATGGAAACCCGTGAATCCTCGGCACAAAGTTTTGACATCAATGGCCTGCAGATACAATCGGGCCACCTCCCTGCGTTTGCAGCCGTACTCGGATTTTATGTAAACAACAGGAAGAATTCAGGATCAACACACGATTACAATGCCCTTCTGACCGAAAATTACCAACAAAACCGCTTCTTTAAGAAAGCTTCCCGCTTCATGGCCTTATTTTTGCTGGTATTGCTATCCATAAATTTTGTTGTTTTCAATTACTATTATACCAAAGCCGAAGAGACATCTTCAGAAATAAACGCTAACGGCAACAACCTTAAAAAGGTAAACCTTATCAAGGAACGAATCCGTGACAAAGAGTTAAGGTTAAGTAATGTAAGGAATTTTTCTAATTCAAAAAGTTCTTATTATATCAATGAAATTGTAAAGATAATCCCGCCTGCCCTCTTGTTGGACGAACTTACTTATGGCCCGCTCGAAAAAAGCATCAGGCCTGGTGAAGATGTCACGGTGCAGTCCAATACGATATTGGTGTCAGGCAAGTTAACTGACGGCGCTTCATTTACCTCATGGATTGAAAAAATCTCCGGATATAAATGGGTTAAGTCCACTACCATACTGTCTTATGGAAAGAATGAAACCGGGGAGTCTGTTTTCAAGATAAAAATAAACATCATATGAAACGGCTGGACCGAAGAAATAAAATCCTAGTGGCAGTATTCTTATTGATGCTTTACATCAGTTATGAATTTTCATTTGCCAACACGATTGTAAATTACCGGCACTATCAGGAGAATAAAAAAGTTATTGAAAATGATTCATATGATCCAAGATTGATAAAGCAGCTTTCCATAAAAGAAAAACAAATTGACAGCTGGATTGCAGATAACAACGTTGCGGCACCCTCATTTCAAAATTTATTGCTCAGGGAGTTGAATGAATATTGTGATGGATTAGGGCTAAAGATTGTTGATTTCCAAGAGCCTCACGAAGTCATAAAAAAAAATATCAAAACGTCAAGCTACATTTTCTCAATCGAAGGCAGCTTCAATAAAGCACTTGCTTTTATCAATAAAATTGAAAACCGCAATGATTTGGGAGTTGTCAAGCACCTGGGCTCGATAAAGAAAACAGACTATAATAGTAATCGCGATTTTTTGATCAGCACGATAATCATTCAGAAAACCAGCTATTCCGCTATTCATGATAACGACCGTTAGAACCAACGTACACACGTCCTTCAGAACATGAAGCCTAAGGATTTTAAAGTTTTCTGTGGTCATAACTTGTGGTTTAAGTCAGGTACACAATCCAGTTTCAAAAATATGTTACCTTTTCAAAAATGTATGTTACCCACTGACCAACCTTTTTTAGTGAAAAAGTGTCGTTTAGGTAGTGATTTGTACCGAAGAAGGATTTTGAAAATCTTCAAAAAATCAACGAATACCCCCAAAGTAAAAAGAGCAACATTTTCATGTTACTCTTTTTTTATGATTCACCTTTTCGGGCTCCCAGAAGAGGTAACCAAAACGGACATTTACTGATTTGGTAATCCGAGCTTGGTTTTAAAAACGAATTTATTTATTCGGAGATGAGCCTGCCAGATTGTATATATCCTTTATCATCTTCCACTTTGTAAAAATAAACACCTGCCGGAACATTTATATAAATCGTATTTTGCTCTTGATGCAACGCTGCGCGGTATACTTCCATACCTGTTACATTGTAAATAACGATGTTGCTGCTGCCGGAATCGACTGTGACGTTAAGAACACTAGAAAATGGGTTAGGATATAATTTTACCGGTTGTTTCACCGGTACATCAATCGCTAAAGCATTGCAACCCGATGTCATTTGCGCGTTGATGCCGAAGGTGCTTACGCCACCCGATGTTGCTAATGCCCTGCCTTCAATTGTTACCCCTGTGTTCACTATGATAGCGCCATTGTTAACGATCATAGTACCTTTGAAATCGGCATAATCATTCAGGTTTACTGCTCCATCTACTTTCCAGAACACATTTTTTGCCTGGGCGCCGTTCTGCAGGACAATCGTAGCATAAGTACTCGTTGAGAAAGCACCGCTTACTTTAAGGACAAATACTGCGTCCGTATTTCCCTGTGCGTTTAAATATAATATTCCTGTCAAAACCGTTGCCCCGTTTAGCAGGTAGGTATGCGGGGTAAGTACGAGGCTGTTACCCAACGTTGCAGGATACAGTAATTCGATATCTGTGGGCAGTGTACTGATGTATCCGGAAGCCGTATTCAGGTCTGCCGCCGCTGTAGCGGTCGACACATCAGGATTGGGATGGATGGTGCCTGTTACGTTTTCTGCCTGGAAGCCGGTAGTGATTCCTGAATTAGTCCCTACATCGCCGGTAATGAAAGTGATGCCGGTGTTGGTTACCTGTCCGTTCCCCGAGAAAATAGTATAACAGGCAACCGACGCAAGTGGCGCGGCTACCGGCCCATTGAGTGTGGGCGTATTGCATCCCAACGGCGTCGTTACTGTAATGCCTGATCCTGTCACAGCGCCTGTTGTGGAGAGTGCACGCCCCTCAAGCGTGACGCCTGTATTAAGGATTATCGCTGCGTTAACGGCTACAATTGTGCCTTTAATTGACGTATTGGTGGCGAGGTCAACCAATCCTTCAATCCGCCAGAAAACATTGCAGGCCATAGCTCCGTTGACAAGTAATACCTGTGCGTTGGCAGCAGATGAGAAAGCGCCCCCAATCTGGAAAATAAATACCGCGTTCGGATCGTTTTGTGCGTCGAGCGTCAGCATACCATTTAGGGAAGCCGTCTGGCCGATTGCATAAGTGCCTTCCGTAAGCACCTGACCATTGCCTAATAATGGGGCTGGAAAATAACCTGGGATTGCGGCACCGAGCTGTGCACTGATTAATGACAAGTCGGCTGATGCCGCGGCAGTCGTACCATCACCGTCATGCATATTGCCATCGACATTCCCGAAGTTCGTGCTTGAACCGTTGTTGGTACCCACATTTCCTGTTATATGGCTGAGACCAGTATTGCTGACTGCCCCATTTGACGTAAATAGCGCGAACGTTCCAGCTGGACCGACCGCAGGTGCCTGTGCATAAATAGGAGAACCCAATAGCAGGATTGCTGCCGTGGTAAAAAGTAATTTAATAGTCATGTGAGTTATTTGATTTTACGGCTTATTTACCGTATTCTGGTAAAGGTGACGCTAATAAACGCAATGTTATTACAATTTAACTTTTCGTGTTGATTTACAGGGTAGGGCAATGGATGTTTGCGACGCGGAAATAATTTCAAGCAGGGCAAATTTCTAATGCCGGCCGCCTTTAATTTCTTAAAGTGGTAAATAGCCTTTTTTATAAGTTGCAAAAGAAATTATGTCAATACAGCATCACAAAATAATGCCACGACATTTCAAACGGCAGTAAATTGATGATTGATCGGATTTGTTTGCCCCGTTTTTTGCCTGGACAAATAAGGTTTTAAAGTTTTCTGTGGTCATAACTTGTGGTTTAAGTCAGACACAATCCAGTTTCAAAAATATGTTACCTTTTCAAAAATATATGTTACCGAATATGCTCCCTTTTTTGAGTGAAGAAGCGGAGTTTAATTCTTATCAGAAAAGTATTTTGAAATCTCCAATAAGATTACGGAATATCCTAAAATAAAAAAAGAGCAACATTTTCATGTTACTCTTTTCTGCTCCCCCTCTTGGGCTCGAACCAAGGACCCTCTGATTAACAGTCAGATGCTCTAACCAACTGAGCTAAGGAGGAAGGCGTATTGCCTTTTAAAGCGGTGCAAATATACTATGAAAATCTTCTTTTGCAAATCTTTTTGCAGAAAATTTTAAAAAATTATTTACTTCGTAATCCATTTGTAGATGTCGTTCCCGTTGGCAAATAAAAGCAAAGCCAGTAGAAGGAAGATTCCGACCATCTGTGCGCGCTCCAGGAACTTGTCGCTCGGTTTGCGGCCACTGATCATTTCGTATAGTAAAAACATCACATGCCCACCGTCAAGCGCCGGAATCGGCAGCAGGTTCATCACGCCCAGCATGATCGATAAAAGGGCAGTAATGCTCCAGAACATTTCCCAGCTCCATGATTCAGGAAAGATGTCAAAAATGGCTTTAAACCCGCCCACGCCTTTGTAGGCACCTGTTTTCGGCGAGAAAATGGCTTTAAGCTGACGGCCGTATTTAGCCAGTTGGTCCGCACCTCTTTCAAGTCCCACCGGAATCGATTCAAAAAAACCATATTCCTCGCGGCTGATCTTGTAAATGCCCAGTTTCTCGAGGTTGTCGACTGGCAACCTGTTCGGGTATTGAATCCCGAGTTTGCCGCTGTCAGAAACCTTCAGGCTGATGGCCACTTCTTTTCCGTCGCGTTTTACCGTTGCAGGCACCGTCTGCCCTTTAAGCGCATTCAGGCGTGATTCCATTTCGTCAGCATAATGCAACGGCTGGTTGTTTAACGAGGTAACGATGTCTTTTGATTTAAGTGCCTCTTTATTGGCTGATGTGCCTGAAACATCCGAAATTACGAATGGGATACGCAATTCTACCGTCGATTTTTTATCCTGGTCCAGGACATTGGCGATGAAATTATCCGGAAGTGCCACAGTTTGCATGCTGCCGTTCCGCTCCACTTCAACATTTTTACCCATGATAATGGCTTCGCTCAAATCATGGAAATGTTCGATCTTCCTGCCATCAACAGCAATAATCTTATCTCCCGTATGGATGCCGGCTTTTTCAAGGACCGGATTCGTAACCCAAATGCCGTCTTTGGCCTCCGAATTCTTGATATACATATCGCCATAAGCATAGGCCATCCCGATGTAAATGATAAACGCCAATATAAAATTCACGGTCACTCCACCAAGCATGATGATGAGTCGTTGCCAAGCCGGTTTGGAGCGGAATTCCCAGGGCTGTGGCGGCAAAGCCATCTGCTCGGTATCCATGCTCTCGTCGATCATCCCCGAAATTTTCACATAACCACCAAGCGGCAGCCATCCGATTCCGTAGACTGTTTCCCCGATTTGTTTTTTCAGCAGCGAAAACTTGATGTCAAAGAACAGATAAAATTTTTCTACGCGGGTCTTGAATAATTTGGCGGGAATAAAATGCCCCAATTCGTGAAGTATGATCAGTAAAGATAAGCTTAATAAGAACTGTGAAAGCTTGATGAGTATTTCCATGTTATGTAAATCCGTTTTTTAATACCGCACAAAAGTAACGTTTTCTGTTTATTAATCTCATTTTTATCCGTGGCGCCGATTTAAATGTTTGTTAATTATCAGGAACATGATCTATAATCCGCGATTGTGGGCTAAATTTACGTTCCTTAAAAAAACAATGATGCGTAAGATTAAAACAGCGTTGCTCTCCTATGGCATGTCCGGTAAGGTTTTCCACGCGCCTTTCCTTAGTGACCATCCGGGTTTTGAACTGCTTGGAAGCTGGGAAAGATCCCATAAGCACATCCATGCTGATTATCCGGAAACCAAAAGCTATGCCACACCGGAAGCACTTCTGGAAGACCATCCCGATTTGGTTGTCGTAAACACACCGGTCGCGACCCATTTCGAATATGCTAAAAAAATGCTTCTCGCCGGAAAACATGTTTTAGTCGAGAAGTCATTCACTGCAACCGTCGCCGAAGCAAAGGAACTGCAGCTGATTGCGAAAGAAAAAGGCTTAAAACTCGCCGTGTTCCACAACCGTCGCTGGGACAGCGATTTCCTGACGGTAAAAGATGTTGTTTCTAAAAATATGCTCGGCGATATTGTGGAAGCCGAATTTCATTTCGACCGATACAATCCGACCTTAAGCCCGAAGTTGCACAAGGAAACCGTAAATTCCGGTTCCGGTGTGCTCAAGGATCTGGGTTCGCATTTGATTGACCAGGCATTGTTTTTATTCGGGATGCCGAATGCCGTGTTTTCCGACATCAGGATTACACGCCCGAAATCCCTTGTTGATGACTGTTTTGACCTTTTATTGTATTATGAAAACCTGCGCGTCCGACTCAAAGCAGGTTTTTTTGTACGCGAAATGGTACCCTCTTTTGTGGTTCATGGTAAAAATGGCTCGTTCCTGAAACCGCGCGGCGACGTCCAGGAAGAGGATTTGAAACTCGGGAAGCACGTCAGCGCAAGGGATTGGGGAACCGAGCCGAGAAGTAAGGAAGGCTTGCTCCACACTGAATTCGACGGCAAAATCATCCGCGAATTCCTGCCTACGCTGCATGGGAATTATTATGATTTCTTCGCTGCGTTATATGAATCGATTACGGAAGACAAACCCGAACCTGTTACGGCTCAGGATGGCGTTAACGTCATGATTATTATAGAAGCGGCGATCAAAAGCAGCGAAACCGGAGCGATTGTCAATGTCTGACCATGCTGTAATTCTGGAAAATCAGTAACTGCTGTACCGGAAATAAATTTCGTTATTTTGTAGTTCCTAAGGAATTTTACACAAACAGCAAACCGTGGCAGATTTCAATTTTATAACGCGTTTCAGGGCTAAAGATGACTTTCGGAAAAGTTATAAAGATGCCAAAGCGTCCTACCTGAACAGGATCCGGTGGACCGTAGCGTCGTTCTATTTTGCGATGGGCATCACTTTCGCTTCCTGGGCGAGCCGTATCCCCGATATCAAAACCGCATTGCACCTCAGTGACGGCGAACTCGGGACCATACTTTTTTCGATACCGATGGGACAACTGCTCATCATGCCGTTTTCAGGCAAACTTGTCACCCGTTTCACCAGTTACCGCGTCTTAATCCTCTCTTTATTTTGCTATGCTTTGGCACTGGCAAATGTCGGTTTCGCCGATAGATCCTGGCAACTTGCCATCGCGTTGTTTCTTTTTGGCATGGCGGGAAATGTCTGCAACATCGCCGTGAATACACAAGGCGTTTATACAGAAATGCTTTTCCGCAGGACCATCATGGGCTCGTTTCACGGGACATGGAGTTTCGCCGGATTCACAGGTGCGCTCGTCGGATTGGGAATGATGGCTTTGAAATTATCACCCTTAAACCACTTCCTGATTATTTTAGGGCTGGTAACGGTTGTCATTCTTTTCGGGTACAAATTCCTGATTAAGACGCAAGAAGTGGTAAAAAAAGAAAAGAAAAAACGATTTTCCAAACCCGATTCCGTCTTGCTGTGGCTTGGTGTCATCGGTTTTTGCTGCATGGCCAGTGAAGGCGTCATGTTTGACTGGAGCGGCGTGTATTTCAAGGATATTGTCAAAGCGCCGGAAGCTTTGGTTGTCCTCGGTTACACCTCGTTTATGATCATGATGGCGGGCGGGCGGTTTTTAGGCGATAAGATCATCCACCGTTTCGGACGCAAAAAAGTAATGCAGATCAGTGGGGCAGTCATTTCGACCGGACTGTTTTTATCGGTTTTCCTGCCCTATATTATACCGTGTACGATCGCGTTCCTGATGGTGGGGCTCGGTGTTTCCACCATTGTGCCGACGGTGTACAGCCTCGCCGGAAAAAACAGCACAGTTCCACCGGGTGAAGCGCTCACGATCGTATCCAGCGTCAGTTTTTTCGGGTTTTTGATGGGTCCGCCGGTAATAGGCTATATCGCAGAAATCTCCAGCCTCCGCGTCTCGTTTGCAGTGATTGGCATTTTCGGTTTCCTGATTGCCGTAATGGCGTCAAGGATCCGTGCTATGGAATGATTTCCGACCTTACTGCCACTGCGGCTGCCCGCTGAATACTGATTATGGCGCGCCCCTTCGTTGCACTCCGGGTCCGGCTTTCCGCAGCGCACGGCGCTTTGCTGCAATCCGTCGCGCGGCATCCCATAAACCGGAAATTATTTCTTCACAAAACGGATCGTCTTGCTTCCTGCATCTGTGGTAACGCAGATGAAATAAACACCCGCAGCAAATGAGGAAACGTCCCAGTGGGTTTCCGCCGTAGTCGATTTTACGGTTTGGCCCAACGCGTTGTAAAAAACAGTCTGTGTCACATTAATTCCTTCGGGAACATCAAGCCTGAGTTGACTTTCAGCAGGATTCGGATACAATTGCACTGCGGCAGTCCCGAAATCCTCCATGCCCAGCGCCACCACATTCCCGGCAGATATGATATCCTTATTCACATCAAAAGCTACGGATGTGACAGCAAACGGTACGTTTTCAAAAAACACCTGATTGTTTGAAGTATTGTCCAATATAAAATCCATCTGCTGGCCGGCCGCACCATACACCCTGATCGGTAAAGGCATCTCAAAATAAGTGACCGATGCATGCGATTGTGTCTGGTTTACCGTGAATTTCACAACACCCGGACTCTCGTTATAGGCGGTGATGTTATAGGACGGATATCCTTGCTTATACACCCAGTCATTGAAAAACTCTGTCAAGTTTTGGCCGTAGGTGGCGTCAAGATGTGCCTGTAAATCGGCAGTCGTCGCGTAAGCATAAGCCAGATCCGGATCGGCGAGGTAATTCTTGAGCCCTTGAAAAAATGCGGTGTCACCCAATTTCAGCCGGAGCATATTGACAACCATAGCGCCTTTGTTATAGCTCAGCCTTCCACTGAAAATGCGGTTCACACTATTCAGGTCAGAATCACTAAGGTATACCGCACCTCCGGGCTGTGAGGTGATACTGTTGATCATATTCGATTTTTCGTTCGTAAAAGCCGCTTCACCATCAAAATCCTTAATCACCAAAGCGGCAAGGTAAGTGGCAAAACCTTCATTGAGCCAAATGTCCTTCCAGGTGCCGCAGGTCACTTTGTCGCCAAACCACTGGTGCCCCAGCTCATGCGCTATCAGCCCCCTCCCGAAACTGACCATGAACGAAACCGTCGTATGCTCCATACCGCCGCCCCAGCCAAATTGTGCATGGCCGTATTTTTCATCGGCAAAAGGATAGGTTTCGAAAAGCTGCTCGTACAGGTTCATAATCGGCACGGTCTGCGCAAGGTTGTTCATGTTTGCAGCAAGATTTTCCGGATAAATATAATTTACGATCGGGAAAACATTTGGCGTGCTTCCCGCCATCTGGGTATAAATGCTGTAATTGGTTACCGCAATCGCAACCAGGTATGCCGGAATGGGATGGCCGTGGTGGAAATGCGTTGTCTTGTAGGCTCCGTTGATCGTTTCTTCCAGCTGTTTTCCATTCGATACGCTCACATACTGTGAAGGGGCGGTGATGTAGACATCGATGTTGTTGATTTTATCGTTCAAATCCTGTTTGCACGGCCACCAATCCTGCGCGCCGTATGGCTCTGACAAGGTATATAATACCGGAGCGCCGTCATGTTCCTCTGTGGTAAAAGCCTCATTGTTAGTTGAAGGCTGGCCGGAATACGTGATTTCCACCGTGGTGGAAGCGCCCGCTGCAAGTCCGCCAGGCAAGGCAATCACCACTTCATTGTTATTGTTTTGGGTAAATGACAATGTGACATTATTCCTTTTCACCGTACTTACCGTCAATTCGTTTGTCAGGTCAAAAACTACCGTTGCCATTTGGGAAAGGGCCGTAAATGTCGTAGTGACTTTTCCGGAAATAAAATATACGGCGGGATCTACGGTAAATTCCAGTTTCTGGTAAGTGATGTCATAGTTGGTGGTGTTTGGATTTACGACGAAATTCATCACATTGGCCGCCGATTTCATTTCAGCTTCCGCAATGCCTCCCAATCCGTCGCCGACCTTCTGTGCGCTCAGGATCTGCATCGCAAACAATATGAAAAATGTGTAATAATATTTCATTTTAAGCCATTTTCTGCCAAAGATAAAAACAAATTCCTGATTTTGTTTGATATGGGATTTTAAGACTCAATCCTTATCTTATAATTTTACGGTTTTATAATCCATTTGGATTTCAAAACTACTTCGCTTTAAGATTTTGAGACTAGTCGCTTATCTTATAATCTTAAAGTCTTACAATCCTGTATAATCTAAAACATTTGATTAAATTTGCGCGCACATAAAAATAAAGGTATGTTACAGATCGCATTTATCAGGGAAAATCAGGAGAAAGTCGTAAAGGCATTGGCAAAAAGGAATATCGATATGGCTTCGGTCGTTGCTGATGTCATCCAGCTGGATGAAAAACGCCGCGCTACCCAGGTCGAGTTGGACAACACTTTGGCAGAATCCAATAAATTATCCCGTGATATCGGCGAACTGATGAAAAGCGGTGAAAAGGCAAAAGCCGCCATATTGAAAGAAAAAACCGTGTCATTGAAGGAAAGCAGCAAAGAACTTTCGGAAAAACTGGAAGTGTATGCTTCTGAACTGACCGAAAAATTATACACCATCCCAAACCTTCCTGCTGATTTGGTCCCTGAAGGCAAAACCCCGGACGACAACCTGAACGTATTTCAGGAAGGCGATATCCCTGTATTGCATGAAGGAGCGCAGCCGCATTGGGAATTGGTAAAAAAGTACGACATCATCGATTTTGAGCTTGGAAATAAAATTACTGGCGCAGGATTCCCTGTATACAAAGGCAAAGGTGCCAGACTGCAACGCGCGCTGATCACGTATTTCCTTGACAAAAACACCGCCGCCGGTTATGAAGAATACCAGGTGCCGCATCTGGTAAACGAAGCTTCCGGTTACGGGACAGGACAGCTTCCTGATAAAGAAGGGCAGATGTACCATGATAAAACCGACGATTTATACCTGATACCCACTGCTGAGGTTCCGGTAACGAACCTGTTCCGCGATGTGATTTTAAGCGAAAACGAATTACCGGTTCTTGCCACTGCTTATACGCCCTGCTTCCGTCGTGAAGCCGGTTCTTACGGTGCGCACGTTCGTGGGTTAAACCGCCTGCACCAATTTGACAAAGTGGAAATCGTACGCGTCGAGCATCCTGAAAAATCTTACGAAGCTTTGGAAGGTATGGTGGAACATGTAAAAATGTTGCTTCAGGAATTGAAATTGCCTTATAGGATTTTGCGTCTTTGTGGTGGCGATATGGGTTTTGCTTCTGCAATGACGTATGATTTTGAAGTGTTCTCGACAGCGCAGGACCGTTGGCTGGAAATCAGTTCAGTGTCTAATTTCGAAACGTTCCAGTCCAATCGCCTGAAATTGCGTTACCGCGATAAGGACGGCAAAAACCACCTGGCACACACCCTAAACGGAAGTTCATTAGCCTTGCCGCGTGTGTTGGCCGGGATACTTGAAAACTATCAGACACCGGAAGGAATTGTAATTCCCGAAGTGCTTCGCCCTTACACCGGATTTGACATCATCGATTAACATTACTTTATGTTGCGGCAATGTACTCCCGCGCGAAAGTTATCGTTATATTAGTCGTTCCATTCGACATTGTTATTTATGAAAAAGCTGTTTTTGTTTCTTGTACTGTTTGCAATGTGTTCCGTTTTTGCGCAGAACGAGCAATTGGCGCAGAATTATTTCGATAAAGGCGATTATGAAAAGGCCGTCATCAGTTATGAGGAGCTTTTGAAAAACCAGCCCAGCAATGGTTTGTATTTCCAAAAAGTAATCGATTGCTACCAGCAACTGGCACAATATGATAAGGCTGAAAAGGCATTGACGGCACGTTTCGAGAAATTCAGGCAATACAATCTCCTCGTGGAAATTGGGTATAACTACCAATTGCAAAAGAACGAACCCGAAGCCAAGAAATATTACGAAAAGGCGCTGGAAACCATAAAGGAAAATCCATCCAATGTGTACATGGTCGCTTCTGTGTTCGAACGCAAAGTGGTTTTGGATTATGCGCTGAAAGCTTACGAACTGGCCACTTCTTTAGACCCGAAACTCGTGTTCAATTACCAGACGGCGCTGATTTACGGACAACTCGGAAATACGGACATGATGATTGAAAGGTTTTTGGAAGAGGCTTATAAAAATCCGCAGAACAACATCGGCATACAAAACCAACTTGCGCGATTCATGACTGAGGACGCGGAGGAATCCTTCAACGCCGACCTGAAAAAGGCCTTGTTGCTTCGCGCACAAAAAAGCCAGGACGTGTTCTGGAACCAATATTTAAGCTGGTTTTACCTGCAGCAAAAGGATTATGCCAAAGCATTTATACAGGAAAAAGCCATTTACAAAAGAAATCCCGAAACGTTTTCCAGCATTGTCAACCTCGCGCAAATGGCGATGGATGATAATGAGGATGAAACCGCGGGTGAAATTTTTGCTTTCGTGCTTGAAAATACCCAGGATATCCAGTTGCAAATCCAGGCGAATACGTTCCTGATGACGATGAAAACGGAGAAAAGCCAGCCGAAGGATTATCCGTTGGTGAATGCAGAACTCGATGCTTTGTTACAGCAATACGGCGTAATCCCGTTCTCATTGCCGCTGCAATTGCTTCAGGCGCATTTCCTGACCTTCAGCCAGAACAATCCCGAAGCAGGAAAAAAAGTCCTTCAAAATGCACTGGCACTGCAGCTGAACAAATACCAGGAAGCCGACGTGAAGATGGAATTGGCCGATATTTTGCTTTTTGAAGAGAAATACAACCAGGCCCTGATTTACTATTCGCAGATTGAAGACGACCTGAAAAACGATGAAGTAGGTCACGAAGCCAGCCTCAAAGCGGCCAAGACAAGCTATTTCAAATCTGATTTCGAATGGGCGCAAAAGCAATTCAAGGAACTCAAATCGGCTTCGTCACAATTGATTGCGAATGACGCTTTGGAGTATTTCCTTTTGATTAATGACAATACCGTTTCGGATTCCACACAAACGGACCTGAAGAAATTCGCACGTGCCGATTACCTGTTGTACCAACACAAAACCGCGGAATCCCTGGCGTTATTCCAGGAAATCCTGAAGAGCCATAAAACCCAGGAAATTGAAGACGTAACGCTTTTAAGGCTTGGCAGGATTTATGAAAAGAATGGCGATTATGCTTTGGCTTTACAGCAATACCAAACCATCATCGATAAGTTTGCCGAAGGCATTTACATAGACGAGGCGCTTTATTTTTCAGCCGAGATTTATAACAAACAGCTGAAAGATCCCGAAAAGGCAAAGCCGTTGTATGAGAAAATACTTTTCAGCCACCAGGACAGTATTTATTTCATCGATGCGCGGGCCAAATTCAGGCAACTGCGCGGCGATACGAATTCCTGAAACCGTTCCCCAAAAACATTTGACATGATTATCTACAACGTAACATTAAACCTGGACGAAACGATTCACGAGCAATGGCTTCGCTGGATGCAGGAAAAACACATCACCGAAGTACTGGCTACCGGAAAATTCACATCCGCAAGGCTGATCAGGGTTTTAGTCGAGGAGGAAATGGGCGGCGTGACATACGCAATCCAGTACACCACCGACTGCCGCGAAACATTACAGCGTTATTATGACGAAGATGCGCCGAGGCTCCGCGAGGAAGGTCAGCGTCTTTTCGGTGACAAAATGATTGCGTTCCGCACTGAATTGGAAGTGATGAGCGATCATTATAGTGTGGAGTAATTTGGGTTTTTAGACTCGTTGCGCTCTTGGATTATTAGATATCTTAGACTTAGCCTAAAACCAATTTCAATTCAAGCCAGCCTGAGAACTCCAAAAGCGCAGCGCGTCTGAGAATCTAACAATCTAATAATCCTTTCCATGGACCACGTAAGAGCAAAAAAACACCTCGGCCAGCATTTCCTCAAAGATGAAAGCGTAGCGGCTGATATTGCGGCAGCATTAAGCGGTGCCGGGTATGAAAATGTACTTGAAATAGGGCCGGGAATGGGCGTGCTTACAAAATACCTGCTGCAGCAGCCTTATACGACTTACGTCATCGAAATTGATACCGAATCCGTGGCATACCTGAATGAAAATTATCCGAAATTACACGGCAAAATCATCGGTGAGGATTTCCTGAAATACAACATCAACAAGACTTTCGACGGAAAACCTTTTGCCATTATCGGCAATTTCCCGTACAATATCTCTACGCAGATCGTGTTCCGTGCATTGGAATTCCGCGACCAGATTCCGGAGTTTGCCGGGATGTTCCAAAAGGAAGTCGCTGAGCGCATTTGTGAGAAAAAGGGAAGCAAAGCCTACGGGATCTTATCCGTTCTCGCACAGGCATTTTACGATGCCGAGTATTTATTTACAGTTCCGGAACATGTATTTAACCCACCGCCAAAAGTAAAATCAGGTGTGCTACGCCTCCGCAGAAAAGCAGATTACGCGCTTCCGTGCAGTGAAAAACTGTTTTTTACCGTCGTGAAAACCGCGTTCCAGCAGCGCCGCAAGACATTAAGAAATAGTTTAAAAACCTTAAATTTGTCGGATAGTTTGCGGGAAGATACTATCTTTGACCTCCGCCCGGAACAACTCTCCGTGGAAGCCTTTATCGCTTTGACACAAAAAATAGAAGCCGATGGAATTTAAAATCAGCAAGGAACTTATCACGCAGCTTGAGGAACTGATCCGGTCAGGAGACGACCATCAGCTCGAAACCTTGCTGAATGACCTGCACCACGCTGATATCGCTGAAATCCTTGACGAGCTTGATTTCGACGATGCCACTTACATCTTTAAAGTCCTCGATAGTGAAAAAACTGCTGAAATCCTCCTTGAGATGGAGGATGACGTGCGCGAAAATATCTTAAAAAGGCTTTCGCCAAAAGAGATCGCTGAAGAACTTGACGAACTCGAAACCAACGATGCCGCCGACATCATCGCGGAACTTTCCAAAGACCGTAAGGAAGAGGTGATTTCCGAACTCCAGGATGTTGAACACGCAAAGGACATTGTCGATTTATTACGTTATAACGAGAATACCGCCGGTGGAATCATGCACAAGGAATTGGTGAAAGTCAATGAGAACTGGAGTGTTTTGACTTGTGTAAAGGAAATGCGCATTCAGGCCGAGAATATTTCCCGCGTGCATTCTATTTATGTAGTGGATGACGAGGACCGACTCAAAGGGCGTTTGTCGCTGAAGGATTTATTGATCACTTCCACACGCCAGCAGATCAATGACATTTACATCCGCAAGCTCAATTCGGTGAAAGTCGATACCGAAGACGTCGAAGTCGCTCGGATCATGCAGAAATACGATTTGGAGGCCATTCCCGTTGTGGACGAACTGGGCAGGCTTGTTGGCCGCATCACCATTGATGATATCGTGGACGTCATCCGTGACGAAGCTGAGAAGGATTACCAACTTGCAGCGGGTATCACCCAGGACGTGGAGGCCAGTGACAGCGTTTTGGAACTTACCAAAGCAAGGCTTCCGTGGCTGCTGATCGGTTTTTTCATCGAACTCGTGGCCTCGGTAGTGTTGGATGGCAATGAAAAGGCATTTGACCAATATAAAACCCTGATCATATTTGTACCGCTGCTTTCCGCGACTGCTGGAAATATAGGCGTTCAGGCTTCCGCTATTGTGGTACAGGGCCTTGCAAACGGCACGTTGAAGGAATTCAGCCGTAAATACCTGAGTAAGGAATTGTCGGTAGCCATGATCTCGGGAACCATCATCTCCGTCCTGTTGCTCATTTACCATTCCCTGGTGTTTCAGCAATACCTCGTGGGTTTCGCCATTTCGATTTCCATGATCGTCGTGATCCTGTTTGCGGGAACGCTCGGGACCATGGTGCCTTTGTTTTTGCACAAGAACAAGATTGACCCGGCTATCGCGACAGGACCTTTTATCACGACGTCAAACGACGTTTTCGGGATAATTTTGTACTTTACCATCGCCAAACTTATTTTAGGGCTTTAACCAAAAACATTATGAAAGTACACATCATCGGCGGGGGAAACCTTGGCGTCGCCATTGCGCTTGGATTTTCAGCATTTGCCCCGGACGTAAAACTTACCATAACCCGCAGGAATACGAAATCCATCGAATACCTTAACGACAAAGGCATTACGGTATCTGGTGATAATTGCCACGATATCGCCTCCGCAGATGTGATCCTGCTCACCATCAAACCTTACCAGGCCGAAACCGTAATCTGTGAAATTTTGCCGCACATTTCGGGAAAAACCGTGGCTTCTGCCGTCAGCGGATTGACTTTGGAAACGCTTCGGGAATTTACCGGAGACCACCAGCCTTTGGTCCGGATCATGCCTAATATAGCAGCACAATTCGGAGCTTCGGCCACCTGCATCGCTTTTGATGCAAAATTCAAAACGCAGGCCGATGAAGTGATCAACCTGTTTCAGAAAGTAGGTACGGCACCGGTAATCGATGAAAAACTGATGGATGCCGCCACGGTTCTCGGTGCTTGCGGAACCGCTTATGCGTTGCGCTACATCCGCGCGTCAATGCAGGCCGGGATTGAAATCGGGTTTGATTCGCAGACGGCACTCGCCATTGCATCGCAAACCGTAAAAGGTGCGGCGCAAATGTTGTTGGAAGAAAACGTGCATCCGGAACAATTGATTGACCGTGTTACAACTCCCCAGGGCTGCACCATCGTCGGGCTGAATGAAATGGAGCATGAGGGTTTCAGTTCTTCGTTAATTAAAGGGATTAAGACATCGCTCCAGAAAATCAAAGGATAGTTTTCGGTCGCAGTTTCAGTTTTCAGTCGCGTGGGCGTTATTTAGAAAACAGGCAGTGGCTACCATTATCAATGATACAAATGTTGCGATACTCCTGATGCGGTGGTAAAAATTCCAGGGATTTTCAAAATGCATCCTCATTTGCCGGATCTCATCTGCGGAAGCGCTACTGATATGAAACGCATCCAAAGCGTCATTCAAAGGAACATTTCCTGATATGGTCACACCAAAAGAACCTATAATGTATATCACGGCAGCAGCCAAAAGCCATACAAATTTTTGGGTATTATAATGCGCAAAAGTGGTTAATCCCAAAAAAACCAGCGTCCCGAAAAAACTCGCAAAGAATAATCCATTCACGATGGCACGGTTTATCGATTGCATAGCCGACAGGTATTCGGCATCCGGGAGCCGGCCCAATCCCGGATTTACAGAACAGGAATACGCATAATAAAGTCCGGAGATTAACGCCGTGCAAAGCAATGCCGGGATTAACGTGATGTTTTGTAGATTCATGATTTCAGTGTTTTTACATAGTCGGCTACGCGTTTGATTTCTTTATCCGTCAGGCGGCTTTTCCAGGAAGGCATGATGCGTCGCCCGTTGGAAATTGTTGCAATCCTTTCGTTATCACCAACCTGGCTCCCTTTGAGATTTGTAGCGCCCCAAAGCCCTTTAGTGCCGTCTTTGCCGTGGCATTTGGCGCAACGGCTTTCAAAAATTTCCTTGCCGGTCTTTTCCGTTTTTTGGGCTTTTGCCGAAAGGCTGATCAGCAGTACAGCCAAAATCATTCGTTTGTTCATGGGTTACTTTTTCAGCAAATTTGCGATCTGGTGTGTTGCTGAAATTGTAAGAAAACGACATTTAATCAAAGTAAAAAGATACCTGATAAATTTCCTGTTTGCCAATTATTTAATATAAAATAGGTGCTTCGGATTTACCGGAAAAATAATGCTTCGGATGGTATCCTGAAAATTCCCTGAAATCATGAATGAAATGCGATTGGTCATAATAGCCGCAATCGTAAGCAATCTGCGTCAGCGAACGGCTTTGGTTTTTAGCTTCAGCAATGGCCGACTGGAAGCGGATGATCCTTGTAAAAAGTTTCGGGCTGAAACCCGACAGTGTCTTAAACTGCCGTTCAAACTGCCGTAACGAAAGAAATTGTTTCCCTGCAAGGGTTTCCACGTTGTGAATGCCTTTTGAAGCAATGATGTGGCGTATGGTTTGTGTAATTTCCGGGCGTACTGTTTTTGCTTTGGCAACCTTCATTTCAAGGAATCGGGAGATAATGTTGATCCGCTGTTTATTGTCGGTGGCAAGCATCATCTGCTCTTCGAGCATATCGGCTTCGATGCCTAAAACAGTCTGCAAATCCGGCATGCCATTCGTCAAATCCGTTGCGGCAAAATGGAATAATTCGAGCAGCGCATTTGGATATAAATACACGCCAAACAACCCGAAATCCCGTTTGATGATAAAGCGTTTAAAATGCCGTGATTGCGCCTGAAGCCCGGAACTGAAGCAATTTTCCACCTGATTATCCCCGTTAAGTTTGTCAAATTTACCTTTATAATGAAATAGCAATTCAGGACAGCCGTCAGCCATGCACCGATGCACATAAGGCATTCCAGCAGGAACCTCACACTCGAGTGTCCAGAAAAACCGCACGTATGGTGCAAGATGGGCAGGCGGCGCAAAGGTTTGGTAATTCATCTTTTATGCTTAAGCGATTCAAAGATACTATTTTACACCTTAAATAATCAATAAAAAGCCCTGACAACAATTTGCTGCCAGGGTCATATATTTAATTTTGCACTCAGCAACTCAGCAACTCAGCAACTCAGCAACTCAGCAACTCAGCAACTCAGCAACTCATTAATCATTCAATTTCAAAACCGCCATAAACGCTTCCTGCGGAATCTCCACATTTCCTACCTGGCGCATGCGTTTTTTACCTTTTTTCTGTTTTTCAAGCAGTTTACGCTTACGCGAAATATCCCCTCCGTAACATTTGGCGGTCACGTCTTTTCTTAATGCTTTCACGGTTTCACGCGCGATGATTTTTGCACCGATTGCGGCCTGGATCGGAATGTCGAATTGCTGGCGCGGAATTAACTCCTTCAGTTTTTCAGTCATTTTCTTACCGATGTGGTACGCGTTATCAGCGTGGATCAAAGCAGAAAGTGCATCAACAGGATTTGCGTTCAATAAAACGTCCACTTTTACCAAATTCGAAGTACGCATCCCGATCGGGTGGTAATCGAACGAAGCATATCCTTTCGAAACGGTTTTCAAGCGGTCGTAGAAATCAAATACGATTTCAGCCAAAGGCATGTCGAAATTCAGTTCGACACGCTCCGTTGTCAAATAAGTCTGGTTCGTAATGACACCCCGTTTTTCGATACACAACGACATCACGTTCCCAACGAAATCAGACTTGGTAATGATGGTCGCCTTAATATAAGGTTCCTCTACACGATCCATCCTTGAAGGTTCAGGAAGGTCGGAAGGATTGTTTACGATAATCGGCGTTTCGGGATCTTTTTTGGTATACGCATTATAAGATACGTTCGGAACCGTCGTGATTACCGTCATGTCGAACTCGCGCTCGAGCCTTTCCTGGATGATTTCCATGTGCAGCATCCCAAGGAATCCACAACGGAAACCGAAGCCCAATGCCGCGGAACTCTCTGCAGAAAACACCAGCGATGCATCATTCAGCTGTAGTTTTTCCATCGAGTTGCGGAGTTCTTCATAATCTTCTGTATCCACTGGGTAAATTCCGGCGAAAACCATCGGTTTCACATCCTCGAAACCAGTAATCATATTCGTGGTTGGGACTTTGGCATCGGTCAGGGTATCACCCACTTTCACTTCTTTGGCTTCCTTGATTCCGGAAATCAGGTAACCCACATCGCCTGCAGATATGACCTGCTTCGGCACCTGGTTTAGTTTTAAAGTCCCGATTTCATCCGCAAAATATTCATTGCCGGTTGCCATGAACTTAATTTTCTGGCCTTTTTTTATCTCACCGTTTTTCACACGGAAAATAACCTCAATCCCACGGAATGGATTATAAACTGAGTCAAAAATCAAAGCCTGCAATGGCTCTGCAGGATCGCCTTTGGGCGCTGGGATTTTTTCAATAATTGCCGAAAGGATGTTTTCCACGCCAAAACCGGTTTTACCAGATGCATGGATAATGTCTTCCAGTTTGCAACCCAAAAGGTCAATAATATCGTCACTTACTTCCTCCGGATTCGCGCTTGGCAAATCCACTTTGTTCAGTACGGGAATGATTTCAAGATCATTTTCCAAAGCCAGGTATAAATTCGAAATCGTCTGCGCCTGAATGCTTTGTGCCGCATCCACAATCAAAAGTGCGCCTTCACAAGCGGCAATCGAACGAGAAACCTCATACGAAAAATCGACGTGCCCCGGCGTGTCGATCAAATTCAGGATGTATTGCTCGCCTTTATAAGTGTACTCCATCTGGATCGCGTGGCTCTTGATCGTAATCCCGCGCTCGCGCTCCAGATCCATGTTGTCTAGCAACTGCGCCTTTTCTTCACGCGCAGTCACGGTTTGCGTGGCACCTAAAAGTCGGTCGGCCAGCGTGCTTTTCCCGTGGTCAATGTGTGCGATGATACAAAAATTCCTAATGTGCTTCATATGCTGTTTAATCGTGATTTTAATCTAAATATTGGACCTAATGTAACAATTCCTATTTAATCTGAAAGATGTCGAGGTTGTTTTTGTTGATATAAAATACCCTGTTTTCCTCGTTATCAATGATGTATTTCGGACTGTTGTTTTCAAATTTAAGTTTGTCGATTTCCTTACCTGAGGTTTTTTCAACCTGTACCAGGAATTTATTCCCGGCTTTGTCTTTGGTGAAATAAAACGCATAATTGCTGTTCATTGTGAAGGAATTCAGTCTTTCGGGGTTGTAAAGCATATCGGCTGCTTCGGCGTAATAGGCTGCCCTTTCAAGTTTTTTAGCCCCTTTTTCAACCTGGGCCGTTGAAGTTCCCGGTACACCGTATTGGCTTCCCAGTGCAGATGGCGATCCAGCCACAACATCAGCGGCACCGTCAACGGTAGAGGCGGCACTTGCGACATCCAATATCCCTGACGCGACATTCATCAGCTGCCTTCCTGTTTCGCCCGGAGTGGAATAATATTTTTGTGCCGTGATCTTGCCTTTTTCATCTAAGATCACATATTCCCACGGATTTGAAATAAAATATCCGGTCGCTGATTTTTCGAAGACATTCAGGTATCCGGGTTTCTTGATATTAAGGGACTGCCCGGTTTTTGGCAACAACCCTTTGTCAGGATTGTAGAGGTACAATGATTCCCTTCCCGTGCCGCATTCTACGACCAATACGCTTTTTGAGACTTCATCATACGCTACGAGATTGGTGCTGTAACTGATGGTTCTTCTGAAGCTTTTCGCCTTGTCTTTGTTATCGATGTATCGGATAACCTGACTTGTAATGTACAGGTTTCCTGCTTCGTAAGGGTATTTTACATAACCCTGGCTTTCAAGAAAATCATAGTCTTCCTGCTCATAATTTGAGACAACGGCTTCCCCTTTTTTCCAGACTTTCTTGCCTTCATTGTCAAGCAGCATCCTTTCGGCACCGTAATAAACCATGTAGCCATCTGCGGTTTTCTCGATATCATAAATTACTTTGGCCTGGAAATTATCCTTCCATATTTTCTTTCCGCCGTAATCATAAGCCGCAATGCTTCCTTTACTTTTGATGAACAGTTTTCCGTCGATATCTTCTACCCACGCAAATTTATCAGCCAGTTTTATCTTGCCGTTTTCTTTTCCGGTGTTGAAATCGTACAGCGTGATGCCATCGCCAAAAGTGCCCAATTCAGCCACGATGCCTTTGGTACCATCTACGATAAAAAGGTTTTTGCTTTGGGAATCGGTAAATAGAAGCCCTGATTTCATGTTTTCGTTCATCAGCACTTTTCCATTGTTACCGTCAATCATAATGATCGATTTACCGTACATCAATGCGATTTTATAGTCTTTGGTGAAAATCAGGTTCCTAAAACTTTCCGGGGGATTGTCCGCGCTCAGTGCCATGGCCTTATCCATCAGGCTGGTCTTGATTTTTAAAGGGGTTGTCCACAATACTTTGGACGATCTCATGTCGAGAAGCGATAGGTTTTTTTCGCCTTTTTCGCCCTTGGTCATCACCAGGACGGCATAAAAATCAGGAAGCAATTCGAACGTTTCAATCTTATTCCCTTTTAGAAGTATATTGCCGTTACGGGTGTCAATCAGGGTTTTATATTCCAGGATGATAAACGGCGTATCTGCAATATTGTTGACAACTGAACCACCGTCGCCGCCGAAAGCAGAAAGTGAGCCCAATGAACCCATCGGCTGTCTCCAGATCACTTTGCTTTGATAGGGATCTATCCCGATTAATTCTTTGTTGGTTTGTACAACTGGTATTCCTGAAAAATCATTAAAGTAAACTTCTTTAAGGTTGTTTTCCAAAGTGACCGAACTGTCTGGCTTTCGCTGGGAATAGATTGATATTGAAACCAATAAAATACAATACGCGGTAATCTTCTTCATTATTTTATTCATTAAAATGGACTGCAAAGCTAATCATAATACGCAAAGTATAAGGGTATTTGTGAAAATTTATGAGGTCGCTGAAATCATGTCATGATCTGCAGGTTTTCATTCTTTTTCCCCGCCAGGACATGCCCGCCTCCGCAGAAAATAAATAATGATGTGTGCCCGTTATGATTTCATCGGCGGCAGGTCAAATGCTTTGGCATCATGTTCAAAATGATTGCGGTGCGATCCGTCACAAAACGGTTTGTTCGCCGACAAGCCACAACGGCAAATGCTTAGTGTTGTCCTGCCCTGAAGGCCGTATACATTGCCGTCTTTGTCGACAATTTCGAAATCGCCTTCCACTTTTACCGAACCGTTACTGTTGATGGTTAATTTTGTTTTATTCATATGTTCTTTTTTAGTGTTTATTTTTCCATTCGGCATAAGGGTTTTTGCTTAAGTAAGCATTGTAATATTTTTCATCTCCGGTCACTTCTTTTCCGAGCCAATCCGGTTTTTCGAAAAGCTCATTTTCGTTGCGGAGTTCAATTTCCGCAATAAGCAAACCGTCGTTTTCGCCGTGGAATTCATCCACTTCAAAAATGTGTTTGCCGATGTTGACTTCATACCTTGTCTTGTCGATCATGCCATTTTCACACAGTGCCAAAAGTGGTTTGGCATCCATCAGTGACAATTCGGTTTCCCATTCCAGCCGTGTCGTGCCGCTTTCATTTCCTTTCCCCTTGATTGTCAGAAAACCGATTTCGCCCTTAATCCGGATCCTGACGGTGCGTTCCGGATGCGAATTCAGGTAGCCTTGCGCAATATGGTTTTTGGCGAAAGCCTGCTCCTTAAATTCATCAGAAATAACGAGAAATTTGCGTTCAATTTCTATCATTTGGAAATGTATTTTGTTCAAAAGTATCACAATTTTATCCATTAGGATAGCTTTTTTTCAAAACGTATTTAAATTTGTGGTATGGATGATTTCAACCGGGACCGCAAGATTATTCACGTCGATATGGATGCGTTTTATGCATCGGTCGAGCAGATGGACAATCCTGAGTTACGCGGAAAACCAGTAGCTGTAGGCGGAAGCGAGACACGTGGAGTAGTGTCGGCGGCAAGTTATGAAGCGCGGAAATTCGGCGTGCGAAGTGCCTTAAGCGGCGCATTGGCAAAAAAATATTGTCCTGAAATCATTTTTGTACGCCCGAGATTTGACCGGTATAAGGAGATTTCGCAGAAAATCCGAAAAATTTTCCTCGATTACACGGATTTGGTCGAGCCGTTATCATTAGATGAAGCCTATCTCGACGTGACACAAAACAAGAAAGGGAATCCGAGTGCGACGCTGATTGCGCAGGAAATCCGCCGCAGGATTTATGAAGAAACAGGACTGACGGCTTCTGCCGGAATTTCAATCAATAAATTCATTGCCAAGGTCGCTTCGGATTATAACAAGCCAAACGGGCAGAAAACCGTAACGCCTGATGAGGTGATTCTTTTTTTAGAAGCACTGCCTATCGGTAAGTTCTACGGTGTTGGAAAAGTGACCCGTGATAAAATGTACCAGCTTGGGATTTTTACCGGATTGGACCTGAAACAGAAATCGGTGGAATTCCTTGAAAAGAATTTCGGGAAATCGGGCGTGTATTATTATCACATCGTACGAGGCATCCACAACAGTGAAGTGAAGCCGGAACGCGTGGCAAAATCTGTCGCTACGGAACATACTTTCAATGAAAACCTGACTTCCGAGATTTTTATGGAAGAGAAGCTGCAGACCATTGCAGGCGAATTGGAGCGCCGCCTCAAACGCTATAACATTGCAGGAAAAACCGTCACGTTGAAAATAAAATACAGCGATT
Source organism: Flavobacterium pallidum (assembly GCF_003097535.1). Classification (NCBI taxonomy): domain Bacteria; kingdom Pseudomonadati; phylum Bacteroidota; class Flavobacteriia; order Flavobacteriales; family Flavobacteriaceae; genus Flavobacterium; species Flavobacterium pallidum. Next base: position 1,256,460 of record NZ_CP029187.1, read on the forward strand.
TTACGTTGCAAACCAGAAGTAAGACGCTTCCTTATTTTATTTCAGATAAATCATTATTGTATGATACCGCAAAAGAATTGCTTTACCAGGAGCGCATGAAAGATTCCGTAAGGCTGCTCGGTATCTCACTAAACAACCTGAACACGGAAGTGAAAAAAACCGTTGTCGTACAACTAAGGTTTGATTTCTAATGGCTAAACAACCGTTAAACTGTTGTTTTTTAACTTTTTTATGTCGTAATACCTTAAATTTGTTTTTTTACTTTAGATGAAAGAACTTAAGGTATATGACGAAAGTGTTGCCCGTTTCGGTGAAAGCCAGAAATCGGCAAAAGGACTGTTGCTCAGCTGGGACATTTTTTCGGTTCACCTTCAAAAGATCTATGGAAATACTTCCGACGTAAAGCAATTGGAAAGCCTGGCGAAACAAAACCGTTGGGATTTTGATTTGAAGAATGTCCGCGGAATTACCTATGACACCGTCATTGTAGTCACCGACCCGGATATAAAAATTGTGTTCTCCACTACAAATATCGCCGCCATGACCGGTTATGAGCCTTCGGAAATGATGGGGCAGAGCCCGAAAATGCTACAGGGCAAATCGACTTCAAAATCCGTGGCCAGGACCATACGTAAAGCGATCAACAACCAGCAGCCATTTGAAGCAACAGTTGTCAATTACAGAAAAGACGGCACACCTTATGACTGCGTCATCACGAGTTTTCCCATATTCGATTCCAAGGGAAGGCTTTCGAATTTTATCGCATTTGAGAACGCGGCCTGATCCTTATCTTTGCGGTCCAAATACCGATTATGAATTACACTTTTTTACCGGGAACCAATATAAAAGTCAGTACGCTATGCCTGGGAACGATGACTTTCGGCAGGCAAAATACCGAGCCTGAAGGGCACCAGCAGATTGAAATGGCGCTGGAACACGGCATTAATTTTATAGATACTGCTGAAATGTATCCGGTGCCGGCGCTCGAAAAAAATTATGGTTCGACCGAAAACATCATCGGTTCCTGGATAAAAAATACGGGAAAAAGAAATGAAATTGTTTTGGCTACAAAAATCGCCGGTGCAAATCGCGGGCTGCCCTACATCCGTGAAGACTTGAGATATACTCCTCAAACGGTAAGGGAATCTGTCGAGAAAAGCCTCAGGCGGCTGCAAACAGATTACATTGATTTGTACCAATTGCACTGGCCGGAACGAAAATCCAATATGTTCGGGCAATTGGGATTTTCGATAACAGATGATGCATGGGAAGACAATACCCAGATCGTTGTTGAAACGATGTCGGCGTTAATTGCTGAAGGGAAGATCAGGCATTTCGGGATTTCAAATGAAACGCCGTGGGGATTGATGCGTTTTCTCGAGGAAGGTAAAAAGCACCGTTTGACTAAAACTATTACAGTTCAAAACCCGTATTCACTCGTCAACCGATCTTTGGAAACCGGATTGTCCGAAGTACTGTTCAGGGAGAATGTCGGGTTGCTGGCTTATTCTCCGCTTGGTTTCGGAATATTGACAGGGAAATACGGGCAAAGGCAAAACCATCCTGAGGCACGATTGAACCAGTTCCCGAATTTCACGAGGTATAACAGTGAAGAAGCACGTAAAGCTGCAGCCTCATATGTTGATCTTGCAAAGCAAAACGGAGTAAGTCCGTCGCAAATGGCTTTGGCGTTTGTACAGGCTCAGCCTTTTGTCAGCAGCACAATTATTGGTGCGACTTCATTGGCACAATTAAAAGAAAATATCGGTTCAATCCATGTGATAATCACTCCTGAAATACTGTCCGGAATTGAAAAAATCCACAGGAAATTTCCAAATCCCGCACCCTGATTATTGGATTACCAGCCTGGAAACAGATTGCATTCCCATGTCGTCTTTGGTATTTACAAGATATAAACCGGTGCTGAATCCGCTGATGTTAATGTTTTCATTGCCACTGCCAATGGTTTTCTCCAAAAGTTTTTTACCGCTGATATCAAATACGGTAAGCTGTAAAGGGAACCTTGCGTTTTCGGAATGGATTGAAAAGGAGCCGGAAGCAGGATTCGGGTAAACCGAAAAAGTGTTTTTACTGACATCATCCACGCCAAGCGAAGTATCGACGACTTTATAAATGACACCGTTCCCCTGTGAACCGACAAATAAGTCGTTTGCAGCATTGACACCGAATGTCGTAAAACTGCCTCCTGTCAGTACCCCAGAATATGATATTGTCCCGTTATCGGCAACCATCCCTATTTTATCGGAACAATAATCGGCAAAGAAATATTTCCCTACGAAATTAGGGTAAGCGCTTCCTCTATAAACATAACCGCCTGTTATGGAGCAATTCCCGCTTCCGTCGGCAGAAGAATAAGTGACAAAAGGGAATGTCATGGTGTTTTGCGGCTCACATCCTTCGGTGATATGCGCATCATTGCCTTCGTAGCATCGCCATCCGAAATTATAACCGCCATCACCAACAGGCACTTTGTTGATTTCCTCTACATTGAACTGGCCCACATCACCAATCCACAAATTCCCGTCAACGGTATCAAATGAAAATTTCCAGGGATTGCGCATCCCGGTGGCCCATATCTCATCGGCACCGTCTGCAGCGGCATATGGATTTGTAGGCGGAATGGCATAAGGTGCGCCGTTGTCTACATCGATACGAAGGATTTTTCCAAGCAGCAAATCCTTGTTCTGGGCCCTGTTGCCTGGATCATCCTGGCCTCCGCCGTCACCCATCCCAATGTAGAGGTACCCGTCCGGCCCAAATCGCAATGTGCCGCCATTATGATTTGCAAAAGGCTGCGAAATCGTGAGCAGGATGGTCGCGCTGGCAGTGTTTGCAAGATTCGGGTTGGAAGTATTGACGGAATAGCGCGCAATTACCGTATTGCCGGCAGTGTTGGTATAATTGACATAAAAATAACCGTTCGTAGCATAATTCGGGTGAAATGCCAATCCGAGAAGACCGCGTTCGCCGCCCGTGCTGATCAGTGCGGAAATATTCAGGAAAGCGGATGGGTTCGTAACCTGGTTTGCATTCAGGATTTTGATTACCCCGGTTTGCTGTACCACAAATAAACGGTCGTCACCAGCGTTTACGATCTCAACAATACTGCTGAAGCCGGTGGCGAAGGATTGTATCCCGATGGTTTGCGAAAAACCGGATAAGGAAAACAATGTGATTAAAAAGTATAGGTATTTCATAGCGAGTGTTTTACATCATTTGGATTATCGTAAAAGTAGGAATTTTTCTCAAGGATTTTGCCTTAAAACCTTATGAGGTTTGTTTCGGAGTTTACAAATAACCAATATCCGAAAAATAAAATGTTCCCAAAGTTTGGTACCATGGGAACATTTGCAATTGGAGTTAGTTTACAAATTATCAATCACCCGGTCTTTTGGATAACGGATTTTATAGCTGATCCGGATTTTCCTGGTTTCATTCGGTTTAAGGCCCAGCTGCCAGGTGAGGATGCCGGTTTCAGTGTTTACCTTAGCGCCGTCACTTTCTTTCAGTTCGATTTCGATGTCCTTGTCCGGGCTCAGCGGATATTGGTCTTTCAGCATTAAATCGACCGCTTCTTTTTTATTATTCCGTATCGTAATATCATAAGTAAAAGTCTGTTCTTTTTTCGAAGACAAAAACTTCGTGCCCGATTTATCGACAATCTTCTCGCGCTTGATGCTGATTTTCTTGTCACGGCCCATACTGAGGTTCAGCGTGTCTGAAGTCTGGTTTGGATTGATGAATGTTTTGCCTACATACATCCCCTCAAAAATGATATTAGCTTCACCCGGAAGTAGATTATACTTCGAATAATCGCTGATCTCCGCCAAAAGGAACACTTCTTTTTCCACACGCGGCGCACTGTAATATTTGTATGATGCAGGCAATTCGATTTCCTTCAGCGATACGCTGTGCGCTTTACCGTTCGATAAAATATCGTATGGAATGTCGATGTCAAAAGAAACGCTGAGCTGGTTTTCGTTGATTGTGGTGTAACTGGAAATATTTGCTGGCTTGATCGCCCGGTATCCTGTATTAATTGCAGCGTCATTTTGTATGGTATTAAGTGCATATTCTTTTTTATCATAAACACCATCTTTATCATAACCTAAAGAAGCATACCTCAAAAACCAGGCCTGCAATAACGGCGCCTGATTGTTCTGTGTCGGATTGCCGCTGGATAAAGTGAGCTTTACCTTTTTCCAGTCGATGCCGGTATTCTGCGTTACACGTGCCTTGTACATCATATGGATAGGCTCTGAAATGCTGTTCGCACGCAAATCGTAAAACGGCTCCCACGACGCGTTTGGGGTCAGGTAGTTGATGTCGAGATCAACATTACCGGCGACATCGTTCATTACCTGCAGGATCAGTTTGCCGTTTGAGGTTTTTTCCTGGTTCTTGGTATTGATTTCGAGTTTGGTGTTGAGCCGCACCAGGCTTTCGTTCCATTTTTTTATCTTTTCTTCCAAAGCATCATAATTGTCGCTGATTTCGGTGCGTTTGGCTTTATAATATTCTACGACTTTGGCCAGCTCTGCAAGATTCAGGCCGGTATTGGTGCCGGAAACCTGTTGGTTTTTATCCAGTAATTCGAGGGTTTTGGCTTCGGAATTCAGCGCATTCGTAAGCCGCCCGATTTCCTTTTCCACGATGTTGATGCTGTCGCGCACTTTTTTGACTTCCGTCGAATTTTCATCGATCTTATATTCACTCATATAATTGTTCGTGAATTGTACCGAAAGTACCGTAACGGTTGATGGCGCGCCAATCTGTACGGAACTTTCGTTGAGATAATCGGCAACATTTTTTACGACAATTTCACTGGTGCCCTTCGGAAGGACTACTGAGGTGCTTTGGAATATTTCAGCCGAATTCGAATATACCGTGGCCGCTTTGACTTTGGCGGTCACAAACAACGGTTTCTGCGCCAAAGCCATACCGCCAATTAAAAGCAAAAGAAAGGGGAGTTTTTTCATAAAGGAGTTTTTATTTTTTAATGAGTATCAAAAAAGGGAAAGGTTTGGGGCATCCACCATTATTTTTCAACGGTGTATCCTTTTGTTTCAGCAATAGCAATAATCGATGTGCTGATGGCTTTGCCTAAATCATCCTGGCTTTTTGTTTTTTTGCTTTCGGTATCGATAAATTCCTGGCGTTTTCTGCCCAGTTCGGTGATTTCTTTCTGGATGGTTTCGCGTTCTTTGGTCTTCTGGTCAACATACGCCTGGATTTCAGTCTTGCTTTTGCCTTTCAGCTCCTCAGGAAGCTCCTCTTTTTTCATATTGGAAAGGGCCTGTTTGTCTTCCTTAACCTTATCAACCAAATCCCAGTTGGTATTTTTGTAAACTTCTTTCGATTTGCTGACGGTGCGCTCGGCATAATTCGCTTTGGAAACCGTTTCCGCATTTGCATCCTGGACTTCCTGTGCCATTTTCTTGTCTTTTCCGGTTTTTCCGTACCCGATGTACGTCGAATTCAGGCGCTCGTTGCATTTGTAAATCCGATCGTCATAAGGCGTGGCGATATACTGGATTTTTTCGTTGGAATTGATGTTGAAATATTTTCCGTTTCCGCGGTCTGCGCCGTCTTTCCAGTGTGTATTGATGCCTTCATAAGCGTTTCCGCAGAAAATCGTATTTACATAAATGTCGTTTTTCAGGGCATCGCCAACGCTTTCCTTATAACTGATGACGCCCTGGTCAAAAGCTTCGTTTCCCGCAATGTAAAGCAGTTTCATATTCGTTTTTCCTTTAGACCATTCCAGTTTTTTGGTCGCATCGCTGATCACGGCCCCGCAGTATTCCGAACCGCCATTGGTGCGCAGGGCAAACAATTTTTCAGAAATCAGGTCCAAATCGGTGGTTAAAGGCGTCACCTGCCGGATGTAATTCGCCTCCGCAGAAAGGCCATCGTTGCCATATTCATAAAGGCTGATTTCAATGTCCGGTGTTTTCCCTGAATATTTTAGAGTGGTCAGTGTGTTCACGATATTCCAAAGCCTGGATTTCGCCTGGTCTATCAAACCGTCCATACTGTTGGAAGTGTCGAGTAAAAGCGCCACCTGGATTTTGGTGTTTTCGGCTTTAACAGGCGCTTCGGTAATCGCAGCTATAGGTTTTACGTTGTCATTTTTACATCCGGCGAAGCAGAGTGAAGTCGCCATGAGCAATACAGAAAATGAGAGTGAAGTTTTCATAATATTTATTTAAAAAGGTTATTGAATTTCGAATTTTGCCTGGATTTCGTAGCGTAGTTTTATAGCATTGGCACCTTCAACACCTGTATTGGTACTGGTGCTTTGCATCACGGAATTACTGGCAAGATTTCCGCGGTCAAAAAACGGATAATAATTATTGTCGCTTTCCGGCACTTCGACAACAGACAGCAAACTGCCGACTTCTTCCCCGACGCTTTCCAGCAAATAAGACGCTTTCTCCTTTGCGGCTTTCATAGCCTGGATTTTAACTTCTTTTCGCAGTCGGGTGATTTCCCTGGCGGTAGTTTCAGCAATGCGGATGCTTTGCACCCAATTGGTATTGAGGTCTTCAACAAGTTTCAGGAAATTGGTTTTGGCGTCCAGTTTTAAGCGGACCACTTTCACGGGATTGCTGTTGTAGCGGTCATTCCACCAATACCACCAATACCAGTAAGAAGTGTTCTGGAATGTGACGGTTTCGGTTTTAATATTGTTTTTCTTCAGTACGGCATAGAAGGCGGATTCCGTATTGCTGAGGTCTGCTTTCCTGTCACTATCGGATCGCCTTAATACAATTTCCAGTTCGATGTCATCGGGTTGCACTGACATTTCAGCACTGCCTTTCACTTCAATAAATTTCCTCTGATCAGGCTGGATTTGTGCAGTTATCGTAAGGCTGCAGCATAACATCAGTTGTAATAATATTCTTTTCATGGTTCTGGTTTTAAAAGATTTAGGCCAAAATTATCCAGGCCATCAAAATGATTTTCAGACAGATGGTGAAACACGGTTTTGACTTGGTGAAAAGAATAGGAAAAGCGTATCGGATTCATTTACTTTACATTCCGAAAATTGCCGTTATGCGTTTATTGAAAGTCATTTCCTTTTTTATCTTATTGTCAATGCCGATGCCATCCGCATGGGCGCAGGACACGATTAAAAAAGTGCCCAAACAGGAGCAGAAACGCAAAGCCACGAAAATCAAGACGATAAGCGAAGCCGCCACCGATCTGGAAACGTCATTAAAAAAAGGCGACAATATTGGTATCGCCAAAAATTATGAATCGCTTGCGGAAACTTTTATTAAAAAAGGCGATTTCAAAAAAGCCGAAGAATACCTTCAAAAAGCATTGCTATACACCAAATCCGACCAGGCAGAAGACCAGGCGCGTTTGCGTCGGAGTATTGCAAAAGTCCAGGAAAACCAAAACAAACTCGGAGCAGCTTCCTTAAACTATAAAAAAGCGGCTGAGGTTACCGATGATAAAGTCACTGAAAAACTCAACTCGAATGACTTTAGCAGGTTGAGCAATGCAAACAGCCCCCAGGCTCAAATGGATTACAATATTTCAAATGCCGCACTTGCAAAAGAATCGGACAAAAAAGACGAAGTTGCGGATGCTTACATGCAAAATGCCGAACTGAATCTTAAAGAAAAGAAGCCAAAAGCAGCCATCAGGAATTATGAGGAAGCCATTACCTTCTCTAAAGACAGGCCGGAAGAAGTGATCAAAATAAAAAGCAAAATCGCAAAGGTTTACACAGCAGAAAATCAATTTGAAAAAGCCATCGGGATCCATCAGAAACTGCTTGCCGACGCGCAAAAAAATAATGATACCGATACTGAAATTACACAACTGCAATTGCTGTCGTCAGTGTATTTTAAAAATAATCAAGCCGAGAAAGGTGTTGACCTACTGAAGGAATCCTATAGGATCGCGAAACAATCCGGCCACACTGCAGAAGCAAAGAAAGGCCTGGCAAAGTTGCTCCAATACTACCGTGCCAAAGGTGATGACAAGGAAAGCATGAGGCTTTACGAACAGTTTTTTGAGGATTTCGATGCATTGATCCGCGCGGATACTTCGTTAATTGATGCCAAGACCTTCCAGGTTACTGAGGAGAAAATCAGGCAGCTTGAAAAGGAAAAAGCATTGAAGGATGAATTGATTTCAAAAAAAAATACGTTCAATTACTTTTTGATTGGGTCGGTGTTATTGTTGTTTTTGCTTTTTATTTTCATAGCCAAAGCGTTGTATTCGATCAAAATCAAGAATAAGGAAATCGCGCTGCAATCGTTGCGCCGGGAAATGAATCCGCATTTTATCTTCAACAGCCTCAATAGCGTAAATCAGTTTATTTCGCAGAATAAGGAACTCGAAGCCAACAAATATTTATCATCATACTCCCATTTAATGCGCAATATGATGGAGCATTCGAACAAGGATTTTGTCACCGTAAGCAGTGAAATCGAACAATTGACAAAATATCTTGACCTGGAACATTTACGATTTTCGGATAAATTCGATTACAAAATAATTGTTGATGACAATATCGATGCCGACCAGACCTTCATCCCGAACATGATCCTGCAGCCGCATCTCGAAAATGCCATCTGGCACGGTATTCGTTACCGGGAATCCAAAGGTTTGCTGACATTATCCATTGCATTGGAAAATAAAAAAATCAAAATCACTATTGAAGACAACGGCATTGGTTTGACGAAAAGCGCTGAACTTAAAACCAAAAATCAAAAGGCTCACCACTCCCGCGGCATCACCAATACGAAAGAGCGCATTACACTGCTCAATGAACTGTATAAAAAAGGCATTACATTTTCAATTGCCGAAAAAAACCATCCTGAAACAGGAACCATTGTGCTGATATATTTCCCGATAATCCATAAAATATGATGACATTCCAGAAAATTTCGGCGGTTATTGTGGAAGATGAAACTGCGGCCAGGGAAGTGCTGCGCGTTTACATTTCGAAATATTGCCCGCAGGTAACCATCATCGGCGAAGCCCAGAATATTAAGGAAGCGGTGCCGTTGTTACACGAATTGCAGCCGCAATTGGTTTTCCTGGATGTTGAAATGCCATTCGGTAATGCTTTTGATGTTTTGGAAGCGTGCAGGGATTTACAGTTCGAAACCATTTTTGTCACCGCTTTTTCAGAATATTCGTTGAAGGCCTTAAACCAAAGCGCAGCCTATTACCTGCTTAAACCAATCAGCATCGAGGAATTGATTTTGGCCGTAAATAAGGTCCAGCACCAGATACAAAACCAGGAGATCCTGAACCGCAATAAAATCATCCTTGACAATTTCCGCGAGCCGAAACCTGAAAAGCAACAGGTCATTCTACCCACATTAGAGGGTTTCGAAGTGGTGAAAATGGAAGACATCGTCCGATTGCGTGGCAACGGGAATTTTACCGATTTATACCTTACCAATGGCCATAAAAAAATGGTTTGCCGTTTCCTGAAACATTTTTCCGAGATTTTACCGCTTCCTTTCTTACGGGTACACAAATCACATATCATCAACCTGCATTTCGTGAAATCATATAATAAAGGCGGTTTCCTGACGCTGCATGATGGTGCGGAGATTGAAGTGTCACCGACTTATAAAGATGAATTCCTAAAGCATTTCCGCTAAAATTCAAACTCCTCATCGATCCGCAACGAATCTGTTGCGGTGGAATCTTTTACCTTCAACCTGATGAAGTTTTTTGCGGGGCCGTTGATGATGACCGGTAGCGATTTATAGATGGTGTCATCGGCAGTCAACACGCCGCGTCTCAGCATCAGGTTGGTCAGGCCGGCATGGTTGTTTTTGACATAGGATCTTAAATTCCCATCGCCGTCAAACTGCCACATGAACCGTTTCGGGCTTGGAATGATGCCAGCCAGGAACAGGCATTCGTTTAATGACAATTCAGACGGGCTTTTCTGGAAATAAAAACGGCTAGCTTCCCCGATTCCATAAACATTAGGGCCCCATTCAATAATGTTGAAATAGACTTCAAGCATGCGTTCCTTGCTGGCAATACGATTGTTTTCAAGGATATAGACCAATAATATTTCTTCCAGTTTCCGCGAAAGCGTCTTTTCCCTTGTCAGGAATACGTTCTTGATCAATTGCATGCTGATGGTACTGGCGCCGCGCGAGAATTTTTTGGTCTTGATGTTCTTGATGATGGATTGCTTGAATGCTTCACTGATGAATCCGCGGTGCGAGAAAAATGACGGATCTTCGGTCGTCAACACCGATTTGCGCAGGTAAGGTGAAATCTGGCCCAAAGGCGTATAATTCGGGTTGGCCTGACCTACAAGGATGCCGCGTTGTTCCCGGCCGTTTTCAATGGCGTGGTATACGAAATCCCCGTTGAGCTTGTTGAGGTTGGCTTCGCCGTATTTGATGATTTTGAGGTTTTCCTTGTCGAGCTTGCTGTCAAAAACCAAAGCGCCAGGCTTGTTCTTGTTGAACATAAAATCGAGATTGTAACTGAAGCTGCCTTCGGTTTCCATACCCTGGAAATGCGTGAAAAGCCCGTCGGGTAGAGCGGAAATGAAATCCTGTGCTTTCATTTTTGGAATCGCAACTTTGAGCCTGTACACCGTATCCGATTCGGTGTCATAAGATAAAAACGGATGGAATTTCAGCGAATTCAGGCTGACTGTCGAAGTACTGTCAACCGAAACGAAATTTTCGCCCAGAAGGAATCGGTAATCGAAACGCGCGTTTTTAATAATCACATCCTTACTGGCAATCCTGCGGTGGTTTATTTTCAGGTTTGCAATGGATGCGAAACCGTCGAGGTGCAATTCACCGCCGTCCATATCGATATTATCCACTTTTACACGAATGGAGTCAAAACTCGATTTGAGGTTGTAGCGTTCGTCGAGGTAAGGCACACGGATGGCGCCGGTGTCAATATTGAAAAACCGGATGTCGGCCTTATTGTCCCGCGGATCTGCGAAACCGGTAATGCGCCAGTTTTGCGAGAAATTGTCGGTTTGTACATTGATCGCCGTTTCGAGTTGCTTGTCGATGAGGCTCAGTTTACGGAAATTTATATTGGCTTTTTTACCATTGTCATTGAGCCTGAAAGCGAGGTTTTCAAGTGTCATGTCGGTTGGGATCAGGTTCAGTGCTTTGGATATCAGGCGATAGGCGAATTCGGCATAATCCCTTTTCTCGCCCGGCAAATCTTCGGTTTTGTCTCTTTTGAGGAACGCGTCGAAGTTTTTTTCGTTGCCCTTTTTCACCAATTGGACAAAACCATCGTGGATTTCCAGTGTCCCGATCTGCACATTTCCGGTAAGGAGTTTCCAGAAGTTAACGCTGGTCCTTATTTTTTTAATATTGAACAGCGTGTCAGCATTTTTCGGGACCAAAGAAACTTCTTCTGCATTAATGCCGCAGAAACCCTCAAAAGCGGCCTTTTTTACAACAAAGGTGCTGTGGTATTCCGTATCCATTTTAACCGAAACCTTTTGAATCGCTTTTTGGAGCAGTGCGTCCCGGAAAATAAAAAAACACGCGATTACGACCAAAATGAGTGCGGCGATAATCTTTAAGGCTAAATATATTTTCTGTTTTCTGGTCCTTGCCATTTCAATTTAATTTTATCCGAACAATTCGCCGGCCACTTCTTCGATCCTGCCCACCATCATCACTTTAATGCCGAAATCCTTGATTGGGATCTTGTTGTGCTTAGATACAAAAATACTCGAAAATCCGAGTTTTTCCGCTTCCTGGATGCGTTGTTCGATACGATTTACGGGACGTATTTCCCCGGAAAGCCCCACTTCAGCGGCAAAACAGAAATCTTTTCCCACCGGAATATCCTCGTTTGAGGAAAGGATCGCTGCGACGACCGCCAAATCAATCGCCGGATCATCGACCGTGATTCCGCCTGTAATGTTCAGGAAAACGTCTTTTGTCCCGAGGCGGAAGCCTGCGCGTTTTTCCAAAACGGCCAAAATCATGTTCAGCCTTTTGGCATTATAACCTGTCGTGCTCCTCTGCGGCGTACCATAAACGGCGGTGCTTACCAGCGCCTGGATTTCAATCATCAGCGGGCGCATGCCTTCCATGGTGGAGGCGATTGCGGTGCCGGATAATTCCTCGCTTTTGGGTGAAATCAATATTTCCGACGGATTAGAAACTTCCCGTAGCCCGCTGCCCTGCATTTCGTAAATGCCCAATTCGGCGGTAGAACCAAAACGGTTTTTCAGCGACCGTAGTATGCGGTACACGTGGTTCCTGTCGCCTTCGAATTGCAGCACTGTATCGACCATGTGTTCCAGGATTTTCGGGCCGGCAATGCTGCCGTCTTTCGTGATATGCCCGATGAGGATGACGGGCACATTGGTTTCTTTGGCAAATTTGATCAGCTCGGCAGTGCATTCCCGGATTTGCGAAATGCTTCCCGGTGAAGCCTCGATGTAATCTGTATGAAGTGTTTGTATCGAATCGATAATGACGACTTCAGGCTCAATTTCCCGGATCTGGTGGAAAATGTGCTGTGTTTTGGTCTCGGTTAAAATGTAGCAGTTGTTGGCTTTGTCGGTAATCCTTTCGGCACGCATTTTTATCTGCTTCTGACTTTCCTCGCCCGAAACATACAAGGTGCGATACGGGAGTTTGAGCGAAATCTGCAGCAGCAACGTACTTTTCCCGATTCCAGGTTCGCCGCCCAATAAAATCAGGGAGCCGGGAACAATCCCGCCGCCGAGTACACGGTTCAGTTCGCCGTCAAGGCTGTCCATACGGATTTCCTGCGCCGAGTCGATTTCTTCAATCTTAAGGGGCTTTGCTGCTTTTTTATTTTCTGCCGAAGGTTTCCAGGAAGTCTTGTCTTCCTTCTGTATCACCTCTTCGACAATCGTATTCCATTGTTTGCAGGAATTGCACTGGCCCTGCCATTTCGGATATTGGGTTCCGCAATGCTGGCAAAAGAAGGCCGTCTTTATTTTTGACATTATTTGCTTCCTCCTTTTTTTAATTCGTCCGCTTTATCAAGCATCATGTCTTTGGTCAGATCGCCGATTTCATCCATGAGGTAAGCGTTTTGGTATGCTTTTGCGGCTTTTTTGGTGTCACCGGTCTTTTCATAAAACATCCCCATTTCATATTGCGAAAGCATGGCCTTTGGGTAACTTTTTTTAGCGATGGCAGCCAGTTTTTCAAGTTCGTCGAAAGCATTATTCTTGATAATGGCCGCTTCGATGGCCTTGAAATCGCTGATACGTACCGGCATTTTCATACCATATGATTTCTCGATGATATCATATTTTTTGATCAGGTAATCGACATATCCTTTTTCCATCTTAACGATCTTTTCCTGGAATTCGGCTGTGGAAATAGGTTGGTACTGCCCGAAAATGTGGTATAAGGATGCCGGAATGCCGTACAAAACCAATGAATAATGCGAAGCGCCTTTGAACTCGTCATAAGCATAATACACATTGGAATGCAGTACGGTTTTAATATTGGTATCCAGAGTCCGCATATCGGCGAGATTTTTTTTCAGGTCACCGTCGCCGCTGGCCATATAATAGAAAATGGGTTTTTTGGTCGTCTGGAGCATGACAGGGATGCGTTCCATCATTTGCAGGCCAAATTCAGGGCTGAAGCAGATGTAAGCGTTAAAAAGCGGATTTTCCTTATATAGGAACAGATTCAGGAAACCTGCCGTGACATCGTGACCGCCGATGATCCTGAACGGGGAAAGGCGGTATTTTTTGTCGAGCGCCGGAATCAGTTCGGTACCGATGAATTCAAAAAATGCCGCGCCCGTTTCCGTAGGCAGGCCTTCTTCATCCATCACCGAGTCGGCTTCACGTTCCCCATTGCTGTTTTGGTTTACAGCAACGATGACCACTTCCGGGAGGTCGTCCCAGTAATTGCCATAAGCGAGGGCGCCATCATACGCGTCAAGCAGGTATTCACCATCCAAAAGCAATAGAAGTGGGTATTTCCGGTCTTTATTCTTACCGTAAGACAGTGGAAGCGAGACTGTAAACTCGCGGTCCATATTCAATTTTTCAGAGAATATAGTGTCGCGGCTTCGTTGCGAAAAAGCAGGGAGGCAACACAGGAATGCCAGTAGAATTATAATTTTTTTCATAGCCCGTTGAGGATTAAAGGAATGGATCCATTAAAACAGTCGGGGAAGTTAAGAAATTATTTTTTCCTATTCAGGATGGGAAGCAGGAAAATTGAAATGATTCCCGTGATGACCACGAGCAGTATCTGGGAAATCCAGACAATCCATCCGAAGGCGTTTCCAACCGTTTCCGCAATACCGTAGAACAACAGGATCTTAGCCATCAGTACAGGATAGGTCCCGAAGCCGCTGCTGGTCACTGCAATGGTGATGCTTCCTACGAGGAATGAAGATAAAATGGCACCAAAACCGATATTACTGGTTTCCTTTAGGGTGAAAATAGTGATGTAAAACATCGCCAGGTAACTTACCCAGATAAAAATGGTGTGGAAGATATAAGGCCATTTTTTCTCCATCTTTACAACGCTGAGCATGCCTTCCTTGAGCCCGGAAACTTTTGCCTTGAGCGAAACGATGAATTTCATACGGGAATAAAAATACAGCAGCAACGCAATAATGGTCAATGTTCCACCGATGACCAGTACCCAGATCGTTTCCCGCAAAGGGATTTTGTCCAGAACGAATTTCTTTACGGCTTCAAACTGTACAAAAAAAGTCAGTACCATCAGGAAGAGCAGTACAATTGAGTCGACGATGCGCTCAGCCACAATACTTCCGAAAGCTTTGTCAAAAGGGATGTTGTCGTATTTTTTAAGGACCAGTGCGCGTGAAAATTCACCCGAACGCGGAATGGTCATGTTTACAAGATAGCCTACTGAAACCGCCATGAAATTATTGGCAAACGAACTCTTATAGCCCATATGTTCCAGCGAAAATTTCCATCGGTAGGCACGGGAAATACAACCTAAAGTGGAAATAATGAGTGAAACGATAATGTAAAAATAATCGGCCCGGCGGAAATGCGTCTTGATTTCCTTTAACTGCTCCGGCGTGAATTTATCGTAGGTGTAATAAATAAGAAAAACACCCAGCAACAGCGGGAGGATTATGGAAAGCCATTTTGTAATTTGATTTTTCACCGGTCTATGTCAGCGAATTGTCCTTTTCATTAGGGAATACCAAAGAAGGCTTAAAGGATTTTGCTTCTTCAAAGTCGAGTATTCCATATGAAATGATGATGATGATGTCGCCCTTCTGGACTTTCCTCGCAGCAGGGCCGTTCAGGGTAATGTCGCCGCTGTTGCGGTTTCCCTTGATGGCGTAGGTTTCGAGGCGTTCGCCGTTGTTGATGTTGACGATGGATACTTTTTCACCTTCGATGATGTTGGCGGCTTCCATTAAAGCCTCGTCAATAGTGATGCTTCCGATATAATTCAGATCGGCTCCGGTCACGCTGACGCGGTGGATTTTTGATTTTACTACTTCAATTTGCATGGCGCAAAAGTAATTAATTAAATGAAATCGTGTCAATTAAACGAATATCCTTAACAAAAACGGCTATAAAACCACGGTATTTTTTGTTTTTGCTTTTGCGGATTACAGGCAATAACGTTGATTCGTCAGCAATTTCGAAATATTCCAGCCTGAAACCGTCGATATTCTTAAATGATTTTTCGACAAAAGCCGTGACTTCTTTTGCGCTTTTCGTGCCAAACATTTCTTTGGCATATTTTAAAGTGCTGAAAATAACTGAAGCTTTATGTTTTTGCTCCGGAAGCAGTCGTTCATTCCTTGAACTCATGGCGAGCCCGTTTGCTTCGCGGAATATTGGCATGCCGATGATATTCACCGGTATATTATATTTACTGACCAGTTTCCGGATAATCTGCAATTGCTGGAAATCCTTTTCCCCAAAATACGCATTATGAGGTTTTACAATATCAAAAAGGCGTTTGACGACCGTCCCGACACCGTCGAAATGGCCTGGCCTGTGGCGGCCTTCCATTTGCTTGTCGATGCCATCAAAATTGAAGTGTTCTGACGTTGTTTTTCCGCCGTAAATATCATCTACCGATGGGGCATATACAATCACGTTGTCGCTGACCGTGCGGATTTTCTCAATATCGGCTTCAAGTGTCCTTGGATATTTCTTAAGATCATCCGGATTGTTGAATTGCGTCGGGTTTACGAAAATACTCATGACAGTCACATCATTATCCTTTAAGGACTGGGCCATCAGGGAGAGGTGTCCCTGATGCAGTGCGCCCATGGTTGGCACGAAACCTATTGTCATCTTGCCTGAGGCCAAAGATTTCAGGTGTGATTTTAAATCAGCCTGCCGTTCGAAAATCTGCATGAGCATTGGATTAATAATTTGCAAACTTAAGATTTTACCCAATAAATCCATAAAATTTTGTACTTTTGCCTGTTTTTTATCGGCAATACATAAAGTACAGAATTATATGGAGGATAAGAGGATATTGTTTGTATCATCTGAAGTGGTGCCTTACCTGGCAGAAAATGAAGTTTCTTCAATGTCATATGATGTCCCCAAAATGATTAATGATCAGGGCGGGCAGATCAGGATTTTTATGCCGAGATACGGCAACATCAACGAACGCAGGCACCAGTTGCACGAGGTGATCAGGCTGTCTGGGATGAATCTGGTAGTCAATGACCTTGACATGCCGTTGATTATCAAGGTAGCTTCTATTCCGAAAGAAAGAATCCAGGTTTATTTTATTGACAATGATGAATACTTCAAACGGAAGGCAACCTTTGCGGATGAAGAAGGTGTGTTGTATCCCGATAATGACGAGCGTGCGATATTCTTTGCAAAAGGCGTTGTCGAAACCGTGAAAAAACTGAACTGGGTCCCGGACATCATCCATGTTCATGGCTGGCTTGCCGCAATGCTGCCGATTTATATGAAGCATTATTATAAGGACGAAGCGTTGTTTGCAGATACTAAAATCGTAACGTCGGTATATTCCCAGCCTTTTGATGAAACGCTGAATATCGAAATGATCAATAAGGTGAAGTTTGACGGCATTCCCGGAGAAGCGGTTGCTGATCTGGAAATACCTACTTATGAGAATATTATCAGGGCTTCCGTCCTGCATTCGGATGCAGTAATCATAGCGTCTGAAACCCTTTCCCCAAGTTTAACAAAATTTATAGAATCGTCCGGAAAACCTTTTTTACCTTTCGCCCCGAAAGATAAATTCGCAGCGGTTTACACCGATTTTTACAAAACAAAAGTGCTATAAATTATTTCTGATTACCCATGAATTACAAAACAGTAAGATCTTTTTTTCTCTTCATTTCCATTACAGCTTTTTTTGCTTCCTGTGACAAGGAATATAACGATATCGGGACAGATGTGATCGGTGAGGACCATTTCCTTGTCGATAAATATACCGGTGCATCGGTGGTGGCTTTTGATAAATCTACAGGAGCGGTGCAGTCAAACAACCTGCCGGTGAATCCGCTGGGGATTTATGACAACCCTACGTTTGGCGTTACCAAAGCCGGTTTCGTAACCCAGGCTGAAATTGATATCAGCAATTTAAACAATGCCATCGGGAACAACCCTCTGGTGGACAGCGTGTATATATCAATCCCTTACTTCAGTAGCAGAACCGCTATAACCAGCGGGGTAAGCACTTATGAGCTTGATTCCATCTACGGCAGCGGTAAAATGAAGCTTAAGATTTATGAAAACGGCTATTACCTGAATGACCTGGATCCGGCAACCGGTTTTGAAGATGCCCAGAGATTTTTCAATGACGACCCGAATATTGAGAGTTATAAAAGAGGAGCCGCTGGCGATGGAACGTCAATCCCCAATGGGAAGCAGCTTAATGATCTTTTGGTGAGTGAAGGAAATCCGACAGATTTCGCAGATGACCATTTTACATTCAGTAATAAAGAAATCATCACCAAAACGAAAAATGATAATAATGAAGACGTGATCTCAAGATCGGCACCTGCGATGCGGATGAAGCTTAACAAAGATTTTTTCCAAAAGAAAATCCTTGACGCGCCAGCTGCAAAACTCGCCAATAATGCGTCATTCAGGGATTATTTCAGGGGGCTTTATTTCAAGATGGAAGATGATGACTCAGGCGATGGTACAACGATGGCGATGATGGATTTTTCAAAAGGGACTATCAATATCGCTTATAAAGAAGATAAGATCATCCGCAACAAAGCCAACACCGCAGATAGCCTCACAAGGCCGGCAAAGAAATATGTAATCAACTTAAAAGGCAATACCATCAGCCTTCAACAGCATAATGAGACGGCTGATTATAATGCCGCCTTATCAACAACAAACACTACTGTGGGCGATGAAAAACTGTACCTGAAAGGCGGGCAGGGATCGATTGCGGTCATCGATTTGTTCGGCCCTGGAGAACTTGAAGCACTGCGCGATAAAAAATGGCTGGTCAATGAAGCAAACCTGACTTTTTACATTGACCGTGCCAGCATGAAGTCGGAAGAAGGAAGCGGTGTTGCAAAACCAATTGAGCCGGAACGATTGTACCTTTACGATTTAACGAATAAACGTCCTTTATACGATTATGCTACGGATGGAACGACTTATTCTACAAAGCCAAAATTTGCTAAAGTCATCCACGATGGGATCATACAACGTGAAGAAGTAAAGGGCCGTGGTGTAAAATACAGGATCAGGATTACAAATTACATGAGGAACCTGCTTAAGCACAATATAGCGGATCCAAGTAAAGATTCGACAAATGTGAGAATCGGACTGGCTGTAACAGAGTCAATTAATATCATTTCGAATGCAAGGCTTAAAAATCCGACGACACTTCCTTTGCCATTTACAAATACTTCCACTACATTTGACAGGCTGCCAGCAGCTTCTGTAATGCATCCCTTAGGGACGGTGCTTTGGGGAAGTGCCCCGACGGTTGCGGATGACAAAAGGCTGAAACTCGAAATTTATTACACAGAAGAAACCAATAGTAACTAAGTATTATGTGCGGAATAGTAGGTTATATAGGACACAGGGAAGCTTATCCCATCATTATAAAAGGGCTCAAAAGGCTTGAGTACAGGGGTTATGACAGTGCAGGCGTAATGCTTTATGACGGAGACAACCTGAAGCTTTCCAAAACAAAGGGAAAAGTGTCCGACCTTGAGGAGCGTGCCAAACAGATTACAACCAATGGCACGATCGGTATTGGCCACACCAGATGGGCCACCCATGGGGTTCCCAATGACATCAATTCCCATCCGCATATTTCCAATTCCGGGAACCTCGCTATTATCCATAATGGGATTATTGAAAATTATGAGCCGCTCAAGAAGGAACTTATAAAAAGGGGCTATACTTTTCAATCGGATACCGACACAGAAGTATTGGTCAACCTGATTGAAGAGGTCCAGAAAAAAGAAAACCTCAAACTCGGAAAAGCCGTTCAGATTGCTTTAAATCAAGTCGTAGGTGCTTATGCCATTGCAGTTTTCGACAAACAGAATCCCGACGAAATCGTGGCGGCGCGTTTGGGTAGCCCATTGGCAATCGGAGTGGGCGAAGATGAATTCTTCATTGCTTCGGATGCTTCGCCGTTTATTGAATACACTTCAAATGCCGTTTATCTCGAAGATGAGGAAATGGCTATTGTAAGGCTGCATAAGCCTTTGAAAATCAGGAAAATTAAAGACGATACCCTGGTAGATCCTTACGTACAGGAACTGCAGTTGAATCTGGAGCAGATTGAAAAAGATGGCTACGATCATTTTATGCTCAAGGAAATCTACGAGCAGCCAAACGTAATCAGGGACACGTATCGCGGAAGGCTTCTGGCCAACGAAGGCATCATCAAGATGGCCGGTGTTGAGGACAACCTTGAGAAATTCCTGAACGCGGAAAGAATCCTGATCGTTGCCTGTGGTACTTCATGGCATGCTGGTTTGGTTGCCGAGTATATCCTCGAAGAATTCACAAGGATCCCTGTTGAAGTGGAATATGCCTCTGAGTTCAGGTACCGCAATCCGATTATCAACAAATCCGATGTAGTGATTGCCATTTCACAATCGGGTGAAACGGCTGATACGCTTGCGGCAATAAAATTATCCAAAGAAAAAGGCGCTTTTGTTTTTGGCGTATGTAACGTAGTCGGATCTTCTATTTCGAGGGAAACGCATGCGGGTGCTTATACCCATGCAGGACCTGAAATAGGTGTAGCATCGACTAAGGCTTTTACGACACAGATTACAATATTGACTTTAATTGCCTTACGACTTGCCAAAGCCAAAGGGACTTTATCGCATACGGACTTCCACAGGTATCTGCAGGAACTTGAAATCATTCCTGAAAAAGTAGCCGAAGCTTTGCTGACCAATGACAAGGCCAAAGAAATTGCAGCCAGGTTCAAAGATGCACCGAATTGCCTTTACCTCGGGCGTGGCTATAATTTCCCGGTAGCTCTTGAAGGCGCATTGAAGCTAAAAGAGATTTCCTATATTCATGCAGAAGGCTATCCTGCTGCTGAGATGAAGCACGGCCCGATCGCCTTGATTGACGAACTGATGCCGGTAATCGTAATCGCTCCTAAGCAGGGACATTATGACAAAGTGGTAAGTAATATCCAGGAAATAAAATCCAGAAGCGGGAAAATTATAGCAGTAGTAACTAAAGGCGATACACAGGTACGCGAACTGGCGGATTATGTGATCGAAATCCCGGACACTTCCGATGCTTTATCTCCATTGCTGACCACCATTCCTTTGCAATTGTTGTCTTATCATATTGCTGTAATGCGCAATTGTAATGTGGACCAGCCGCGTAATCTTGCGAAATCAGTTACAGTAGAATAGTTTTTACAAAAATAAATATCTGAAAGGCGGGTCTATCCTGCCTTTTTTTATGGGATTATGTTTGCATTTTCTTCATAAAAGACACTATTTAATATGTATGCATAGTATTTAATTTAGGGGTTATATTAATTTGTTAAGAAAAATTTAAAAAACCAATATAACCATGTTATATGCAGAAAAAATTGATAAAATTGACAATATTTAAATCTTATTTCGATTTTATTGCTAATATGAAAATTATTTGTACATTGTCCGGGTAAACTAACAAAAACATAACCAATGAAAGTGTATTTATTTATTTTGTCATTGTTCTGCTGCAGCATTTCCTTTGCGCAGAGTTCCGTTTCGGGAACTGTAACTGACAGCAACGGTCTCCCGGTTTCCGGAGCCAGTGTTTCAGTGGTAGGCGAATCTACAGGGACCATCACGGATTCAGATGGAAAATTTTCCCTCAGTACTTCCCAGATGCCTCCTTTTTCCGTGCAGGTAACCAATATTGGCTTCACTGCGCAGACCATCCAGGTGACCTCTCCGAGCCAGAAACTCGCTGTCAGCCTGCAGGAAGAAGAAACCAAGCTTAATGAAATCGTAATTTCGGCATCAAGGACGCCTGAACGTATTAAAGAATCGCCTGTTACCATTGAGAGAATGGGAATCAAAGACATCAAGAAAAGCGCTTCTCCGACATTTTATGACGGTCTTGAAAATTTAAAAGAAGTTCAGATGAACACCAGTAGTATGTCTTTTAAATCGATCAACACACGTGGTTTTGCAACCATTGCCAATACACGCTTCATGCAGTTGGTTGACGGCATGGACAATTCATCGCCATTGCTGAATTTCGTGCTTGGCAATATGATAGGAATGTCTGAAATCGATGTGCAGAGTGTCGAGTTGCTGCCCGGGGCTTCTTCCGCATTATACGGAGCTAACGCTTTCAACGGGATTTTGTTCATGAACAGTAAGAGTCCTTTTGATTACCAGGGGATTTCTGCCTATGCAAAATATGGCTCTACAAACCAAAAAGCTGCCGGTGCCAATGAATATGCTGACTACGGCGTTCGCGTGGCACATACATTCAGCAAGTATTTTGCCGCCAAAGCCAACGTGGCTTTCATGCATGGAACCGATTGGTACGCGACAGATTATCGCGATCTTTCCAACCCTGGTGCTGACCGCAGTTTTTACAACTATAATGGTGTGAACGTTTATGGGGATGAGGCGAGTACAAACATCAAGGCAGTTGCCGGGAAAATGCTTGCAGCGGGTGTCATCACGCCTGCGCAATTTACAGTATTTGATGCGATTTTGCCCAATTATAAGGTGAGCAGGACTGGTTATAATGAAGTGGATCTGACCGATAATAAAGTGAGAAACGCAAAAGTGGATTATTCATTACATCTGCGTCCTTTCGGGAATGCTGATTTTGAAATTATTTTCCAGAGTAAATTTGGTTTTGGAAATGCAGTTTACCAGGGTGCAAACAGGTATTACCTGAATAATTTCAATATGCAGCAGCATAAAATTGAATTCAAGGGAAAGAACTTCTTCCTTCGTGGGTATACGACTACTGAAGATGGTGGAAAATCATATGACATGTTATTTACCGGCTTAAATGTGAACAGGCAGTGGAAGTCCGATGCGGTATGGTTCGGGCAATATGCTGCAACCTATGTAACTTCCACTTTAGGCGGGGCCACTCCGGATCAGGCTCATGCTAATGCAAGGAATGTAGCTGATACGGGAAGATTAATCCCTGGTACGGCTGCTTTCATGAAGGCATTCAATAGGGTGATTTCTGACCCTAATGTGCTTTCTGGTTCTAAATTAGTCGATAATTCAAGGATATATCATTCTGATGTAAACTACAATTTCAGGGATCTTATAAAATTTGCTGAAATTCAGGTTGGTGGTTCCTACAGGCAATACCAACTCAATTCACACGGAAGGATTTACACTGATGCGGCAGGTCCGATTTATTATGATGAATACGGAATGTACACACAGTTCCAGAAAAAATTCATGGAAGACAGGTTGAAATTGGTAGGGTCTTTACGATATGATAAATCTCAAAATTTTGATGGTAATTACTCGCCAAGAGTATCCGCAGTGTATTCTGCAGGGGCAGAAAAAAACCATACTTTCAGAGGGTCATTCCAAACAGGTTTCCGCAACCCATCAACCCAGGATCAATACATCGGATTCAATGTCGGAAGTGCTGTGTTAATCGGTTCAGCACCGGATAACCTGACCCGTTACAGTGAAGTATTGCCGGTTAATACGGCTATTGGCCAGGCTTTGGCTGGTGGTGAAAACGTGACATTGACGGGGCTTAACGCTTACAACAATTCTTATACCGCAGCTTCTGTGACACAATTTTCTGAATTGGCTGCATCAGATCCCATTGCTGCATCCGCATTGCTCAGGAAATCCAATGCCAGCAATGTGAAGCCTGAAACCGTGAAAGCGTTTGATTTAGGATATAGAGGGCAAATCAAGAATTTTTCGTTTGATATCAATGCCTACTACAATATCTACAATGATTTCCTTGGAAACCTGAACGTAATCGCGCCTTATTACGGAACTGTCGTGGATTCACCAAATCCTTTGGGGGGTGCAGCAGATCCGGGTGCACAAACATTGCATGCGCTTCAAAATGATAACTACAGGGTTTATCAATTGTATACAAATACGGATATCGAGATCAAATCTTTGGGCTTTGGTGTTGGTGTTACCAGAAAAATTGCAGGCAACTTTGAGTTGGGTGCAAACTATAATTATGCGCAATTTGACTTCGACCAGGCTAAAGACCCAAGCTTTGAAGCTGGATTCAACACGCCGAAACACCGCGTAAAAGGATCGATCGGAAATGACAGGTTATTCAAGAATTTCGGATTTAATGTAAGTGCAAGATGGAGCAGTGAATATCTTTGGCAGTCGGGATTTGCTGACGGAACAATAGATGCTGCAACTGTAGTGGATGCTCAGATTAATTACAGCCTGCCACAATTGAAATCAGTATTTAAATTAGGTGCGGCCAACCTCGGAGGCAAAGAATACAGGCAGGTCATTGGTCCAGGTTTAATCGGGCAGCAATACTTTATTTCCTGGACGGTCAACCCGTAATTTTTTTTAACAAATAAAAATATACTGAATATGATAAAAAATTTTAAATGGCTGTTTTTACTCTCACTGAGTATTACAGCGTGCAGCAGTGATGACGACAATGGGGAAGAGGCTGTAGTAATCACTTCGGGTTCCGCTGATTTTTCAAAATATGTGGCACTTGGCGATTCCTTCGCGGCAGGTTACAGCGATAATGCATTGTTTAAGGCTGGTCAGGAAAACTCATATCCGAACATCCTTTCACAACAATTTGCTTTAGCAGGCGGAGGTACTTTCAACTCTCCGTTCATGGCCGATGATTTAGGTGGATTTTCTGTAGGCGGCATGCAGATTCCGCAATTCCCGACACGCCTGTATTTCAATACAGCCACCAGCACGCCGATGAATGTAGCCGGAATTTCCGGAACCGACATCACGGCACAGGTTGCTGGTCCGATTAATAATTTAGGCGTCCCGGGCGCAAAGAGCTTTCATTTGCTGGCCGCCGGTTATGGTGCCGCCAATCCTTATTTTAAAAGATTCGCTTCCGCAGCCGATGCCTCAGTGCTGGGCGATGCTTTGGTACAATCACCAACTTTCTTTTCGCTGTGGATTGGCGGGAATGACGTGTTGGCTTATGCTACGTCAGGGGGCAGCGGTGTAAACCAGACCGGAAACCTGAACCCTGCCACTTATGGCAATTCGGATATTACCGATCCTAATGTTTTTGCTGCGACATATTCCCAGATCGTAGCGAAACTGACCGAGAATGGAGCCAAAGGTGTCGTGGCCAACCTGCCTTACATCAATGCGTTGCCGTTTTTCACGACAATCCCATACAATCCTGTGCCGCTTGACGCCAATACGGCTGCATTGCTTAACAGTGCGAATGGTTTCGGGCAATATAATGCAGGAATCCAATTTGCAAAATCACAGGGCCTGATCAGCCAGGATGAAGCCGACCGCAGGACCATTGCGTTCCATGCCGGTGCCGGAAATGCCGTTGTCATGACTGACAGTTACCTGACCAACCTTACGGCTTTCGGAATTCCTTCATACCGTCAGGCCACTTCAGAAGATTTCATCGTGCTTCCGGCAAGGGCTTTCATCGGAACCCAGGTCAATGGAAATCCTTTGCAGGTAAACGGCGTTTCAGTCCCATTGGCTGACAATTGGGTGCTTTCGAAAGATGAAGTAGCCGAAGTGAAAACAGCCACGGATGCTTACAATGCGACAATCGAAGCAGTTGCAAATGACAAGGGCCTTGCTTTAGTGGATACCAAAGCAATCCTTGCACAACTTTCCAATGGCGGTATTGTAAAGGACGGCTTTACATTAACTTCTGCATATGTGACAGGTGGTACTTTTTCGCTTGACGGAATCCATCCAAGCCCAAGAGGGTATGCCTTTATCTCAAACATGTTTGTGGATGCCATCAATGCAAAATACGGCTCGAATATGCCGGGCGTAAACCTTGGAGATTACAGGATTTTGTACCCGCAGGCTTTTCAATAGTAACTAAGCAGAATATTGATAGGAAACCATCTCTTTCGGGGGATGGTTTTTTTATGGACTGTGAGATTTTAAGACTGTAAGATTTTAAATTGAACTTAGTCTTATAACCTTAAAGCGCAGCGGTCTTATAATCCAATCCTCAGCATAAATAAGCCATCTCGGATAATCCTGCAAAAACCCAATATTTTTTTATCGAAAAATTATTGATTTTACATTTTAAAAATTATCTTTGCACTCGGAAAAAAGAGGTGTTTTTTGCCTGTTGATTCCCGAACCTAAATAGCTATTTAATAAATACATAAGCAATGTCAAAAGTAATAGGAAAAGTTGCGCAAATTATCGGTCCGGTAGTGGACGTGGTGTTCAGCGGAGATGTTGAGCTTCCAAAAATCTATGATTCATTGGAAATCACTAAAAAAGACGGTACGCTGTTAGTACTTGAGGTACAATCACACATTGGTGAAAACGTAGTGCGTACCATTTCGATGGACTCTACTGACGGTTTGGCCCGTGGTGCTGAAGTGGTTGGTACCGGAGCTCCAATCCAGATGCCAATCGGTCCGGATGTTTACGGACGTTTGTTCAACGTAATCGGAGATGCTATCGACGGTTTGGGCGATTTGCCAAAAGCAGGTGCTAACGGAATGTCTATTCACCGTCAGGCCCCAAGATTCGACGAATTATCAACTTCTACGGAAGTACTTTTTACAGGTATCAAAGTAATCGACCTTATCGAGCCTTATGCAAAAGGTGGTAAGATTGGTCTCTTCGGTGGTGCCGGTGTAGGTAAGACCGTATTGATCCAGGAGTTGATCAACAATATTGCAAAAGGTCACGGTGGTCTTTCCGTATTCGCAGGAGTAGGAGAAAGGACCCGTGAAGGAAATGACCTTTTGCGCGAAATGCTTGAGTCAGGCATCATCAAATACGGAGAGGCTTTCATGCACTCTATGGAAGAAGGCGGATGGGATTTGTCTAAAGTGGACAAAGCCGGTATGCGTGATTCTAAAGCGACTTTCGTATTCGGACAGATGAATGAGCCGCCTGGAGCACGTGCGCGTGTTGCCTTGTCAGGTCTTTCTATCGCTGAATATTTCCGTGACGGAGCCGGTTCTGACCAAGGTAAAGACGTACTTTTCTTCGTAGACAACATCTTCCGTTTTACACAGGCAGGTTCTGAGGTATCCGCACTTCTTGGACGTATGCCATCTGCGGTAGGCTATCAGCCAACATTGGCCACTGAAATGGGTGCGATGCAGGAGCGTATCACCTCTACAAATAAAGGTTCGATCACATCTGTACAGGCGGTTTATGTTCCTGCGGATGACTTGACTGACCCTGCACCGGCAACAACATTTGCCCACCTTGATGCCACAACCGTATTGTCACGTAAGATTGCTGAGCTTGGTATTTATCCTGCTGTTGACCCACTGGATTCTACTTCAAGGATTCTTACCCCGCACATCCTTGGTGATGAGCACTACGATTGCGCACAACGTGTAAAAGAGATCCTTCAGAAGTACAAGCAACTACAGGATATCATCGCGATCCTTGGTATGGAAGAGCTTTCAGAAGAAGATAAATTGTCTGTATCACGCGCACGTCGTGTACAACGTTTCCTTTCTCAGCCGTTCCACGTAGCAGAGCAGTTTACAGGTATCCCAGGGGTTTTAGTTGATATCAAAGATACCATCAAAGGTTTCAACATGATCATTGACGGAGAACTGGATCACCTTCCTGAAGCAGCCTTCAACCTGAAAGGGACTATTGAGGATGCTATCGAGGCTGGACAGAAAATGCTCGCTGAAGCGTAATCCAGTATTCAGTAGGCAGTCGCAGTAGACAGTACTGAGACTGAGACTGAGACTGTAAACTAAAAGATATGATATTAGAAATAGTTTCTCCAGAAGCCTCCCTTTTCAAAGGTGAAGTTACATCGGTTACACTGCCGGGTGTTGACGGTTCTTTCCAGATCCTGAATCACCACGCGCCAATTGTTTCAATCCTGAAGGCAGGTGATGTGAAGATTGTAGCAAACAGCTTCAACATTGGAAAAGAAGTCGCAGATCGTTTCGTAAAGGTAGACAACAACACCTATCTGTTGCCGATTAACTCCGGCACGATCGAAATGAATGACAACAAAGTGATTGTATTGGCCGATTAAGCCAATCTAAAATAAATGTGAAAGGCCTGGCAGATGTCAGGCTTTTTTGTTTTTCAGGAGCTCAATCCCGCTGTCCGCTATATCTTTTTATTTTTGGCAGCAAAATAATGGGATGCCGCTGCCTTCGGGCTAGGGCATCTCATTCCAATTTACGGATCTGTAAAATTAACGTGATCCCTCCGTTCTTATTCCGTAATTTTACAACATGTACGCCTTAGTCGATTGCAACAACTTCTACGCTTCCTGCGAGCGCCTGTTCCGTCCGGACCTGGAAGGCAAGCCCATCGTGGTTTTGTCTAACAACGATGGCTGTATCATTTCGCGTAGTGATGAGGCCAAAGCACTCGGCATCGCGATGGGTGCGCCCGAATTCAAGGTGCGTGATGAACTAAAGGAAAAAGGCATCAACGTATTTTCATCGAATTATCCACTATATGGTGACCTTAGCGAGCGCGTCATGGACATCCTGCGCGAATTCACACCCGACGTCGAAGTGTACAGCATCGATGAAGCCTTCCTGAATTTTGATAAGGTGAAGGTAGCCGATTTTCACGATTATGGCCTGCAGATGAAAAGTAAAATCCGTCGCGGCTTAAGCATTCCCGTCTGCGTAGGCATTGCTCCAACAAAGGCTTTGTCTAAAGTTGCCAATAAGATTGCGCGTAAATTCCCCGATCAGACACAAGGCGTCCACGTAATCGATTCCGAAAAAAAACGCATCAAGGCACTCAAATGGACCGCCATCGAATCCGTCTGGGGCATTGGTTACCGCATGAAGAAAAAGATGGTAGCCCGCAACATCAAAACCGCTTACGATTTTACTGATGTGATGCACGAAGCCTGGATCAAAAGCCAAATGGGTGTCGTCGGCCTGCGGCTGCGTAAGGAATTGTTAGGCGAATCCGTGTTGGAACTCGAAAAAGAGGATGTCAAAAAAAGAAGCATCGCCATCACCAGGAGCTTTCCAAAGAAACTGACTGACCTGGAACCTTTGCGCGAAAGGGTAGCTACTTTTGCCGCCGTCTGCGCTGAAAAGTTACGCAAACAGGAATCCTGCTGTTATACGGTAATCGTATTGCTTGGCACTTTGGAGCATAAAACGGCCCATTCAAAAATGTATTACCAGGAAGCGTCAACACTAGCTTTTGCAACAAATTCTACCCTTACGATAACCAATATAGCTTTGGATTTACTCGAAAAGATTTACGAAAAACACCACGGACACCGTTTCCACAAAGCCGGTGTCATCGTGACACAAATGATCCGGGAAGATGAAAAGCAGTTCAACTTATTTGAAGAGGAAGACCCGCGCCACCTGTCCATTATGAAGGCAATGGATTCCCTGAATAAGAAGATTGGCGAACGCAAGGTACGGCTGGCATCACAGGATGAAAAGACGTGGAACATGAAGCAGGAACTCCGTTCTCCAAGGTATACAACAAGTATTAACGAACTGATGGTTGTGAAATGTCATTAGAGAAACCACAAAAGCCACTCGAATTTTTTATTCCTTCCACTTCGGACAAACAGGAATTGCCTTTTTCTGAAACGGGTATTTCCGCCGGTTTCCCATCACCTGCAATGGATTTTATGGAAGCCAAAGTCGACATGAATGACATATTGGTCAAAAACCCGAAAACGACTTTCTACGCGCGTGTCAGCGGCAATTCGATGATTAATGCCGGGATTGCAGACCAGGATATTCTGGTGATCGACAAAAGCATCATGCCTGCAGACAACCATATAGCCGTCTGTTTTATCGATGGGGATTTCACCGTAAAAAGGATCAAGCTCAAAAAGGAAGGGGTATTCCTAATGCCGGAAAACGACAGTTATCCTGAAATCCAGGTGAAGGAAGAACAGCAGTTTGTGATTTGGGGTGTGGTCACTTATGTGGTCAAAAAGCTTTGATTACTCGCTTACCCTGATCTTGAAACGCGCCACAACACCGCCGTTGAAAAGGATGTCGAGATGCCTGGCTTTCACGTCATCAGCTGCATACGTGAAATAGTAGGTGTCTTCTTGCCTTTCAAAAGGGATGGTCAGTTGCTTCTTCCCGATTTCATCATATTCGTCTCCTGCCTCTTTGCGTGAGAGGGGTTTGTGCCGGACATTGGTGTTTATCTGAATCTTTTTTGTTCTGTTAACGGCGCTGTTACGGATACTGAACCGGATTGTATCGCCTAAACGAACGGCTAGGATGCCACTGTCAGGTTTGATAACTTCAATGTATTCCAATTTGTTTCCGGGAATATAAGGTGCATCCTTATACTGCTTTTTCGTAATCGATGTCGATGCAAGTAATGTAGTATCTTTTGGGAAATGATTCCGCGAAAATCTTTCCACCGGTGTCAGCCAATAATAGTCATTGAAACGTTTTACGAATTTCTTCAGTTTGCCTGTTTTGTCATTCCGCGTACATCCGCCTGCTGCCCACGTGACATCAAGCCAATACGGTTTCCCATCAGCAATCATATAGTTCCAGGCATGGTCTAAAGGGCCCATCCTGCCAATCTGCGAAGGGTGGTCTTTGGTATATCCTGAAACGACGGAACATTCAATACCGCTGTATCCACACATCATCTGGAATAAACGCGCATAGCCTTCGCAAATGCCTTTCTTTTTCCGGATGACTTTATTAATATACTCCTGCTGTTGCTTTGCCAGCCTGGCTTTACAGTCATCAGCATCCTTACATTTAAAAGATTTCGCCGGCTTGCGGTTGTTATACCCATGGTAATCATACGCAATATTGTCTGTAATCCAAATGAAAATAGCACGTGCTTTGTCCGTCTGGCTGGTATAATTTTTTGTAAGTTCGTAAGAAAGCTGCTTGATATCGCTTCGGTATTTTACCATTTTTGCCATGCTGTCCACCTTCGTGAAAACCATCTTTTCCTGCGAAAAGACCATTCCTGAAAATAAAATGAAGAGGACGGCAAAACGATATTTCATAGAAATCCTTTTTGCCAAAACTAAGCAATAAACCTTTACCAGAAAAGCATATACAACGCCGCCGTAATAGCACAAACGATAATAGCGCCTACTGTAAATCCGGCATTGGTTTTGAACATCGAAGCGTCCACTTCGAGTCCGTTCGGCTGTAAACCGTTTCGGGTTTCCAATTTGCTGATGAGGTACATGCCGATGATACAAACCGCGAATACGATACCCATACGGTCAATGAACGGAATTTCATAAACACCGGTACTGTTCGGTACGGCCCAGCCTGAATCATAAAGGAACGACAGGTCCACAAAGCCCGGCAGGAACTTCAACACGATCGACAATATGAAACCTCCAATCATTGAAAACAGCGCCGCATTTGAGGTGGTTTTTTTCCAAAAGAAACCCAATAAGAACATCGCAAATACACCCGGACTTACAAATCCTGTGTACTCCTGAATATACTGGAACCCTTGTTTGCCTTCACCCATCAGTTTTTCACCGATGACCAACGCGAGCAATATCGCCATCAGCATTGAAACCACCACGGTGATTTTCCCGACACGCACGACTTTTTTATCTTCAGCCTCTTTGTTGATGGCTTTCTTATAAATATCAAGGGAGAAAATGGTAGCGATACTATTGGCTTTTCCAGCAAGCGAAGCGACGATTGCTGCCGTCAGCGCTGCAAATGCCACGCCTTTTAATCCGGTTGGCAAAAGATTCAGCAAGGTTGGATAGGCTTTATTTACGTCGACAATGCCCTTTGAATCGAGCAATTCCGTCTGGAACATGCCTTGTTGGTACAATACATAAGCCGCAATTCCCGGGATGACCACGATTAAAGGCATCAATAGTTTCAGGAATGCACTGAACAGGATTCCGGCACGTGCCGTCTTCAGGTCGGCACCCAAGGCACGTTGCGTGATATATTGGTTGCAGCCCCAGTAATTCAGGTTTACAATCAGCATACCGCCTATCAATACTGAAATGCCTGGCAGGTCCATATAATTGGCATTCGATTTATCGAAAATCATATGGAAATGATCGTTTGCTTTGGTCGTCAATAACTTAAATCCGTTCAGCACACCCGGCTCGCCGAATTTATCCGCCACAAGATCCAATGCGATATAAGTGGCGACCAATCCGCCCAGGATCAGGAAAAATACCTGGATTACATCAGTGTAGCCAATGACTTTCATGCCGCCCAGCGTGATGAAAATAGCAAATAAAGATAATAGCCCGATACAAAGATGAATGTCCAGCCCCGAAATACCGTGGATGGCCAATGCCCCTAAATATAAAATCGACATCAGGTTGACTACTACATAAAGCAACAGCCAGAATACCGCCATAATCATCGCTACCGTGCCATTATAACGCTGACTCAGGAATTGCGGCATCGTAAAAATCTTGTTCTTCAGATAAACGGGAATGAAAAATATTGCGACAATAATCAATGTAATGGCGGCCATCCATTCATAAGTCGCAATCGCCAAACCAATCTTGAACCCGCTGCCGCTCATCCCGATGAATTGCTCCGCGCTGATGTTACTCGCAATCAGTGATGCACCAATCGCCCACCACGTCAGCGATCCTTCGGCAAGGAAATAATCCTTGCTTGACGTTTCCTCTTTTCTTTTTTTACGATAAATCCAAATGCCGTAACCGACAATCAGGATGAAATAACAAAAGAAAACAATATAGTCGGCGGTAGATAGTGTGCTCATAAGCAATGGTTTTAATGAGGGAAAGTTAACGTTTTTTGTAATGGATATCCGGGAGCTGCCTCAGGATTTCAGCGCTTTTTTCCGGGGTAATGTCACGCTGCGCCTCGCCCAGCATTTCATAACCGACCATAAATTTCTTCACGCTCGCCGACCGTAATAACGGCGGATAAAAATGCATATGGAAATGCCATTCCGGATGTGCGGCCTTATCTGTCGGTGCCTGATGAATTCCTGAGGAATACGGGAAGGAAGTTTCGAAGAGGTTGTCGTATTTTACTGTAATGCCTTTCATGATTGCTGCGTAAGCGCGTTTTTCGTCGTTGCTCATCGAAATCAAACTTCCGAAATGCCGCTTGCTGATGATCATCGTTTCATAAGGCCACGTTGCCCAAAATGGTACCAATGCGACAAAATGCGCATTCTCAATCACGATGCGTTCACCGAGTTTCAGTTCCTGTTCAAGATAATCCTTTAAAAGGCTGGTTTTATTTTTCTGGTAATATTTCTCAAGCTGTTTCTGGGTTTTTTCGATTGCTGTAGGCAAAGACGATTGCGCCCAGATCTGGCCATGCGGGTGCGGATTGCTGCAGCCCATCACCGCGCCTTTGTTCTCGAAAATCTGCACATGGTTGATGAAATCGCGATTGCCTAAATCAAGATATTGCTGCGTCCAGAGGTCGATGATCTTCTCAATGGCGCTCACTTCCATTTCCGGAATCGTAAGGTTGTGTGCCGGCGAAAAGCACACGACACGGTTGATTCCGCGCTCCGGCTGGAACCGGAAAAGCGGATCGGTATTGATGTCGGTAGCAATGTCGTCGTTGAGCAATGCCGGGAAATCATTGTCGAAAACGTAAACGTCCTGGTAATCTTCATTCCGCTCGCCGTTGGAGCGCGAATTGCCCGGGCACAAATAACATGTTGCGTCATATTGTGGCAGGCTGCTGTCCGTCACCGATTCTTTCTGGCCCTGCCAGGGTCGTTTGGAACGGTGTGGGGAAACCAGTATCCACTCGCCTGTGAGCGGGTTGTAACGGCGGTGCGGATGTTCATTTCTGTCGAATGTCTTCATATTACGAGGATTTGCGTGAGGGATGGCAGCGGCAGCCCGGAGTCTCGTTTTTTCAACGAGACGAGGACTATAGCGGACAGCCCGGCCCGCAGGGACACGCCCAAATTATTTTTTATAAACTGATGTTCCTTTTGAAATCTTAATCTTATACGCCTGAAGCGCGATCCCGAACTGTTCCTGATACGCTTTAGTTGTTCGTTCAATAATTCCCTCTTCACTGCCTTTCTGCACCAGGCAAATCGCGCAACCGCCAAAGCCGCCGCCCATCATGCGGGCGCCGAGAACGGTTTGTTCTGAAGAAACGCTTTCTACCAGGAAATCGATTTCGGGGCAGCTCACTTCATATTCTTTGGAAAGGCCGTGGTGCGTTTCTGACATTAGCCTTCCGAGCCTTGCAAAATCTGCCTGTTCCAAAGCATCAACAGCTTCAAGTACGCGCCGTATTTCGGTGACAACAAAATGGCAACGGCGGAAATTGATTTCGCCGAGTTCAGAGCGCAGTTCGAGCAATTGTGTTTCGGTACAATCGCGGAATGTACGGACTTCGGGGAACTGTTTTTTTACCAGCGCCAAGCCTTGCTCAGTCTCACGTCGTCGGTCATTATAACCCGATGTGAGGTGTGTGTGCTTGACTTTACTGTCGAGTAAAAGTAAGGCGTAATTTTTAAAATCGGCATTATGGTATTCGTATTCAAGGCTGTCGCAATCGAGTTTGATGACTTTTCGTTTCTTGCCGAAAACACTTGCAAACTGGTCCATAATGCCACAATGGACACCGGCAAAAGTGTGTTCTGCTTTTTGCCCGATCAGGGCGATACGTTCTTTAGATAGGCCAAGTGAAAAGATGCTGTCCATCGCAAAGCCAAAGCCGCATTCGACCGCTGCAGAAGAGGAAAGTCCGGCCCCCATGGGAATCGTACTGCTGAAAGCAATGTTAAATCCTCTTACCGGAAACTGCATTTCAAGGAGTTGATGCAATACGCCCAGGATGTAATTCGGCCACATCGCAGCTGCCGGCACAACAGGGTTTTGAAGGCTGAAACGGAATTTTTCATTCAGGTCTAAAGCGACTAAAGTACAGTCGTCTGAATCGCTTTCGGAAACGGCAAAACAAATGTATTTATTGATGGCGGCGGGCAATACGAAACCGTGGTTGTAATCGACGTGTTCCCCAATGATGTTGATCCGGCCAGGTGACAAAAAAATGTGCTTCGGCATGCTGCCGAATTCCTTTTCAAATCCTGCTGTCGTATTACGGATGAGTTTTTTCTTCATGGTTTTCAATTATTCTGCAAAAACAGCCATCACAGGCAAGGCGTTGTGGTTGAAATCCCAAAGCGCCTGGTTTTCGAAAGTAGAGCCGTTGGTTGCTTCCGGGCCGCGGAATGAGAGCCATTCGCCGCCCCAATAAGCAAAGCCGAATCCTTTCGACGTGGACTTTACACTGCTTTTTAACGCGTTAAGAAAATCTTTCTGTCCGGCTGACGTTGCGGGAAATCCGGGAATCAACTGGTTTTCCAATCCTACAATATTGTTGGTCCAGTCCGCCCATTGTAAGGTAAACGGATAAGCGGTTTCGGCTATAATGACTTTTTTATTATAGGTCGTGCCTAAGGATTCTATGGTGTTTTTTACGTCGGTCAGGCTCTTGCCATGCCAAACGGGGTAATATGACAGTCCGATGTAGTCATAGTCGATTGCCGCGACTTTATTGAAAAACCAATCAGAGCCGGTCATTCCTGCAAAATGCAGCATGATTTTTGTGCCGGGCGCTTCACTCCTGATCGTAGCGCTTGCGGCAGTAACCAGTTGCAGGTATTGTGCTTCGTTCGTGGTGATCTTTCCTTTAGGCCAGAGGAATCCGTCGTTGGTTTCATTCCCGATCTGGAAAATGTCGGGATGGATTTCGCTTAGGATGGTGGAGGTGTAAGCGGAAATGGCATTTTTCAAATCGGCGAAAGAAAGGGCTTGCCAGGCCGTGGGGGTAGTCTGGTTTCCAGGATCGGCCCACGTATCAGAATAATGGACGGTAAGCCAGACCTTCATTCCGGCATTTTTTACGCGTGTCGCAAGCGCTTTTACTTCAGCCAAACCCGAATGGGATGTGGCGGGATCTTTCCAAAGGCGTATCCGGATGGTATTACAGCCGGCATTTTTCAATGTGGTGATCGCATCCTCGGTTTGCAGATTGTTTTTGTAAGCCGCACCGGCGCTTTCCGCTTCCGGTAAAGTAGACAGGTCTGCTGCGCGGATGAATTCTTCGGTAACCGGGTTTCCTCCGGTTTTTTTATCATCGCCTGAACAGGAACTGAAAACGGCAATAATTAAAAAAAGGAATAGGGCTTTAGGCTTCATGTGGTATGTTTTTTAAAATGATATACTGTTTTATGATGATAGATTTCTCCTTTTTTTAAAATGGCATTCGGGAATTTAATGTGGTTCGGGGCATCAGGATAATTCTGGGTTTCAAAACAAATGCCGCTTAGCGGATGGTATGCGGCATGCTCTTTGCCGTTGATCTGGCTGAAGCAATTTCCGCCGACGTAAATGTGCAAGCCTGGCTGATTGGTGTAAACTTCCATTTTCAGGCCGTTTTTTTTGCTGAAGAGCGTTGCAGCCATGCTTTTCCCATCGATGGCAAAAGTATTGTCGATGCTTTGGGGACAATTTTTTGCAGTCCTGAAATCGAAATCCGTATTTCCGACGGAGAGGAAATTACCGGTAGGGACGTTTCCGGAATCGGTTTCAAGGTACTGGTCGGAATGGACCTGCAATTGCTGTTCCACAACCGACTCTGTGTGGCCATCGAGGTTGAAATAACTGTGATGCGTGAGGTTGATGGCTGTATCGTCATCTGCGGAGGCGGAATATTCTACCATAAACTGATTGTCGTCAGTGAGGGAATAAGTCAGCGTGACGTGCAGGGTGCCGGGATAATTTTCCTCACCATCCGTGCTTGTATAAGTAAAAGTGAGGCGGTTTTTATGCGGGGTACAATGCCAGATTTTTTGGCTGAAACCGACATGTCCGCCATGCAGTGCGTTATTGCCATTGTTTTTATTGAGGTTGATTTTTTGGCCGTTTAAAACGAACTCCGCGTTCCCAATACGTCCGGCATAGCGCCCAACCGTAGCGCCGAAATAGGGCGCACTTGGCAGGCGGAACGAATCAATATAATCCTTAAGGGTGTCAAATCCCAAAACGACATCGGTGAAATTGCCATCCAGATTGGGGATTTGGAGTGAAGTGACGGTCGCGCCGTAGTCGGTCGCACAAAGGGTCATTCCGTTTTTGTTCGAAATTTTATAAATGAAAGATTCATTCCGGTTTTCATCAAAACCAAAAAAATCTGCATTTATACGGGTGTTAAAATGTGGTATGTGTTTTATTTTCATCACTTTTTTATCAAAAACAGAATCAAAATTAAAAAAACAAATCTCCTGACCACACCAGTACCTACCAGTTTAGTATATTTGACAAATTTTTTTCATGAAAATCATAACGATACAAAGCAATCTTGGTATTCCAAAATACCGCCAGATCATAGGCTCGATAGAAAAAGCCATTGAGGAATCCCGGTTGCAGCGTGGCGTGAAATTGCCTTCGGTGAATAAGATCAGCATGGAATTTTCATTGTCGCGCGATACTGTTTTACTTGCCTATGAGGAGCTTAAAAAACGCGGAATCGTTTTTGCCATCCCCGGAAAAGGCTATTATGTAAAAAGTACGGAAGTGGCCATTGAGCAAAAAATTTTCCTGCTTTTTGATGAATTGAACAGCTTCAAGGAGGATTTATACAATTCATTTATGGCGAATATCGGGGGGAATGCGCGTGTTGATATTTTCTTCCATCATTTCAATAGTAATGTATTCCGGAAGCTTATTGACGACAGCAATGGGAATTATACGAAGTATGTCATCATGCCGACAAACCTTCCATCGGCTGCGGAAGCGATAAAAACCCTACCGGTTGACGAGGTGTTTATTTTGGATCAAACCAATGCCGATCTGGATTCGTTTCCTTCAGTGCATCAAAATTTTGTAAAGGACATTTATGACGCGTTGCTTGAAGGCAGATCAAGGTTGCAGGCATATGATAAGATGATTATGATCTTTCCTGGTTTCCGTGAGCCAATGGGAATGAAAGAAGGTTTCGTGAAATTCTGCACCCATTTTAACCTGGATTTTGAAGTCATTCCTGAATTTGACCAGCGCAATATAACGAAAGGCGAAGTCTATATTATTCCAAATGATCGCGACCTTGTCAGGGTGATTGAGCAATCGAACAGCCAGGAACTGGTTTTGGGAACAGATTTTGGGATTATTTCCTATAACGAAACCCCTTTGAAGAAAATCGTGGCCAACGGCATTACCACCATCTCGACAGATTTTAATGCCATGGGGAAAATTATGGCGGGAATGGTCATTGAGAACAGCAAAAAACAAATTGAGAATCAAAGCGCTTTGATCATGCGAAACTCTCTTTAATTTTTTAAGATTTCTTTCTGAGGGAATCTTGAAATTTTACTTTTTTAAATCATAACATATTGATAAACAGCACCTCTAATTTTACGTTACAGTTCACGGAAGATAACATAAATATTAGAAGTCATGAAAAATCTTGTTGCAACAATGATGATGATTGCGGGTGTTGCTTTTTATGGCAATACAGCTCATGCGGGAACAGGCGATTCTTCGCCTTTAAGCCCGGAATTAAAGTCCGCTAAGATGGAACCCATAAAAATGGCCAACTTACCGAAAGATGCCAGGCAGTATATCAAAGAAAATTTTCCGTCAAAAGGAGTGACTTATGTTTCCAAACATAAGGCTGCTTCAGGCGAAACGGTTTATGAAGTAGGCGTTGCTATGGAAGGGAAATTGTCGATACTCGAATTTGATGCCAAGGGAGAGTTGCTGAATGAAAAAGTTGCTAAAAAGTAACCCCTCAATTAAAATCTGAAACCCGCATGTAGCGGGTTTTTTTATATTTTGTCAGGAGTGTGGCCGTATTTAGCAACGAAGTGCCTGTTTTCATCATAAAGCACCAGGGTGGGGTATATTGCTACAATTCCCAATCCAAAGTCTTTCAGGAAAGTGTTTTGCATGTCAATCAATATTGCATCATTCTTACGCAGGGACTTTGTTGAAAAGTGGCTTTGTGCATAATTGAAATTGCTGTTTAGCGGAAGGACTATAACGAGGTTAAAGTCGGTGTTTTTTCGCAAGTTGTTTAGTTTATCTATTTCTGCGGTACAAATGTCGCAATCCGGTAAAGCATAAAGGAATATGGTTTTTTTATTTTCGGCAAGGATTTCTTTCCCGGTGGCTTTTCCTGTAAAACTGTAATATTTGAACTCGGGGATACTGCTACCGCCGATATTGAATAAAATAATGTGGATGGCGAGATAGGCAAGGATTGCCAGGGCGATGCCAATGACGATTTTTTTCATTTGAAGTTTTTTAAAATAAAACGGTTGAAACCATCCCAGAGTAGCTTCAACCGTTTAATGGCAATGAATTCAAGTGTTAATTTTCCCAGAACCATTCCCAGTCTCCGTGAGTCCCGCATTGATATTCATTGGTCGATTGGCAGGTTTCGCCGGTAGCATCTTTTCGAAAATGGCTTGTGGCTTTGATGGAGCCGGACCATATTTTCACA
Source organism: Flavobacterium pallidum (assembly GCF_003097535.1). Taxonomy (NCBI): domain Bacteria; kingdom Pseudomonadati; phylum Bacteroidota; class Flavobacteriia; order Flavobacteriales; family Flavobacteriaceae; genus Flavobacterium; species Flavobacterium pallidum. The sequence continues at coordinate 1,295,522 of NZ_CP029187.1, forward strand.
AGGCCAAGATTAATGCTGCTGCAATTGTTAGTGTAAGTTGTGTCAGTGTACCTCCAGCCTGTACCGTCACATTCCTGTGCATAAATTGCTGATGCGATCATCATTCCGCTGATCATACATCCAAGTAAAATTTTTTTCATGGTAAACATTTTTGTGTTAATAATTGAGAAGATTTGGGATGATGAAGTTACAAATAGCGAATTAATAAAACAAATAAAATCGCATTTAAAATTATTTAACATTAAAAAATTAACTTTAGTTGAATTTGTGCGACACAAAATAAAACAAAATGAGGATTAGTTTCATGGATAACTTAAAGACATAAAAAAAGCCCTTCTTTTCAGAAGAGCTTTGTGCCCGGAGCCGGTCAAACAAAAAAAGTTTGACGCTGCTCCTAAAAGAAAAAGCCCTTCTTTTCAGAAGAGCTTTGTACCCGGAGCCGGAGTCGAACCGGCACGGTTTCCCACAGGTGTTTGAGACCAGCGCGTCTACCAATTCCGCCATCCGGGCGAATGTGCCTTTATGGATGATAATTATTTTTAGAAAAAATAATGGTAAAATTTATCATCCGGGCTTGAGAGACAATATCGAACCAATCGATATGTACGCAAAAAACAGTAAAAAATAGATTGCTGTTTTTCTAACACGGTGCAAATGTAAAAAATATTCTTTCTCACAAGCAAAAATTACTGAAAAATATGCTTTTTTACTCCGATTTATTTCTAAATTTGCAGCTCGTTAACGCGACACACAACTAACTAACTACATTCGAGGGATTTATATGTCATTTGACTTTGGAAAATAACAAGGTTGAATAGTATAAAAATACACCGGATAAAAAAACCTGAATACAATGCCACACCAGGAACCGGAAGCAAAGATTTTTGCGTGTTCACAAAGCACTTATCTCGCCGAGATTATCGCCGAGAAATATGGAGTGCCGCTGGGGAAAGTTACGTTCTCTAAATATAGTGATGGGGAATTCCAGCCTTCGTATGAAGAATCTATCAGGGGATTGCGCGTGTTCATCGTTTGTTCGACTTTTCCAAGTGCGGACAACCTGATGGAATTGCTGCTCATGATCGATGCTGCAAAAAGAGCCTCGGCAAGGCATGTCACCGCAGTAATACCGTATTTCGGTTGGGCGAGACAGGACAGGAAAGACAAACCACGCGTTCCGATAGGGGCGAAATTAGTGGCTAATCTTTTGGATGCAGCCGGTGCCACGAGGGTGATGACGATGGATTTGCATGCAGACCAGATCCAGGGATTTTTCGAAAAACCGGTGGATCACCTGTTTGCCTCGACAATCTTTTTACCTTATGTAAGAAGCCTGAACCTGGAAAACCTGACGATTGCGTCGCCTGATATGGGTGGTTCGAAAAGGGCTTATGCTTATTCGAAATTTCTGGAATCGGATGTGGTAATCTGTTACAAGCAAAGGAAAGCGGCTAATGTGATTGACACGATGGAGCTCATCGGGGAAGTGAGAGGCCGGAACGTGATCCTTGTAGATGACATGATCGACACCGGCGGGACTTTAGCCAAAGCGGCTGACCTGATGATTGAAAAAGGGGCATTGAGCGTAAGGGCTATTTGCACGCACGCGATTTTATCGGGTGATGCGTATGAAAAGATTGAAAAATCACAATTGAGTGAACTGATCGTAACGGATTCCATTCCGTTGAAGAAGCAGTCGCCAAAAATAAGGGTTGTAAGCTGTGCCACATTGTTCGCAGATGTGATGAAGATGGTACAGAACAACAACTCGATTAGTGGAAAATTCCTCATGTAAGAGGAGAGACCGCGTCAGGGATTGCAGTGGAAATCCTTTTTGCCTGTCCTGGAATTGATTTTGAGACAGAACCTGAAGGCAAAAAGATTGAAACGGAAAGCCCGGCCCGCAGGGAGACGCCAAAAAGAAGTTTACAGTGAGCAGTCACAGTAGGCAGTTTAGAAAAGAGTTTTATTATTAACTATATATTTTTACAATGAAATCGATTACAATTAAAGGATCAGAAAGAGAAAGCGTGGGCAAGGTAGCAACCAAAGCGGTACGTAATGCTGGAGCGGTTCCTTGCGTTTTATACGGAGGAGGTCAACCAGTTCATTTTTCAGCTGAGGAAAAAGAATTCAAAAGCCTTGTTTACACTCCAAACGCGCACACCGTTGTGATTGATTTGGGCGGCAAGAAATTCGATGCGGTTTTGCAGGACATCCAGTTACACCCTGTGTCTGACAAAATCCTTCACATCGACTTTTTCCAACTGAAAGACGACAAGGAAATTATCATGGAAGTACCGGTAAAAGTAACAGGAACTTCTCCTGGTGTGCTTTTAGGAGGTGTTTTACGTTTGAACACACGTCGTCTGAAAGTGAAAGCTTTGCCAAAGGATCTTCCGGATTTCGTAGAGGCGGACATCACGCCACTTGAAATGGGTAACAAGCTTTATGTTACTAAACTGGCTTCTGACAAGTACAAACTGATGCACCCGGACAACACGGTTGTAGCTCAGGTTCGTATCTCTCGTGCGGCCATGAAGGCAGCACAGGAAGCAGCAAAAGCAGCAAAAGCACCTGCAAAAGGAGGAAAGAAGAAATAATTTCTTTTCAAGATATTTGGAAAGCATCGGGAAACCGGTGCTTTTTTTTTGAAACAGATTTAATCAGATAACGTCATAATAGAAAAATGAGATAATTCTTTACGAATCGATGATTATCTCATTTTCTCATTGACTAATTTTCTAATTTAGCCTCATGAACTGGATTTCCAACTTATTTTCATCCAAACAACCACAGGAAACAATAGATCCCATGAAGAAATTCTTAATCGTTGGCCTGGGCAACATCGGCGCAGAATATGTCAATACACGCCATAATATTGGTTTTAAGGTCGTCGACTTTTTAGCTAAAGAAGAATCACTTTCATTTGAAACGGTGAAGCTGGGCGCTATGGCGGAATATAAATTTAAAGGACGCACTTATTTCCTGCTAAAACCAAATACCTATATGAACTTAAGCGGAAAAGCGGTGAAGTTCTGGATGGATAAGGAAAATATTCCGTTGGAAAATATCATGGTGATTACAGACGATCTAAACCTTCCGTTCGGGACCATCCGCATCAAACCAAAAGGGAGTGATGGCGGCCACAATGGGCTCAAAAGTATCAACCAGATCCTGAATACGCAAAATTATACACGCTTCCGTTTTGGCATCAGCGATGAGTTCAAGAAAGGGAAACAGGTGGATTATGTACTGGGGGAATGGGATGAGGATGAAAAATCCAAGTTGCCCGAGCGGCTGAAAATGTCAGCGGATGCTGTTCGTTCCTTCGGGGCTGCAGGATTAGAAAACACGATGACTTCTTATAACGGGAAATAAAAAAGGGAAAGCATTGCTTTCCCTTTTTCCTTTATTGACTAATCATAAGTTATTGCACTACGATCCTTTTCACTTCTTTGTTTTGGCCGTCGGAAACGGACAATAAGTATACTCCGGACTGCACATTATCCAATTTGATGTTTTCGTTGAAATTTGCGCTGCCTGCATAATCTTTCTGGAAGATTATCCTGCCGCGGATGTCGTATACGGCCATATTGATCTTATCTGAAGTCAGTTTGTCTGACTTTACAGTAAAACTTCCATTGTTTGGATTTGGATATACGGCAAAACTGAATAACGCTTTATCTTCTATTCCCAGTGGCGCAGCTGAACACACTTTCATGCTCCATGAATTAAGGGTGCCGCCATCGCCACTCTGATTGTCTAGAATCCTAAGTGTCCAATTCCCCTGAGCCGATATGTTATTGAAATTAGAAAGCGCGTTTAAAGGCTTAATTGTGCCTGAAATGGCAGGATTTGTACCACATACCAGAAATGACCCTAAATCGTCAAACGTTACATTCATATTCGGCACTCCAGGATTCACATTACATTGATTTGCAATAAGCGTAAGTACGGTACCGCCCGGACTAACCAATGAAACCCTAAGGTCGCTGATCCAGCTGTGGGTGATGTCCACGGTTAAATCCAAATCCCTGATGCTGACATTATCCGAAATATTCATTGTAGAGTTAATCGTAATGTTCCCTCCCGTTCCGATAACCATCGGGACATTTGTTGCTACATATGAATTACAATTGAAATTCCCTGTAGTGAATTTACTTACAGCACTGAAAGCACTTAAGCATTGTCCGTTGTTTACGGCAACCCTCCAGTAATAATCTGTATTCTCCATGAGGCCATGGGCATTATAAGAAGCAACTTCAGGATTTTCAGAGACAATGATATTGTTAAAATTAACATCAGTAGCCAATTCAAAAACATAAGAGATAACATCTGCAGCCTGCCATGTAAAGGCAAGGTCTGTAAGTTGATCTGTAGCAAGATTTACCGGAGTGGTTGTTGTTACCGGGGCTACAGCAGCCTGTATCTGGAGGTAAAAATTGATTGTTTTTGTAATGCTTCCAGAGGTTGATGTAACGGTAATCGGATAAGTTCCTGTGGCGCTGTTGTCAAGGCCACTTACACTCATTGTGATTTCACCATTGGCAGTTGCCGATGTCGGGTTGAAGCTTACGGTACTTCCTGCAGGATTTCCTGTCGCACTGAAAGTCGTTGTTCCTGTAAATCCTGCAAGAGTCAGATAGTCAAAGATGAAATTTATTGAAGAAGCCTGTCCACATACAGTTTTAAATTGCTCCCCCGCATCTCCGGTAAAGGCAATGGACTGGGTAGCGACAGGCGCACTTATTGCAAAGTTCGTGTTAGAAACATCGAAAAAGATATTTCCATTGGCCCTAACCATGATGCGGTTGCTTGTGCCTGGAGTATTTGGTATAGTAATCGTCTCAGAGCCATCATTTGGTACGTGGCTTGCCAGGAGTGTGCCGAAAGTGACACCAGCATTATTTGAAAGATAAATGTCAACAAACGGGGTATCAACACCGTTCCCCGTAGTTCCTGCAACATTCCATGTCACCGTTTGGTTTGATCCGGCTTGCCATGTCACTACGCTGTTAGGCGCCGTTACGGCAAATGGACCTGCGGCAGTAGTTACCGTGATGGCCATTGCGGCAGTATTGGTTTGTGGTCCGTTTACTGAATTGTCCCTTGCTGTCAGCGTAAAATTCAGGTTTCGCGCCACATTGGAAACTGATTCAAATGCCGAGGTGATGTTGTTGCTTAACACTTTGCTCATCGATGGGCAATAACGGATCGGAGACGTTGTTGGTGAAAATGACCTGAAAGTCGGACCCGCCGTTTTCGTCGCAGATGCGATACTTGCATTCCCCTGTAAAGACTGGGTTGAATCATCATTTTGCTCCCAGGTATATTCTAACGAATCCCCTTCAGCATCAGTTGCTGAGCCTGTTAAGATAAAAGGTGTTCCCTTAGGGATGGTATAACTTGCACCCGCATCAACCACAGGAGGTGTATTTGTTATTGGCGTTGAAACCGGACAGGATTTTCCGGCAAGGTTTTGCTGGATTTGCGCGATGTTTACGTAAGTGAAATAGTCATTCGAATGTGCCTGAACGTCAGTCGGGCTGCCTGTGATTCCGGCATAACCCATAATTGTAGAGCCGCTTCCTGGTTCCACATTAGTTCCTGAAGCTTCATAAATATGCGAATAGGAGTGTGTACCGCCCAACTGGTGGCCCATTTCGTGAGCGACATAATCAATGTCGAAAGTATCGCCCATTGGCACCCCGTCCTCAGGGGAAGTGATTCCGCTGCCTTTTCCTTCAGGTTCAGTGTTTGTTGGAGCAACGCATACACATCCGATACAGCCTGCATTTCCACCGCCTCCGGTCGCACCGAAAAGATGGCCGATATCATAATTGGCATTGCCGATAATTGAAGTCAGTTTTGCCTGCAATTCTAAATTCCAGTTGTCCATGTTAGCGGCATTGGAATAACCGTCAGTAGTGGCATTTGTATAAACAAGGACGTTGTTGTTTGCAATGAGGTTAAGGTGTACGGCAAGATCGATATCATACACTCCGTTAACACGTGTCATCGTCGCGTTCATCGCAGCCAAAGCACCTGCCGTGCCACCGTGGTATGTACCATATTCGCCAGTACACGAAAGCGCAAGCCTCATGGTTTTGTATGAGCCATTGTTGGAACGCGCAACGCTTGGGTTGCTGCTGATTTTATTGGATACGTTCTTTTCCTCTGTGCTACAAACCAGCGGAAGGCTGTTTTTTAAGCGTGTATCGGAGTCAAACATTACATACACCGCACGGTCTTTTGTATACGGCTCAATAAATTCTGAACCTTTATCAGCCCTGAGGATCATAGTCTGGATTCCCTCTGGCGCAAGGCTGAAGTACAATTTGGCAGTACTGTCAGTAATTCCACGGCCAATGTATGACCTGATTTCAGGATATTTTGCCTGCAATTCTGGTTCGAAATTAGAGTTTTCCCAAACCATGAATTCTTCCATATTGCCGGAAATGGTAGGAATAGCGATTCTCACACCAGCCTGGCCTGAAAACCTGCCTGAAACATTCACAAGCATATTCTTCATTGTGGCTACATCAAAAGTGAAGAATTTCTGGTTTTCAGAATAAGCACCGCTACGGATTGTTTCACGTCCCGAAAAAGCGGACAAATCGGCAACATGCCATGCGTCTTTCTTTTGGGCAAAAATCGGGCCTGCCAAGAGCAACGCAATTAAGAACAGTAATATTTTTTTCATCTTAATGGGGGTAAAGTTTTAAAAGAATTTTAAAAAAGTTTCCAAATGTATCAAAAAATACATGAATTATGCATTAAAGTATTATGAATTTAACTCCGGGTTGTGTTAAAATATTTTTTGTACTTTTAAAACCCTCAAAACATTGAAAATCTTTCAGATATGCAAAGAATATTCGCCTTTTTATCATGTTGTCTTATCCTTTCCTGCTGCAATACAAAAAGCGCGGTTTTGTCTAAAAACGATAACGCGGTGCTGCAGTCGGCGTGTCCTGGTGACGGCGTGTGCACGATTGCCCAAAAACAGAATAAATCAGTTTCAGTCCTGGAAGACGAATACGGAAACCTGAATTATAAGCTGGAAGATTCCCCTTCTAAAAGTGTTTACATCATTACCTACAACCGTAATGTGCCGAAAGATGTACAGGACGGGACCTACAGGGAGGAAATCATTTTTGAGTCAGAGAATTCCAATAAATCTTCCGTTATGGAAGGCGAAGCGCTGCAAAATGCGAGGTTGCTTTTTGGACGTTTCTGCTATTGCAAAGGACAGACCGGATATTACAGGATCAACCAGGGAATCATCAGGGTTTCAGGAGATGATAAAAAACGTGTTTTCAGTGTGGATTTCACCAATCCAAAAACACCCCAGGTTTTATCTTCCGTAAAGTTTACTGTAAGGCTTTAAAAATCAATCGGCCCTGAAGGCATTTTGCCGTTGAATTTGATTGTTATTTGAGTACGGAAATCCAAAACAAGTATTTAAGTTTGTGGTATCATGAAAATGGTAAAAATAAAAAAAGGCACCGGATGTCTCCGATGCCTTTTTTAAAGTACTTGAATTATAATTATCCCAGAGCAACTCTTTTGAAACCAGTTACGGTAAGACCTGTATCTACAGATTTTACATAAGCGGCAACGCTCATCGAGCTGTCCTTGATGTAATCCTGGTTCACCAAAGTATTGTCTTTGAAGAAACGCTGGATTTTTCCTTTTGCGATATTGTCAAGCATTGCCTCAGCTTTGCCTTCCTGACGCAATTGGTCTTTTGCGATTTCGATTTCTTTTTCGATTACAGCAGCGTCAACCCCTGTTTCATCCAATGCGATTGGCGACATCGCTGCAGCCTGCATGGCTACGTTTCTTGATGCTTCTTCAGCACCGTCAACGTTAGCAGAAAGTGCCACCAAAGTAGCGATTTTACCAGAGTGTACATAAGAACCTACAAATGCACCAGTCAGTTTTTCGAAAGAGTTTACCTCGATTTTCTCACCGATAACACCAGTCTGCTCGATTAATTTATCAGCAACAGTGATTCCGTTGAAATCAGCAGCAAGGAAAGCCTCTTTTGAATCAAAGTTGATGGCAAGGGCAGCCAGTTCGTTGGCCAATTTTACGAAACCTTCATTTTTACCTACGAAATCAGTCTCACAGTTCAAAGTGATCGCAACGCCTTCAGTTTTGTCAGCATTAACAAAAGCTACAGCAGCACCTTCAGTGTTTTCACGGTCTGAACGGTTAGCAGCTACTTTTTGTCCTTTTTTACGAAGGTTTTCGATAGCCAAATCGAAATCCCCGTCAGCTTCAACAAGCGCTTTTTTACAGTCCATCATTCCGGCGCCTGTGATTGTTCTTAATTTATTTACGTCTGCAGCAGTGATTGTTGCCATTGTTTTATTTTATTTTAAGATTAAAGATTCTTTTAAAATGAATTACGAATTACAAATTAGGAATCACGCAACTACGCAATTCCCAATTCATAATTCGTAATTGTTTTGTTTTATTCTTCAGTCGACTCAGCAGCCTCAGCAGCAGGAGCTTCAGCTACAGGAGCTTCTTCTACAGCTGGAGTTTCTACAGCAGGTGCAGTAGCAGTAGCAGCCGGAGCAGCCTCTGCTACAGTGTCGGTTTCTTCATCAGACTCTTCTTTGTCAGAAGTCCTGTTAGACAAACCATCCACTACGGCAGCAGTTACTAAAGATAAAATTTTCTCGATTGATTTAGAAGCATCATCATTTGCAGGTATTACATAATCCACCTCACGTGGGTCAGAGTTTGTATCTACCATTGCGAAAACCGGAATGTTTAATTTCTGAGCTTCTTTTATTGCGATGTGTTCCGCTTTGATATCCACTACGAATAACGCCGCAGGAAGTCTTGACATATCAGCGATAGAACCTAAGTTCTTTTCTAATTTTGCACGCAGACGATCAACCTGTAAACGCTCTTTTTTAGACAGAGTCTGGAATGTACCGTCTTTCTTCATCCTGTCGATAGTGCCCATTTTCTTAACGGCTTTACGGATGGTTACGAAGTTAGTCAGCATTCCGCCCGGCCATCTTTCAGTGATGTACGGCATGTTTGCAGCTTTTGCCTTATCGGCAACGATGTCTTTTGCTTGTTTTTTGGTCGCAACGAAAAGGATTTTGCGGCCTGATGCAGCGATTTTCTTAAGGGCTTCGTTAGCCTCTTCAATCTTAGCTGCAGTCTTATACAGGTTAATGATATGAATACCATTACGCTCCATATAGATGTAAGGAGCCATGTTTGGATCCCATTTTCTGGTCATGTGCCCGAAGTGAACACCTGCTTCCAGTAATTCTTTAACTTCTACTTTGTTTGCCATTTTTAATAGTTTACGTTCTGTCGAATTAGCAATGGATTTTAAAGATTTAAAGATTTAAGGATTTAAGGATTTAAAGATTTTTTGATACAATCTTTTAATTTTTCAATCTTTCAATTTTTCAATCTCAACCTCATTTAGATGCTAAACTAATTTCCAGCCTCAGCGGGAATAGTAACAATAACTTAGTTTTTAATAATTTAATGAACTTGATGTCCTGTACGCCCAGCACAGGACAGGTAATATTAACGTTTCGAGAATTGGAATCTCTTACGGGCTTTCTTCTGACCGAATTTCTTACGTTCCACCATTCTTGGGTCCCTTGTCAATAAACCTTCTGGTTTAAGGATCGCTCTGTTTCCTTCACCAACTTCGCACATTGCCCTTGCAATAGCCATACGTACCGCTTCTGCCTGACCTGTAACACCGCCACCGTATACGTTGATCTTAACGTCGTAGTTGTCGGCATTCTCAGTCATTGTCATTGGCTGCAATACTTTGTACTGTAAAGTTGCCGTTGGGAAGTAAGTCGCGAATTCTTTTTTGTTTACGGTGATTTTTCCTGTTCCTTCAGAAACATACACACGCGCTACGGCTGTTTTTCTTCTGCCGATTTTGTGGATTACTGCCATTACTTAAGATCGTTTAGGTTAACAGTTTTAGGTTTCTGAGCGCCTTGTTTGTGCTCAGAGCCTACTACTACATTCAGGTTTCTGAAAAGTTCCGCGCCCAATTTGTTTTTTGGAAGCATTCCTTTTACAGCTTTCTCAACTAAAGCAGCAGGATTCTTTTGCTGTAATACTTTAGCAGTTAAGGTTCTCTGACCTCCTGGGTAACCGGTATGACGCATGTAAATTTTGTCATCCATTTTTGAACCCGTAAGGTTGATTTTCTCTGCGTTGATAACAATCACGTTATCGCCACAGTCTACGTGCGGTGTATAACTCGGCTTATACTTCCCTCTTAAGATCATAGCGACCTTTGAAGCAAGACGTCCCAAGTTATGACCATCAGCGTCAACAACAATCCACTCTTTGCTTACAGTGGCCTTGTTGGCTGAAATCGTCTTGTAACTTAATGTGTTCACAATAATTTATTTTAATTAAACATTCCATCCCCAATAAAGGGAGTGCAAAAGTACAATTATTTATTTTAAATGCAAATTGTCTGGAAAAGATTATTTTAAGTTCGTTTTCATCAATACAGTTTTTGGATATTGGTTTAATTTTCAGGAGCTTTTTCCCGCTATCCACTACAATCTTTTTGTTTTTAAAGAAAAAACAAAAAGGATTTACGTTCCTATCGGGGCTAGGCATTAGTCTATAAATAAAAAAAACCACCCCGAAGGATGGTTTTTCAACTAACCAATTAAATTCTATACAATAAACAAGTTGGCGATATCCACCACCTGTTCTGTAGTCAAAGGCTCATCATATGCTTCACTTCCTGCATCCGCCCCAAAAGGGCCGCCAGTATTAAACCCTGCCTGATTCGTTACTTCTTCTCCATTATATACTGCCTGAGTAGCATCGGGCATTCCTGCACCACGTTGGTTTCCGGTAATCCAGCCTTTCAGTCCGCGCAACCTTCTTACTTCAGAAGCGTGACGTGCTTCGACGGAGTGGATTTGCAATGCAGCCGTTAATAAAGCCGGCTGTGTAATCAGGTTACCAGCCTGTCCTTTATAAGCCCTCACACCCGTATCTTCGAATGCCTGGGACAAAGCGAGGAATTGGGCATAAGCTGTTGCCTGCCCTATTCCGTTATCATTAAATGGATCAAAAGCACCGCTTACAGTAAAATCGAAAGTTGGTTTTGCAGGTGCATTGGCACCAAGGGCATTCTTTAAGAAAGCCACGTGGTCGCTTTCGTGTGCCGCAATCTGCATAAAGACTTTTTCATCCCTTCCTCCGGTTGGGATTACCCCGGATTCTAATCCCAGTCTGTAAAATTCATCTTCAAGGTATTCCAATATTAATGCAAACTGCAATGCACCTGTTGGCGTGGCCGGTGTAGGCGTAATATCTGCAGCAAACGCTTTTGAAGTCAAAGTGGCAAGCCCGAAAGGTACCGCTGCCAGAGCAAGGTTTCTTCCTAATTTTCCGAATTGCCCGAAACTGTCTCTTCTCGAGCCTTCACTGCGCATCATTTCCTCATTGGTAAACGACTCTAAAAATTTGATAATATTCATGATCGTGATTTTTAAATGTTATAAATAATTCGCAGTAAATTCAGTTGTAATAAATCCTCCGGCGATACCAAGTATTTCTGACGGTTCTTTAGCGACATCAAGCCCGTTCGAGGTACTTACGACATCATCTCCGGCAAATGAATTGGAATTCGGATTGATAAGGCTGCGGATTGCTGAAGCATGCCTCGCTTCTACAGAAACGATTTTACCGGCAAGTAAAAGATAATTTACATTGGTAATCTGCTTTGCAGCACCATTATAAGCGGCTACACCAGTATCTTCAAGTGCTTTAGCCGTGGCTAAAACCGCATCACGGCTGTTGAAATTCAATCCGCTGTAGTCAAACGCCAGTGTAGGCAGCAATTGTGTCGAAGGATCAGGTAAAGCTTCGGTTAAGGCAGCCTTGAAAAATTCCCTGTGGATTACCTCATGGTGATAAAGGTCGGTCAGTACCTGACGGTCTTCATCAGGAAAGCTGTTAAAACCGGAAGCGTTTACGACTTTAGTATAAAAGTCGGCTTCAAGTTGTTCGAGTGCATAAGCATAAGTCAGCACGCCGAAGTCACCGCCGCCTAAATCAAAAATACCATTACTCCGCACGCCCGGCAACTGGTTTTGATTACCATTGCCGTCGTCGGTGTCGTTACATCCGGCTAATAGTAGGCCCGCACCAACAACGGTCAGCCCACTAAGTTTCAGGAAACTTCTTCTGTTAGTAAAAGAAGGATTTACTTCCTGGATTTTCACTGTGTTTTTCATAATGAAACATTTAAAAGTGGTTAATAATCATTCAGCCCGGGAATTATGCCAACGTTTTACGATAACACTTTCCCGAAAAATCAATTTGCCGTTTGTCTACTGGAAATTTTTATTTTTTGGTTTTGTAAAATTGTTGATTAAATATGTGTGAATGTTTCGCCTTTACAACAAAACCTTATATAATTCACATTATATTTGCATAAACCGCCAATAATCATTTGACCGATGAAAGAAAAAGCCACCTTAAAACAAATCGCCAAAGAACTGCATGTTTCGGTTTCGACCGTTTCCAAAGCTTTGAATGATAGTCCTGAAATCAGCGAGCCAACGAAAATCAAGATACAGGAGTTTGCCAAGCTGAAGAATTACAAACCGAACATCATTGGTCTGAACCTCAAGAACCGCAAGACCAAAACCATTGGCGTGATCATACCCAATATTATGAATGCCTTTTTCGCAAAAGTTTTCAGTGGTATTGAAAAGGTGGCGGAAGCCAAAGGATACAACGTGATCACCTGCATTTCAAACGAATCGCTGGCAAAGGAAATCCATACGCTCGATATGCTCAGCAATGGCACTATTGACGGTTTTATCCTTTCCGTTTCAGAAGAAGCCCAGAAACTTAACGAATACCAGCATTTCACAGATGTCATTAATGACGGTACGCCCATTGTAATGTTCGACCGTATCGCCGAAAGGGTGGATTGCGATAAAGTGGTGGTGGATGATTTCGATTCGGCTGTACACGCCACAGAACACCTCCTTAAGCTAGGATGCAAAAAAATCGCGCTGCTTTCGGCAATCGACAATCTCAGCGTAGGGAAACTGCGTGCCAAGGGCTATTTCGAAGCGCTGGAGAAAAACGGCACTAATGTCAGCGACGATTTGATCATCCGCACGGATTCCGAAGATGATTTCAACGATAAGATCGAAAAATTATTCGACAGCGAAAAACCGGATGGCGTTTTTGCATTAGATGAACATGCATCGACCATGGCCATGAAAGCGGCTATAAAACGCGGGGTTAAGATTCCGGAACAACTTTCAGTGATTGGTTTTGCAGATGGGATCTGGTCCAGAAGGATGACGCCAAGTTTGTCAACCATCAGCCAGCACGGACCGGAAATCGGGGAGGCGGCTGCAAAGCTTCTCATAGAAAGGCTCGAAAGCAAAGAGGAAATCAAGCCCATCACGAACGTCATCAAAACGGAGCTGCGCCAGCGCGATTCGACCAGAAAGTTATAATTGGATTATGCGAAAAATGTAATTTTTTTCACCGGCGACTTTTTTCTCCAGAACAACATTTAAAGCCATTCCATTTTTTAATGCAATGGCTTTTATTTTTTCCAGATCACAATCTTCTGACAGGATCATATAGATTTCGTTTTGGGCAGAAATAAATTCCGGCAAAGTGGAAAAGAGTTTTCTGAAATACTCAAAATCTTCCCCGCAAAACCAGGCGTTTTCAGCTATGGACCCAGGGTTTTTCGGATAATACGGCGGATTGATGATGATACAATCAAATGATTTTCCGGTAAGGCTTTCAAACAAATCCGAAAACAGGATTTCGATATTGACCCCATTCGCTTCAGCATTTTTTTTTAAAGCACGCAACGCAGCCTCATTAATATCTGTCGATGTCACAATCGCTTCCTTTTTTGCCGCCAGTATGGAGATGATGCCGCAGCCGCAACCCAATTCTAAAAAGGCCTTATTTTTCAGCGGAAGTGGATTGATAAAATCGAGTAAAATTTTAGTACTGATGGTAATGAACGGCGGAAACACCGTAGGTTCCACCCAAACTGAAATGCCTTTATAGGAATATTTCCGGCGTTTTTTTAAATACATCGCGCTGGCTTTTTTCAGGAACGGGCTGAATATTTTTTTTAAAAGTCCCCTCATCACTATATTATTAATTTGCCGCTTGCAGCAGCGAATTATTCAGAATAAAATCCTTCAATTTCAGGTTGCCGGTATTTCCAGATTTTATGCAAAGCCTTGATTTCATAAGGAAAATGATACATCCCCGTTTTATAGCGTATTCCCGAAACTGCCCGAAGCAAGTGCCTTTTATAACCCTTGATCCGAAAATCGGAAACCGTTGGGTAATAGCCGTTTAGCACCGTCTCGAAGTTTTTTATGGTGTCAATCATATAAGGTTTCAGCCAGGGAGTAAGCGGATTTTTACGTAAATCGAAATTTTCCCAGCTTGGCGAAATCCATTCTTCCAGCGTTTCCGGGAATGAGAATCCCGCATCGATGATCTGCTGGTATAATTCCGAACCTTCGGTTGGTACCGGGCTGAAAAGGTAAATGATGATTTCCGCATCAGGATTGATGGTTTTGATTTCCTTGATGAAATTGATGTCCCAAAGAATCTGGTCGTAAACTTCCTTCTCTGTTTTGGCAGGCATGCCCAATACAAACGACAATTCGGGTATGATGTCGGCGTTTTTCATGCGCAGCACAAAATCCTTAATCATCTTCCCCGTTTGCGTACCCCCTTTGTTCATTTGCTTTAACACGGCATCGTTTCCGGTTTCGGCACCGAGGAAAATCATTTTGCAGCCTGCTTTGCGCATCAGTTTCAAATCCTCGTCCGAATACATATTGATGGTGTCGATGCGCCCTTCGCCCCAGTAACTGATGTTGTCATCCATGATTAAATTCGAAAACTCCAAAACCCTTTTTTTGGAAGTGAAGAAATTATTGTCGTGGAATTCGACCGCATCGATATTATAAGTTTCTTTAAAATATTTTACATCCTCATAAATCCGCGTGGCCGACATGCCTTTCCACTTTGCATTGTATATAGGTACCACAGCGCAAAACGAACACGAAAACGGGCAACCCATACTGGAATGATACGATAGTGTCTTGTTTCCCATGAAGGTTTTCGCGAGGTAATTCCTTACGGGATAAAACGAATCCAGGTATTCATAAGGGAACTTCGGCAAGGTGTCCTGGTCCAGTAAAGCCTCGACCGCGGTTTTGATGATTTCGCCTTTGTCGTTTTTATAAATCAGGTTTTTGATCAGGAAAATAGCTTCCTTTTCGTTTGCTTCAATCGCTGCAATCAATTGTGGGAACGTATTGTCGCCAGGCCCGTTGATCACATAATCCACAACGCCTGAATTCAAGGCGGCCTTATATTGATTCGAAGCGAAGTAGCCGCCCCAGACCGTAATGACATCGGGGAACGCTTCGCGTATTTTTTTGGTAAAAGGAATCGCCTGCCGCAATTGCGGGCCGGGCATTACTGTAGAACCGAAATATTTAAACTCACCCGTTTTAAGATAATTTTCAATGGTTTCCCAGGGATCTTTTTCGAGATTGCCATCCACAAAAACATATTCGTATTTTCCATGGATCGATGCGCCGACCTGCAGGATCGAGTTGGGGATGCGGTGCTTGCCATTCGCACTTTTCGGGTTGAATATGATGGTTTTATTTGCGGACATCGGAATTATTATATGGCAAATCTAATGAGTAAAAGGGATTTAAATTCATATTTTTGGGTTTAAATAGCTATAATTTATCTTGGACAACCAAATTATCCCGATCCTGAATCACCACAATATCGAATCCCTTTTCTTTATTGATGTTGGTGCCAAAGACAAACTTGATTTCATACATGAATTGTCTTCCATCACCAATATGGTGGGCTTTGAGCCAAATCCTGCAGAATTACAGCTGCTTCAGGAAAAGTACCGTAAACACCCTTTTAAGTCACTGGAATTATCCGGTCAATGCCTTTCAGATACGGAAGGCGAAGTGTCGTTTAACATCACAAAACATGCTTCAATGAGCAGTTTGCTCGAAACAGATGCGGACAATTATCAGAAACATTTCGGTTTGTATAGCAACTTCAACAGCTGGAAATCCAATATAGAGATTGAAAATGTGGTGAAGGTTGCGGCGGTGAAGCTTGATAATTTTATAAAAGACCAAAATGCTGTAATCGATTATTTGAAAATTGATACCCAGGGCTCAGAATTGAAAATCCTGCATGGTGCGGAAAAACTGCTTTCGGCTAAAAGGATCAACATCCTTAAGATTGAAGTCTCGACCATCGCTGTGTACCAGAATCAGGTAATGTTTTCGGACATAGACATCTATTTAAGGGATAAAGGTTATGTCCTGGTTGATTTTATCACCTACAGGCAGCATTACAAGCCGGTTTTTGGGAATTCCCATAAAAGTTACCATTCGGCTCCGTGCGGCGATGCGGTTTATGTGCTGAAGCCGGAATTCCTGACCAATCAAAACAAGGTAAAATCGGGATTCCTGCTGCTTTGGATGGGGTATTATAGTTTAGGGTCTTATTTACTGCGTGAATCCGGTTTGTCAATGCAGGAACACAACATCCTTACTGCCTTTGATTTTGTTTCCCGAGGCGAAAAAATAAAACAATTGCTTAAAAACATTTGCCCTCCGATTATACTGCATTGGTTGACGAAATAGTTTTTATTGAAGCTTCAGCAATCGCTTTTTTCGGAAAAATAACAGCAGGAGCCACTGCGAAAAGGCACTTCCCGATAAAACACCAATCAATCCAAATCCGGAACGCAATAAAATCCATGAAAGCAAAATATTGATCAGTACTCCGGTAAATAAATACACGGTAACTTTTCTTTCCTGGTGCTGTTTAAATAGCGTCACGATTTCAATGCCATACCCATAAGCCGGATAAATGTACAGGAACGCCACCAGGTAAAAAAACCACGAATATTCCACATGCAGGAAAATCTTCAAAATATAATGTACCGCGACTAAAGCAATCGGTATGATGAGGAACCCGGAAATGATTAAAAGTCGTTTCGCTTTCCCAACAACCTCGGTATTGTTCCGGTAAATGTTCTTCGTAAATGGCGCATACATATAGGAAGCGATTGACATAATGAAAATCAGCAATCCGTTTATCACCTGGTAATTGGCCACCGTCTCACGATCGGCATAATGATTGATAATATACACATCTGCTTTGGAAGCCAGCAACCCCAGCAGCGACAGTAGGAAAAACGGAAGTGAGTCGCGGTAGTAACTCCAGTCTATCTTCAATGCGGCCCTGTTGAAGACACGAAGGAACAGGATAAAAAAGCAGCCCCCCCTTATGAATTGGTAAAAGCTGTAAATAACCAGCAAAGGAAAAAGCCCTGGTGTCTGCTTTACCATGTAAAATAAAATACAAAATACCATGAAGCACGACAATTCAATCCAAAATGAGGCTTTAAACTTTTTTTCATACATAATCAGGGCCTCTGCAGTATGGGTCAGGTATCTTCCGGTAAGCCAGAGTAAAATAAAAATGCCATAATACAATGGAAAACAAAAAAAGCCGAGGCATGAAAACAGCAGCAGTAAGGGCAGCCGTGTAAAAAGGTTTTGCGAATAATCAAAATTTATCCTTGCGGGTTCCCTGCTGAATTTACGCAGCAGGAATTCCTTATTGCCCCAATTAACCACAGCGATGGCCATGAGCGTGTACAGTAAGATAGGGACGAAGCCACCCCATATGCCTTTAGAAAAATAATGGATGACCATAAACGGAGTGATAATGCCAAATACAGATGTCATGATCTGACGCGTAGCATTGGCGAAGATGGCCGAAATTCGTTGCAAGTGTTTAGGCATTCTCAAATGTGTTCCGGCAGCTGTAAAAACAGGCTGGTTGATGATGTTGCATACTGTCCTTTGTAAATAAGCTCTTTCTTATAAATCGATTTTTTTCAAAGCATAAAACCCGATGCCGCGATCGAAATCCGAAAGGTAAATAACGGTATGATGATCCAATAATATGGGTTTCATTTTATTGCTTTGGTCCGATGTAAGCATTTTATGGTTGTAAAATACTTCGCCATTCCTGATTTCAAGCGGTTGCACAGTCGAAAATTTCAGGGATTCGGACCGGCTTTGGGGCCCGTTTTCATTCCAGAAATGATACGTCAGTTTGTTGGCCGTGATCCGGTAATCGTATATAAGAATGGGTTCCTGATGGGTGAGGTGAAATCCGTCCGGGCGTGAACCCGTTTGCTGCAAAAGCAATACCGCTAAAAGCGCGGCTAGCGAAACGGCCGATATGATTTTCCATTTCAGCAGCTTTGAAACACTCAAAATCAACATCGTCGCCAGCAGCAGCAATAAAACCAGCCTTAGGTAAGACACCGGAAACGGCTGCTGCATAAATAAAGCCAGCGGGATATTATTGATCAAAAGGAAAAGGAAGAAACACACCGCTTTTTTTGAATTGGGCCAGTCGTTTTTTAACACCAGCAAAACCGGAAAGGCCAACAGCAGCAGGCTGTAAGTGCTGCCATACGGTGACATCAGCAATAGGGCGAAAATCCAATAGGAAAAAGCCAAAAGCGGATCCGTTGCCTTTTTCGAAATGTAATATCCGCCAGCAATAAGCATGATTTTAAAAGCGGCTACCAATCCGGAAAACAGCAGTTGATGATTGCCCCACCATGGACTCGTGTTTTCAGGGTAATCATAAACCAAAAGCCTTTTCAGGAACATGAATACTGATTGGTAATTGTCGACAAAAGCGGTCGCGATTTCTCCGTTTGAAGCTTTCGGGAGCACTGCATTGAGATAAAAAATCCAGATTCCGATTCCCGTAAACGGCAGGCTGACGGCAAATAAAATGGCCATGCCGACGAAAACGCAGATAAAGGCACGGAATTGCTTCTTAAACAGGAGTATCAAGACCAAAAACACCGGGAACACCTTCAGCATGATCGCCAATGAAAGCCACATTGCCATGCTCTTAAGCCGGTTTTTCTGATACGCGAGCCAGCTTTCGGCCAATAGAAAGAAAAGCAGCATATAAACCTGCCCGAAAAGCAGGTCATTTTTTATCGGTACAAAAAAAAGTAAAGGGATGATGGCCATGTACCACAGATTGATCCGGTTAAAATCCACCAGCCTTTTTAAGCTGAAAAAAAACAGGCCGCAACTGACGATATTGAAAATGATCTTGGCCGCTGCAACAGGAATCAGTGAAAGTGGCGCAAAGAGCAAAGCCAGGAATGGCGTATTTGGCGCATAACTCACAAACACGCCCTTGTGGCCAAGGTCAAAAATGACTTTGTTGAATTCGTAAGGAAAATAAACCCATTTTCCGAAACTACCGTCGATAAGGAATCGCCCCCCGAAATAATAGTTCGCAAAATCATGTACAGGGAAATCAACCGCCCGGAAAACATAAAACCCGCAGAGCAGCAACAGCGGAAACCAATAGTAATATTTAAAAAGGGATTTCATAAATCCCGGAAGATTGAAAAGCGAAGCAATCCGGTCTTCTGTAAAAAATATGATACGGAAACCCTTAAAACGCCCAATCCATAAACAACGCTTCTTTTGAAATTAATCGAAGAAGCATCTTCAAAGTATTTGGCCGGACACGAAATTTCTCCAATCCGTGCCTTGGTATAACAGCATTGCGCGAGCATCTCATTGTCAAAAACGAAATTATCCGAGTTCATGCCGAAGTGTATTTTCTTCAATATATCCGCGCTAAAGCAACGGTAACCCGTGTGATATTCTGAAAGTTTCTGGTTCATCAGCATGTTTTGGATTAGCGTGAGGATGCGGTTCGACAAATATTTGTACAAAGGCATCCCGCCTTTCAGTGCGCCTTTGCTCAGGATGCGTGACCCTAAAACCACATCGTATAAATCATTGGCGACGAGTGTGCACATTGCCGGGATCAGTTTGGGCGTGTATTGGTAATCGGGATGCAGCATCACCACGATATCTGCCTGCAGTTCGAGGGCTTTCGCATAACAGGATTTCTGGTTGGCGCCATAACCTTTGTTTTTTTCATGGCGGATGATGTGGCGAATGCCGAGATTTTTGGCCACTTCAATCGTATTGTCATTACTGAAATCATCGGTCAGGATCACATCATCGACTACCTCAAAAGGGATTTCCTCAAAAGTCCTCTGAAGGGTTTTGGCAGCATTGTAAGCCGGCAGTACGACGATTATTTTACGATTGTTAATCATGGATATAATTTACTTCCGAAGACATTTCCCTGACCGATCCTGAAACTTCCAGGCCTTGATAGGGCGCGAGTTTTTCTACCTCTTTACGCTGGTAAAGCGGCCCTAAATACGGAAACTCCTCACACACATGCGTACTTAAACCTGAAAGCCGCTGCTGTACTTCAGCCAAAGGCATGCCCCATTCGGCACTGAGCCTTTCTGCGGAGGGCTCCATAAAAGTGATGTAAAGCAATTCTGTAAAAGTATGGTCCTGCAATTTTAAATAATCGACACCTTCTTTCAACAATGCTTTCTGTTCAGTAAGGGATTGATTGTACGCTTTCAGCTTATCCTGCAGCGCATTGTAGCTTAAGTAGGAATGTACCTCGTCCTGTGGTTTGAACATGGGCGAAATCGTCGATTCGTGGCACCACATGCATTTAGCGGGTTTTCCGGCATTGGTAACAGACGGGTCAGCATGGTCCATTCGATTCCCGTCAGCATCAAAAATCCCGAAACGCAGCTGCGCGTTGTCCATGATTTCGAGGGTCTCATATTCTTCAATACGGCCTGTAGCAGGATCGGTTTCTGCAGAAAGGAAAACCTGCCTCATTTTGTCTTGCCCGGAAAAGCGGATAATACGGTGTTTCAGCGAAACGGCAGAGTGGTTCACATAGCCTTTGTCTTCAAGCAGAGTGTAACCGGCAAGCAAGTCATCCAACTTTTCCGGAACGCCAGTCAGTGCGTAATAATGTTGTGGCGATCCCAGGATCAGCGAAACGTAGCGCCCCATATCAATGGATTTATTGCGTTTATACTCTCCTGATTCCCGGATTGCCTGATGCAATATCTTCAGTGCGTTGACCGCATTTTCATTCAGCCCCAGTTTGTAGGCATTGATGCTGGCAGTGTTCCCGGAAACTGTTATTTCGGAAGGCCCCAGGGATTTCGCACCTACATATGACAAGGCCCAGCGCAATCCCACCACAGCTTTATCCATAGTGTCGTCTGCATAACTTTTATGCCATTCCAGCTTCACACTGTCGTCAATGTCCATGAATTGCGGGGGCACGGCCACAGATTGTGTTAGCAGGATTGAAAGCAGGACTATGAATCGGTGGATCTTCATTTAATGCTGTTTTATTGGGGATATTTCATAAATAGAAAATCCCGAATTCCTTATGATGTTGTCATTATATTCTGCAAGCAGTTTTACCTTTACCATTTCATTCAGCGCTTGCCAACTCCCCAGGGATTTACTATCGGTAAAAGCATAACCGCTTACAAAGATGGCTGTCCCTTTTTCATTTACATAGCTGGTTAGCATCGCCCTGATGCTGTCTTTTTGGAAAATGCCTTTCGCGCTTCCCCAGTCGCAATAGCTGTGCTCACTTTTCTCACTAAGGAAATAAATTTTCTTTTGAAGATAAGGGCTTAACATTGTGCCATCACAGGTAACGGTCACCACATTGCCGTTTTCCGGTTTTTTATGCTTAAGGAAAGAAGCCACATTTTTCGCAGCGGTAAATGGGTAAAGATAATCAAATGTATAAGCAAGCACGCCAGTGAGCATTTGAATCGAAAGTATGGAATACAAAACCCATTTTTTCCTTTTCAGGAAGGCTTCGGGAACTTCATCCTGCGGAAGATATTGTTCCACCCACAAACCGATGACCAGCACCATATAAGCCATGCCATCAAATCTTACCGCAGATCGCTGTGTTACGAAAAAGAAAACCTGCAACCCCGCCAGTGTAAGGTATACATAGCCCAATACCATTTTGCTCCGGAGTAAAAACAGCGGCAGTGCATACGCCAATAATCCAAGAAGGACCGCCGTCGGCCTGCTCAGGCTTACCAGTATATTGGTGTTCCAGAAATGCATGGTGCTGAAATCGGGAATGGTCATTATACCTTTAAAAAGGGAAATATAGCCCGCGCTGAATTTCTCTCTCAATGGCACGTCTTTCACTGTTTCGAAAAGCCAATCCGACTGTGTCATTGCAATCAGGGCGACATTTATCGCCAACCCGATACCGAAAACGAAAATGCCGGCCCCGGAAGTACGGATGTCACCGTTCCGGAACTTTTCATACAAAAGCACAGCAAAAATACCGCAGCAGACGACCGAAAATATCAAGTGTACATTACTGGCAATGGCAAGATACAGGCACAAAATCCAGAATTTCCGCTGCCGGTCCTTAAACAGGCTACAGGCCAAAAACAGGAAGAAAATGCCCAGGATATAATTCCTGCTGATCAGGCTGTATTCAAAAATCATGAAGTACCCAAACACGAAAAGCGTCCTGAATGTCCTTGAAAAAGGGGCTCTGCTTAAAAAAACGAAAGCTGTAGCCGTTGCAATCAGGATGTGCAGGAACTGCATCCCTAAAGGGTTGTGCGTAAAACGGCTGACCAGGAACAAAAGGGAATCCCAAAGTACCGGATGCCCTTCAAAGCGAAGGTTGTACATTAAGTCAGCAAACGAATCGCTGTCCCGGGCCAGAAGCCAATGCTGGGATTCGTCAAGCCACAGCTCATGGTGCAGGATGCCGACCAGGCTTACCACAAAATAAAGCAGCGTAATTATGGCAGCATATGTAGTGTCCTTCTTCATTTGCTTAAACTCATCAACGCGGTGGCCAGGAATGATTTCGCCTTGTGCTTCACTGCTTTTACAGAAAAGTGGTTTTTGGAAAATGCCCTGTGGAATTCGACTTCATTGACTACTTTTGACACCGCATAATCATAATATTTCCGTGGATATTCCCGCCTGAAATCGATTTCCCTGTCGGTTGAGGTTTCCCAATCCGGCGCAACGGTAATGTCTTTTTCAATTTCTTCGTAAAGCGATGTCCCCTTGATCGGATAAGCGATGGTAATCGTATAATGCGTCGGATTGGCATCTTTAAGGTATTGGATCGTTTCCGAAATATCGGCTTCGGTTTCCCCGGGATAGCCCACCATGATAAAAGTCCCGGTTTCAATCCCGAGCGCATTGGTGTCCTGGATCATTTTCTTTACGTGGTTCACGTCTACGCGTCGGTCCATCGCATCGATGATTTTCTGTGATCCGCTTTCCGCCCCTATCCAAATCCGGAAACAACCTGCTTCTTTCAACAGTCTCAGGATTTCCTCATTCAGCCTTTCCGCGCGCGTGATGCATTCAAAACGGATCTGTGCACCCTGTTTTACCACTTCCTCATGGAAAGCCGTGAGCCATTTGTGGCTTATCGTAAACACATCATCGACAAACCAGATCGCATCCGGGTTGTACTTTTCTTTGAGCATTTTCATTTCTGCAGCCACCTGTTCTGGCGGACGCCTGCGGTAACTTTGCCCGTAAACCGCCGTGCTGCACCATTTGCAGGTGTAGGGACAGCCACGTTGCGTAGAAATCGTCATCGAGCTTTCGCCGTGGTTGCGCTTCCAGATTTCCAGGTATTTTTCGTTTGGGATGGCATCGCGGTTGGGTAACGGCAGTTCGTCCAGCTCGCGGAATTTAACACGAGCCGCGGTTTTTACGGCAATATTATTTTCAAGGTAAGCGATGCCGTTTATATCAGCATAAGATTGACCATCTAAAAGTGCCCCACACAATTCAAATGTCGTTTCCTCACCTTCACCAATAACCAGGAAATCGGCACCGGCTTTCAGGTAATTTTCAATATTATAGCTCACGTCCGGGCCGCCAAGGATGATTTTAGGGAAACCATATTCGGGCAATTTCAGGATTTTCATCAGGCTGATGACTTCGGTCTTGGTCATCAGGTTGGTGTAAATCGCGACGATTCTTGGTTTTTTCTCAAGGATGAAAGCCAACTGGTCTTCTTTGGTATAAAAAGTCGAATCGTAAACATCGTTATGCATCCCTTTGCTATGGAGGTAGGAAGACACGTAAAGCAATCCCAGTGGCGGGTACGGCTTCATGATCCGTTGCTCTTTCGGGTCGGATGACAGGTAATAGCCGTGTGTCAGTAATACGCTCATTTTTTCTCCAGTACGATGCAATAATGATCGGAATAGGAGGACAGCCATCCTATGTTCCTGATGCCTTTTTCGAATTTTGCCAACACCTTCAGGATATTCGGGTACCTGTTGAAATACGGCTGCAAATACGATGGTGGCACAAAAAAACCGATCGGCGAAATATTTTTCACCTCAAATCCCGCCGCTGCTAAAGTTACGGTTTCTTTCGGGTTGTAATAAAAAGTCGGGATTTTTTCGCCGTTGACATCCGCAATCATGAATTCGTTTTTTCTGCGGAAGCTGTTTTTGAATTCACCTTTTGAGAGGAAATATATTTTTTCCCAAAGTGTATTTTTCGGCATAATAACGAGAACCAGCATTCCTTTTGGTGAAAGGATGCGATGAATGTCATTAAAAAATGTCGCATAGGCTTTTCCGGATAGGCAATTCAACCCGCCGAAATTGGAAAATACAAGATCGAATGCAGTACCTGAAAAATGTGCAGCCAAAGATTCAATGTCCATCGTTTCGAATACCGGCTGATTTTTATTGACCTTATTTTTCGCAATGGCAATCATGCCTTCAGAAATGTCAGTCGCAGTGATATTAAAACCCTGATTGGCGATCCAAACCGCATCAGCGCCGGTGCCGCAATTGATTTCAAGGATGGATTCCGGTTTTTTACGGTCTAAAATTTCAGATAAAATAGCGTAAACCGATTGACGCTGAAGCTTCCCGATGGGGGTATCTGTAAAATCGGCATCATAAGAAACAGCCGCGCGATCAAAGCCGCTACTCACTTTTGCATTTTTTTTAGGCTGATCCCGCTGGCAAAAGCTCCGGGAACATAATACCCCAGCTTCATTACAGAAATTACTTTACGCAACGACAATTCCAACGGGTTTCCGGCCATAGCTTTCAGGTTGTCAAGTCCCTGGGTTTTGCGGAATTCCTTATGCACAAAACGCTGCAGTTTTTTATAATATGCCGATTTAAAAGTGCCATTGAACATCATTTCCAGGTCGTCAGAATCTTTCCAGTTCGATTTTGCTGTCAGGTCCGCTTTTACCTTTTCGTAAAAAGGCGTGCCCGGCAACGGATAGGAAACCGAAATCCCAATATTGTCCGGCTTCAGTTCTTTCACCATCGAAATGGTATGCTCGATATCCTCAGGTGTTTCACCAGGATAACCGAATTGGAGGAAAAACGCAATACGGATATTCTTGCTTTTGAGCAGCCGTGTGGCTTCATATATCTGTTCGACTTTAGTGCCTTTGTCCATCGCGTCAAGGATTTTCTGGCTGGCACTTTCTGCGCCAACCCACACTTCTTCAAGGCCCGATTCAGCAAGTGCGTCTATCGTGTCTTCTTTCAGCAGTAAATCGGCACGGCTTTGGATATAATAGCGGATTTTGAGTTTTTTACTTTTCAATCCGGCATTGAATTGCTGCACCCAATTGGGTTTTAATCCAAAGATATCATCACACATCCAGAAGCGTTTCACGCCAAAAGACTGGCGCAGGAACTCGATGTGGTTCACGATATATTCCGGCGAATGCGAGTTGTAGCGGTTCCCGTAAATCGGCTTTGCGCACCAGTTGCATTTGTATGGGCAGCCGCGTGTGGTAGCGATATTGAGTGTGAAATCCTGTCCGCTTTGGCTCCAGATGATCTTATAATCGTTCATTTCAATCAAATCCCAGGCTGGTAACGGCAATTCATCTAGGTTTTGGAGTACCGGCCTCTTTGGATTTACCTGAATGTCATTGTGCTTACGGAATGCGATTCCGTTGGTAGTTTCAGGAATTTGATTTTTTTCAAGCGTATTGATGAGTTCCAGCAAAGTGAGCTCGCCTTCGCCCTGTATAATGTAATCAGCGCCTTTTTCAAGATAAAGGCCGTAATGATCTGTGGAATCGGAACTGCTGACAATGACGATAGCGCCATTTTGTTTGCCCATGGCAATCATTTCGAACGCCGCCTCGCGCATCGTCGTGAGGCACATCTTGGTCAGGTAATTGAAGCCGTCGTCATAAATGACGAGATATTTGGGCAGAATCGCTTCAATCGCAGGACGGATTTCAAGTGGGTCTTCAATAAGGCAGGTGTCAAAAAGATGTACGTTATAGCCATTCCCACGCATCAGCGAAGCCGCATACAGCGTGCCCAACGGCGGAAAAGGCATCTTGTTTTTCCACTGCTTTGGGTCGCGCCTGTAAAAATAGGAATGGGTAAAAAGGATCTCAGACATACTCCCGTTGTAATTCAATGTTATGGTTTATGCGAATCTCGTCATATTTATCATTCAGTGCGTTGATTACCTTTTTCTGGAAATTCAGCGGATGGTGCTTTGAAATGTCTTTGGTTGATTTCAATGCCATCTTAAAATCATCGGTATGCATCTGCCGGAATTTCAGCTTCCAGAACGCCACCGTTGTTTTCTTGAATAAGGAATCCAGCTGATTGCCGGCTTTAGTATCCAGTATGGCTTCGAGCATTTTCACGCCGTTCGGCTTGCTGATCACGCCTACGCTCTCCAATTTCGGGTCATACTGGCCCAATAATCCGGAAACCCAGTCGTTTTTGCTGTAAAATTCTTCAAAAACCATTTTTCCTTCGAAAGGAATGAGGGTCTTGATCTCGGTAGCGGTAAACCTGTTTTTTTCTTCCACTTCAAGGCTCGACGAAGACATGAAATAATTGATACAGAAATATTTCCTGGAGTTAAAAAGGAACAACTTCTTGTATAGCATCAGGAAAGTACGCGAAATCCAGAGCTTTCCTGGTTTGGTAATCACGAAAAAATCGATGTCGCTGTCTTTGTCATAATATCCTTTTGAAAGCGAACCTGATACTCCGACGGCTTCCACAAAAGGGAATTTAGAAATTAATGTAGCACGTTCTTTAGCCTTGACCAAAGCATCTACAGCCATCTTGTTTCCATTTTTCCGTTTTTCAAGGCAGCTGGGATCATATTCGGGATAATAATAATCCTCAATCTTAAAAATGATTTTTTTCGCAATCAATTCCACAAGCTCGGCTTCAATTTTCGGGCAATCCTTTGAGATTGAAAAACTGCATATCTCCTCCAGCTTCAAAGGATACCTGAATAATGAGAAATATAATATGGTCTTTAATGATTCCACGGTCGGCTTTTAGGTTATAGACCTGATGCTCGGATTTGGTTAAGGTTGCGTTAAAAATATGGCTTTTGCGTTTAAAAAAAGCACTAAGGCGTGTCTTTTTTAAATTCAAATTTCATTCCACCCTGATGCAGGGTCATCGTATTATTGCCAAATGTAATTTTTATCCCTGCGTCTTCAAAAATAAATTCGGTTTCACTTTCCGCTGTCAAGGGAAATGCACCCTGTCCCGTGGCCTGCGCGGTGAGGTTACCATTTTCATATGCGATGGTCATTTTTAAAGGGACGGTGGGTGTTGCATACACCCCGGTATAGCTTTTCAGTATTTTTTCATCAACGCTGATGTTTTTTATTTCCGGGAAATTGAAAGCCTGTCCGTAAAACGCACTCAGTGCCATAATAGCGATCTTATTTGTATCATAATTTGCCGCATTTACGGTCATGGCAAATCCTGCGCCGTCTTCGGGATTATAGCCTAATGAGGAGGAGAAGCCTTCTATCCCGCCGGTATGCCCGAAGAATTTCTTATCGCCGAAAGGAAAAGTGAAAATGCCTTTTCCAAATTTATTTTCCATCCGGGTCATCTCTTCCAGTGAATTTTTACTGATGATTTTGCCTTCAAATAAAGCCCGCGCAAAACGCGTCAGATCATCGGGTGTTGATTGCAAAGCTCCTGCGGCGTAAGCCACGGATTCGTGCCATTCCTCGCGCTTGTTCCATTTACCGCCTTCGAATGCGTATGAAAAAGATTCGTTATTTGCCGGGTTGATGGTGCCGTAATACTTGGTATCTGTAAGCCCGGCTTTTTTAATAACGCGCACAGCAACATTTTCAGGATAGCTTTTTTTGGTAATTTTTTCGATGATGTAACCCAGCAAAAGGTAATTTGAATTGCTGTAATCAGACTTGCTGCCTGGTTCGAATGCAGCATCATAGGCGGCAATTTTCTTTAGCATCGATTCCTGCGTCTGCGGAATTTCTGCAAAATCCATAAAAGTGCTGTCATTCGTGAAATTATAAATCCCGCTGCTGTGGTTGAGCAGGTTGGCGATGGTGATTTTATCCGCGTTTCTGACTGTTGGGTAAAATGCAGATAATTTTGTGTCCAAAGCCAGTTTCTTTTCTTCAATCAATTGAAAAATGATGGCCGAAGTAAACATTTTAGTGATCGAACCGATCTTGTATTTTGTCTTCGGCGTGGCTTTGGTGTTTTTTTCGACCTCTGCAAAACCGTAAGCTTTGCTGAAAACGACCTGGTCCTTATCCCGCAGCGCAACAGATCCCATAAAACGGTTGTTCGAAGCAAGGTATGTCAGTGCGCTGTCCAGTGTTTTATATTTATCTGAAACCTGCGCCGTAATATTTTTTGCCGAAAGGCAGAGTAATAGAAGGATTAGTGTTTTTTTCATGGTGTTTTTGTTATTATTAATGCGCTTCAAGCCAATTCTGCCCCATTCCGAGATCCACTTCTAATGGGACATCAAGCTTATAAGCATTTTCCATTTCGTATTTGATCATGGGCTGGATTTTTTCGAGTTCTGAATTGTGGACATCAAACACCAATTCATCATGTACCTGCAGCAGCATCTTGCTTTTCCAGTTTTCCGAAACCAGTTTTTTATGGATGTTGATCATCGCAATCTTGATGATGTCGGCGGCGCTTCCCTGGATAGGCGCATTCACCGCATTCCGCTCGGCAGCGCCACGAACGATCGCATTGGCTGAATTGATGTCTTTCAGGTAACGTCGGCGGCCTAAAATCGTTTGCACGAATCCCTGCTCGCGTGCGATTTCAATTTGCTCGCTGATGAAATTGCGAAGCCTTGGATAAGTCTGGTAGTAGGCATCGATGAGGTCTTTGGATTCACTGCGTGTCAACGACGTCTGGTTGCTCAATCCAAAAGCGGATACGCCGTAAATAATCCCGAAGTTTACCGTTTTGGCGTGGCTTCGCTGCTCCCGGGTCACTTCATCCAAAACGACATTGAATACCTTTGAAGCGGTCGCCGCGTGGATGTCCTCGCCGTTCTGGAACGAACGGATCATGTTTTCCTCACCGCTTAAGGCTGCAATAATCCGCAATTCGATCTGAGAATAATCCGCGGAAACCAGGGTGTAATTTTCATCCCTGGGCACAAAAGCCTTCCGGATCTGGCGGCCTCTTTCCGTACGGATTGGGATGTTCTGCAGGTTCGGATTATTGGAGCTCAAACGTCCTGTTGCTGCTACGGCCTGCATATAATCGGTGTGGACACGTCCGGTCCTTTGGCAAACCTGCGTAGGCAATGCGGTGACATAGGTGCTTTGTAGTTTCACGAGTTGGCGCCAGTCCAGGATGTCCTGTACAAAAGGGCTTGAAAGCGCCAGATACGAAAGCACTTCTTCACCAGTGGCATATTGACCGGTTTTGGTTTTCTTCTGTTTGCCTTCGCCGATTTTCATTTTGTCAAAAAGGACTTCGCCCAATTGTTTCGGGGATGCGAGGTTGAATTTCTCACCTGCGGTTTCATAAATCCGGTTTTCGAATATTTTGATATCGTTATCCATTTCAACAGACATGGCTTTCAGGAAATCAGTATCGAGGCGCACGCCTTCGGTTTCCATGGCGGCTAAAACAGGCACCAGTGGAATTTCGAGTTCCTCAAACAGTTTACGGGTTTCGGTTTTATCTAAAACTGGGGCGAAATGTTCTTTCAGCTGGAATGTGACATCGGCATCTTCAGCGGCGTATTCCTTGATGTCTTCCAAAGCAACATCGCGCATCGATTTCTGGTTCTTGCCTTTCTTGCCAATCAGCTCTTCGATGGATTTCGGGGAGTATTGCAAATACGTTTCAGACAATACATCCATATTATGGCGCATGTCCGGATTGATCAGGTAGTGCGCAATCATGGTGTCAAACAGTTTTCCTTTGACCGTTACGCCGTAATTGGACAGCACCTTTAAGTCATATTTTAAATTCTGCCCGATCTTTTCAATCGATTCTGAATCCCAGAACGGTGCGAATTTATCCACCAAAGCCTGTGCCGCTTCGCGGTTTTCAGGAACCGGGACATAAAACCCTTTTCCTTTTTCCCATGCAAATGACAATCCGACGAGTTCGGCGTTCAACGCGTCAATCCCGGTAGTTTCGGTATCAAAACTGACGGCGGTTTGCTTCAGCAGGTTTTGGATCAGGAATTTTATCGCCATATCAGTTTCTGCCAATTGATAATGGTGGTCCGTGTTTTCGAGGGTTTTATAATAACTGTTGATCTGTCCTGAAGCGTCGTCTGCACTTTCCTGGGTTGAAAACAAATCGAACTGATCGGTTTTAACAATGGTTTTCGTAGGAGGCAGTCCCTGCGTTTCAATATTGGAATAGTTTTTCTGGTCGCTGAAAAACAGGCTGTTGAACTGCTCTGCCAACCTCCGGAATTCGAGTTCGCGGAAAATTTCCTCAACCTTATCGGCATCCGGTTTTGACAATTCGTAATCGTCTTCATTGAAAGTGACATCGCAATCGCATAAAATCGTCGCCAATTGTTTTGACAGTAAGCCAAGCGCTTTATTGGCTTCGATGTTTTCTTTCATCTTCCCCTTAAGCTTGTCTGTATTTTCCAGTAGATTTTCCATGGAACCGAATTCCTTCAGGAATTTTTTCGCGGTCACTTCACCCACGCCGGGAAGACCGGGGATGTTGTCTACAGCATCGCCCATCATCCCAAGGAAATCAATCACCTGTTCCGGGCGCTCGATCTCAAAACGGTCAAGCACTTCGGGAATACCCCAGATTTCAATGCCATTGCCAAGACGCGCAGGCTTGTACATAAAAATATTTTCGGAAACCAATTGTGCAAAATCCTTATCGGGTGTGACCATAAAAACCTGGTAATTCTGGTTTGCTGCCTGTTTGGCAATGGTACCGATCAGGTCATCGGCTTCGCAGCCTTCCAGTTCCAAAATCGGGATGTGCATCGCTTTAAGCAACTGCTGGATGTATGGAATCGCAATGCGGATGGCTTCCGGGGTTTCGTCACGATTCGCTTTATAGGCGGTAAACATTTCGGTCCGCACGTGGCTGCCGCCTTTGTCAAACGCTACGGCAAGATGGTCCGGCTTTTCCCTTTTAATAACATCGATCAGGGAATTCATAAACCCAAGAATGGCGGATGTGTCCATTCCTTTTGAATTAATTCTGGGGTTTTTGATCAGCGCATAATAGCCGCGGAAAATCAGCGCGTAGGCATCAAGCAGGAAAAGGCGTTTTTGTGACATAGGTATTTTATAAAGGTGTAAAAATAGTAATTAGATTGGAAAGTCCGGAAGCGGGAAAGACCGAAAGTCCGAAAGTCTAGAAGATGAGATGCAAAAGCTGGGTCAGAACAGTCAAACATTTCTTGATTATAGTCATTACTTCCCGACTTTTCTGACTTTCCCAACTTTTTTATTACTTTGGCTTCATAAAAAAAGCTTCAAATGAACATCCTCATTGTGGAAGACCACCGCGAACTCGCACAGGAACTCGGAGATTATCTTACGGGAATGGGTTATTTGTGCAAACACGTCAGTGATTGTGCTGATGCGCTGGAGGAAGTTGCGGTGAATTCCTATGATGTGATGCTTTTGGATTTAGGGCTTCCGGACGGAGATGGCCTTGAAGTGCTGCGCAGTATCCGTAAAAGCGCTTCTAAAATTGCGGTCATCATTTTGACGGCAAGAGGCGAACTGGATGACCGGGTGAGCGGATTGCAGCTTGGCGCTGACGATTACCTGACAAAGCCATTTGCACTGCCT
Source organism: Flavobacterium pallidum (assembly GCF_003097535.1). Lineage (NCBI taxonomy): Bacteria > Pseudomonadati > Bacteroidota > Flavobacteriia > Flavobacteriales > Flavobacteriaceae > Flavobacterium > Flavobacterium pallidum. The sequence continues at coordinate 1,327,673 of NZ_CP029187.1, forward strand.
GAGCTTGGAGCACGGCTCAATGCGATTGTACGCAGGATGCATGGCTTTGCTGCGAATGAAATTCCGGTACACGGATTTAAGGTGCAGCTTGAGGATTTTAAAGTGACTTTTGACGGCCTGCCGGTGCCATTGACAAAAAAGGAATTCCAGATATTCCGTTATCTGGTATTGAATAAAAACCGTGTGATTACGAGGCTTCAGTTGACCGAGCATATCTGGGGTGATGTTTTGGAAATCAACTCGGACTCAAATTTCATCGATGTGCATGTGCGGAACCTACGCAACAAACTCGATAAGCATACCGATATTGACTGGTTTGAAACCGTACGCAACGTGGGTTACCGCATCAATGAATAGTTATGAAACTCAGGAGCCAGATTTCGATTTTCAATGTCATTACCAGGTTGCTGCTGATCCTGATCCTTGTTTTTACGCTTCCGATGCTGATCGAGCATGTCGTTTACAAACACATTGATAAGACGCTGCTCGAAAAGAAGCAGAAATTCATCCATAATTTAGGCCAGGCCGAAATCAATGAATTCCTGAATGAAAGCATGCAGTCCGATACCTATGCCAGTTTCTCAGTCTTGCACGACGAATTTATCCTGTTGTCGAAGCTGGGCGATAAGACGCAAATCCTGAAGTCGGTTTTTATTGATGAGCCGAGGATCATTGAAGGGCAGCAGGATGATTACAGGATACTGCAATATACATTCAATTATGAAAACAATGCTTATGAGCTGGAGATAGGCAGCAGCATTGCCGAAATCAGGGAACTCACTTTTATGATCCGGATTTTCACGCTCGTTTTACTATTGGCAATCGTATTGGTGACCTTTTTGATGGATGCGCTTTTTATCGATTATTTATTGAAGCCGTTTTATAAAATCATTGACACGAAGATCAGGCGGGTGAATGATGCCGACTCGTTTAATTTCACCAGTATTAAAAGCCATTCTACGGATTTCAGGGAACTTGACGAGGTACTGAACCAGATGATGCAGCGGATTGAGGACCATTTTAAGCAGGAGAAGCAATTTATTGCCAACGTGTCGCACGAATTGCTTACGCCGATTTCGTTGTTGAAAAACCGCTTTGAGAATCTATTGCAGCATCAAAATCTCGATGACGCTGTTGCCGATAAGATTGTCGCTTCGCTCAGGACGCTCGACGTGCTCAAGAAAATCATCAACAACCTGCTGCTGATTTCCAAAATAGAGAACAACCAGTTCAAGCAAGCCGAACCTGTAAACTTGCGGCAACTGATTGCAGATGTAGCAACTGAAATGGAGGACCGACTTCTGGAAAAATCATTGGTTTTGAAAAATGACTTCCTGGATGATTATATTTTCGAGGGAAATAAAACTTTACTATATATACTTTTTTACAATATCATTTCGAATGCGGTAAAATATAATTCAGAAAAAGGCACTATTCAGATTTCAGGTTATGAAACCACGGATGCTTATGGGGTTTCTATTACTGATTCCGGAAAGGGCATGTCTCCGGAGGAAGCCGCTACGATTTTTGACCGGTTTACGCGCATTGATCAGTTGCAGGAAGGCCAAGGGCTTGGACTGGCCATTGCGAGCAGTATTGCGCGTTTTCATCACATCCAGATTATGGTTGAATCTTCACCGGGCAAGGGTGCAACCTTCACGCTGCAATTCCCGAAAGCCTAAAAAAAGGTTAATTTTCCCGGCTTAGGCAAATCTTCATTTTATCTTCATTTAGCGGTTGTAGTTTTGACTCGTTGAATAATTAAAATGATAACATTATGAAAAATTTATTGATGGCAGCATTGGTTGTTTTGGGTACAGGCTCGATGGCTTTTGCACAAACCGGCCAGCCAAAGGCAGCTCCTGCCAAAGAAGTAAAATCTGAAAAACATGCTAAAGCTGTGGCAAAAGATGCTAAAGCGGAAGTGAAAACCGAAGTGAAGGCAGAGACTAAAAAAACAACTGCAACGGTAAAAACGACAACTCCTGCAAAAAAGGAAGTGAAGGCAGTAAAAACAACTGCAACAAAATAAACCCCATAATGAATGCTACATTATAAAAGGTTTTTTGATTAAGGTGATAGTGTTTTATGTTGGAAAAACCGGTAGAATCATTCTGCCGGTTTTTTTTGCGTTAAAAATTATGTAATAAAAAAATTTCAGAAAGGCATTCTTTGTTAATTTGTAAAAACTTTTAAAAATGATTCGTTGGATTATTGCTATAGTGATCTTCCTTGCTATAGAAATTTACGCTTTCCAGGCTTTCCGCACCATTACCAAAATCCGTTGGGTATTGTGTGGCTATGCTATCGTAAGCCTGCTGGTTCTGATTTTCATCCTGTACTCCTTTTCACAATTCGACCGTTCGGTAGGGCAGAATAAGCAGACACTTTTTACGATCGGGCTTTTCCTTGTCGTTTACATTCCTAAGATTTTACTGACGTTTGTGATGTTTGGCGAAGACCTGTTCCGACTGGCAGCCGGAGGGATCAATTATTTTGTGAACAACGATCCGGATGTGGCATACATTCCTTCGCGGCGCAGGTTCATCAGCCAGGTGGGGCTGGCATTGGCGGCCATTCCTTTTGCGTCATTGATTTACGGCATTTTTGAAGGGAAATATAATTTTAAGGTGCTGAAACAGAATGTGTATTTTCCGGATTTGCCAGATGCTTTCGACGGCTTCAGGATTATACAGATTTCCGACGTGCACAGCGGCAGTTTCGACAATAAGGAAAAAATCGAATATGCAATCGACCTGATCAACCAGCAGGAAGCCGATATGATGCTATTTACAGGGGATATCGTCAATACTTTTGCCAAAGAAATGCATCCGTGGATTGATACCTTCAATAAAATCAAAGGTTTCCAATACGGAAAATATTCAGTTTTAGGGAACCATGATTATGGCGAATACCTCGAATGGCCTTCACAAAGTGCTAAAGATGAGAACTTCCGGGATATCAAAGCCCTTTACGGGAAAATAGGTTTTGACCTGATGCTGAACAGGCATACGTTTATAGAAAAAGACGGGCAGAAAATCGCATTGGTTGGCGTAGAGAACTGGGGAGAGGGTTTTAAGAAAGCCGGCGATCTGGCGGTAGCTTCTGAAGGGCTTACAGACCAGGATTTCAAGATACTGATGTCGCACGATCCGTCACATTGGGATATTGAAGTGAAAAGCCACCCGAAACATTTCCAGCTGACTTTAGCCGGGCATACGCACGGCATGCAGTTCGGGATTGAAATTCCGGGATTTATCAAATGGAGCCCAATCCAGTTCAAATACCCGCAATGGGCAGGATTGTATGAAAATACGGGTCGGTATGTGTATGTAAATCGCGGTTTGGGATACCATGCCTATCCCGGAAGGGTTGGGATCTGGCCTGAAATAACCGTTATACAACTAAAAAAAGGCAATAAAGTAGCGTAATTCGTTAAAAATATTACATTTGTATATTATTGACTCAAAATTTTTTTTATGTCAAAATTTGGTGAGCTTATAAATGCCCAGGTTCCGGTACTGATTGACTTCTATACAGAGTGGAACGAGCAGTCTGTTTCCATGCATCCGGTGATCCGCGATGTGGCTGCCGCTTTGGGCGATAAGGCTAAAGTCATTAAGATTGATGTGGACAAGAATCAGGAACTGGCCGATGCCTTAAGGATTAAAGGACTGCCAACGCTGATGATTTACAAAGATGGCGAGATGATCTGGAGGCAATCCGGGGAGCTTGACGCAAACACCATCATCGGGATAGTCCAGGAGCAGCTTTAAGTTAAAGCGGCAAACCGGTATCCCTTTCCCTTCAATATCCGGATCGTTTCAGGCAATGCTTTTTCAAGGTTTCCGAAAGCCTTGATGCTGTCATGAAATATGATGATGCTTCCGGAAGTTGTTTTTTTGGTGGCATTTTCAATACACTTTTCAGGAGTTACCTTTTTATCGTAATCTACGGTAAGGATATCCCACATGATGATTTTATAACCGAGTTTCAGGATTTCCGTAGCCTGGGCCGATTTGATCCTGCCATAAGGCGGACGGAATAACTTTAGGTCCGGCGCATTGTTTTCTGCCATCACGTTTTGGCATAAATCGAAATTCTCAAGATAGGTGTTATCCTCGGTGTTCCAGCCTTTAAGGTGGTTGTAGGTGTGATTCCCTACAGAGTGGCCCTCATTAAGTATCCGTTTAAATATTGCGGGATTATTACTGATGTTATTGCCGATGCAGAAAAACGTGGCTTTGATCTGGTGTTCGTTTAATACATCCAAAACCCATTCCGTTACTTTCGGCGTAGGCCCGTCATCAAACGTCAGGTAGACCGTTTTGCCGCTATTGGGAATGTCCCACACATAGCGTGAAAAAAACTTCTTAATGAAACGATTTGTCTTAACCCAATAGAAATGCATAGGCATAAAAAAACAGCAACCCGAAGATTGCTGTTTGTAATTCAATTATTCTTCTTTTTCAAAATGGTGTATCTCGTACAATTTCGCAAACCTTTTCGTATAGCTCAGGAAGGTGTCGTGCGCAGGGCCGTATAGCGCCATATCCTTATTCTCCTTCATGATGTCAATCTGCCCTTTGTACTTGTAAATATCATTGAAGATATCCATATGGATGTCATTTTGCTCACTGATGGACAGTTTGCTGTAATAGTTCAGGTTCTCCTGGTACTTCCTGATGATTTTTGCTGAAAGCTTCCGGGCATTGGCCGCATCGCCAATCTTATAATATCCGTTTACGAAAGAATCTAGCATGACATAATAACCGTAATATTCGAAAGGCATTTTCTGCATGGCCAGTTCAATCACTTTCCTCGCTTTGTCGGTCTTGCCTTCAAGGATGAGCTGGTCCATCAGCCTGGCGAGGTTCGTGCGGAATGAAATACTGTTTTTCCTGGTTTCCGGATCATGGTAAATGTGTGGGCTTTCCCCATTGCCCCAATCCCATTTCATGACGATATCATACATCTTTTCAGAATCGATCTGCCCCATATCCAGCTGGCTTGAATCCTTGTTGAAAGGTGTCCTCACAGGAACGAGTTTGTACACCATGCCGTCAAGCTGCAAATAATCTTTCATCCAGATGTAATCATCATCGCCGAAACTTCCGCCTGTAAAATATACCGGGCGTTTCCAGTTGTTGTTCTTGATGATATCGAGCATCATCAGCCTGTTTTTATAAATGGCCTGGCCTTTGATCGTGATATCAATATAAGGTACGATGGAGTCATTATATTTAGGGTTGACCACTTTATTAGCGATGACACTATTCTTGTCAACCGGGATGCGGATTTTATTTGTGGGATAGAAATGAATCTTCTGGCCATTTTTCAATTCAATGATATTCCTGCCTGTAGGATCGTCTGTGGCAATGAAGTTTATGAATGAATTGATGTCCGGGCGCACGTCCGATTGGCCTGTGTAAGCAATATAATCAAGTTTATCGCCTACATATTGATCGTGCGTAAATGAAATCGGCATCGGATCTGAATTATAAGCTTTGGATTTCATCTGGTCAATGTACCAATCGGTCATCAATAAGCTGGTGTTGACAATGCGCACGTCAGTCCGTACTTTTTCGATTTCCTGCGCATACCAAAGCGGGAACGTATCGTTGTCACCTATCGTAAATAAAATAGCGTTGGGTTCACAGGAATTCAGGTATGCTTTTGCCATAGAAACGGCAGTATATTTTCCGGAACGGTCGTGGTCATCCCAGTTTTGGCTGGCCATGAGTACCGGACCCGCCAATAAGGTGATTCCGATTGTCAAAGGAGCAAGGATTTTCGGCGAAAGCCATTTTTTGGCAGAATCATAAAGCGAATACACCCCGAATCCGATCCACATCGCAAAAACATAAAAGGAACCTACCAGGGCATAATCCCTCTCACGCGGCTCAAAAGGCCTTTCGTTAAGGTAGATTTTTAGCGCCAGTCCTGTGAAAAGGAACAATACCAGTAAAACATAGAAACTTTTCAGGTTTTTGCCAACGTGATAGATGAAACCGATCAGCCCGAGGATAAAAGGCAATGCAAAATACAGGTTGCGGCCCTTATTGTCTAAAACATCGGACGGAAGGTTTTGCTGGGAGCCCAAGCGGAGTTCGTCAAATGGAGTAATCCCGGTCATCCAGTTGCCGTCCATATTGTCATATTTTCCCTGGATGTCGTTTTGCCTGCCGCTGAAATTCCACATCAGGTAGCGCCAGTACATGTATCCGAACTGGTATTCCACCATAAAACTCAAATTGTCAACCGTAGAAGGTTTTTCAATAATAAGGTAATCCCCGTAGCTTTTCAGGAATTTTGAATAGCCTTCGATATCGATTTCCTTCTTTTGGAAGGCTACCCTGAATTCATTAACGGTTTTCTCAACTTCCGATTGCAATTGTGCGGCTGCAGCCTGCACTTGTTCAGGATCGGCAGTTTCGACATCGATGCCGTATTGCGCCAAATCTTCCGAATAGTCGTAATTCGGGTCCATCCTGAATTCCAGCGGATGGCTGAATCTCATGTAGTTTTCGGCGTGTTCCGTACTCCACATCCTTGGCAGGATGGCTTTGTGTGCATTGGAAGTGTTTTGCTCCGCCTTGATGTAGTTGTTGGTAATGACGTATTTTCCGGTTTTGTAATCCCTTTCGTAATTAGGCTCTTTGTCGATGTATGGTTCATCTTTGTCAAGTCCGGCATACATGTCAGAAAACTGCGGGCCGTAAAATAACGGATTCACGCCGTATTGTTCCCTGTTGTAATACGCTAATACTTCCCTTGCATCCGAAGGCTTGTTCTCATTGATCACGGTATTGGCATTGGCACGTATCGGCAGCATCATCCAGGTGGAGAACCCGATCAGGATGAATAAGATGCATAGGATTCCAGTGTTGATCTGCACATAGCCCTTGCTGCGTGTGTACCGTAGTCCAAAATAGAAAAAAGCAATGAATAACAACGCAACGAATATCGTTCCGGAATTGAAAGGCAGGTTGAGTTCATTGACCATAAATACTTCCGTATTTGCAAAGAACGACATGGTTAAAGGCAGGAGAAGCTTAAAAATGAACAGCAATATCGCCACCACAACGATGTTGGCAATGATAAAACTCTTGATCGTGATTTTTTCGTAATTTTTGAAATAATACAAAAATCCGATGGCAGGAATGGTCAGCAAAGCCATGAAGTGTACACCAAATGACAATCCAATAATTAACGAAATAATCAAGAGCCAGCGATTCCCTCTGGGCGTATGCATGTCCTGTTCCCAACGCAGACCGAGCCATAATAATAAGGAGATGAGCAGCATGGCCATCGCATATACTTCGGCTTCGACGGCATTAAACCAGAAACTATCCGAAAATGTATAAGCCAAAGCGCCTACAGCGGAACTTCCAAGGATCATCACAAGGTTGGTTTTAGTCAATTCTGAATAACCGGAAACGACTTTCTTAAGGATTATTGATGACGACCAAAACATAAAAAGAATTGTAAAAGCACTCGAAAATACCGACATCATATTGACCATCAGTGCAATCAGCTTATCATTTCCAAAAGCGAACATCGCGAAAAACGCGCCCAACATCTGGAACAATGGCGCTCCCGGCGGGTGGCCCACTTCGAGTTTCGCTGCGGTCGGGATGTACTCCCCGCAATCCCAGAAACTCATTGTCGGCTCGACCGTTAAGGTGTAAGTGATTAAAGCGATTGCGAATACGCACCATCCGGTAATCGTATTCCATTTTTTGAAGTTGAATGCCGCCATAAATCTCGTATGTTTCAGTTTTGAATTTTGTGATACAAAGAAAATGTTTTTTTACGGAATGCAGCGGGCATTAACAATTTTTTCATTAATAGATTGATTATTTGGTAAAAGCGTGTTTTTTATGGCTTTGCAGGGCATAATATAAGCCGTTGCAGAATAAAATAATTGTATTTTTTTGTTCAAAAATTTGGAGGGTTTGATTTTTGTGCTAAATTTGCACTCGCAATATGCAAGCTGGTCTATGGTGTAATGGTAACACAGCTGTTTTTGGTGCAGCCTTTCTAGGTTCGAGTCCTAGTAGACCAACAGAAAAAGCCTCCTTGAAAAGGGAGGCTTTTTTGTTTTTATTATTGTTGATTCCTAAAAATAAAAATTCCAAATTCCATTGTTAAAGCTGGAATTTGGAATTTGTTTTTTATATCATATTTTGAAAGTTATCACAGGCCTTGCCGCATGGCTTACCAAATCCTCGCTGATGCTTCCATTGAAGAAATGTGAAAACCCGGTACGCCCGTGTGTGCAAACACCAATAACATCGGCATCAACCTTATTGGCATAATTCAGGATGCCTTTTTCTACGTTATAATCGTTGTAGATGTGCAGTGAATGCCTGCTGATGGTAAAGTCTCTGATGAAATCATTCATGACTTTTTCAGCTTCTGTAGTCGACCTGAAACTGTTAGGTGTATTGATCATTACAAGGTTAAGGTCTGCGTCGAAAATATTGGCAAAATCCACAAGTTTCTGGAAAGGCTTTTTAATTTCTGCTGAAAAATCCGAAGCAAAAACAAAATTATCAGCTTTAAAGTTCGGCGTGTCATTTTTTACAACCAGCACCGGAACGTCGGAAGTGCGGACGGTTTTTTCCGTAATCGATCCGATGGTATTATTGTCAAATCCCGAGGCGCCATGAGAGCCCATTACGATAAGGTCTATATTGTGCTCTTTGCTGTAAGTGGCAATCCCTTCAAAGGCTTTTTCGCTTCGGGCTTCTGTAACCACGTGTATGCCGTCCAGTTCGCCGTTTTCTTTAAGAAGGTCAAGTTTTTCCTGTGTTTTTTTCAGGAAAAGCATCACTTCTGGGATGTTGACACCGCTGCTTACGGCATCGTTCATGTGAGTGGGAAGGTCAAGTAGATTGAGGAGATAAAGGTCGCTATTGGTTTTTTTGGCGATTTGTGCCGCGACATTCATGGCGTAGTTTGCGTGTTCAGAAAAATCGGTTGGGACGAGAATTCTTTTCATAATAAAAAGTGTAAGAAGATTATTAAAAAATCGATTGTTTTAACAAATTAAAGATAAGAATTATTTTTAGATAAGGCAATGATTTTGATTTACAAAAAAATAGCTATATTTGCACCGTTATTTATTACAACTTAAATAATGAGGGGAGCATCGCTCCCCTCTTTTTATAAAATTATGACATTCAGGGAAAAAGTCGCGGCATTATTAGAACAGGGATTGATCGAAAAACCCGATGTTTTTTTAATTGACCTTAATATTTCAGATGCTTTTAAGATTACCGTCACGCTGGATGGCGATCATGGCGTCACTTTGCAGGACTGCATTGACATCAGCCGTGCGATAGAACATAACCTTGACCGCGAAGAGCAGGATTTTTCGCTTGAGGTAGCTTCAGCAGGTGTTTCGTTGCCGTTGAAGATGGTCAGGCAGTATAAAAAGAATCTCGGCAGAACGCTGAAGGTTAAAACGGCTTCAGAAAGTATTGAAGGTGAGCTTGTTGAGGTGAATGAGGAATTTATTACCTTAGCTTGGGAAGCAAGAGAGCCAAAAAAAGTCGGAAAAGGAAAGGAAACTGTACAGAAAACACAACGGGTTCCGTATTCGGAAATAAAAGAAGCAATGGTTACAATAACATTTAATTAAAAGAGTTGGCATGGAAAATTTAGCATTAATCGATTCATTTTCAGAGTTTAAAGACGATAAGCTCATTGATCGTGTAACGCTTATGGCGATTTTGGAAGATGTGTTCCGCAATGCATTAAAGAAGAAATTCGGTTCAGATGATAATTTCGATATCATCATCAACCCTGATAAAGGGGATATGGAAATCTGGAGGAGAAGGGTAATCGTTGCTGATGACGACCTGGACCTGGAGAATGAGGAGATCACATTGACCGAGGCCAGAAAAATCGAGCCGGACTTTGAAATCGGGGAAGAAGTTTCCGAAGAAGTAAAATTGATTGATTTGGGAAGAAGGGCGATTTTGGCTTTGCGCCAGAACCTGATTTCTAAAATCCATGAGCATGACAATACCAATCTTTACAAGCAGTTTAAAGACCTTATCGGTGAAATTTATACGGCTGAAGTACACCATGTTCGCCCAAGAGTCGTAATTTTGGTTGACGACGAAGGAAATGAGATCGTATTGCCGAAAGAAAAACAGATTCCGTCTGACTTTTTCCGCAAAGGGGATAACGTGCGCGGCATCATAGAAAATGTCGAGCTGAAAGGCAACAAGCCGCAAATCATCATGTCCCGTACGTCAGAGAAATTCCTTGAGAAGTTGTTTGAACAGGAAATCCCGGAAGTTTTCGACGGCTTGATCATGGTGAAAAGCGTGGTTAGGATTCCTGGTGAAAAAGCGAAAGTGGCTGTAGATTCATATGATGACAGGATTGATCCTGTTGGAGCCTGTGTCGGAATGAAAGGGTCGCGTATCCACGGTATCGTCCGCGAATTAGGAAATGAAAATATCGACGTGATCAACTATACGACAAACCAGCAATTGTACATCACAAGAGCATTAAGCCCTGCTAAAGTATCTTCGATCAAGATCAATGAAGAAACCAAAAGAGCTGAGGTGTTTTTGAAATTGGAAGAAGTATCAAAAGCCATCGGAAGGGGCGGGCACAACATTAAGCTGGCCGGTTTGCTGACCGGTTATGAGCTGGATGTTATCCGTGAAGGCAACATTGCTGATGAAGAAGATGACGTAGAATTAACAGAGTTCTCAGACGAAATCGAAAGCTGGGTGATCGAGGAATTTGCAAAAATCGGCCTCGATACCGCAAGAAGCATCCTGAAACAGGATGTAAACGATCTTGTCAGGAGAACAGATCTTGAGGAAGAAACCATCCTTGATGTGATGCGTATCCTTAAAGAAGAATTTAGCAACTAAAAATCCTTTGCAACACAACTAAAGGTAATTATAAAAACAATTTATGTCTGAAGAGAGAGTAATAAGAATTAACAGGGTTTTAAGGGAGCTGAATATTTCCTTGGAAAGGGCCGTTGATTATCTTAAAGATAAGGGGATTGCCATCGATGCAAATCCGAACGCCAAGATTTCCGAAAGAGAATTCGGCATCCTGCAGGACCAATTTGCAGGCGACAGGGGGAATAAGGAAGCTTCGAAAGAAGTGGGCGAAGAAAAAAGGAAAGAAAAAGAAGCGTTGCGCATCGAAAGGGAGCGTGAGATTGAAGAAAAGCGCAAACATGACGAAGAGCGCCTGAAAAGCCAGCAGGAAGTGATTAAGGCCAAAGCAGTAGTGACAGGCCCGAAAACTGTCGGTAGCATCGACCTCAATCCAAAAAAACCTGCAGTTCCTGAGCCAAAAGCTGCGGAGCCGGTTAAAACGGAACCAGTTAAAACGGAACCTGCAAAACCTGAAATTGTTCAGGCTGAAACGCCTGTTGCTGTTGCTCCTCCGGTTGTTACTCCTGAAAAGCCGACGACTACCGAAGCAGCTGCGCCTGCACAGGATGAGGCTATTACGACACAGTACGTGCAACTTTCAGGGGCTACCTTTACAGGGCAGACGATAGATTTGTCGCAATTTGACAAGCCTAAAAAGAAAAAAGAAGATCTAAAGATTACGCCCAATAATCCGGGTGCAAATGCTGCCGGAGCTGCGGGTCAAAATAAGAATAAACGCAAGCGTATTGCTCCAAAACCCGGAACGCCGGGCGGAAACAATACCAACAATGCCGGGAATAATGCCAACAGAGGGCCGGGTGGAAAACCTGCTTTCAATAAACCGGGCAACCGTCCTGCTATAGTAGCTAAAGTTGAGCCGACAGAGGAAGAGGTTAAAAACCAGATCCGTGAAACACTTGAAAAGCTTCAGGGCAAAGGCGGAAAATCCAAAGCAGCGAAATACAGGAGGGATAAAAGGGAAACACACCGCCAGAAATCAGACGACGAGCAAAGGGCTATCGACGAAGGCAGTAAAACCATTAAGGTTACTGAGTTCGTTACCGTAGGCGAGGTGGCCACCATGATGGATGTGCCAATTACAAAAGTAATCGGAACCTGTATGTCACTTGGAATCATGGTTACCATGAACCAGCGCCTTGATGCGGAAACGCTGACAATTGTTGCGGATGAATTCGGTTTTGATGTGGAATTCATCACAACGGATCTTGAAGAAAACATTAAAGTGGTTGAAGACCGCGAAGAAGACCTTGTCAACAGGGCGCCGATTGTAACCGTAATGGGTCACGTCGATCACGGTAAGACTTCGCTTCTCGATTATATCCGTAAGGAAAACGTAATCGCCGGGGAGTCCGGAGGGATTACGCAGCACATCGGTGCTTATGGAGTGACTTTGGATAACGGACAAAAAATCGCATTCCTTGATACACCGGGTCACGAGGCGTTTACCGCCATGCGTGCGCGTGGTGCCCAGGTAACCGATATTGCTATTATCGTAGTGGCTGCAGACGACGATATCATGCCGCAAACCAAAGAAGCCATCAGCCACGCACAAGCTGCAAATGTGCCTATTATCTTCGCCATCAACAAAGTGGATAAGCCAAATGCCAATCCTGAAAAAATCAAGGAAAGGCTTGCCGGGATGAATCTTTTGGTGGAAGACTGGGGCGGAAAAATCCAGTCACACGATATTTCGGCTAAAGTCGGGACGGGTGTAAAGGATTTATTGGAAAAAGTATTGCTCGAAGCTGAAATCCTTGACCTGAAAGCCAACCCGGACAAACCTGCTTCAGGGACCGTGGTAGAAGCTTTCCTTGATAAAGGTAAAGGATATGTTTCCACAATCCTGGTTCAGGACGGGACATTGAAAGTCGGAGATTACATGCTTGCCGGAAAACACCATGGAAAAATCAAGGCGATGCACGATGAGCGCGGACACATTGTTAAAGAAGCAGGGCCTTCAACGCCGGTATCGGTACTTGGTTTGGATGGTGCTGCGACAGCTGGTGATAAATTCAATGTTTTTGAAGATGAAAGGGAAGCCAAAGCGATTGCTGCAAAACGTACGCAATTGATGCGTGAGCAATCCGTCCGTACACAAAGGCACATTACACTTGCCGAAATCGGTAGGCGTATCGCGCTTGGACAGTTTAAAGAACTTAACATTATCCTTAAAGGGGACGTTGATGGTTCTGTGGAAGCGCTTTCTGACTCATTCTCAAAATTATCGACGGAAGAAATCCAGATCAATATCATTCACAAAGGAGTAGGTGCGATTACTGAAACTGATGTTATGCTGGCTTCTGCTTCAGATGCGATCATTATCGGATTTAACGTGCGCCCTGCCGGAAATGCAAGGCAGTTGGCCGATAAAGAGGAAATCGATATCCGTAATTACTCAATCATCTATGATGCCATCGATGACTTGAAAGACGCCATGGAAGGGATGCTTTCTCCTGAAATGAAGGAAGAAATTACCGGAACTGCAGAAATCAGGGAGATTTTCAAAATCTCAAAAGTGGGGTCTATTGCAGGTTGTATGGTTACCGATGGAAAAATATTCAGGAACTCCCGAATCCGTATCATCCGCGAGGGCGTGGTGGTACACACCGGGGAGCTTACGGCCCTGAAGCGTTTCAAGGACGATGTGAAAGAAGTCTCAAAAGGCTACGATTGCGGAATCCAGGTGAAAGGTTACAATGATATCGAGCAGCTTGATATTATTGAGGCATTCCAGGAAGTTGCCGTTAAGAAAAAGTTGAAGTAGTTGCTGAGTCACTGAGTTGCTGAGCATCTTAGTTTTTCAGTCTATAAAATAAAAAAGCGTCCAAATTATGGGCGCTTTTTTATTTTCAATAGTCAAAACTTTAATTTTGCTCATCAACTCAGCAACTACTTATTCGGCTTTATCAAAAGCGCGTTCGGATACTCCGCCTTAATCTCATTCAGGCTGCGTTCGGCTTCGATGCGTGTCTTGAAATTCCCTGCCCAAACTTTATAGAAAGGCGTGTTGAAAATGATGGTAGCGTCAAAGTTTTTGAATTTCTTCTTAAAGTCGGCCAGTGATTTTTTCGAACTTTCACTGTCACCGGTATAAATCTGGATTTTATAACGATCGTTTACGGTAATGGAAGAGTTGATCCTGCGTTTTTCTTTTAGCAGAGTTTCGAATTTAGGGTCTTGGCTGATGGTCGTTTTTGGTTCCTGTGAAAACATCGGAACAGCAGATAAAATTAAAATGCCAATAGTCGACAATGCCTTTATCTGATTCATTTTTTTCATAAGTGTATGTTTTTTAAACAAATGTAATATTTCCAGCAATACAACGGCTCCGCAAATTATTTAGAATTGGTATAAATTGGATATTAAGATATATTTAAGGTTTTGAGAATGGTTCATAAATTGTATTTTTGTGCAGGTTTAAAAAGGGTGTATTCTGCTTTTTCGTTGAGAATCAGGGAAAAAGGTTACATCATCATTAGTCGATAATCATCTAAAATATGAAAAAGGTGGGTAACCATAATTCGATTTCGAAAAATTTATTTTACAGTTTGGCGATTCTGCTGGCTTTTTCCTTCACTTCTTTTGCTCAAGATCCTGCTGCTCCGATGGCTACTACTACGGCTGCTCCGGCAACTGGCGCTGCGGCTCCGGCTGCTGCTGGTGATCCTGCTGCGGGGAAGGGCTTGTTTAATGCAAACTGTGCTGCATGTCACAAGCTTGATGCTAAAATGACGGGTCCTGCTTTGAGGAATGTTGCGGAAAGGCACGACAAAGAGTGGCTTTATAAATGGATTCACAACAGCTCTGAGATGATCAAATCTGGGGATGCTGCTGCTGTAAAGTTGTTTGAAGAAAATAACAAATCGGTAATGACGCCTTTCCCTCAATTGTCGACTACTGATATTGATAATATTATCGCGTATACTTCTCAGCCTGCTCCGGTTGCTGAGAAAACTGGATCTACATTGCCTCCGGGAACTGAAGCTGCTTCTGGTGGTATGTCAAACACGCTGATTCTTGGGATCTTGATAATTGTCCTGGCTGTTCTTGTCGTAATGCTTGTTCTTGTAAACCGTACGCTGAAGAGAATCGCTGCGGCAAACGGTGTTACCTATCCTGAAAAAGAACCGAGGATTTCAATCTGGAAAGCATATGCCAAAAACCAGTTCCTTGTTTTGGTTACGGCTATTTTTCTTTTGCTTGCCAGTGGTTATTATGTATACGGCTTCCTGATGCAGGTGGGCGTTGATCAGGATTACCAGCCGGTTCAGCCAATCCATTATTCGCACAAGATTCACGCCGGTGATAACGGTATTGATTGTAAATATTGCCACTCTTCGGCAAGGGTCAGTAAGAATGCGGGAATCCCTTCTTTGAATGTTTGTATGAATTGCCATAAAAACATCTCTGAATTCCAGGGTGATAAGGATTCTATTTACGATTATTCTAAAGAATTCTATACTGGCGAAATCCAAAAATTATATGATGCAGTGGGCTGGGATAAAACAACCCAGAAATATACAGGTAAATCCCATCCTGTAAAATGGACACGCATCCATAACCTACCTGATTTTGCTTACTTCAACCACTCGCAGCACGTTACTGTTGCTGGGGTAGAATGCCAGAAATGCCACGGCCCGGTTCAGACTTATGAAGTGCAGAAACAATTTGCTCCATTAACTATGGGTTGGTGTATCAACTGTCACCGCGAAACTGAGGTGAAGATGGAAGGTAATGACTATTACAAAAAGATCCACGAAGAACTTTCCAAAAGATATGGCGTTGATAAGCTGACGGCTGCCCAAATGGGTGGACTTGAATGCGGTAAATGCCACTATTAATCCGTAACGGACCGGAAGAACAAAAATAATTTAAGAAGCTAATATTTATATAAGATGTCATCAAACAAAAAATACTGGAAAAGTGTTGAAGAACTAAACGAAAATAGTTCTATTGTTGAGGCGTTAAGGAATAACGAATTCATCGAAGCCATCCCAACAGATGAGTTTCTTGGAGATAAAGAAGCACTGTCTTCTTCTTCCACCACCCGTCGTGATTTCTTAAAGTACGTAGGATTTTCAACTGCAGCAGCATCGCTTGCCGCTTGTGAGGGTCCGGTAGTTAAATCGATTCCTTATGTGGTGCAGCCGGAACAGATTATTCCGGGTGTTGCGAACTTCTACGCAACGTCTGTTTTCGATGGATTTGATTTCGCCAACATCCTTGTAAAAACAAGAGAAGGCCGTCCGATTAAAATTGAAAACAATACGATTGCCGGTGCTAAATTCTCTGCCAATGCCAGGGTTCACGCTTCCATTTTGTCTTTGTATGATAATATGCGTCTGAAGCAGCCTAAGGTGGCCGGTAAAGATGCTTCCTGGACTGATGCTGATGCTGAAGTAAGAAAAGGCCTAGCCGCTGCTAAAGCAAATGGTGGGCAAATCGTATTGCTTACCGGAACATTGGCGAGTCCTTCTACTGAAAAACTGATTTCTGAATTCATTGCGCAAAACCCAACAGCTAAGCATGTTGTGTATGATGCGGTTTCTTCGTCGGCGGCTTTGGATGCTTATGAAATGGCTTACGGAGAAAGGGCGTTGGTGGATTATGACTTTTCAAAAGCGGGTACAATCGTTTCTGTCGGCGCGGATTTCTTAGGGGATTGGCAAGGAGGCGGTTATGATTCTGGGTATGCAAAAGGAAGAATTCCTGCAAATAATAAAATGTCCAAGCATTTCCAGATGGAGTCAAATATGACTTTATCCGGCGCTGCTGCAGATACAAGAATTCCAATGACGACTGCACAACAAAAGCAGGCGCTGGTACACATATATAATGTTGTCGTTGGCGGAGGGGCTTCTGTAAACCTGGACGCAAAAGTGAAAGCCGGAGTTGATAAAGCCGCGCAACAATTGAAATCATCAGGATCTAAAGGGCTTTTGGTTTCAGGAATCCAGGATAAAAATGCACAATTGCTTGTTTTGGCAATCAACAGCAGGCTGGCCAGCGAGGCTTTCCTGTCTGCCGGTGCAAGACAGATCAGAAAAGGTTCCAACGAAAAAATGGCGCAATTGGTGAGCGATGTTATTGGCGGAAAAGTGCAGGCATTGATCATGAGCGGCGTGAATCCAGTGTATACTTTGCCTAATGGTAAGGTATTCGGTGAAGCCGTGAAGAAAATGCCACTTTCAGTAACTTTTTCTTTAAAAGACGATGAAACTGCAATGGTGTCCAAAGTGGCTATCGGAACGACACATTATCTTGAATCATGGAATGACTTGAGTTTGGTAAAAGGAAGCTACGCTTTGACACAACCAACCATTCGTCCATTATTCCCACAAACCAAACAATTCCAGGAAGCTTTATTGTCCTGGACAGGAAATACAGGAAGTTTCTACAGCTATGTAAAGGCAAATTCGGCGGCTTACACTTCGGGCTCTTCATGGAACCAGGTGTTACATGACGGTGTATTTGCTGCAGCAGTTACTCCGATGAGTGCTGCTTCAGTTGATGCTTCTGCGGCAGCGTCGGCACTTTCACAGGCTAAAGGAGGCGGAACAGAATTGGTGCTTTATACCAAAACCGGAATGGGAGACGGCCAGCAGGCCAATAACCCATGGTTGCAGGAATTCCCGGATCCGATTACAAGGGTTTCATGGGATAATTACGTAACTGTTTCTGCAAAAGACGCTAAAGCGTGGGAGCTTGAAAATTACAATGTGGCCAATGGCGGACTTAACGGTAGCTATGTGACTCTGGAAGTTAATGGAGTGAAACTGGAAAATGTTCCGGTAATCATCCAGCCTGGTCAGGCGCAAGGTACCGTAGGTGTAGCGCTTGGTTATGGTAAAACGGCTTCACTTAAAGAAGAAATGCAGGTAGGCGTTAATGCTTATACCTTATATAATAATTTTAATGATGTCCAGCCGGTTAAGATTTCAAAATCTGGCGGTTCACACGAATTTGCGTGCATACAGCTGCACAAAACCTTAATGGGGCGTGGGGATATCATCAAGGAAACCACGCTGAAAATCTTCAGTTCTGAAGAAGCGGAAGTGTGGAACGAGCAACCAATGGTGTCATTGGATCACAAAGAAGTCCCTGCTACATCGGTGGATTTATGGGAGCCTTTCGACCACTCTGTGGGACACCACTTCAATCTTTCAATCGACTTAAATGCCTGTACAGGTTGTGGCGCCTGCGTTATCGCTTGCCACGCTGAGAACAATGTTCCTGTAGTTGGGAAATCTGAAATGAGGAGAAGCCGTGATATGCATTGGCTGCGTATCGACAGATATTATTCTTCGGAAGAGACTTTTGCGAAAGACGATATCAAGAAAGAAGAATTCGATGGTTTATTTGGTGAAAAAGGTTCATTAGGCGGTTTCAGTGAAATGGAAAATGCATACGCTGAGAATCCTCAGGTAGCTTTCCAACCGGTAATGTGCCAGCACTGTAACCACGCTCCTTGTGAGACTGTTTGTCCGGTAGCTGCTACTTCACACTCACGCCAGGGACAAAACCATATGGCTTACAACCGTTGCGTTGGTACCAGGTATTGTGCAAACAACTGCCCTTACAAAGTACGTCGTTTCAACTGGTTCCTGTATGCCAATAACAATGAATTCGATTACCATATGAACAATGATATGGGTCGTATGGTATTGAATCCTGATGTAAACGTACGTTCACGTGGGGTGATGGAAAAATGCTCTATGTGTATCCAGAAAACCCAACTGACCATCCTGACCGCCAAACGTGAAGGAAGGGAAGTGAAGAAAGATGAATTCGAAACCGCCTGTTCAGCAGCCTGTTCATCAGGAGCAATGATTTTCGGTGACGTAAACAATAAAGAAAGCAAGGTAGCCGAATTGGCACAAGATGACAGAATGTACCACCTGTTAGAGCACGTAGGGACAAAACCGAATGTGTTTTACCATGTAAAAGTCAGAAATACCTAATCGAATTAATTAATCAGAAACAATATAAAGGATTATGTCGTCTCACTACGAAGCACCCATTAGGAAACCTTTAGTCATAGGTGATAAAACTTATCACGATGTAACAGTTGATGTAGCCGCACCGGTTGAAGGCAAAGCGAATAAACAATGGTGGGTGGTTTTTTCCATCGCATTGGCCGCTTTCCTTTGGGGAATAGGATGCATCACTTATACCATCTCGACAGGTATCGGGGTATGGGGATTAAACAGAACTGTAAACTGGGCCTGGGATATTACCAACTTCGTTTGGTGGGTAGGTATCGGACACGCGGGAACGCTGATTTCTGCGGTGCTGTTACTTTTCCGTCAGAAATGGAGAATGGCGATAAACCGTTCTGCGGAAGCGATGACCATCTTCTCAGTAGTGCAGGCTGGTTTGTTTCCGATCATCCACATGGGCCGTCCATGGTTGGCATACTGGGTACTTCCGATTCCTAACCAATTCGGATCACTTTGGGTAAACTTCAACTCTCCGTTGCTTTGGGACGTATTTGCAATCTCCACCTATTTATCTGTATCATTGGTGTTCTGGTGGACAGGTTTATTGCCGGATTTTGCAATGATCAGGGACAGGGCCGTAACGCCATTCACCAAAAGAATATACAGCATCATCAGTTTCGGATGGAGCGGACGTGCCAAAGACTGGCAGCGTTTTGAGGAGGTTTCCCTCGTATTGGCAGGTTTGGCAACACCACTTGTACTTTCAGTGCACACCATCGTATCCTTTGACTTTGCTACCTCAGTAATCCCAGGTTGGCATACGACCATCTTCCCTCCGTATTTCGTTGCGGGTGCGGTATTCTCAGGATTTGCGATGGTAAATACACTCCTTATCATTATGAGGAAAGTATCTCACCTTGAAGCATATATTACCATACAACATATCGAATTGATGAACATCATCATCATGATTACAGGATCGATAGTAGGTGTGGCGTATATTACCGAATTATTCGTGGCCTGGTATTCAGGAGTAGAATACGAACAATATGCGTTCCTCAACCGCGCTACCGGACCTTACTGGTGGGCATACTGGTCGATGATGACGTGTAATGTATTCTCTCCACAGTTCATGTGGTTCAAGAAATTGCGTACGAGCATTATGTTCTCTTTTGTAATTTCTATTGTAGTAAATATCGGTATGTGGTTCGAAAGGTTTGTAATCATTGTGACTTCGCTTCACAGGGATTACCTGCCGTCATCATGGACAATGTTCCAGCCTACGTTTGTAGATATCGGGATATTCATCGGGACAATCGGTTTCTTCTTCGTGTTATTCCTCCTTTACGCAAGGGCTTTCCCTGTAATCGCGCAGGCAGAGGTTAAAACGATCCTGAAAACATCCGGAGACAATTATAAAAGATTAAGAGAAGCAAATAAAGATTCACACCATGAGTAGTAATAAAGTTATTTACGCTATTTACAATGATGATGACGTGCTGATGGACGCCGTGAAGAAAACACGTGCAGCCCACCATCACATCGAAGAAGTTTTCACGCCGTTTCCGGTGCACGGATTGGATAAGGCTATGGGAATAGCACCAACAAGGTTAGCGATTTGTGCCTTTATTTATGGTTTGTGCGGACTGTCATTCGCTACCTGGATGATGAATAATATCATGATTTCAGACTGGCCTCAGGACATCGGGGGCAAGCCAAGTTTCAGCTACATCCAGAACATGCCGGCTTTCGTACCGGTAATGTTTGAGATGACCGTATTTTTCGCAGCCCACCTTATGGTAATCACTTTTTACATGAGAAGCAGGTTGTGGCCTTTCAAAGAAGCTGAAAATCCTGATGTAAGGACCACCGATGACCATTTCCTGATGGAAGTGGCTGTAAAAGGAAACGAGGATGATATGGTCGCCTTCTTCCAGAATACAGGTGCAGTTGAAGTTAAAGTAATTGAAAAACATTAATCACAGATATGAAAACGGTAAACAAATTAGTGTTTTTATTAGCATTGTCAGCATTTGCGGTTTCCTGCCACAATAAGGAAAATCCGAATTACCAATACATGCCTAATATGTACCAGTCTGTAGGTTATGAAACCTATTCAGAATCGAATGCTTTCAGGAACGGGAAAGAAGGGCAGTTGCCTCCTGATGGAACCATTAAAAGAGGTTACGTTCCTTACGAGTATCCTAACACCACTGAAGGATATAATGCTGCCAAAGCAAACCTGAAATCACCGTTGGATTCTACTGCTGTAGACATGGATAAGGCCGGACAGCTATTCAATATTTATTGTGCCATTTGCCACGGCGAAAAAGGCGATGGAAAAGGGAATCTTTCCAAAAGGGAGAAATTCCTTGGTGTTCCAAGCTATAAAGACAGGGTAATCACCGAAGGCAGTGTCTTCCATGTGGAAACTTTCGGTCTTAACGCCATGGGATCTTATGCCAACCAGCTTGATACACACGAGCGTTGGATGGTAGCTGCTTATGTAATGAAGCTGAAAAGCGAACTTTAAAATTGTATAACACACTGATTTACTAGATATGTACACATTTTCAAGCAAATTAAAAACACTTTCGATTGTCCTGATGATTCTTGGAATCCTCGGAATAGGATATGGTTTTTTAAATGCACCAAAAAATACGGCAGACGTAGAAAAGATTCTTAAGGATGAAGAAGCACATCATGGTGGCGGACACCACGAAGCTGCCGCTGAATCTACTCATGAAATGCCTAAAGTACTTTCTGCTGAAGAACATCATGCAGCCGCACAGCATGAAGAAGCTACTCATGAAGTAGCTGAAGCAGCAAAGGACACTGCATCTGTGAAATTGTTGGATACCATATCAGTTGATTCGACTAAAGTTGCTGTAGCTCCAGTTGAAGAAGAACATCATGCTGAAGCTAAGACCGCACACGCTGAAGAACACCATCTTACAGCTGCTGAAGAAAAGGCGCACCATGAAGAACATGTAAACCACGTGCTTCATCAATTGCAAAACAAACCATGGTCTGCTTTATATGTAGCCTGTATTTTTGTAATGTTGATTTCATTGGGTGCTTTGGCATTCTACGCTATTCAACAAGTAGCACAAGCAGGCTGGTCTCCGGTGTTGTTCCGTGTAATGCAGGGAATTACAGCTTATCTTCCTGTAGGATCGGTTATTTTCTTCGTACTATTGGTTTTATGCGGATTGCATTACAATCACATATTTGTATGGATGGCTGATGGCGTTACTGAAAAAGGACACGAAAACTATGATAAACTCGTAGCGGCAAAATCAGGTTACCTGAATTTTCCATTCTGGATTATCCGTGCGGCGATATTCTTAATCGGGTGGAATCTATACCGTTATTTCTCAAGAAAAAACTGCCTTGCACAGGACGAGTCTTCAGACAACTCTTTCTACAAAAAGAATTTCAACATATCAGCGATGTTCCTTGTATTTTTCATCGTTACCGAATCAATCATGTCATGGGACTGGATTATGTCTGTTGATCCCCACTGGTTCAGTACCTTATTCGGATGGTATGTATTTGCTAGCTTCTTCGTAAGCGGCATCACCACCATTGCTTTGGTAACATTATATCTTAAATCTAAAGGCTATCTGGAGCATGTCAATAACAGCCACATCCATGATCTTGCAAAATTCATGTTCGGTATCAGTGTATTCTGGACCTACTTATGGTTCTCACAATTTATGTTGATCTGGTATGCTGATATTCCTGAGGAGGTTACTTATTTCTGGACAAGGATTGAATTGTATAACCTTCCTTTCTTCGGGGCTGTCGTAATGAACTTCGTTTTCCCGATCCTGATCCTGATCAATTCAGATTTCAAACGCCTTACATGGATTGTTGTAATGGCTGGTATCGTAATTCTTTTCGGTCACTATGTAGATTTCTTCAATATGATTATGCCGGGAACCGTAGGAGACCGCTGGTTCATAGGTATTCCTGAAATCGGATCATTGTGCTTCTTCATCGGATTGTTCTTATTGGTGGTATTTACGGCGCTTACAAAAGCACCATTATTGCCAAAACGCAATCCTTTCATCGAAGAAAGCAAACATTTTCATTATTAATATTTAAAGTACAAACAGATGACAAGTTGGTTAGTAATTATTGTTTTAGTTCTATTATCGATTGCCGTTTGGCAGCTGACTAAAATATTTGATTTAACTCAGGTCGGAGGTCAGGCCAATAAAACCCAGGTTGCCGATGATAAGGATAACAACGTTCAGGGCTACTTAATGTTTGGCTTTTTGGCATTCATTTATATTTTCACCATCTATGGGTTATTAAAGTGGGGACACTTTGTATTGAGCAATCCTGCTTCTGAGCACGGAAAGGAAATCGACAGGCTGATGAACATCACCTGGGTACTGATTTTTATCGTCCAAGCCGTTACTCAGGTTTTATTGCACTATTTTGCCTTTAAATACAGAGGGAAAAAAGATCAGAAAGCACTCTATTTTGCTGACAATAGCAGATTGGAAGTTATCTGGAGCGTCATTCCTGCAGTAGTTCTCGCCGGTTTAATCCTTTACGGACTTTATGCCTGGACAAATATCATGTTTGTCAATGAGAAGACTGAAAAAGTAATGGTAGTAGAATTATACGCCAAGCAATTCCAATGGGAAGCAAGATATTCAGGTGCTGATAACGTACTTGGAAAAGCAAATGTAAGATATATCGAGGGTGTAAACACCTTAGGAGTTGACATGGACGACCCTAATGCGCAGGATGACAAAACCGCAACCGGCGAGCTTCACTTGCCAAAAGGGGTGAAAGTATTGTTCAAATTCCGTTCTCAGGATGTATTGCACTCGGCCTATTTCCCACACTTCCGCGCCCAAATGAACTGTGTGCCGGGAATGGTAACACAATTCGCCTTCACGCCAACAATCACTACCGTAGAGATGCGTGCCGATGGCGATATGATCAAGAAAGTGGAACACATCAACAAACTGAGGTCAGACAAAAGCAAAAAGCTAGTCGCTGAAGGCAAGGCTGCTTTAGATCCTTATGTGTTTGATTACCTGCTGCTGTGCAATAAGATTTGCGGACCTTCACACTACAACATGCAAATGAAGGTGGTGATTGATGAGCCGCAGGATTTCAAAAAGTGGATTGACAGCCAAAAGACTTTAGCACAAGCTGTAAAAGAAGACAAGGCTTCAAAAGAGGCTCCGGCTGAAGCTCCAAAAGCTACTCCGGCTGCTGCAGATACGACTAAAGTTGTCGCTCAATTAGTTAAAAAATAGACTCTTTTAAATAAAAATTAAAGTACATATGTCAGCAATAGCTCACGATCACGGACACGATGACCACGCTCATGACGAGCACCACCATAAGGATACATTTATCACTAAATATATCTTTAGCATAGATCATAAAATGATCGCCAAGCAATACCTGCTTACGGGTATTATTATGGGTGTTATCGGTGTGGGTATGTCAATGCTCTTCAGGATGCAGTTGGCGTGGCCGGAAGAATCATTCAAGATTTTTAATTTTCTTTTAGGAGATAAGTTTGCTCCAAACGGAGTAATGCGTAATGATATTTACCTTGCCCTTGTTACCATTCACGGTACTATCATGGTATTCTTTGTATTAACTGCAGCACTTAGTGGTACCTTCAGTAACTTATTGATTCCATTACAATGTGGTGCACGTGATATGGCTTCCGGCTTCATGAATATGATCTCATACTGGTTGTTTTTCCTTTCAAGTGTTGTCATGATCAGTTCTTTGTTTGTTGAATCAGGCCCTGCATCAGCCGGATGGACAATTTATCCACCCCTCAGCGCACTGCCACAGGCTATACCGGGCTCAGGAACAGGTATGACTTTATGGTTGGTTTCTATGGCTATCTTCATTGCGTCATCATTGATGGGTTCATTGAATTACGTTGTTACAGTAATCAACTTAAGGACAAAAGGAATGAGCATGACAAGATTGCCTTTGACAATCTGGGCGTTTTTCATCACCGCGGTTATCGGTATCGTATCGTTCCCTGTTCTTCTTTCTGCAGCTTTATTGTTGATTATGGACAGAAGTTTCGGAACATCGTTCTTCCTGTCTGATATCTACATCGCTGGAGAAGTTTTACACTATCAGGGCGGTTCGCCGGTATTGTTCGAGCACCTTTTCTGGTTCCTGGGCCACCCGGAGGTTTACATCGTATTGCTACCTGCATTGGGTATCACTTCTGAGATTATAGCAACCAACTCACGTAAACCGATCTTCGGTTACCGTGCAATGATTGCTTCTATCCTTGCCATTGCCTTCTTATCAACCATTGTTTGGGGGCACCACATGTTCCTTTCAGGAATGAACCCGTTCCTTGGATCTGTATTTACATTTACAACATTATTGATTGCAATCCCTTCTGCGGTAAAAGCATTCAACTATATCACAACCTTATGGAAAGGTAACCTGCAGCTGAACCCTGCGATGCTTTTCTCTATCGGGTTGGTGTCAACTTTTATTACCGGTGGTCTTACGGGGATTATCCTTGGAGACAGTACGCTTGATATCAACGTACATGATACGTATTTCGTTGTAGCGCACTTTCACCTGGTAATGGGTATCTCCGCACTTTACGGAATGTTTGCCGGGATCTACCATTGGTACCCGAAAATGTTCAAACGCATGCTGAATAAGAACTTAGGTTACATCCACTTCTGGGTCACTGCGGTTTGTGCTTATGGCGTTTTCTTCCCAATGCACTTCATCGGGATGGCCGGATTGCCAAGGCGTTATTACACCAACACAAACTTCCCATTGTTCGATGACCTTCAGGATGTAAACGTTTTGATTACAACATTCGCATTGGTGGGAGGAGCTTTCCAGTTGGTATTCCTTTTCAACTTCTTTTACAGTATTTTCTATGGTAAAAAAGCAGTTCAGAATCCATGGAGGTCTAACACTTTAGAGTGGACTGCCCCAATCGAACACATCCACGGTAACTGGGACGGACCAATCCCTGAAGTACACAGGTGGCCATATGACTACAGCAAGCCAGGCCATGAGGAAGACTTTATCCCTCAAACCGTGCCGATGATGCCGGGCGAAGAAGAACTTCATCACTAAGATAAACAGAAAGCCTTCCTGCAACGGAGGGCTTTTTTGTTTTCGGATTTTTTAATTTCTATATTTATGCAAAATATTTCATCATGGAAAATACTAAGGAATATTCAAACGGAGAAGTAACCATTGTCTGGAAGCCTGAAATTTGTATCCATTCCGGGATTTGCGCACGCGGACTGCCCTCAGTTTTCAAACCAAAAGAAAAACCCTGGATAAATCAACATGGCGCTCCCACCCAGGATATTACGGACCGCATCGACAAATGTCCTTCCAAAGCACTTTCCTATTATATGAACGATAAACCACAAGCCAATGGATGATTTCAGCCTCAACGAAGAAAAGAAACGTTTTGAACTAAAAGCAGAAGGGCACACCGCTTTTATAGAATACATCCTGACCAACGACAACACCATGTTCCTTACCCACACCGAAGTGCCGACCGCTTTGGAAGGAAAGGGTGTCGGCAGCCGGATTGTAGAAAAAGCATTGCAATACATTGCTGATCACGATTACAAACTCGCGCCACTCTGCCCTTTTGTAGCAAAATACCTCACCCGCCATACCGATTGGAAGTCGTTGCTGGCTCCCGGCTATAACGTCTGATTTATCCTGCGAGTTGTTCGGTTAATAATTATATTTGTGCCATGAATGAGAACCTGAATCCGACCAACAAGCATTTCAACAACGAGGAACTTGATCTTGAAAAGAAATTGCGCCCACTGGCTTTTGACGATTTTTCAGGCCAGGACCAGGTGCTTGACAATTTAAAAGTATTTGTCGAGGCAGCCAACCAACGCAATGAAGCTTTGGACCATACGTTGTTTCATGGCCCTCCGGGATTGGGGAAAACCACTTTGGCAAACATCCTTGCCAACGAGTTGGGTGTCGGGATTAAAATCACTTCCGGCCCGGTTTTAGATAAACCTGGTGATCTTGCGGGATTGCTTACGAATTTAGAAGAGCGCGACGTTTTATTCATTGATGAAATCCATCGTTTAAGCCCCATCGTGGAAGAATATTTGTATTCTGCAATGGAGGATTTCAAGATTGATATCATGATTGAATCCGGCCCGAATGCCAGAAGCGTACAAATCGGGTTGAATCCATTCACACTTGTCGGTGCGACCACACGCTCCGGATTATTGACCGCGCCGATGCGTGCCCGTTTCGGCATACAAAGTCGGCTGCAATATTATACGACCGAATTGCTTACCACCATCGTCCAGAGAAGTTCTGCGATCCTCAAAATGCCCATCACCATGG
Organism: Flavobacterium pallidum; assembly: GCF_003097535.1. Classification (NCBI taxonomy): domain Bacteria; kingdom Pseudomonadati; phylum Bacteroidota; class Flavobacteriia; order Flavobacteriales; family Flavobacteriaceae; genus Flavobacterium; species Flavobacterium pallidum. Next base: position 1,354,932 of record NZ_CP029187.1, read on the forward strand.
AAGCAGCGATTGAAATTGCGGGACGCAGCCGTGGCACGCCGCGTATTGCGAATGCCTTGCTGCGCCGCGTACGCGATTTCGCCCAAATCAAAGGCAACGGTAAAATCGATATTGAAATCGCGCGTTATTCTTTAAAAGCCCTGCACGTTGATGCGCACGGCCTTGATGAAATGGACAATAAGATCCTGAACACCATCATCGATAAATTCAAAGGCGGCCCCGTCGGATTGTCCACTTTGGCCACCGCGGTTTCCGAGAGCAGCGAAACTATCGAAGAGGTCTACGAACCGTTCCTGATTCAGGAAGGGTTTATTATGCGTACGCCACGAGGGCGTGAAGTAACTGAGAAGGCTTATAAGCATCTGGGTAAAGTGAAGATAGGCATTCAGGGAGGCTTATTTTAATTTTAAGATTATGGAAAAGATCTCGACAATTGTCTTATTTCTGGTCGTATCCATTTGCTTCGGACAAAATAAATCCCAGGATGTCCATCTTCAATATGGGACTGATAAGCAGCAAAACCTCGACCTCTATCTTCCGGCAACCATTGATGCCAAAACCCCTGTAATAATCCTGTTACATGGTGGTGCCTGGATGATGGGTGGCAATGAGTATACCGCAAAACATGCGGGCGACCTTCGTGACCGCGGTTTTGTCGTAGCCAATGTAGATTACCGTTATGTTAGTAAAGATGTATATTTCATTGACTTATTAACGGATATTGAAAGTGCCATGGATTATTTGTACCAGAACGCCGATAAATATCATTACGCCAAAGCGGGTTATCATCTTGTCGGGATCAGTGCAGGCGCGCATCTCGCATTGCTTTATGGATATACGACCGTTAAAAAAGTCAAATCCATCACGGCACTCTGCGCTCCGTCCAGGCTGGATTCCGAAGAGGCATTACGATTCATCGAAAAGAACGGATTACTTCATAACATCGAATGGCTCGCCAACGCGAGTTATCCCGGCAAAGGCAAACCCGGCAAAGCATTTACCACTATAAGCCCCTACTCGCAAATCGAAAACATCCCGACATTACTCATCCACGGTACAAAGGACACCTTGGTGCCGTACCAGCAATCGGTCGATTTGCTTGCACTTTTACAACGAAAAAAAGTGGATTCCAGGCTCATCACTATGGAAGGAAAAAGACATGACGTGGGCATGAACCAGCAGGATTCAGAGAAAATAGTATTGGATGCCATCGTGGATTGGATAAACACACACCAGTAAAGCCCGGTGCTTCCGAAATCTGAATATACATCCTTCATCAAATCCGAAGCAAAACGTTTGGGTTTCCTGTCATGCGGTATTTCCAAAGCCGGTTTTCTGGAAGAAGAAGCACCACGCCTTGAAAACTGGCTCAACCACCGCCACCATGGCCAAATGTCATACATGGAAAACCATTTCGACAAACGCCTTGATCCCACAAAACTTGTTGAAGGCTCTAAAAGTGTCATTTCATTACTGCTGAATTATTTTCCATCTGAAACACAAACTGCAGACTCTTATAAGATTTCCAAATACGCTTACGGCAAGGATTACCATTTTGTAATCAAGGACAAGTTAAAAGAATTGCTGTATTCGATACGGCATGAAATCGGGGACGTAGATGGGCGTGCGTTCGTGGATTCGGCGCCGGTGCTGGACAAAGCCTGGGCTGCAAAAAGCGGTTTGGGCTGGATCGGCAAACATTCCAATTTGCTTACGAAACAAACCGGGTCGTTTTATTTCATTGCCGAGCTGATCCTTGACCTGGACCTGGAATATGACCATAAAGTTACCGATCACTGCGGTTCCTGCACTGCCTGCATCGATGCCTGCCCGACTGAGGCAATCGTAGCGCCCTATGTTGTCGACGGCAGTAAGTGCATTTCGTACTTTACCATTGAGCTTAAGGACAATCTTCCGATGGAAATGAAAGGAAAATTCGATGACTGGGCGTTTGGATGTGATGTGTGCCAGGATGTTTGCCCGTGGAATCGTTTTTCCAAAGCGCATAATGAACCTTTATTCAATCCGCAACCGGAATTGCTGTCGATGTCAAAGAAAGACTGGGAGGAAATTACTGAAGATACTTTTCGGAAAGTGTTTAAGGATTCGGCCGTTAAGCGAACGAAGTTGGAAGGATTAAAAAGGAATATCAAGTTTTTGGGAGATGCTTCGCTATAGAAAAGCTTCGCTGTAGAAGAATTATTCCTTACATCCGCCATTTCGCATACCGCTTCCACTGTTTTACCGCATAATCCTTTATCTTCTGCGGAAGGGTGTTAAACGCTGCGTCAAATTCATATTCGCCTCCGGTCACCTGGTCGCCCATAATCAACCGTTCCTCGCCCCGCATGGCATATTTTTGCTGCCCTTCATATATGACAATCTTCATCGCCCTGGGGCTGATGTCGCCACGGCAGGCCATCTTATACACCAGCCATATTTCAGTAGTTTTGTCGCCATCGAGGTCCGTAACTGCAATGGCACGGTCAATAAATGAGGCTTCGACATCAAGGGGGCAGCCTTTTTCAAAATCGTATACTTTCCAGTCCGGATCGGCTGCGCCATTAAGGAAATGGTACGCAAATACTTCAGCATTTTTGTTGTCGCCGGATTTGTAAATTCCTGTTTCTGTAAGCAGCAGCATGTTATCGCCATGGGCATCTTTCCATTGGAGTCCTTTTACGAACTGCCCGGAAAAAGAGAAGCCTTTCGGGAGGTCTTTTTGCCAGATGTCTTTGGTGATAATCTTTGCCTGCCCGAAAATAAAAGGTGAAAAGAGTAGTAAAAGAAGGTAACGGACTTTCATAGATTGCGCGGTTTCCTTTCAAAGGTAAATAAGCATTTTTATATCTTTTGTCTGGTTCACAAAATATTATGAATGTGGAAAGAGGGTGAAAATACCTCTTAGTGGGCGTTGTTTAAGCGGTACCGTTGTAACCTTTAGCGGTAAGTTTGAATTTAATTGCGAAAACCGGCATCCTCCTGCACAGGATTGCAGCACACTGAGTGGGTTCGAGGCTTGAATTTTGGCTTCTTTTGTTTAGCTCCGCTCAGCCGGCTGCGCCTCTGGTCAAGACAAAAGAAGAAGCAATAAAAAAACTTTCCTTTTCCAACTCATACCCCTACCTTTGTAAGTCTCAAAAAAAAGAAAATGAACAAGTACAGCAAACGCCGCGAAGCGCTATTATACCACGCCAAACCAAAACCGGGGAAGATCCAGGTGGTCCCAACCAAGAAATATGCTACGCAGCGCGACCTGTCACTGGCGTATTCGCCCGGGGTGGCTGAACCCTGCCTTGAGATTGCAAAGGATGTCAACAACGTCTATAAATATACGGCGAAAGGCAACCTCGTAGCCGTAATCTCGAATGGTACTGCGGTACTGGGACTGGGCGACATCGGGCCGGAGGCATCCAAGCCGGTGATGGAAGGCAAGGCACTCCTGTTCAAAATTTTTGCCGATATCGACGTATTCGATATTGAAGTGGGTACCAAGGATGTCGATGCGTTTATTGAAACAGTAAAGAATATAGCACCCACTTTCGGGGGGATCAACCTCGAGGATATCAAGGCCCCGGAATCGTTCGAGATCGAAAGGAGGCTCGTCGAGGAGCTGCAGATCCCCGTGATGCATGACGACCAGCACGGTACGGCAATCATTTCGTCGGCCGCCTTGCTCAACGCCCTGGAATTGGCCAAAAAGAAGGTAGAAAAAGTGAAGGTAGTAGTGTCAGGTGCCGGTTCGGCTGCTCTGGCCTGCGCCAATTTATATGTGCTGCTGGGCGTAAAGCCGGACAATATCATCATGTTTGACGTAAACGGGGTGCTGTCTTCCGAGCGTACCGACCTGTCGGACCTCCAGAAGCGTTATGCCAAAGGCAAACCCGGGATTGACCTTAAAGGCGCTTTGAAAGACGCGGATGTGTTCCTTGGGCTATCCGCAGGGAACATCCTGTCGCCGGACATGCTGATGGGTATGGCGAAGAACCCGATTGTTTTTGCGATGGCCAACCCCATTCCGGAGATTGATTACAACCTTGCCATCGATACCCGCAAGGACATTATCATGGCTACCGGCCGCTCGGACCATCCGAATCAGGTGAATAATGTGTTGGGATTCCCGTATATCTTCCGTGGCGCGCTTGATGTCCGTGCGACGAAGATCAACGAGGAAATGAAGATGGCTGCAGTACGCGCCCTGGCGGCTTTGGCCAAAGAGCCCGTGCCGGAACAGGTGAATATCGCTTATGGCGAAACCAAGCTGAATTTCGGGAAAGATTACATTATACCCAAACCATTCGACCCAAGATTGATCGCCACTGTGGCGCCAGCTGTTGCGCGTGCTGCAATGGATTCAGGCGTGGCATTGCACCCGATTGAAGATTGGGGAAAATATGAAGAAGAATTGCTCGAAAGGCTGGGTTCTGATAATAAGATGGTGCGATTGCTCATCAACCGGGCAAGGATGGACCCGAAACGCATCGTTTTTGCGGAAGCGGACCACCTCGATGTGTTGAAAGCGGCGCAAATTGTAATGGAAGAAAGGATCGGTTATCCTATCCTTTTAGGCAACAAGGATGTGATATTGAGCCTGAAGGAAGAAATCGGTTTTGATGCCGATGTGCCCATTTATGACCCCAAAACAAAAAAAGAAGATGAACGCCGCCTGCGTTATGCCGAAATTTTCTGGAAATCACGCCAACGCCGCGGCATACAATTGCTCGATGCCCAGAAGTGGATGCGGGAGCGCAATTATTTTGCCGCAATGATGGTAAATGAAGGCGATGCCGATGCTTTGGTAACAGGCTATTCACGAAGTTATCCTTCAGTGATCAAGCCGATGATGCAGTTGATCGACAAGGCTCCGGGGATTTCATTGTTTGCCACGACGAATATGATGATGACCAACCGTGGTCCGATGTTCCTCTCCGATACGGCTATCAATACGAATCCTTCAGCCGATGACCTGGCGAAGATTGCGCTGATGACGGCCAAGACGGTGAAAATGTTTGGGATGGAGCCGGTAATTGCAATGGTTTCGTATTCAAATTTCGGGTCTTCGGCAACGCCAAGCGCGGCTAAGGTGAATGAAGCGGTGGCTTACCTGCACAAATATTATCCGGATCTGATTGTTGATGGGGAAATCCAGACTGATTTTGCTTTGAACGATGAGATGCTGCGCAAGAAATTCCCGTTTTCGAAACTGGCCGGGAAGAAAGTCAATACCTTGATTTTCCCGAACCTTGAAGCGGCAAACATTACTTATAAATTGCTGAAGGAGCTTTATAATGTAGATTCTGTAGGTCCAATCATGCTTGGTATGGACAAGCCGGTACACATTTTCCAGATCAGTGCGAGTGTCGAAGAAATGGTCAATATGGCCGCTGTCGCCGTGGTGGATGCACAAGAGAAGGAAAAGCGCCATAACATGACAAAAAAGTAGATTTAACCGGGAAAATTTGAGCTAAAAACATTCTGTTCCTGCTTAGTAAAAGATTTTTGTTACTTTTGGGCATTACTTAGCTAAATGATTGCACACATACACGGGAAACTGACAGAGAAAACGCCTACCGAAGTGGTTATCGACTGCGGCGGTGTGGGTTATCATATCAACATTTCCCTGCACACTTATTCCCTGCTCCCGGATTCCGACAACGTAAAGCTGTATACGCACCTCCAGATTAAGGAAGATGCGCATACGCTGTTTGGTTTCGTACAGAAATCGGAGCGCGAGATTTTCAGGATGCTGTTATCTGTTTCCGGAATAGGCGCGGGTATTGCACGTACGATGTTGTCTTCATTGGAACCCAAACAAATCGTACAGGCGCTTGCTTCTGGTGACGTAGCTACGATACAGGCCGTAAAAGGCATCGGAACGAAGACGGCACAGCGCGCCATTCTTGACCTGAAGGACAAGGTGTTAAAGTTGTATGATTTGGATGAAGTTTCGATTTCGCAGAGCAATACAAATAAAGAAGAGGCGTTATCTGCTTTGGAAGTTTTAGGATTTAACAAAAAATTGGCTGAAAAGGCCGTTGAGAAAATCGTTCGCGAACAGCCCGAAGCGACTGCTGAATCGATTATAAAACAAGCTTTAAAAAATTTATAAGGACTTGAAAACATTATACAGTAAAGGCTCTGAAGCCGTGTTGAAAATCAGTATTTTTTTACTGATGTTATTGGCAGCACCGGGACTTCAGGCACAGGTGGACGACGAAGATAATGAGCAGCCCAAAGATACCGTAGGATATAATCCCGGCAGGATTGAACTTGATAATCCGCCGAGCGTGGTCGCTTCCTATACTTATGATCCCGTTACGGACCGTTACATTTATACCAATAATGTCGGGAATTTTAATGTAACCTATCCTATTATCCTCACGCCTAAAGAGTATGAAGCCCTGGTGATGAAGGAAGCCATGCATAAATATTTCAAGGAAAAAGCCGAAGCCATCGATGGGAAAAAACCCGGAACTGAAGATGCAAAAAAGAACCTGCTGCCGAAGTATTATGTGAACAATAGCTTTTTTGAAACGATATTCGGCGGGAATACCATTGATGTAAAGCCTACAGGTTCGGTTGAAATGGACCTTGGCGTGCGGTATACGAAACAGGACAATCCTGCCTTTTCACCACGGAACCGCTCTTCGATAACCTTTGACTTCGATCAGAGGATTAGTATGGCGCTGCAGGGGAAAGTAGGAACGAGGCTGAATGTGAATGCGAATTATGATACCCAATCGACATTTGCATTCCAGAATCTCATCAAACTCGAATACGCCCCTACTGAGGATGACATTTTGCAGAAGATTGAAGTCGGTAACGTCAGCATGCCTCTAAACAGCACCCTGATTAAAGGAGCGCAGAGCCTTTTCGGGGTGAAAGCGCAATTCCAGTTTGGGAAAACCACCATTACCGGAGTATATTCAGAACAGAAATCACAAACCAAAGCCGTTGTGGCACAGGGTGGCGGTACGATACAGGACTTTGATTTATTTGCACTTGATTATGACTCTGATCGTCACTTCTTCCTCTCGCAGTACTTCAGGAATGAATATGATGCTGCGCTCAGGACTTACCCGAATATCGACAGCCGTGTACAGATTACAAGGATTGAGGTTTGGGTGACCAATAAGCAGAACAGGATTACGACACAGGACAACAACCTGCGGAACATCGTGGCACTCCAGGATTTAGGGGAATCACGGATTACCAACAAGCTTGATGCAGAAATTGTAAACCTGAACAACCCATCCGATTTCTTTAACCCGGATCCTGCGAATCCAGGAGGCCCCGCTATCGACCTTCCGGCGGATAACAGGAATAACAAATTCGACCCTGAGGCCATCGGGACAAGTGGTTACCTGAACAGCAACATCAGGGAAATATCCAGTACCAATAATAACGCCTTTACGTTTCCGGCCGGATCGGGTATTACCGTGGCGGAAGGCCAGGATTACGTAAAACTTGAAAACGCACGTAAATTAACTTCTACAGAGTTTACCTTCCACCCGCAACTGGGTTACATTTCGTTGCAGCAGCGCCTTGCCAATGACGAGGTCCTGGCGGTGGCTTACCAGTATACCATCGGGGATGAAGTGTACCAAGTCGGGGAATTCGGTAACGGTGGGGTGGAATCTACCATCGTAAACGGTACACTTCCGCAGAACCAGACCATCATTACGCAAAGCCTTATATTGAAATTGCTGAAAAGTAACCTGACGACTGTTGACAGGGAAGTGGCCACACCTTCAGGCCCTGTGAGGTACAGCACGCCGATTTGGAACCTGATGATGAAAAACATCTACCAGGTGGCGCCGGGAGGGCAGCTGGAGCAGGAGGATTTCAGGTTTAATATTTTATATACCGATCCGTCTCCGCTGAATTACATCACACCGGCCGGGAATACGACACTACCAGCTGATGTCACCAACACGCCACTTTTAAAAGTATTCAGGGTGGACAGGCTCAATGCGACGAACGATCCACAGCGCAACACGGACGGTACCTTTGGCGATGGGTTCTTCGATTATATCCCGGGCATTACGGTCGATACGCAAAACGGAAGGATTGTCTTCACTACGGTAGAACCTTTCGGGGAATATCTTTTTAATAAACTTCGGACAAACCCCGGAGAGGATTACAATGGTGATCCGAATATCCCAACCGAATATAACCCGAACCAGGCGAAATACGTTTTTAAAACGATGTACCGCAGCACGCAGGCCAAGGCGCTGCAGGAAAGTGAGAAGAATAAATTTGAACTCCGCGGTAAATACAAATCCACAGCGGGTGATGGTATTGCCATCGGAGCCTACAACGTGCCCAGAGGTTCCGTAGTCGTCACGGCTGGCGGAAGGGTGCTGCAGGAAGGATTGGATTATTCTGTGAACTATCAGCTGGGGCGTGTCATTATCCTTGATCCTGCATTGGCGAGTTCGAATGTGCCGATTAATATTTCTGTGGAAAACAATTCCGTTTTCGGGCAGCAGACCAGGAGGTTCGTCGGGATTAATGTGGAGCACAAATTTTCAGATAAATTCGTCTTGGGCGCTACTTATCTTAAAATGACGGAGAAGCCTTTTACGACCAAATCCAATTACGGGCAGGAATCGGTAAACAATACGATTTTTGGCTTAAACGGAAATTTCTCTACCGAAGTGCCGTTCCTGACCAGGCTGGTCAATAAGCTCCCAAATATGGATACCGATGTGCCTTCAAATATTTCCTTCCGTGGGGAAGTGGCATGGCTGAAGCCAAATGCACCAAAGGCGGATCGTTTTGAAGGTGAATCAACGATTTATGTAGATGATTTTGAAGGATCTCAGACAGCCATCGACGTGAAGTCGCCATTGGCATGGTCACTTTCATCAGTCCCCGTGAAGGAAAATGAGGCCAGCAATCCTGATTTCGATGGGAATAATCCCGGCGATATACTGTCTAATGGATATAAAAGAGCCAAATTATCGTGGTATACCATCGATCCGGTTTTTTATACCAGTGATAGGCCAGGCGGTGTTTCAGATCAGGATATGGCGCTGAATAAGACCAGACGCGTGTACATACAGGAGCTTTTTAACCAGGATATCGCCGACGGACAGCAGAATGTACTCAACACGCTGGACTTATCTTACTATCCACAGGAAAGAGGCCCTTACAATTATAATCCTGCAGCCACCAACGGCACATTGCCGAATCCCGAAGAAAATTTCGGAGGGATCATGCGCTCGCTGAGTTCGACCAATTTTGAGCAAAGCAATGTGGAATACATCCAATTCTGGATGATGGATCCTTATGTTGACGAAACCGGTAACTCTACGATAAACCTGGGGAATACCGGAAAGATTTATTTTAACCTCGGTGAAATTTCTGAGGATATCCTGAAAGACGGTAAAAAGCAATACGAAAACGGACTTCCCGAAGCCGATTCACAACAGGCCACCATCGCGACAGAGTGGGGCAGGGTGCCGGCATCGCAATCCCTGATATATGCTTTCGATACCAGCAATGCCAACCGTGCCGTGCAGGATGTCGGGCTTGATGGCCTTGACAATATCGGTGAGGCTGGTTTTTTCACAGACTACGCGGGAATCAAAGATCCTTCTGCCGATGATTATGAATTTTACCTGAATGCCGAAGGCGATGTGCTGCAGCGCTACAAGAATTATAATGGCATGGAGAAAAACTCTCCTGTTGGTGTTTCAGATAATAATCGCGGGAACTCCACCTTGCCGGATGCGGAAGACGTGAACCGCGACAATACCATGAATACCCTGAACGCTTACTTCCAATACCATATTGATGTTAAGCCGAACATGGTTGCTGGTGAAAATTATGTAAGCAGTATCATTGATGCTCAGAGCCGTGTGAGCGGGCCGGGCAATCAGGTGGCGAAGACCAAATGGATACAGTTTAAAATCCCGATTATTGAGGGTGAAAAAGTGGGTACTATTGACGATCTGCGTTCCATCCGTTTTATGAGGATGTACATGACAGGGTTCAGCCAGCCTATTACCGTCCGTTTTGGTACCCTGGACTTGGTGCGTGGGGAGTGGAGGCAATATTTGAATTCGCTTGAAGCCAATAACGACGACCCGGATGATGACACCACCACTTTTGACATCAGTGCGGTAAACATCCAGGAAAATGGTTCCAGGCAGCCGTACCATTATGTAACGCCGCCAAATGTAGTGCGCGAGCAGTTGTATAACAACAATACGGTAATCAATCAAAATGAGCAGTCGCTTTCGCTGAAAGTGAATGAATTGACCCCGGGTGATTCCCGCGGTGTATTTAAAAATGTTGATGTTGATATGCGCCAATTCAAGAAGCTCAAGATGTTTATGCACGCTGAATTGCTCGCAAAACATCCCGTGGTTTTTGATAATGAACTTGCCGGTTTCCTTCGTTTTGGAACTGACTTAAAGGAAAACTACTATCAGGTAGCGCTTCCTTTGAAAGTGACCAGGGAAGGACTTACACCTCCTGATGACAGCTCGATAGAAGTACCTGCTGAGGAAATGTGGCCTGACGAAAGCCAGATCGACATCAAGCTCGACCTGTTGACCAAGCTTAAGATTTATGCGATGAACCACCCGGACGAATTTGATGCGAACGGCGTACTTACAAAATCTGAGGAAGAATTGGATGGGTCGGCTGCCGACAAACCAAACAAACTGATACTGAGTATCAAAGGAAATCCTAACTTCGGGCAGGTCAGGACCATTATGGTGGGTGTTAAAAACAATACAGACACCGGGACCAAACCCGATGGCACCCCGCTTGCAGCAAGGAATGTGGCCGGTGAAGTGTGGTTCAACGAACTCAGGCTTTCAGAGATGGATAACAAAGGCGGTATGGCTGCCGTAGCAAGCCTTGATACAAACCTTGCCGACTTCATGACATTGTCTGCGACAGGTAAAATGAGCACCATTGGTTTCGGGGCGCTTGAAGACGGTCCTAACGAAAGAAGCCGCGAAGATGCGAAGCAGTACAGCATCGTGACCAATATGAACCTCGGGAAACTGCTTCCTAAAAAATGGGGTATCGTCCTGCCTTTCAATTATGGTGTGGGGGAAGAAATCGTAAAACCGGAATATGATCCATACAACCGAGACATTCAGCTGGCACTTTTGCTGAATGAAACTCCGAACGTAGGCCAACGCGCCAATATTGAAGACCGTGCTATCGAATACACTAAAACCACCAGTATAAATTTTATCGGTGTAAAAAAAGAAAGAAGCCCGGATCAGAAAACCCATATTTACGATCCGGAGAATATTACGCTTTCGCATTCGTTCAATGAAACACTGAAGCATGATTTTGAAATCGAGGAATATGTTGACCAACAGGTGCGCAGTACCGTCGATTACAGCTTTAATTTCCAGCCGAAAGCGGTGGAGCCATTCAAGAAGACGAAATTCATGAAAAGCAGTTACTGGAAATTACTCAGTGATTTTAATTTCAATTACCTGCCATCGAGCGTGACTTTCAGTTCATCTATCCTCAGGCAATACAACCGCCAGCAATTCCGCCAGGTGGAAGGAATTGAAGGGATTGCGTTGCAGCCATTGTTCAGGAGGAATTTTATGTTCAACTATCAATATGGTTTCAATTACAACCTGACCAAAAATCTCAAAATCAATTATACCGGGGCTTCTAATAATATCGTAAAAGCATATGATGACCAGGGGTTGCTAATCGATACAATCTATGATGATTACTGGAATATCGGTGACCCGAACCAGCATACTCAGCAATTCATCCTTAATTATGAATTGCCGCTAAGCAAGCTTCCTTTCCTGAGTTTCCTGAAAGCGACCTACACTTACACCGGTGATTACAGCTGGCAAAGGGCATCAGAGGCGACATCTAACTTTGAAGACAGGGAAGGTAATTTCTACAACCTGGGAAATACGGTCCAGAATAACGGGGCGCATCGTATCAATACCACCCTGAACTTAGAATTATTGTATAAGTATTTAGGTTTGACCAAAACAAAGGCTGTGGCAAAAGCGCCTGCCAAAACAGCGCCGCCTAAGCCGGGACAGAAAGTGACCACTACGCAGGCGGCTCCGCAAAAAGAGCCAAATGTACTTGTGGATGGCCTGATCGGAGTGCTTACAAGCCTTAAAAACGTACAGGTGAATTATACCGAAAGCGCAGGTACCGTATTGCCGGGTTATTTACCGGGCGTCGGATTCTTCGGGACTTCAAAGCCGACTTTGGGGTTTGTTTTCGGTCTTCATGATGATGTACGCCAGTTCTCTGCCGAGCGTGGATGGCTGACCGATTATCAGGATTTTAATCAAAATTATACAGAAGTACTTAACAGGGAACTTGATGTGACCGCTTCAATGGATTTGTTTCCTGATTTCAAAATCGACTGGACGGCAAACCGCAGCTACACTGAAAATTTCTCTGAGCAATTTGACGTAAGCGATGACGGGCATTATAATTCCAGGGCACCATATACCACCGGTAATTATTCGATCTCAACCGTGCTGATCTCCACCGCTTTCGGCCGCAGTGATGAAAATGGTTCAGCTGCTTTTGACGATTTCAGGGAAAACAGGCTGATTGTCGCCGACCGCCTGGCTGCGGATAAATACGGGACAAGCATTCCCCGTTATGGAGATGCCGCCAATCCGATACCTGCAAATACTGATGATCCGCTTTACGAAACTTATGTCGCGAATGAAGGATTTCCTATCGGATACAAAAAAGACAACCAGGAAGTATTGCTTCCGGCATTCCTTGCGGCCTATACCGGCTCAGGCGCTTCCGGGGTATCGCTCAAGGCTTTCAGGAATATCCCATTGCCGAACTGGACCGTAAAATACACCGGACTGATGCGTTATAAATTCTTTAAGGACCGGTTCAAGCGATTTTCGCTGCAACATGGTTACAGGGCTTCATATACGATTAATTCTTTCAGGTCGAATTTTGAATTTGATAAAAATCCGAATCAAACCCTTCCGGAACCAGGCGATAATTTCAACACCAAATTGCTGATGTCGAACGTCAACCTCGTGGAAGCCTTCAGTCCGTTAATCAAAGTGGATATGGAAATGAAGAATTCCGTAAAGATCACCGCCGAAGTTAAAAAGGACCGTGCTTTGTCATTAAGCTTCGACAACAACCTGCTTACGGAAGTCCAGGGTATGGATTATGTCTTCGGGCTGGGTTACAGGATCAAGGATGTGGTGTTTAACTCGTCATTGGCCGATAACCCGCAGGGTGTTATCAAAAGCGACATTAATATTAAGGCCGACTTATCATTAAGAGACAGCAAAACCATCGTTCGCCATCTTGATTATGACAACAACCAGCTTGCCGGCGGACAGAACAACTGGAACCTGAAACTGACTGCCGATTATTCCTTCAGTAAGAACCTGACGGCCATTTTCTTCTACGATCATTCTTTCTCGAAAGCGGTGATTTCGACGGCTTTCCCCATCACGAATATCAGGGCAGGATTTACTTTGCGATACAATTTTGGAAACTAAATAGCAGAAAATTTCAGAATTAAAACGGTAAACAATACATTTGTAAAAAGCATTTAAAAACAAACTAAAACTATAAAAGATGAGCATTCCAAGCAGTTTAAGGTATACCAAAGATCATGAATGGGCAAAAATCGAAGGCGATATTGTCACCGTAGGCATCACACATTTTGCACAAAAAGAACTTGGTGATATCGTATATGTTGAAGTGGAAACCCTGGACCAGCATTTGGATAAAGATGAAGTTTTTGGTACTGTTGAAGCCGTAAAGACCGTTTCTGACCTGTTCCTGCCGATTGCGGGAGAGATAATAGAATTCAACGAATCACTGGTGACCAATCCGGAAATAGTAAATAAAGATCCTTACGAAGAAGGCTGGATGATCAAGATCAAAGTGGACGACGCAGCGGATTATGAAAGCCTGCTTACCGCCGACCAATACAAGGAACTCATTGGCGCATAAAAAGAAATTCCTCTGGCTGGCACTATGCTGGACCGCTGTTGTGGCTTATTTTTGCCTGATCGATTTTAATGAGTTGCCGAAAGTAGGCGCAAAGAATTTCGATAAAGTGGGCCATCTTACATTTCACTTCGGGCTTACGGCAGTCTGGTTTTTATATTTCAGGTTCCAAAGGCTCAATGACAATAAAAAGGCGCTATACAAAGCTTTCGGGTTTTCATTCGTTTACGGTGTAATGCTCGAAATCGTCCAGGCGAATTTTACGGATACCCGAAATGGTGATGTTTTCGATGTTGTCGCCAATACCGTTGGCGGATTGCTGGCGGCGCTGACTTTCGCGCTTTTGGTAAAACCACTAAAGCCTCGAACAGAATAATAGCAAAAAATAGTCCCGCTTCGGTGGGATTTTTTTATTTTTATCACCGATATAAAGTACCGACAAATGACAGACATCAGGCAATACCTGGATTCCACATATCTTAAGACGGCTGAGCAGACAGGACTGACCGAGGCAGAAAATGCTGCGGTGGCGCGCGAGTTCATTCAGGAGGCCATTGACGGGCATTTCAAGTTGATTATGATCCGGCCCGAAATGGTATCTTTTGCAAAAGCGATGGTTGAAAAGGCATCATCGAAATTGCTCGTCGGGACGGTAATCGATTTTCCGTTTGGCCTGTCACCACTGGAAATGAAGATGGCCGAAGCCGAAAAAGCCATTGAGGACGGCGCGGACGATCTTGATTTCGTATGCAATTATGAGGCCTTTAAAATCGGTGATGTTGAAAGGGTGCGTGATGAAATATTACAGTGTACTGCGCTTGGACTTGCGGCAGGAAAAACCGTAAAATGGATTATTGAGGTTGCGGCTCTGGACAACCAGCAAATTGTGCGCCTTTCAGCATTGATCAAAAATGTGGTGGTCACCCATTTCAAGGAAGATTCGTATGCTTCGGTTTTTGTAAAATCGTCAACAGGATTTTATAAGACGCAAAACAACCTGCCAAACGGCGCCACAATCCCGACCATCACCATGATGATTGAAAATGCGTATCCTTTACCAGTAAAAGCAGCCGGTGGCGTGCGTTCTTTTGAAGAAGCCGAAGCGATGATCAGGCTTGGCGTAAAACGTATCGGGACATCTTCTGCGAAAGCGATTGCCGAAGGGAAAATTTCCAAAACCGGTTATTAAACTGAAAAACTTAAAAATGAAATACACTTTACTTTCTTTATTTTTTTTAATGCTTTTCGGAACGGCTAAAGCCCAAAAAACCAGCGAACAGGTCCCGGTTTTCCCGAATTGTGAAAATAAAAATCCACAGGAGCTCGAAAATTGCTTTTATGCCCAGTTGCAGGATTTTGTATTCAATAATTTCAAAGTGCCTGAAAACCTGGTGCAGAACAATTATAAAGGGAGTGTTAATGTGCTTTTTGAAGTCGATTCCGCCGGAGCTTTCAAAGTGCAGTATGTCGATGCGATTTATCCGGAACTGATTAAGGAATCCAAAAGGCTTTTCTCGACTTTGCCAAAAGTGAAGCCCGCAACTTTCAATGGAAAACCGGTTTATAGTAAATTCACTTACAAAATAGCCATCCCATTACGCAACGAAACTGTCACACAGGCGGAGCAGAAAAAAGTTCAGGATGCTAAGGTTTTAAAGGAAAAGGAACTCACAGAAATCGACAGCCTTCCGTATAAAAAATTCGACAACCCCATTTTGAAAAGCCGTTTGTATGTGCCTTTCACACACAGCAATTATGCGCGTTTTGATGCCGCATTAAACCAGGTGGGAAGCAACAATCACACGGGTTCGAAACCGCTGACTTATGAGGAAGTGACGCAATACTATGATCTGGCCGCTGCCAATAAAAAATTGCTGAGGGGAAAAACCGGCTGGTGGGGCAAAAAGATATGGGATGAGAACTTCGTACAATTCCAGGGCGAAGGCTATTGGCTGACACTGAACCCGATTATCGACCTGAGGCTTGGAAAAAGCAAAGGAGAGCAGTCGGTTTCTACATTCCAGAACACACGTGGCGTACAGTTGCAGGCGGGTTTGGGCGACAATCTTGTCTTTACTTCGACAATTTATGAAAGCCAGGGGCGTTTTGCAGGTTATTTCAACCAGTATGCCGAATTGATAAAACCGGCTGGTGGCGATCCTGCGATCATTCCGGGTGTCGGGATAGCGAAAAGGTTTAAGGCCGATGCATACGATTTCCCTTCTGCGGAAGCGAACATCACTTATACACCTTCAAAATTCATCGACCTGCAGATGGGTTACGGAAGGAACTTCATCGGTGATGGCTACCGTTCGTTATTGTTAGGCGATGCGGCGAGTCCGTATCCGTATATTAAAGTGAATACCAAATTCTGGAAAATAAAATATACCAATACGTATTTGTGGCTTAAGGATGTGCGTCCCGGAGTCATTGAAGACCGTACTTATGCCACAAAATTCATGGCAAACCATTACCTGAGCTGGAATATCAATAAAAGGATCAATCTTGGTTTTTTTGAATCGGTGGTGTGGACGAACAGCAACGGGCGGGGTTTCGACATGAATTTCATCAACCCGATTATTTTTTACCGTACGGTCGAATTCACATCATCAGCACGAAGCGGAAATGCCGTACTGGGTTTGACAGGAAAATACAAATGGAGCAACAGCATCAATTTTTACGGACAATTCATTTTGGATGAATTTTCGCTCGGCGCTGTAAAGGACCAGAACAAAAGCTGGCTGAACAAATCCGGGATCCAACTCGGAGCCAAATATTATAACGCCTTTTCCATCGACAATCTTTTGCTGCAATTTGAATACAACGCGATACGTCCGTATGTGTATTCCCATAGCGATCCGCTTACCAATTATGGGCACAATAACCAGAGCATGGGCCATCCCTGGGGCGGGAACGCGCGCGAAATCATTGCGATCGCACGGTACAATACGGGACGTTATTTTGCAGATGCGAAGCTGACTTACGGAATCCGCGGTTTCGATTTCGATTCGGCTGCCGATGCATTTAATTATGGTGGAAACATTTACAAAAACTATAATGAAGGCCGCCCGTTTGATACCGGTGTTGCCATTGGGCAGGGCAATAAGACCAACATTGTGATTGCCGATCTGCAGGCGGGTTATATCGTAAATCCGGTGACCAACCTGAAACTGTTTGCCAGCCTGATCTACAGGAGTTTCGATCCGGAAACGGAAACTACTGCGGTTTTTAAGGACAATACGACCTGGTTTTCTGTTGGCGTGAGGGCGGATTTATTTAACTGGTATTTTGATTATTAGGAAGTTGCAAAGTTTCAAAGTAGCAGGGTTGCAAAGTATCAAAGTGTCCGGTTTTTTTTTAAAATTTTGGATGGAGTTCTTATTTCAGCTGCTCGCTGTGACTGCCAACTGAGACTGCCAACTGCGACTTAAAATAATTTGCGCAATCACTTTCGATAAAGTACCTTTGCGCCACTAATAACACCGTTTTGAGCGCGACCGCAAATACCTTTTCCATCAAATCCATTTTTCTTGATTTTAAGGAGATCACCAAGGCAGGATTGGCGATAAGCGTTTTGTTTTCGTCGATAGCCGGTTACCTGCTGGGTTTTGATGAGGCACACCCGTTCAGCTGGAGCGTTTTGGCTATGTTGATGATTGGCGGTTATTGCATGGTTGGCGCTTCCAATGCGTACAACCAGGTGATTGAAAAAGACCTTGACGTGTTGATGGACCGCACGAAGAACAGGCCGGTGCCGTCGGGCAGGATGTCGTCAAACATGGCGCTTTTCATTGCAAGTTTACTGACGATTATCGGATTGATATTGTTGTATATGATTAATCCGAAAACGGCCATGTTCGGCGCGATTTCCATTTTTCTTTATACGAGTATTTATACACCTTTGAAAACGGTGACGCCTTTGTCGGTTTTTGTGGGTGCATTTCCGGGTGCTATCCCGTTTATGCTGGGCTGGGTTGCTGCGACGGGCGATTTCGGGATTGAAGCCGGGACCCTTTTCCTGATACAGTTTTTCTGGCAGTTTCCGCACTTCTGGGCGATTGGGTGGTTTTTATATGAAGATTATGAGAAGGCCGGATTTTTTATGCTGCCTTCCGGCAAAAGGGACAATACTACGGCTTTGCAGGTCATCCTTTACACGGCATGGCTGATTGGCGCTTCGCTGATCCCTTTCGTATTGCCGTATTTTGCAGTAACGAAATTATCGCTGTCCATTGTCGCTGCGGTATTGGTTTTGGTTTTAGGATTATGGCTGCTGTCGCATGGCATACGATTATACAGGCAAAGAACTGCGAAAGCTGCAAAAACTTTGATGCTTGCCAGCGTAGCTTACATTACGCTTTTGCAGATAATATATATAGTTGATAAATTTTTACGATAATGATGCAGATGACCTATACACAAGAAGAAAGAGAAAAAGTAATACGTTCCAAGAAAATGCTGCTTTGGTTTGCGATGATCAGTATGATCATGGTTTTCGCGGGATTGACCAGCGGCTATATTGTCAGTAAGAAACGTGAGGATTGGGTGCCTTTTGACCTGCCGATCGCTTTCACGATCAGTACAATCCTTATTTTAATAAGCAGCGTGACATTTCACCTGGCCAAAAAATCCATCCAGAAAGACAATCGCGGCGCTACAAGCCTGTTTCTTTTGATTACTTTAGTGTTGGGAAGCTTGTTTGTGTATTTCCAGTTTGCGGGATTCCATGAATTGTACGAAAGGCAGCTTTTCCCGTCGGGGAGTTCGAGTAAAATCACGGTTTCCTTCCTGTATGTTTTCGTGATTGTGCATTTGGCGCACCTTGCAGGAGGATTGATTTCACTTTTGGTTGTAATTTATAATCATTTTAAACAAAAATACAATTCGGGTCAAACCCTTGGATTAGAGCTAGGTGCGATGTTTTGGCACTTTCTTGATTTTCTTTGGCTGTACCTGTTTTTATTTTTATATTTCTTTAAATAAGAAAAAAACGTAAATTTGGGAACTTTTTAACGAATAACTTTTATGGAAGCGACAGCTACTACTGCAAACAACGAAGTGAAAACCTGGGGCGGCGGCAATGAGCCGTTAGGTGCCAGCTACGGTAAACTGATGATGTGGTTTTTTATCGTCTCAGATGCCTTAACATTCTCAGGATTCCTTGCTGCATATGGTTTTTCAAGATTTAAATTTATTGAAACGTGGCCTACGCCGGATGAGGTATTTACCCACTTTCCGTTCATGCATGGCGTCGAAGCACCAATGTACTATGTAGCACTGATGACGTTTATCCTGATTTTTTCGTCTGTGACCATGGTGCTAGCCGTGGATGCCGGACATCATTTGAATAAGAAGAAAGTTACTTTTTATATGTTCCTGACCATCATCGGTGGTTTAATATTCGTGGGCTCACAAGCCTGGGAATGGAGCAACTTTATAAAAGGCGAGTATGGAGCAATCGAGACCAAAGGCGGAAGCCTGCTGCAATTCGTCGACGACCATGGCAACAGGGTGGCACTTGAAAAGTTTGTTGTCCAATTGCCTGAAGAACGGGAACAATTGTCAAGAAGCAAAGCCAAATGGTTTATGGATGAAAGTACATTGGCTACTTATTCCGTAACTGAAGTACAGGCTGCTTTTATCGCACATCCTGAATTGAGGGTAAGGACTGAAGTGAACTACCGTACTGATAATAAGGATTTGATGGCAGATGCTACTGTTGATCATGGCTTAATGAAAACAACAGCGCACAAACACAAAGCCATCCTGACCCGCGAGGCATCATTGAAAAGGATGGAAAATGCCCATTTAGTGGTAGAAGGTGCAAACCTGAAAAGAAATGAATATGGAAGCAAACTGTTTGCAGATTTCTTCTTCTTCATTACAGGTTTCCACGGTTTCCACGTATTTTCGGGAGTGATCATCAATATCATTATTTTCTTTAATGTGCTTTTAGGCACTTATGAAAAGAGAAGAAGCTACGAAATGGTTGAGAAAGTCGGTTTGTATTGGCACTTCGTAGATTTGGTTTGGGTATTCGTATTTACAGTTTTCTATCTGGTTTAAAATTTAAAATTTACTATCATGGCACACGGTCACGAGCATGTTTCAAATACAAAAAGAATCTGGACAGTTTTCGGAATACTTTCTGTTATAACAATTATTGAAGTTTGGTTAGGGATTGAAAAACCGCCCCTACTTCACGAAAGGCACTTATTAGGGATGAATCTCTTAAATTGGCTTTTTTATATCTTAACTATTGTAAAAGCTTATTTTATTGTATGGGCCTTCATGCACATGGAAGGTGAAAAAGCAAGCCTTCGCTGGGCAGTGGTGCTTCCGGTGATTTTCCTGGTACTGTATTTGCTTTTTATACTTTTGACCGAAGCAGATTATATATTCGAGGTGTTTAAGAATTCTACCATAAAATGGAATTTTTAACAACATATTAATTCAGAAAAAAGGGTACGCATTGCGTACCTTTTTTTATTTTTGCAACATATTTATTCCCCTTTCCCGATGAAGAAAAACCTGGTCCTTTTTGTACTGTTCGTACTGCCGATTGTTGCCTATCTTTTCTTCGCTTCGGGTATAAACAGTTTTTCGAAATTGCCAACCGTGACACCTAAAGTTCCTGACTTCCCATCGTCATGGAAAACCATTGAAGGCAAACCGGTAACGCTCACTGGCAAAATCACTGTGCTGGGGTTCGGCGGAAAAGATATCTTGAAGAACCGGGGCAACCTCTTCAACCTAAACCAGAAAATCTACGAGCGATACCACGAATTCAAAGACCTGCAATTTGTAGTGGTTTGTCCTGAAGGTACACAGAACGATGCGCAGCGCATCCTGAAAGCCATGGCATCTACAACCGATATTGAACAATGGCATTTCGTTTTTGCAAAAGACAGTGAGATCAGTTCCTGGTTTGATTCGCTGAAACTTAAAGGAAAACTCAATATTGATTACGGTACTGAAAATGTCTATATCCTTGATAAGGAGCGGAATCTACGCGGCAGGAAGGACCCAAAGGAATACAAGGAAGGCTACAGCACTTTCCATCCGTCAGAGCTTAGCAACGAAATGCTCGACGATTTTAAGATCATCCTTTACGAATATAAAGCGGCTTTGAAAAAGAACAACCTGCAACTCAAAAATACCCCGGAAAATGGCGAAGAATAAGTCGTACATCGGAATTTCATTCATCATACTCGTTTTCGGCATTTTAGTGATTCCGAAAATTGTGGAACGCGTCAAAAATGGCGACATCGTAAAAGCCGACCGTTTGAATATGGTGGAAGGCGGTACGAAAAAATCTTCCGGTTTATTCACTAAAGGTAAAGCGCCTGATTTTATCCTTACCGATCAAAACGGCAAAACCATCACCAACAATGATTATAAAGGCAAAGTGTATGTGTTGGAATTTTTCTTTTCCACCTGCCCTACAATCTGCCCGAAAATGAATGCGAATATGCTCAGGCTGCAGGAAGCATTTTCAGGAAATAAAAACTTCGGACTCGCATCGATCACCATCAATCCTGAAAATGATACGCCTAAAGTATTAAAGGAACACGCCGACCTGATTGGTGTCACTTCGGAAAACTGGCACATGATGACTGGCAAACGCGAGTACATTTTTGACCTGGCCAATAAAGGGTTCAATGTTTTCGCGGGCACGCTTCCGGATAAAAGTAATGGCGGCTTTGAACATTCCGGCCTTTTTGCATTGATTGACAAAAATGGCAACATCCGTTCAAGGCGCGATGAAAGCGGCAATCCAATCGTGTATTATGACGGACTCAGTCCACAGGGAATAGCACAAATTAAAGAAGATATCAAAATTTTACTCGAAGAATAATGGAGCATACCAGCATAGTTGAACAGAAATACAATAAATGGATCGTAGTGTTGTCAATCGCAATTCCGCTTGTAGTGGCATTGCTGTTCAGTGTTAAATTAAAAGACCTCGGTTTTAATGTACAACCTTTAAGCTTTCTCCCACCGATTTATGCCGCAATCAATGGTGTAACGGCAATATTGCTGATTGCTGCAGTATGGTCGATAAAAAATGGAAAACGCAAACAGCATGAAACGCTGATGAAAATTGCCATCGGCTGTTCCGTAGCTTTCCTGGCGATGTATGTCGCTTACCATATGACAAACATAGACACGAAATTCGGAGATGCGGATCACAACAGCATCCTCGATGATGCCGAAAAACTGGCAGTAGGCCCAGTCCGATACCTTTATTATTTTATATTGATTACACACATCACTTTGTCGATCGCAGTAATTCCGATGGTGCTGGTTTCCTATGTGAGGGCTTTGGCAGAACGCTTCGACAGGCATATGAAAATATCAAAAATCACTTTCCCGATCTGGTTATACGTCGCCGTTACCGGAGTAGTGGTTTATTTAATGATTGCTCCTTATTATGCTTCTTAAAAAGGTGCAGGGTTCAGGATACAGGGTTCAGGTTTTTATCCTGATGCTTTGTGGCTCCTTATTTTCATTGCCTGCAAATGCGCAGTGTGCGATGTGCCGCGCTGTGCTTGAAACGGAAGATGGTGGGCAAAAAGGGGAAGCCGTCAATGACGGAATCGTATACCTGATGGCATTCCCCTATCTTTTGGTAGGAATATTAGGGTATGTTATTTACAGGATGATGACTAAAAAAAGCAAAGAAGATCCTACTTCAGCCCATCAACCTTAATATCTACTTTTCCATCGATTGTCAAAAATGCAATAATCGCCTTATTGGTCAATTGCATTTTCTTAAACCCAATTTCACTCATCGTGCCATTCACGAAAACGCCCGGCATAGGCGAATAATTTTTCATGTATTTCAGGATATTCTGTTTTCCTTCTTCCAGATTTGGTTTGATGGAGTAACGACAACTTTCCTGTATTTTTTTCAATATGTATCCGGAAGCCAGCCAATTTGCGGCACGGACCAATTTGCTTTTCGTATCGATTGCATAATCCAGCTGGTCGAAGAAAATTTCTTTCGTGGATTCATTGTATTGTGGAAATCCCGCCAGGTAAATCGTTCCGGTAACGCTGCCCAGTAAATCCAGTGCAATCACCATCTTCCCATCTTTATGCCACAGATTTACATTCTGAACGGTAACTTTCTTGCTGCCAGAGCCAAATTCCTGTCCCTGGAAATTCTTCGTCATAATCTTCGAAGCATCCTTAAAAGTCGAAACCGCAACGATATTGGCCGTAATCTTATCCGGCATTTTGGCAACCGGTTTCAAAGCGATCTTATTCCTGTCAAACCTGGATTCCGGTTTTTTACCGACCAGGGTTTCAATGTAGCATTTCAGCCCCATTTCCATATTCACGGCGTCTTTCTGCAAAACGGCATCTGTTGCATATAATTCTACCGGAACGATGCGCAGCCAGCTTTCATATTCGGCGCTCATCTCCGATGGTGTGCAGATTTTCTCGAGCGCATCCAGCACATTCGATTTGAAATCCATCGATTTATCAATCGCGCCATCGATGTTTTTTTCGATTTTTGAACGAAAAAGCTTAATTGCCGGATTGATCAGGTACGTAATCGGGAGGCTTTTTCCGGCAATAGTAACTGTAGGGCTTTCGGTCCAGTCGAGTGATTTGAGTTCCGTTGTCGAATTCACTTTCCAGTTCGACATTTTAATGCTGCTCGATACGGTAACCACCCCATTAAGGTTGATTTCGCGAGTGTCCGTGAGCAGTTTCCCTAAACCGTAGCGGTAATTTACGCTGGCTTTCAATGGAAGTACCGTCTGTATTTTGCCGTTTACATTCTGCAGGGTGATATTTCCGGTCTTCCAGACTTTTACCGTATAATCATCATCATCAATATTATTGTCTTCATAAATCAGTCCGGTGAGCGTCTTGTTCGTCTGGTTTTCGATATCCTTCAGTTTAATCGTCACGGGCAAATCGATAAATGAAGTTTCATTGTCATAAATCAACGGCGTAGCATCGTCCGGCTCAGGCCTCATCGTTTCAATCTTTTTGGTCGAAGCGCATCCGCTCAGTAAAATCAGCAATAAGGCAACATTGAAAAATTTTATACGTTTCATCTTATAAATTTTGCGTAAAAGTAGTCAATTGGATTGATTGGCAAACGGACAAAGATTATATCAGAATAGCGTAACATATTAAAACATATCCAGTCTTACACAATAACAGTATTAACAAATTTTTATAACGTACTGAATTTCTTAATAATTAATATTGCCAAAACAACCTCACCTTATGATTGAAATTACCGATTTGCATAAATCTTATAAAACGGGAAACTCCAGCCTGCATGTTTTAAAAGGCATCAATTTCAATGTCAACGAAGGTGAATTGGTCGCCATTATGGGGTCATCAGGTTCAGGCAAATCTACCTTGCTCAATATCCTAGGCATACTCGACGAAGCTGATTCCGGAAGTTACATCCTCGACGGACTTCCGATCAAAAATCTCAATGAGAAAATAGCATCACGGTACCGAAATCAGTTTCTCGGCTTCGTATTCCAGTCCTTTAACCTGATCAATTATAAAAGCGCGCTCGACAATGTCGCGTTGCCGTTATATTACCAGGGCATAAAAAGCAGGGAACGGTATGAGATTGCGATGGATTACCTCAGGCGCGTCGGACTCGAATCACATTCGCATCATTTGCCATCAGAGCTTTCCGGCGGGCAAAAACAGCGTGTTGCCATAGCCCGTGCACTGGCATCGCACCCGAAAGTATTGCTTGCCGATGAACCAACAGGCGCTTTGGATACCAAAACCTCCTACGAAGTGATGGAGCTGATCCAGGCTATAAACGATGAAGGAAAAACCATCCTTATCGTAACCCATGAGCCCGATATTGCAGCAATGTGCAAAAGGAATGTCGTGTTGAAGGACGGGCAGATCATCGACGATAAAATGGTTGTCCAACAAAGAGTGAAGGCACATGTTTAATATCGAACGCTGGAATGAAATCTTTGAAGCCATCGGCAAGAACAAGCTCAGGACTTTCCTGACGGGGATTTCCGTGGCATCCGGAATTTTTATCTTGGTGATTTTGCTCGGTGTGGGCAAAGGGCTGCAAAATGGCATCGAAAAGCAGTTCGAGCGCGATGCGGCCGGAATCATTGAACTCTGGCCCGGAACGACCACAAAAGAATATAAAGGATTGAATCCAGGCAGGGAAATCCAGCTGCACAGTGGTGACTATGATATGTCCGTGCAAAAATTCGGCAAGGAGCTCGACCTCAAATCCGCGAGTTACAGCAACTGGGGCGTCCAGGTTGCTTATGGAAAGGAAACCGGCAATTATATGTACCGTGGCGTATATCCCGATCACAAAGGCATAGAAAACGTAACGATGGTACAGGGACGGTTCATCAATGAAAATGATATGGTGCATTTTGAAAAATCCGCTGCCATCGGGCAAAAATTGAGCAACGATTTGTTTAAGGGCAAAAATCCATTGGGTGAAATGATTACGATAAATACCATCCCTTATAAGGTTGTCGGCGTGTTTACGGATCCGGCAGGAGAAAGGGAAGAAGCCAGGGTTTATGCGCCTATTACGACATCACAGAAGGTTTTCGGGATCGGCGATAAAATCAGCAACCTTTCCTTTACCCTTAAGAAAGGTGAGGATTATGATGTGGCTTTGGCCGAATCCAAAAAGTTTACCGCTGGATTGAAGCAGATGCTGCAAAGCAAATACAGCGTGGCGCCCGACGATGAAAATGCCATAGGAATCCATAATTCAGTCGAAGATGCAAAGAAAGCTTACAATATCACTTTGTATATCAGGCTGTTTTTTTGGTGGGTTGGGATCTGTACGATTGTGGCCGGAGTCGTTGGCGTCAGCAACATCATGCTGATTATTGTAAAGGAACGTACCAAGGAAATCGGCATCCGCAAAGCGCTCGGCGCACCACCCATATCCATTATCGGGATGATTTTGCATGAATCGATTTTCATAACGACCATCTCAGGTTTTGTCGGATTGCTGATGAGCCTCACATTATTGGAAATCGTCGGCCCGATGGTGGACAGCGAATTTTTCCGAAACCCCGAAGTTGATTTTAATGTAGCCCTGACTACATTATTTTTATTGGTTTTTGCCGGAGCGATAGCTGGATTCTTTCCCGCCTACCGCGCTGCACGCATCAAGCCGATTGTAGCCTTAAGAGACGAATAGTATGTTTGACAAAGACAAATGGAATGAAATTTTACAAGCGCTGAGTGCGAATGTCTTCAGGACGGTGCTCACCGCGTTTGGTGTATTCTGGGGTATTTTCATCCTTGTGATTCTGCTCGCCGCCGGCAAAGGACTGGAAAATGGTGTGATGAAGGACTTTTCAGGCATGTCGACCAATACGGTGTTCCTTTGGACACAAAACACCTCGAAACCATTCAAGGGATTACCCAAAAACCGCAGTTACAATTTCAAAAACAGTGATGTGCAGGCGCTTCGCGAAAACTTTCCTAACCTGATGTACATTTCCCCGAGGAACCAGCTTGGCGGTTATCAGGGTTCGAATAATGTGATCCGCGGCACTAAAACCCAGGCTTATACGGTTTACGGCGATTATCCTGAACTCGCGTACCAGGAATCAAAAGCGATTGTAAAAGGAAGGTTTATCAACTACAATGACATTAACCAAAAGCGGAAAACGGCCGTAATTGGTGAAGGCGTTATTTCAGGATTGTATGATAAGGGCGAAGAAATTTTGGGTTCTTACATCAAGATCAACGGCGTTAATTTTATGGTTGTCGGCGTATACAAATCCAAATCGAATAACGGCAATGCCGAAGAAGAGCAAAAGCAGATTTATGTGCCGTTTACCGCATTCCAGCAGGCTTTCAATTATGGCGATGTCGTCGGGTGGATGACAATTACGGCAAAGGATGGCACGTCAATAACGGATTTGAAAGCGGATATTTTCAGGTTCCTGCGCACGCGCCACGATGTCGATCCGGATGATGAACGTGCTATCGGGAATTTCGATTTGTATGAAGAGTTCAGCAAAATCAACGGGTTATTCGTCATATTGAAGTTTATTGCCTATTTCGTCGGGGTTTTGGTATTGCTTTCCGGCGTGATCGGCATTTCAAATATCATGCTGATTGTGGTAAAAGAGAGAACAAAGGAAATCGGGATCCGCCGCGCCATCGGGGCATCACCGGGGACAATCAGATCACAAATCCTGACAGAATCGATTTTCCTGACCATCCTTGCAGGCATGCTTGGAATAGCCGCCGCGGCAGGGGTTTTGGCCATAATCAATGCGATTTTGGACAATATGGATTCTGAAGGGATGATGTTTGCCAATCCAAGTGTCGACCTCGGTGTCGTATTTTCCGCTTTGATGATATTGGTATTTTCAGGACTACTGGCAGGATTCATCCCAGCACAAATCGCTATCAAAGTAAAACCTGTTGACGCTTTAAGGGCAGAATAAGATAAGAAAACCAGCATAAAACAAACAAAATGAAAAGAAAAGGAGTCACCATTACCATCTTAATCCTGATTGCCGTCGTGTTTTTCGGGGCATTGTATTATTTATACCAGAAAAATTCCGAATCGCCCGTCGTTTATGAAACCGACAAGGCGGAAACCAAAACCATCATCAAAAACACCATAGCCACCGGAAGCATCGTGCCCGACGAAGAGGTACTGATCAAACCCAATATTTCAGGGATTATTGAAGAAATTTATGTCGAAGCCGGCGGTTTCGTAAAAGCCGGCGATATGATCGCCAAAATCCGTGTGGTGCCAAACGTCAACAGCCTGAACAGTACTTACAACCAGGTGTTGAGCGCTAAAAACGATTTGGAGAATCAGGAAAAATCCTTTCAAAGGCAAAAAACCTTATTTGATAAAGGCGTGATTTCTGCCAATGATTTCGAGGCAGCAGAATTGGCTTACAAACAGGCAAAACAGAATTACAACGCGACCAAACAAAGCTATGACATTGTCAAGACCGGAACCACTTCAGGAATGGGAACTGCTGCCAATACCATAATCCGCTCGACAGTAACGGGAATGGTGCTCGAAGTCCCGGTGAAAGTTGGAAACCAGGTCATTGAAAGCAACAATTTTAACGAAGGCACTACGATTGCCAGCTTGGCCGATGTCGGGAAAATGATTTTCATTGGCAAGCTTGACGAATCCGAAGTGGGTAAGGTGAAGGAAAACCTGCCCATTGAAATTACCGTCGGAGCCATTGAAAACAAGAAATTCGACGCGGTATTAAACTACATCGCCCCGAAAGGTAAAACCGAAAATGGCGCCATACAATTTGAAATCAAGGCAAAACTCACCAACCGGGATACCACTTTTATCCGTGCCGGCCTGAGTGCCAATGCCTCGATTATTTTGGCGAAAGCTGAAAATGTACTGGCGATTAAGGAGTCTTTGGTACAATTCGATGAAAAGACAAAAAAATCATTTGTGGAAGTCGAAACCGGAAAGCAGAAATTTGAAAAACGGAACGTAGAACTTGGTGTCAGCGACGGGATTTATGCAGAAATCAAAAGTGGCATCAAAGCTTCCGATAAAATCAAGGTGCTGAACCAGGAACTCAAAAAAGAAGAAGGTAAACCGTAATCCGGGACCTGAACTTCGCCAATCGTAACCAAAATATAATTAAATTTGCACAGCGCGCTGTGTGTCATCAATATGGGAAAAACTAAAAATTGTATCGGATTGTTTTTGCTGATATTCAGCATGTCGCTGCAGGCACAAAACAAAAAGTGGACCATCCTGGAATGTGTGGATTATGCGTTGCAGCACAATATTTCCATCAAACAGACCGAACTGGATACCATGGCTGCTAAAATTGACCGCAAAGATGCCATCGGGAATTTCCTGCCATCGGTAAATGCGAATGCTTCCCATTC
Source organism: Flavobacterium pallidum (assembly GCF_003097535.1). Classification (NCBI taxonomy): domain Bacteria; kingdom Pseudomonadati; phylum Bacteroidota; class Flavobacteriia; order Flavobacteriales; family Flavobacteriaceae; genus Flavobacterium; species Flavobacterium pallidum. Next base: position 1,383,792 of record NZ_CP029187.1, read on the forward strand.
GTGGAACATCGGGCTTAACCAGAACATCACCACGGGATTGCTCGAAAACCAGACGACACAGTTTACGTCGGCGGGACTCAATATGGGCATCGATATCTACAAAGGACTGCAAAACCAGACCAGGCTGAGCCGCGCCAGGCTTAATATTATCGCATCGCAATACCAGCTTAAGAAGATGCGTGATGACATTTCACTGAATGTAGCCAATGCATTCCTGCAAATCCTTTTTAATAAGGAAAACCTCAAAGTCCAGAAGGAACTGCTGCAAAACAATGAAAAGCAGCAATCGCGTACGGAAGAGCTGGTCAATGCTGGCTCAGTCCCAAGAGGGGACCTGATGGATATGAAGGCTACTGTGGCCGGAAGCAAACAGGCGGTAGTCATTGCGGAAAACACATTGCTTATTTCCAAACTAAGCCTTGCGCAGCTTTTGCAATTAGAGGATTATGAAAATTTCGATATTGCCGACGAGAATTTCGATGTGCAGGACAGCCCGACCATGATGCAGACGCCAACCGCGATTTACGAAAAAGCAAAAGAAGAGCGGTCAGAAATCAAGCTTGCCAGGACCAATATGGAAATCGCTGAAAAGGATGTTAAAATAGCGAAAGCCGGATTCCAGCCAAGCCTGACAGGTTTTTACAGTTTCAGTACCAGGGCTTCTTATTCGGATCGGATTATCGGCGTGGATGGCAACGGCGACCCTATTGTGACCGGGCCGCAGCCGTTGTTTGATCAGTTTAGTGATAATAAAGGACATTCTTTCGGGTTGCAGCTCAATATCCCGATCCTGAATGGTTTTTCGGTGCGCAATAATGTGGAGCGCTCAAAAATAAGCCTTGAGCGTTACAAGATTGCCTACAGCCAACAGGAATTAGATTTACAGCGCAATATTTATACCGCATTTACCGATGCAAAGGGCGCGCTGAATTCATATGAAGCCGCAGTCTCCGCACTGGAAGCCAGGACTGAAGCGTTTAATTATGCAAAGGAAAAATTCAATGTCGGGCTTATGAATGCTTTCGACCTGAACCAGGCGCAGACGTTATATGCCAATGCACAATCAGAAGTGCTGAGGACAAAATTCGATTATATTTTCAGGGTAAAAGTCGTGGAATTCTATTTCGGCATCCCGATAACAAAAAAATAAACACCATGTCAAAAAAGTCAATCTTTATCACGCTCGGCGTATTACTGGCCTTGTTTATACTTTACAAAACCATTTTTAGCAAGGAGGACAACAGCAAACATATCGAAACCGCGTCGGTGAAGGAAATGACGATTATTGAAACCGTTTCAGCTACCGGGAAAATCCAGCCCGAAACCGAAATCAAGATCATGCCTGAAGTTTCCGGCGAGATTATTGCGTTGCCTGTAAAAGAAGGCCAGGTGGTGAAAAAAGGCGATTTACTGGTGAAGATCAACCCGGATTTATACACTTCCGGATTGAACAGGACTGTTGCGGGATTGTCACAAACCAAAGCCGGCCTTAGCCAGGCGGATGCACAGTTCAATGAAGCGAAATCAAATTATGACAGGAATAAGACGCTTTTTGATAAAGGGATTATTTCGAAGTCAGATTGGGATAAGGCGATATCCGCGTTTGAAGTAGCCAAAGCCAGTAAGCAGTCAGCATATTACAATGTGCAAAGTGCTTCAGCGAGTGTCAATGAGGCACAGGACAATTTGGGCAGGACCACCATTTACGCCCCGGCTGACGGTACGATTTCCACTTTGGCAGTAGAGCTCGGAGAAAGGGTTTTGGGCCAGCAGCAGATGACCGGAACTGAGATGATGCGCGTTGCAAACCTAAATAGTATGGAGGTGGAAGTGGACGTCAATGAAAATGATATCGTAAAAATAAACATCGGGGATTCCGCCAGGGTTGAGGTGGATGCTTACCTGAAGAAGAAATTCAAGGGAATCGTCACCAGCATTTCAAACTCTGCCAGCACTACACAAACGGCGGACCAGGTTACAAATTTTAAGGTTAAAATCAGGATTTTAAAAGAATCCTACGCAGATTTGCTTGAAGGCAAGCCGGAGAGTTATTCTCCTTTCCGTCCCGGGATGACTGCCACGGTTGATATTGAAACCAAGCGCAGGGCCAATGTTCTGGCGATTCCTATCAGTGCAGTGGTAGTCAAAAGCGATACGCTTCCTATGAAAAAAATGGAAGGCCCTGAGGGAGAAAACCAACCCCAAACCCCGAAATCTGACAAAAAGCTTGAATGTGTTTTTGTGAAATCAGGAAATAAGGCTAGAATCCGCATTATAAAAACGGGAATCCAGGACGATACGAATATCGAAATCCTGTCAGGTCTTAAATCCGGCGAAGTCATTATCAGCGGCCCGTATAACCTGATTACGAAAGAACTCAACTCGGGTGACGTGGTGGTAAACGAAAATGAATCTGGCAATTCCGCTAAAAAATAATGGCATATATCCTCAATATTGAAACAGCTACGAAGAATTGTTCCGTGGCATTAGCCCATGATGGTAAAGCAATCCTACACCGTGAAATAGCCGACAAGGATTATTCCCATGCTGAAAAATTGCATATTTTCATTGATGAAATCATCTCCGAAGCCGGCATTTCCTATCAGGACCTTTCGGCGGTTGCTGTAAGTCAGGGGCCGGGGTCTTACACTGGCCTGCGCATCGGCGTTTCAGCAGCCAAAGGATTATGCTATGCGCTGAATATCCCTTTGATTGCTGTAGATACTTTACAATCGCTGGCATTTGGCTTAAAAGGATTTTCGCTGCCTGAAAATGCACTGATCGTCCCCATGATCGATGCGCGCAGGATGGAAGTTTACAGCGCGGTTTACAGTGCAATGTTTGATAAAATCCGGCAAATCCAGGCTGAGATCATTACGCCTGAGAGTTTTCAGGAGTTTGATGCACCTGTTTACATTATTGGGGATTGTGCTGAAAAATGCAAACCGGTGCTGACTTCGGATAAATTTATTTTTATTGAAAATGTAGTCTATCCTTCTGCTCTTGACATGTGCGTATTGAGTTATGAAAGCCATAAAAAAAGCGACACCGTAGATGTCGCTTATTTTGAGCCTTATTATCTCAAGGATTTTTTCTTTCCGTCCAAATCTTCTTAAGATAAAGTGGAAAGGAACTGAGTCAGTTTCACCATATCATTCTCTTTTTTGAATGACAGGTCGTTTTCTTTCAGGTAAGAATTGATTTTTTCAGCCTGGCCAGGGAAAAGTTCCTGTAGTTTCTTTTTGTTTTTAGGAAATGAAACCACCCTGTTATTTTTCAATAAAAGATAATATTCTTCAGATTGCTTGTCGTAACGTGGTGGGACATAGCTTCCGTAACCATTTATTGGTTGTTTTTCAGCAATGAGATTGATTTTCTCCTTTTTCAGAAGCGTAACACCGTTTACAGTGGTTTTTTCCACCATATACCCCTTCACATTTACATCATCACTATTCTTGTAGTCAAGCAATTTATACACAGTGCCGGTTTTTAAGGTAATAGTATTGAAATCATCCTCTTTTGGAAGCACGAAAATTTTCCCGTCTCCGTTGTCAATTTCCATTTCGTCACTGTAAGCATTATATTTTACAAGTATTGTCTCTTTTACATTACTGATAGTTGCCAGGATAAACGCCGGACTAACATATGGTGTTCCGGTAGCTGCTTCCGAATCTTTCTTACCCATTTTTTCGACAAGGCTTGTACTTCCTCCGTTGGTCCTATTTATCATATTGCTGATCCTCGTCTGTGCACATAAAGAAGCTACTGAGGAAACGGAGAGTACTACAACTGCCAATAATTTTTTCATTTAATCTTTATTTAGATGGATTATAATTTGAGGCGTAAAAATATATATTTTAGTGAAGCTTCCAAAATATTACACGTTAATGTGTGTTAAAATTTTAAAAACCAGTATTTTAACCGTGGTATACCCGTGAAGCAACAATTTTCCCGCTTTTAACCTCTAAAACTTCAGCTACCAGCATGTTTTCTTCGCCAGGAACGATACGGATATATTCCATGAAAATCCTTTCGTTATTTGCAGTAAGGGAGGTCGCTTTGTAATGCAGTTCAGGCAATCTTTCAAAGGCATCCTGCCACCAGTCGCGTAAAGCGTGCTTGCCACTTACAAAACCATTGGTTTCAGGTTTGCGGATTTTTAATTTCGGACTGAAATGTTCCGCATTGTCATCATACAGTGAAAGCAGTTTGTCAAGGTTATGGCTGTTGAAGGCATCAAACCATTGCCTTGCGATATTTTCATTCTGGTTTTCCAAATTAGCTGTTCTTCAGGTTGATGATTTCCTGCTCTGTGAGAAATCTCCAGTTGCCTCTCGGCAGGTTTTTCTTGGTTAGTCCTGCAAATGCGACGCGGTCTATGCGCAATACGTCGTAGCCGAAATGTTCGAAAATCGTACGGACAACTTTTACATTCGAAGTTTTCAGCTTCAGGCCGACTTCGCTCTTTGGCTGGTCTTCGATGTAACTTACTTCTTCTACATAAATCTTATGCTCATCAATCATTGGGCCCTTGGCAATTTTTTCAAGGTCTTCATACTTGAGGTTTTTGTCCAAAGAGATTTGGTAAATTTTTGATGAACGCTGGCTCGTTTGTGTAAATTTTGTCAACATGTCATTGTCGTTGGTGAACAACAATAATCCGGTCGTATTTTTGTCCATACGTCCTACAGCACTCATTTTTGAAGTTGTTGCGCCTTTGATCAGTTCAAGTACGTTGCGCATTTCTGCGCCGTCATCAAAAGAAGTAGTGAAATTTTTCGGCTTATTCAGAAGAATATATTCTTTCTTTTCAGGTGTTACCACATTGCCATCAAAATTGACGACATCGCCTTTTTTAACTTTGTAGCCCATTTCAGTTACAGCAACGCCGTTGACCTTTACGTTTCCGGACTGGATGTAAATGTCGGCATCACGACGCGAACACATGCCGGAATTGGCGATGTATTTATTCAGGCGGATTTCGTTAGGATTTTTCGGTGCTTTTGGCGCTCTTGGAGTCCTTACCGGTTTACCAAAAGTTTTAGCCGGTTTGTCACTGTCTTTAGCTGTTTCAGGCTTCGCTTTTTTAGGTCCCTGGGCACGCTTAGCCATTGCCGGTTTCGGCTTGTTGGATGATGGCCTGCCACTTCCCGGCCTCGAACCTCCTCTTTTATTACTTCCTTCCCTGTTCGTCATGGTATTCTGAAATTTTTTGCAAAGATAGGGTTTTATTGTCAGATGTGGTTTTAGCCGACGCTAAGCAGCACTAAAGTAAATTCCTCCCATGCCACAACACGGCGGGATCAATCAGTACGATGCAGAAAATCCCTGCAACAATAAGTGTTTTCAGCGTGAGGTGAAGGCGCAGGTATTGGGCTTTATTATTTGATTTCCACAGGTAAATGGTGAAGAAAATCAATGCCACCATGCAGGTATAAAAGTAAATATCCATATACCCGACATCATAATCTTCGATGAGTAGAAAAACTGGAACGAGCGTGGCAAAAACCAGGAAGGTAATGGCTTTTTTAGCAGTTCTTTCACCGTATTCGATAGGGATGGTGCTGTAATTATTGGCGAGGTCACCGGCAAGGTTTTCCAGGTCCTTTACAATTTCCCGGATGAGTAAAAGTAAAAACAGGAAGCTCGCATGGCAGAAAATGATGCCGCCTTTCTGCAGATCGTATCCTTCATATTGGGTTTTGAAAAAATAAATCAGCAATCCAAAGAAAGGGAAGACCGCAAGGAATGCCGCCGTAATATTCCCGATAATCGCATATTTCTTAAGCTTGTGCGAATAAAACCAAATCATGAAAATATAGACGGAGAAAAACAGGCTGACACGCCACGAAATCAGCAAACCCATTGTGACGGCCAGGAAATTGAGCCCAAAATAGACCTGCAGTTTTGTTTTCTGGCTGACCAGGCGGTCCAGCATCGATTTCTGAGGACGGTTGATCAAATCCTTTTTGGCGTCGTAAAAATTATTAATAATGTATCCGGCTGCAATGCAAAATGAGGAAACAATGACCAAAATAAACAGCTTCCAGTCCAGGATGACATCAAGTGCGCGGGAGTTTTCAGGAGCTAAAATAAAGATTGCCGAAAGGTACTGCGCCAGAATAATCACAGGAATGTTATAACCGCGAACTACGGAGAACAAACTCACGATTTTCATTAATAGGAGGCGGTTCTTCCTGCTTAACATGATGGGTACAGGATAAAGGATGCAGGCTGCAGGGTTTTATGTAACTCGGAATACTTGTACCTTGTACGTTGCACCGGGAACCTTTTTAGAATTGGTAAACGACTTCTAACTTGTAGTCTTTCAATGAAGCCTGCGCTTTTTCGAGGTCTTCGGTAAAGCCGAGTATATAACCGCCGCCGCCTGATCCGCAAAGCTTCAGGTAATAATCGTTAGTGTCAATGCCTTTTTGCCAGATGCCGTGAAATTGTTCCGGAATCATGGGTTTGAAATTATCCAATACGACCCTTGACAGTTTCTTGGTATTCGAAAAAAGCGATTTTCGGTCGCCGCCAAGGAAATTCTCGACGCACAGGTCAGTGTATTTTACGAATTGGTTTTTCAGCATCGCGCGAAACCCTTTATCTTTTAAGTTTTCCATAAAAATATTTACCATTGGAGCGGTTTCGCCAACGATTCCTGAATCAAGCAAAAATACGGCGCCTTTGCCGTTAGTGCTTTGGGTAGGAATTCCGGTGGCTTCGATATTGTCTTTGGAATTGATCAGGATCGGAATGCTGAGGTAGCTGTTTAACGGGTCCAGGCCGGAACTCTTTCCGTGGAAAAAGGATTCCATCTGCCCGAAAATATTTTTCAGCGTCAAAAGCTTTTCACGCGTCAGGTTTTCCAGTACGGTGATTTTGTTTTTGGCGTATTTATCGTAAATGGCGGCAACCAATGCGCCGCTGCTTCCTACGCCATAACCCTGCGGGATGCTGGAATCGAAATACATTCCGGCTTCAACGTCACTTTTTAAAGCATCCAGATCAAACTGTACCAACGCCGGCTGTTCTGCCTGAAGGGTTTCGAGATGTGAGATGAATCTTTTGAGGTTGGCGTTGGATTTCAGTGCTTCAGGAGCGGGATTCCCGTCTGATTTCAGCGCGCCGTTATAAAAATTATAAGGAATTGATAATCCTTTGGAATCCTTAATGATACCATACTCTCCAAAGAGCAGTATTTTGGAATAGAATAAAGGTCCTTTCATACTTTTTATGTCAAATTAATTCGGCTCCATGGCCAATCGCATCACAAATATACTGACCATTTTCGCAATAGCCTACTAAATTACTCTTAATAAACGCTAAAACTTCTACGCTAACGTTTTCGGGATAAAGCACATGCACATTCGCACCGGCATCGAGGGTAAAACAAACCGGAATTCCTGTTTCTTTCCTGAATTTCCAAATGTGGTTTATAATTTCCAAAGTGTTTGGTTTCATCAGGATAAAATAAGGCATCGAAGTCATCATCATGGCGTGTAAAGTCAACGCTTCACTTTCGACTATGCTTACGAAATCAGTCAGGTTTCCGTTTTGCATAACGGCGCATAACCGGTGTAAATTGTCATGAGCCTGTAAAAATCGTTGTGCCGCAAAAGGATGTCCGTGCATTAAATCATGGCCGACCGTGCTTGAAACTTCTTTTTTGCCTTTATCAACCAATAAAATCGTGTCCTGGTAATTCTTAAAGTTGGGATGGATTTCAAATGGGAATGCTACGCCGTAAAAATCTGAACTTTCACTAAAATCGGCATGATTTCCCCAAATAACGACGCTTCCTTTTACACTGCGGCATGCGCTTCCGGAGCCCAACCGTGCTAAGAATGACGCTTTTTGGTAAAAATGACCATCGTCCATTTCAGGATCAAGCTGCTTTTCCACATGCATTAAAGCGACGGACAAAGCCGCCATTCCTGATGCCGATGAAGCGATTCCGGAACTGTGCGGAAAAGTGTTTTTGGTGTCAATCGTGAAATGGTAATTTTTCAGGAAAGGCATATAAGTTTCAATCCTTTCAAAGAATTTTTGGATTTTCGGCTTGAAATCTTCCTTTGGTTTTCCTTCAAAAAGCAAGTCAAATGAAAAGGAATCCGATTGAGTTTTTTTTGCGAAAGCCAGTGTCGTGACCGTCTTGCAATGACTTAAAGTGAAGCTAATCGATGGATTGGCCGGAATCTGGTGCTGCTTTTTACCCCAATACTTCACCAGGGCAATATTGCTTGGCGCAGAAACCGTTATTGAGCCTTCGGTCAGTTCTTGTATGTATTTTTTCGAAATGAATTGCGATTCGGAACTCATGAATATTATTTGCTGCAAAGATACTTTTTTTTGTTTCCCAAGCTTTTTATTACTTTTAAGAAAAAAACATGAACAGGTATTTTAAGATATTGATTTTCGTAGCGACCTGCCTTGGCGTGGGATATTTTTCCGGAATCGCCACACAGTCCGGAGTAAATGATTGGTTTCCCACGTTGAAAAAGCCGGTATTCAATCCTCCTTCGGCAGTGTTTATGCCAGTCTGGACTACATTGTATGTTTTTATGGGCGTGGCTGCGGGCTTGGTTTGGGCAGAAATTGAAAATAAACGTGAAGAAGTCACTTCGGCACTGCGTTTTTTCTGGATTCAGCTGGCATTAAATGCAGCCTGGTCATTCCTTTTCTTCATGCTCAAAAACCCGTTACTGGCTTTCATCGAAATGATTGTTTTATGGCTGATGATTTATGAAACCTGGTTTAAATTCCGAAGGATTAACGCCATTTCGGGCTATCTTTTCGTGCCTTATTTGCTTTGGGTCACTTTCGCGCTGGTGCTTAATGGAAGTATTTGGTGGCTAAATAAGTAAATGCAGATATTGCACACTATTTATAATCAATAAAAATTACGATTTTACAACGTTATAGTGGGTACTAATTTTGGCTTTTGGGTTGTGATTTCCAAGCACGCAAGTTATCTTTGTTCCCAAATTTTTAAAGATAATTATGCAATCTACCCAAACGGATTATCTCCCGATTTTAATCCAGATGCTTCTGGCAGTCGGATTTGTGGTATTGACCATCATAGGCTCCAGTTTCCTTGGCCCGAAAAGGCATTCCAAGAATAAAGACAAGACTTTCGAGTGCGGAATCGAATCCATCGGTAATGCGCGCGTGCCGTTTTCGGTGAAATATTTCCTGGTAGCGATCCTTTTCGTGCTTTTTGACGTGGAAGTGATTTTCCTGTATCCATGGGCTGTCAATTTTAAAGAAATGGGCATCGATGGATTGCTGAAAATGGGCGTATTCATGATTCTACTGTTGGTCGGATTTTTCTATGTCATGAAGAAAAAAGGCCTTGAGTGGGATTAAATCAGCATTGAGATATGAGTATTCAGATGTGAGGCATACGGCCTGACTCAATACTAAAATCCCAATACTAAAATCTAAATTAAAATGAGCAATTCAAAAATAATAACAGACGCACCGGCTCCCGAAGGCTATTCAGGAGAAGGTTTTTTTGCAACAAAACTCGATTCGGTTGTCGGGATGGCGCGTGCCAATTCGCTTTGGCCTTTGCCGTTTGCCACTTCGTGCTGCGGAATTGAATTCATGGCGACGATGGCTTCCCATTATGATGTGGCGCGTTTCGGTTCCGAGCGTATGAGTTTTTCTCCGCGTCAGGCTGATATGCTGTTGGTGATGGGGACAATTGCGAAGAAAATGGCCCCGATTTTACGTCAGGTGTATGAGCAGATGGCTGAACCGCGTTGGGTGATTTCAGTAGGTGCCTGTGCCTGTTCAGGCGGAATTTTCGATACTTATTCTGTGCTTCAGGGCATCGATAAGATTATTCCTGTTGACGTGTATGTGCCAGGTTGCCCGCCACGTCCGGAGCAAATCCTTGACGGCATCATGCGTCTTCAGGACCTTGTAAGATCTGAATCAGTAAGAAGAAGAAGTTCGCCGGAATACACCGAGTTGCTGGCTTCTTATAACATCAAATAATAATGGCTTTAGAAACTGCTGTCATACAAAATACGTTAGCCGACCAGTTCGGTGCCAAAGTAAGTAACTTTCAACAGATTCATGATATCCTGACTTTTGAAGTCAATACTGACGATATCAAGGAAGTGATGGGGTTTTTACGCGATGATAAAACCATGCGTTTTAATTTCCTTACCGATTTATGCGGGATGCATTTTCCGGATGCGGTTCCCGAAAGGCAATTCGGGATGGTGTATCATATGCACAACTGGATGGACAATGTCAGGATCCGCATCAAATGTTTTATGGATGGTGAAAAGCCGGAAATTGATTCGGTAACGGGATTGTTCTTAAGTGCAAACTGGCAGGAAAGGGAAACTTACGATTTCTTCGGGATCATATTTAAAGGACATCCACAGCTGAAGCGTATTTTGAACATGGATGAAATGGTTTCATTCCCCATGAGGAAGGAATTCCCACTTGAAGATGGCGGAAGGACCGATAAGGACGACCGTTTCTTTGGGAGGACAACAGATAATTGCTAATAATGTCATTGAAATAAATATATGTCAGACTTATTATTACCACCGGAATTAAGGTATGCGGGCATCATCGAGCAACGTAAGAATGAAGACGGGAGCGAGCTTTCAGTCCTTAATTTAGGTCCGACGCACCCTGCCACGCACGGTATTTTCCAAAACATCCTTTTAATGGATGGCGAAAGGATTATCGATGGCGAAGGGACCGTTGGATACATTCACCGCGCTTTTGAAAAGATTGCCGAAAACAGGCCTTTTTACCAGATCACGCCGCTTACCGACAGGATGAATTATTGTTCCTCGCCGATCAACAATATGGGCTGGTGGATGACATTGGAGAAGGCGTTGGGTATAGAAGTACCAAAAAGGGCGCAATACCTGCGTGTTATCGTCATGGAATTGGCGCGTATAGCCGACCACATTATCTGTAATTCGGTTTTGGGTGTGGATACGGGAGCTTTAACGGGTTTCCTTTATGTGTTCCAATACCGCGAAAAAATTTATGAAATTTACGAAGAGATCTGCGGGGCACGCCTTACCACCAATATGGGAAGGATTGGCGGTTTCGAACGAGACTGGAGTCCGTTGGCTTTTGAAAAATTAAATACCTTACTTGAAGAATTTCCACCGATCTGGAGGGAATTTGAAAACCTGCTGACAAGAAACAGGATTTTTATGGACCGTACCATAAATGTAGGCCCGATTGCTGCTGAAAAAGCCATCAGTTACGGTTTTACAGGTCCGAACCTGCGTGCTGCCGGAGTGGATTATGATATTCGTGTCATGCAGCCGTATTCTTCTTATGAAGATTTTGAATTTGATATCCCGGTTGGAAAATCAGGTGATACCTATGACCGTTTCTGTGTAAGGAACGCTGAGGTTTGGGAGAGCTTAAGCATCATCAAGCAGGCTTTGGCAAAACTGCCTGAAGGTCCATACCACGCTGATGTACCGGATTATTACCTGCCTCCGAAAGATGAGGTTTATAACAATATGGAGGCTTTAATCTATCACTTTAAGATTGTGATGGGTGAAGTTCCGGTTCCGGTTACTGAAGTATATCATCCGGTTGAAGGCGGAAACGGGGAACTTGGGTTTTATCTGGTCACCGACGGAAGCCGTACAGCATACAGGCTGCATTTCCGCAGGCCATGTTTTATATATTACCAGGCCTTTAACGATATGGTACAGGGGCAGATGCTTTCGGATGCGATTGCAACCTTGTCGAGCCTGAACGTTATTGCCGGAGAATTAGACGCATAAACTATGGAAAGAAAACATTACACACAGGATATCAATATTTCGCCGGAGCTTATGGCCCGTATCGAGGAATTGTGCAGTCATTATCCTGAAGATAAGAGAAAGTCAGCACTACTGCCTGTTTTGCACGAGGTTCAGGATGCACACGATAACTGGCTCAGTATTGAATTGCAGGATAAAGTGGCTGAAATCATCGGGATTAAACCGGTTGAGGTTTATGAAGTGGTTTCTTTTTATACAATGTATAACCAAAGACCGATCGGGAAATTCATGTTCGAATTCTGCCAGACTTCACCTTGCTGCTTAAACGGTGTAGAAAACCTGATGGATTATACCTGTAATAAATTAGGGGTAAAAGTGGGTGAGCCAACTGCTGACGGCATGTTTGAAGTGCGCGGAGTAGAATGCCTTGGTGCCTGTGGTTATGCCCCGATGATGCAATTGGGGGATTTCTTCCTTGAGCATCTTAACGAAGAAAAAATCGATCAGCTGATTGTTGATTGCCGTGATAATAAAATAACGTTACACGATAAATAATATGTCACAAAAAATATTATTGGACAAGATTAACGTTCCGGGCATCAAAACCTATGAAGTGTATCGCCGTGAAGGTGGTTATGCATCTGTGGAGAAAGCCCTGAAAATGACTCCGGACGAGGTGGTGGAAGAAGTAAAGACTTCCGGACTTCGTGGTCGTGGTGGTGCGGGTTTCCCTGCCGGTATGAAATGGAGTTTTATCGATAAGAAATCAGGAAAACCAAGACATTTGGTTTGCAATGCCGATGAATCAGAACCGGGAACCTTTAAGGACCGTTTCCTGATGGAGTACATTCCGCACCTTTTGATTGAGGGAATGATCACGTCGAGTTATGCATTGGGGGCAAATTTGTCATACATCTACATCCGTGGCGAATATATGTGGGTTTACAAAATCCTTGAAAGAGCGATTGCTGAAGCCAGGAATGCCGGATGGCTGGGTAAAAATATACAGGGTTCCGGATATGACCTTGAATTATATGTTCATTGTGGTGCCGGCGCTTACATCTGCGGCGAGGAAACCGCTTTGATCGAATCGCTTGAAGGGAAGCGTGGTAATCCAAGGATTAAACCACCGTTTCCTGCCGTTTCCGGTCTTTGGGCGAATCCGACCGTGGTAAATAATGTGGAAACAATTGCTGCCGTGCCGTGGATTGTGAACAATTCCGGCGCAGAATATGCAAAAATAGGTATCGGAAGATCGACAGGAACCAAATTGATTTCTGCTTCAGGACATATTAAAAATCCGGGGGTTTATGAAATTGAGTTGGGCTTAAGCGTATATGAATTCATGAATTCAGATGAATATTTAGGCGGAATGAGTTCTGACCGTCCATTAAAGGCATTTGTACCGGGTGGAAGTTCGGTGCCTGTTTTGCCTGCCAATTTAATTTATAAAACCGCGAACGGAGAAGACCGCCTGATGACTTATGAAAGTTTAAGCGATGGTGGTTTCGCAACCGGTTCAATGCTGGGTTCAGGTGGGTTTATTGTGTACAATGACACTTCCTGTATTGTTCGCAATACCTGGAATTTCTCCAGATTTTACCATCACGAAAGCTGTGGGCAATGCTCGCCATGCCGTGAAGGTACCGGCTGGTTGGAGAAAGTTTTACACCGTATCGAAACAGGAACAGGAAGGGAAGAAGATATTGATTTGCTATGGGACATCCAAAGCAAGATTGAAGGAAATACGATTTGCCCGCTGGGTGATGCTGCGGCATGGCCTGTGGCGGCTGCGATACGTCATTTCAGGGATGAATTTGAATACCATGTCCGTTTTCCGGAGAAAATTAAGAACAGGGACCATTTTGTAGCCGAGCCGTTTGAGCAGGTGAAGCATTTGGTTGGGAAAGTAACAGTATAGTCAAAAGTGAAAAGCCAAAAGCCAAGAGTCTTCCTGACTTTCGGACTTTCGGACTTTCGGACAAATAGAAATTATGAAAGTAACAATTGACGGTCAAAGTATAGACGTAGAACCAGGGACAACGATCCTGCAGGCTGCGCGTATGATCGGTGGAGAATCTGTTCCGCCGGCCATGTGCTACTATTCAAAACTGAAAGGGAGCGGCGGGAAATGCCGTTGCTGCCTCGTTGAGGTTTCCAAAGGAAGTGAAGCAGATCCAAGGCCAATGCCAAAGCTGATGGCTTCCTGTGTTACCGGCTGTATGGACGGTATGGAAGTGAACAGCAAATCTTCGCCAAGAGTGGAAGAGGCAAGAAAATCTGTAACGGAATTCCTCCTGATCAACCATCCGTTGGACTGCCCTGTTTGTGATCAGGCCGGAGAATGCGATTTACAGAACCTGAGCTTTAAACACGGGAAATCCAAAACACGTTTTATCGAAGAGAAAAGGACATTCGAACCGGAAAATATCGGGCCGAATATCCAACTGCATATGAACCGTTGTATCCTTTGTTACCGTTGTGTAATGGTTGCTGATCAATTGACAGACAATCGTGTACATGGAGTAATGGATCGTGGTGATCATTCGAATATTTCGACCTGCATTTCCAAAGCGATTGACAATGAGTTTTCAGGAAATATGATCGATGTGTGTCCGGTTGGTGCATTGACTGACAAGACTTTCCGTTTCAAGTCAAGGGTTTGGTTTAATAAGCCATACAATGCACACAGGAATTGCACGAAATGCTGCGGAAAAACGACTGTCTGGATGTTCGGAAATGAAATCCAAAGGGTTACGGGAAGAAAAGACGAATTTCACGAAGTAGAGGAATTCATCTGCAACGAGTGCCGTTTTGACCATAAAGATGTAAACGACTGGACCATAGAAGGACCGCGTAAATTCGAAAAGGATTCGGTGATCAACCAGAATAATTATACCCGGGATTTGGACACGGTGGTGATTGATACCGAGAAAAATATCCTCAAAGGCCGTGACCAGGACCGTAAGAAAATCAGTATGCCGTCTGTTCCGCTGCAGCGGGAAGAACAGGAAGCGTTTAAACAAGGCAATATTTAACGGATGGAGAGTAGTATTATCATAGAAAAAAGTATTTTCATCTTCGTCATCTTCGGGTTAACGATGCTCATGGCGATGTATTCTACCTGGGCAGAACGTAAAGTGGCCGCCTGGCTCCAGGACCGTATCGGGCCAAACCGCGCGGGACCATGGGGATTGTTACAGCCTCTGGCAGATGGATTGAAATTATTTTCAAAAGAAGAATTTTTACCCGATACACCCAATAAATTCCTGTTTGTTGCCGGCCCTGCCATTTCGATGAGTGTGGCTTTGATGACCAGTGCGGTGATTCCGTGGGGGGATAAACTTGAAATGTTCGGACGGACTGTTGTGTTGCAGGCCACGGATATTGATGTGGCATTATTATACATTTTCGGGGTGCTTTCTGTAGGTGTTTATGGAATCATGATTGGCGGTTGGGCCTCAAATAATAAATTCTCGCTGATGAGCGCCATGCGTGCCGCCTCGCAGATGATTTCATATGAGGTCGCCATGGGATTGTCAATTATCGCTTTGCTGATGATGACAGGAACACTGAGCCTTCGCGAAATTGCGGCCGGACAGCAAGGTATGAACTGGAATGTATTTTACCAGCCGGTAGGATTCATCATCTTTTTGGTGTGTTCGTTTGCAGAAACCAACCGTACGCCGTTTGACCTTGCGGAATGTGAGGCCGAGCTGATCGGTGGTTACCACACCGAATATTCGTCGATGCGTATGGGATTCTACCTGTTTGCGGAGTATGCAAGCATGTTCATCTCATCAACCATTCTGGCCGTATTGTATTTCGGGGCGTATAACTACCCTGGAATGTCCTGGGCGGTGGAGAATTGGGGCGTAAATGCGGCGAATCTTATAGGATTTGGTGTGCTGTTCGGGAAAATATGTTTCTTTATCTTCTTCTACATGTGGGTAAGGTGGACGATTCCGAGGTTCCGTTACGACCAATTGATGCGTCTGGGATGGCAGGGACTGATTCCGATCGCGATTGTGAATATTTTCATCACGGGGATCGTAATGCTGTGGCCGGAAATCATGTCGGCACTGGGAATGTAAATTAGAGTACAAGCGCCTAGCCCCGATCGCAGCGGCATCCTTTTGTTTTTTTCTTTAAAAAACAAAAGATATAGCGGAGAGCGGGAATAGCTTCAAATAAAAAAATATAAAATGTCAATAGAAACGATTTCATTATCAGGCAGGAAAAAAGAGGTTTCCGACAAAAAGATGACTTTTTGGGAGAGCCTGTACCTGGTAGCGATTGTAAAAGGGCTGTTCATTACGATCAGGCACCTTTTTACAAGGAAAGTGACCGTAAAATATCCGGAGCAGGTACGCGAAAGGAGTACCGTTTATCGTGGGCAACACTTGCTGAAGCGCGATGAGCAGGGAAGGGAAAATTGTACAGCCTGTGGGCTTTGTGCGTTGTCATGCCCTGCGGAAGCAATTACAATGACTGCGGCTGAACGTAAGCCGGAGGAGAAACATTTGTACCGTGAGGAGAAATATGCATCGGTGTATGAAATCAATATGCTGCGTTGTATTTTCTGCGGATTGTGTGAGGAAGCTTGTCCGAAAGACGCGATTTACCTGACAGAATCTAAAGTGCTCGTGCCTTCGATGTATGAAAGGGAGAGTTTTATTTTCGGGAAAGACAAACTGGTGATGCCGCTGACACAGGCGATGCAGAATGCCCAACTTAATAACGCGAACTAATGGCGACAGCTTTACTTATATTTTACATCCTTTCTGCCGTCACATTGGCGAGTGCGTTTTTGACGATTTATTCAAGAAACCCGATCCACAGTGCGATTTACCTTGTGATTTGTTTCTTCTCGATTGCAGGTCATTATTTATTGCTTAATGCGCAATTCCTCGCGATTGTACACGTGATCGTGTATTCCGGGGCGATTATGATTTTATTCCTGTTTACGGTGATGCTGATGAACCTGAACAAGGAAGATGAAGTGCATAAGCCACGTATGGCGCGTTTTGTGGCGATTACCCTTTTTGGAATCATGTGTGTGATATTGGTCGCTTTGTTCATGAACTCCAAGCCGGTTTCCGATATTTATGTACAGGACGGCACCGATTACCAATCGATCAAAGTATTGGGTCGTGTGTTGCTTGATGGAAAAGAGGGGTATATGGTGCCGTTTGAATTCGCTTCGGTATTGCTGCTTGTAGCGATGATCGGAACGGTATTGTTGTCTAAAAAAGAAATAACCGAAAAAAAATAAGATGCAGAATATATTAGAACAGATAGGCATACAGAATTATATTTTCCTTTCGGCGATTTTATTCTGCCTGGGTGTTTTCGGGGTGTTGTACCGCCGGAACGCGATTATCGTTTTCATGTCGATTGAAATCATGCTGAATGCAGTGAACCTGTTGTTTGTTGCTTTTTCAACATACCACCAAGATGCTCAGGGACAGGTTTTCGTATTTTTCTCGATGGCTGTTGCTGCTGCGGAAGTAGCCGTAGGATTGGCGATCGTGGTGTCGATTTTCAGGAACGTAGGCTCGATCGATGTGGCTTACCTTAAAAAATTAAAAGGATAATTAATGGATACCAATGTAGCTTTAGTGTTGTTATTAGCGCCTTTTATAGGTTTTCTTATCAATGTTTTCTTTGGCAAGAGCCTTGGCAAATCGGTTTCCGGAATTATCGGGACGGCTTCTGTAGTGGTTTCTTTTATTATTACGCTAATATTTTTCATGGAAATCAATAATGGGCATGAACCTGTTAAGATTACGGTTTTTGACTGGATGGAAGTGGCCAATGTGAAGATTGGTTTCGGATTCCTTTTAGACCAGCTTTCGTTATTGTGGCTGATGTTTGTAACAGGAATCGGATCGTTGATTCATATATATTCTATCAGTTATATGCATGATGATGAGAATATGCATAAATTCTTCGCTTACCTGAACCTGTTCGTGTTTTTTATGATTACGCTGGTAATGGGAAGCAATCTTCTGGTGATGTTCATCGGTTGGGAAGGTGTAGGATTATGCTCTTATTTACTGATCGGTTTCTGGTATAAGAATCAGGATTATAATGATGCTGCGAAGAAGGCATTCATTATGAACCGTATAGGGGATTTGGGATTATTGATTGGTATTTTTATACTGGCAGCTTCCTTCTCGACTTTGGATTTTGACGTTTTGAAAACCCAGATTATCGCTGGTGTTGATTACCGTGATTTCTGGATTGCCGTGGCTGCGTTGGCATTGTTTATTGGTGCGTGCGGTAAATCAGCACAAATTCCTTTATATACGTGGCTTCCGGATGCAATGGCGGGACCTACGCCGGTTTCAGCGTTAATTCACGCTGCGACGATGGTCACTGCGGGAATCTTTATGGTGACAAGGTTGAATTTCCTATTCGATCTGGTTCCGGATGTACAGCATATTATTGCGGTTGTCGGTGCTGTTACGGCATTGGTGGCTGCAACAATTGGACTTGCACAAAACGATATTAAAAAAGTACTGGCATATTCTACAGTTTCCCAATTGGGACTGATGTTTTTGGCTTTAGGACTTGGCGCTTATGAAGTCGCCGTATTTCACGTAATTACACATGCATTCTTTAAGGCGTGTCTATTCCTTGGCTCAGGTTCTGTGATTCATGCTTTACACGGTGAGCAGGATATGCGCAATATGGGCGGATTGAAAAAGTACATGCCGATTACATTCTGGACGATGATGGTTTCTACGCTGGCGATTTCGGGAATATTTCCATTTGCCGGTTTCTGGTCCAAAGACGAAATATTGATGGTAGCCCACGAGCACAATATGATATTGTATGTTATCGGTTCGATTGCTTCGATTATGACGGCTTTTTATATGTTCCGATTGATGTATCTTACTTTCTTCAGGGAATTCCGTGGAACGGAGGAGCAGAAACATCATTTACACGAAAGCCCGGGATTAATCACTTTCCCATTAATTGTTTTGGGAATCCTTGCAACTATTGGCGGATTGATCAGTTTGCCAACAGGAAGCTGGCTGAATCATTATCTTGAGCCATTATTCGAAGGCAGTAAGAAAGCGGCACATCATGGACTGACTGATGAAGCATATATATTGATGGCCATTGCCACGGCAGGCGCCATCGTCGGAATCGTATTTGCCTATATGAAATATATTAAGCAGAAGCAGGTTCCGCCGGTTGATGTTGAAATTACGGGATTGACTAAAGTGGTTTATAACAAATATTACGTCGATGAAATTTATGATTTCTTATTCGTAAAACCGATTGTTGGCTTATCGCGCTTTTTCCGTGAATATATTGAAACGGCATTGTCGGCTACGATTTTCGGATTGGGGAAAGCCACCGGGGAACTTGGTTATTACGGAAAGAAACTCCATAACGGAAGCATCGGCTTATACCTGTTTGCTTTTGTACTTGGTCTTTGCGCTATATTTTTATTCATTTTCAGCTCAATAATTTTTACATAATGGATGTAACTTACCTATTAATACTGCTGCTGGCAGGAGCATTTGTAACTTATTTTTCAGGAGATAAGGCGGCACCGAAAGTCGCGCTGTTTTTTGCACTTGCGTCACTTGGGGTTTCCATAGGCTTGCTCAATATGCACAATGCGGGACAGGATATCAACTTTATCTGCCAGTGGATTTCGAAACCGAATATTTCTTTCGCTTTAAATGCTGACGGACTTTCACTCGCAATGATTTTGCTTACCACAGCACTTACGCCGATTATCATCTTTTCGGGTTTTGGCAATCAATTCAAGAGCGGTAAATCCATTTATGCCTTAATATTATTCATGTCGTTTGCGATGGTTGGGACTTTCCTTGCTGCGGACGGTTTATTATATTACATCTTCTGGGAAATCGCCCTGATCCCGATTTATTTCATTGCGCTGATCTGGGGTAACGGCGATGCAGAAGCCCGTAAGAAAGCTGTCGTGAAGTTCTTCATCTACACTTTCGCAGGATCATTATTTATGTTAACCGCTTTTGTGTATCTGTACCAAAAAGCTGGAAGTTTACTGATTGATGATTTGTATAAACTGGATTTGACTGCCGACGAGCAATTGTGGATTTTTGCTGCTTTCTTCCTGGCTTATGCCATTAAGATTCCGATCATCCCTTTTCATACATGGCAAGCAACGGTGTACCAAAAAGCGCCTACTGTCGGCACCATGCTGCTTTCAGGTATCATGCTGAAAATGGGATTGTACAGTGTCATCCGCTGGCAATTGCCGATTGCGCCTTTTGCCGCTAAAGAGTATAAAGACGTATTGATTGGATTGGGGATTGCCGGTGTGATTTACGGTTCGATTGTAGCACTAAAACAAAAAGATCTTAAAAAACTGCTCGCCTATTCTTCCCTGGCGCACGTAGGTTTAATTGCTGCAGGTGCGTATGCATTGAACTTTGACGGACTTAACGGTGCGGTGCTGCAAATGATAGCGCACGGTTTCGTAGTCGTCGGTTTGTTCTTTGCGGCAGAGATTATTTACAGGCGTTTCGACACAAGGACTATTTCAGATATGGGCGGCATTAGGGTTCAGGCACCGAAATTCACTTCGATGTTCATGATTCTTGTGCTTGCTTCAGTGGCTTTGCCTTCTACGTTCAACTTCGTAGGCGAGTTTACAGTATTGTATAGTTTATCTCATGTCAACGTGATTTACGCAGTATTGGGAGGAACCACGATTATACTCGGTGCTTATTATATGCTGAAAATGTTCCAGAATGTAATGTTGGGTGATGTAAAAGCCAAGCGGACTCCATTTACCGACGTTAGGCTGAATGAAACCATCACGATGGTAGCGATTATTGCCGTGCTGTTTTTCTTCGGGATGTACCCGAAGCCAATCACCGACCTGATTGCGCCAAGCATCGAAACTATAGTATCACAAATCAACAGATAACAGTCAGATAAAAATGAACTTATTAATAGCTATTACGGGATTGGGTGTCTTATGCCTTATGTTTGAAATCTTCAACCTGAGGAAAGCCTTGGTACCACTCGTCATTTTAGGGCTGTTGGGTGCTTTGGCGTTGGACATATCTGAATATGATGCCATCATCAAGTCTAACAACAACATGATTACCGTAAATAATTTTTCGGTAGCGTTTTCAGGCTTATTCATCATCCTTACAATATTCCTTGTGGCACTGAGCCACAATTTTTACGAAAAACATCAAACCAAAATCTCTGATTACATTGCCATCAAGGTATTTATGCTTGCAGGTTGTGTAGCGTTGGTGTCATTCCAAAACCTTGCGATGTTCTTCCTTGGCATCGAAGTGCTTTCGATTTCATTGTATATCCTTGCTGCAAGCAACAGGCTCAATGCCAAGAGCAATGAAGCGGGTATGAAATATTTCCTGATGGGATCCTTTGCTTCAGGGGTATTGTTGTTCGGAATCTGCTTGATTTATGGCGCTATCGGTTCTTTTGATATGGCTGTGATTGAAGAAGCCGGAATGTCGGCAGCGGTAGAAGAGTGGTTTTACATCGGAATTATCTTAGTAAGCATCGGATTGCTGTTCAAAATTGCAGCAGTGCCTTTCCATTTCTGGGCACCGGATGTGTATCAGGGCGCACCTGCATTGACCACGGCGACGATGAGTACCATCGGTAAAGTGACTGCAATGGCAGCTTTTTTCAAATTGGCCACAGTAATGAACGTCAATCTTCCTGAAGCGCAAAGTGTGATTGTGGTGGTTTCGATGTTGTCCATGACAGTAGGAAATATTATGGCTTTAAGACAGGCGAATGTAAAGCGTATGCTCGCGTTCTCAGGAGTTTCACATGCGGGATTCCTGTTGATGACGCTTTTGGGCAATGACAACCCTCCTGCAACATTGTTGTATTATTCTGCGTCATATGCATTGGCTGGAATTGCGGCATTCAGCGTCATCCTATATGTATGCAAGAACCGTGATAACGAAGATATTGTAAACTTTAACGGATTGGGTAAATCAAATCCTTTGCTGGCTGCTATCCTTACCGGTGCCTTGCTTTCGATGGCAGGGATTCCTGTATTTGCTGGATTCTTTGCAAAACTGATGTTGTTCGGGCAGGTCATCAGTGCCGGGCATATCGCTTTGGTGATTGTTGCGGTTGTCAACTCAATCATCAGCGTAGGTTATTACTTCAAATTAATCCTTGCGATGTATACCAAAGAAGCAAATGAAGCGCGCCCGGGAACACCGGTATTGCTTTATGCTACGGCAATCATTTCGCTCTCGCTGAATATCGCAATGGGGTTATTTCCATCGGTAGTATTGGATTTACTGACGTAACACACAATTAGGACAAAATAATAAAACCCCCCGCATCAGGTGGGTTTTTTTGTTTTCAACTGTTACTATAGAACTAATGCGATGCTTTACGTTACAAACAGGGCATCAGTTTTTATTTGTTTGAGACGATCGGCACATCGTAGCGTAAAATAATACGGAACACCTAAAACACGATTATTAATTTTATTACACGGGTATGAATAAGCGAATTTTCTTTCTGCTGTTATTTGTTAATGCCATTAATGCGCAAAGTATTCATTGGGAATGGGCAAAGAATTTTGGATCATCGTATCTTGATAATGCAGCTTCATTGGCTTTAGATTCGGACAATAGTGTTTATGTGACGGGAAATTACTTTGGGCCCTCAATGAATATTGGCACAGTAACACTGACTACTACGGGTGGTAATTCTGATTTTTTTATCGCAAAATATGATGCAGGCGGTAATGTGATCTGGGCCAGAAGTGCCGGAGGTACTGAGAATGAATACGGAGTAAGCGTCGCCGTTGATGCAGATGATAATATCTATGCGACCGGTTGGAGCCACAGTGATAGCATGACATTTGGATCCATCACGATTAGCGGTTCCACCTTTGTCGTAAAATACGACCCGTCAGGGAATGTAATCTGGGCAAAAGGCTTTGGAGGTAATGAAAGTCATAGCACGGCTGTCAGAACTGATATTTTGGGTAATGTATTTATCTTAGGGAATTTTTCAGGAACGGATATCGCTTTCGGTACCGCCACATTGAGCGGCTATGAGGATATCTACCTTATGAAATTTGATACCAATGGCAATACATTGTTAGCTAAAGCTTTTGGTTCTGCAGCCTTGGAAAACGGGCAGTCATTGGAAGTAAATTCGTTAGGGAATATTTTTATAACAGGCTATTTCTGCAGCCCCACAGTTTCTATCGATTCCGTAACCATTTCAAATACAATCGGAAATAACGGATACGGTGATGCTTTTCTGTTGAAACTCGATCCGTCCGGAAATGCATTATGGGGTAAAGCTGTGGGCGGAGGCAGTCCTTTTTGGGAAAGAGGTTTTGGCATCACCTCCGACGATAATGACAATGCCTATGCCATAGTAGAATATTGCAGCCCGACGGTCAATGTTGATGGTACTATCCTGAATAATATTTCTAATTTCGGAAATCATAATACTTTCATTGTAAAGTACGATACAAACGGAGCCTTAAACTGGATTAAGGATTTTGGTTTGTCTCAGAACCATGGCTTTGGCATCACGGTAGACCATGATGGAAATGTTTATGCAGCTTCCAATTTCGGAGGTACAATTAATCTGGAAGGGGCTGCCATAGACTTTGCCGGAGGATATGATATTTTTATAACCAAATATAATAGTCAGGGTGTTTTACAATGGGCCACCGGCGTAGGCGGTATTACCTGGGATTATGCAGATGATATTGCCGTAAACGATACAAATGATGTTTTTGTAACCGGATCTACTGTCGATGACGGAACTGCGTTTGGCGACAATGTTTTAATCAATCCTGGTGAGGTCAATTTATATGTGGCAAAACTTACGCAGACAGACAACCTGAATATGGAACACGATTTGTACGACAATACAATAAAATTGTTTCCTAATCCTTGCCGTAATGATATTACTGTGGCAGGAATCAAAACAAAAACAACGTTAAGGCTGTATGATGAAACTGGAAAATTTCTCTTCTCCCGTGAAACAGAAGGGAATGCCGAATTGGATATGTCATCACTGAATACCGGAGTATACTTTATGTCGATTCAAAGTGGAAAGATGTTGGAGTTTAGAAGAATCCTGAAAGAGTAAACACCATTATAAATGCGTTTATCAATCTATATAATGAATAAATAAAAAATCCCAAATTCCATATCTATTGGAGTTTGGGATTTTTATTGCGTTTTAATCATTACCTGTTCAAATAAACCCACCCCGTTTTCGTCGTGCCGTCGACCATTTCCGCTACATAGAAATAGGTGCCATCCGGAAGCTGTTCGCCGCGGTCGTCATCGCCGTTCCAGGTGTTGTTGTAATGGTTGAAGGAGTTCACTTTGGTGCCCCAACGGTTAAACAATTCCAGTTTCAGGATATCACAGCCTACCACCGTAAACGTATCGTTCTTGGAGTCATTGTTCGGAGAAAATCCTTTCGGCAATACACAGCCACTAACCAAATTGATCGATTCGCTATACTCACAGCCGTTGCTGTCCCGCACGCTGACGATGTGGTCGCCTGCGGCAAGGTTTCGGATCGTATTGTCGGTAAAATACGTTCCACCGTCAATAGCGTATTCATAAGGAGGCGTTCCGTTTGTAACACCGTCAATGCGTACCATGCCTGTTGCAACGTCTCCCTGGGGATTAATCGTCGTAAGTTCGAGATCTTCCGGAGAGGCATTCACGACGATATCCATAACAATGTTCGGGCCGCAGTTGCCTTCTGGTGTAAATGTATAAGTGCCACTACCATTGATTATGGCAGGATTCCATGTGCCTCCGATCCCATTGTCCGAAGTTGACGGCAAGTCCGGAATCGCAAAACCGGAACAGTAAGGGCCCATTTGAGAGAATACTGCGGTTTCGAAAGGTGCTACATTGACATAAATTGTTGTGGCTAAAGCGCATTGTCCCGCCTGAGGCGTAAAAGTATACAAAGTAGTTTGTGCCGTATTAATCACAGGTGGATTCCAACTGCCGGTAATTCCATTAGGAGATGTCAGCGGCAATACCGGAGGCGTGCTTCCGAAGCATACGGCCGGTATAGGATCAAAATACGGCAATGTTTTAGGATTGACGGTGATTTCCATGGCGGTGATATCAGCACATTGACCGGGAGCCGGTATGAAAGCATAGATAGCACTTAAAGTATTGTTTACTGTCGGAGGAAACCACGAACCAACGATGCCATTTGTGGATACCGCCGGCAATATCGGGGCCACATCGCCTTCGCAAATGGGATTTACAGGATTAAATACTGGCACAGTAATCGGCAGTACGCTGATATTCATCGTAAAACTGCTACCGCATTGGCCTGCATTTGGCGTAAATACATAAGCCGCAGTTCCTGTATTCAGGATGTTGATAGCAGGCGGATTCCACGACCCTGTAATCCCATTTGTAGAAACTGTCGGCAATACGGGTGGCGTACTTCCAAGGCAAACTGCAGGAATTTGATTGAAAGTCGGGGCGATAGCATTGCTTACAATAATATTTAACGCAACCGCTACGGCACATTCACCGGCATCCGGTGTGAAAATGTATCCTGCTGAATGCTGGTTGTCGACTACTGCAGGCGACCACGTTCCATGTACGCCATTGTCAGACACCGTTGGCAATAGCGGTGCAGTCGCGCCGCTGCAGAGGAATGCAGGAATACTGAAAATAGTGCTTCCGGGAGTTACAGTAACTGTTATTGTAACCTGCTCAGTGCATACAGGCGGAGAGCCGTCAAGAGGCGTAAAAGTGTAAGTCCCACTTGCTGTATTGCTGATGATTGACGGGAACCACGTTCCTGAAATGCCATTGGTAGAAACCGAAGGAAGCGTTGGCGCTACTGTACCCGCGCACAATGGTCCGATGGGATCAAATGTTGGCGTAACAACAGGGTTCACGGTAATGTTTACAGAAACAGCTGCGTAACACGCGTTGCCTATCGGTGTAAAGGTATAAGTTCCCGACGCAGTATTATCAACTACAGCCGGATTCCACTCACCCGGAATCCCGTCATTGGAAACTGATGGTAATACCGGTGGCGTGGTACCTGAACAGAAAGGGGGAATCACGTCAAATACAGGAATAACAGACGGGGCTACAGTCACTGCAATTGTTACAGGCAATCCACATTGGCCTGTATCAGGGGTAAAGGTATAAGAGCCATTATTCTGATTGTCGATTGCGGCCGGATTCCATGTCCCGGTGATGCCATTATTTGATGTTAAAGGAAGGGCAGGAGCGATGCTGCCTGAGCAAATCGTGCCAATCGGATCAAATACAGACGGAATAGTATTGCCAACGGTAATGTTTATCGTGATTGGCCCGGAATCGCATTGTCCTGCATCGGGGGTAAACGTATAAGAGCCATTATTTTGATTGTCGATTGCGGCCGGGCTCCATGTCCCGGTGATGCCATTATCAGATGTTGGCGGCAATGCAGGCGCTGCGCTTCCGGTACAAACGACTGTCGGCAAACTGAATGCCACATCAATGGAAGTACTTACCGTCTGGGTTAAAGTAACAGGCAAAGCACATTGTCCCGCATCAGGAGTAAAAGTGTACGTTCCGGTAACCATATTGTCAACCACGGCAGGATTCCATACCCCCGTATATCCATTTTCAGAAACGGATGGAAGTATTGGTGCGGCTTCATTGGTGCAGATGGTAATCAAAGCAGGGAAAACAGGGGTTACAGGCGTATTTACGGTAACCTCCAATGTGGTCACATTGGCACACTGGCCCGGATAAGGCGTAAAGGTATAAGTGCCAGAAGCAGTGTTATCCACTACCGCTGGATTCCACGTTCCTGCTACGCCTTCATTTGAATCCAAAGGCAATACAGGGCTCGTATCTCCCATACAAATTGCAGCTACCGGATTAAATGTGGGTGTAAAATAAGGAACGGCTGTGATTTGCACACTTACGACAAGTCCACATTGTCCGGCATCCGGCGTAAAAACATAGGTGTTTGTCGTATTAGGATCGACAACTGCAGGATCCCAGGTGCCTGTGAACCCTTCCAGAGAAGTTGTCGGAAGTATGGGCGGCGTGTCACCTATACAAAAAGTATTATTAAGAGCAAACGTAGTCGTACTCAATGGATTCACTTCAATAACCATAACGGCAACGTCGGCACACAAACCCGTATCAGGAGTAAATACATAAACGCCCGTCAGCATATTGTCTACTGTCTGAGGATTCCAGGTTCCTGTAATGCCATTGGTCGAAACCGATGGAAGAATTGGTGCCGTCTGGCCTTCACAAAGCGGGGCGATTTGGTCAAAAACAGGTGTCACCACATTATTTACAGTAACATCAATTGTAGTTGGGATACCACACTCACCAGGATTAGGCGTAAAAGTATAGCTTCCGGAAACGGCATTGCTTACATTGGCCGGATCCCATGTCCCCGAAATACCGTTATTCGAAACCAAAGGCAGTATTGGTGCTGGTAACCCGAAACAAATCGGTGCTATGAAGTCAAAAGTTGGTGTCAGTATCGGACTTACATCAATATGGACGGTAAGGCCTGTTGCGCATTGGTTTGCATCAGCGGTAAATACGTACGTTCCGCCTGTAGTGTTGTCCACAGTGGCCGGATTCCATGAACCGGTAATTCCTTCGTTGGATACCGTTGCTAAAATCGGGGCCGTTTCCCCTATGCAAACCTGGGTGTCAATATTGAATGAAGGTGTCACGATTTGGTTTACAGTCACGGTAAGTTGTACTTCCAATGTACACACGTTGCCCGTGTCGGGAGTGAAAGTATAAGTTGCAGTTGCAGTATTGCTGACCGTTGCGGGGGCCCAGGTACCGCCTACACCATTGTTTGAAGTCAATGGCAGTATCGGGGCAGCATCGCCGGCGCAAATGGCAGCAACCGGATCGAATACCGGTATAATGGTTGGATTTACGATAATGTCCAGGGTTGTGGTGGTGCCACATTCTCCCGGATTCGGCGTAAAAGTATAGGTTGCGGTATTATCAGCATCAACAACAGCAGGATTCCATGTCCCTGAAATGCCATTGTTCGAAACCAAAGGCAAAACCGGAGCCGTATTCCCGGAACACAATGGGCCGATCGGGTCAAAATCCGGAGTAACAATAGGATTTACTTCAATATTTACGATTGCTGGCAAAGCGCACTGCCCGGCATCCGGAGTAAATACATATGTACCGTCGGCCACGTTATCAACTGTCGCAGGATTCCATGTGCCTGTAATGCCGTCGTTTGAAATTGTTGCTAACACCGGAGGTGTTTGCCCGACACAGATTTGCGTATCAATGGTAAAAGCAGGTACGATGTTTTCATTTACAGTGACTGTCAGTTGTGCATTCAGGGTGCAGGTATTCCCTGCATCCGGTGTAAAAGTATATGTAGCCGTTGCGGTATTGCTGACGGTAGCGGGATTCCATGTCCCGGTAACGCCGTTATTTGAGGTTAAAGGCAAAACCGGCGCGATTCCATTTTCACAAATCGGTGCCACCGGATCAAAGATCGGGGTCATGACTGGATTTACGGTCACGCTTAAAGTAGTCGGCGTGGCACATTCTCCCGGATTCGGTGTAAAAGTATAGATTCCCGAAAGCATGTTGTCAATCACTGCCGGGTTCCACGTTCCTGAAATATTATTATTGGAAACCAAAGGCAATGCCGGAACCGAATCGCCTGCGCACAAATCTGCCACAGGATTGAAAGCCGGTACCAATATCGGGTTCACCTGGATGTTTACAATCCTGACGGTGGCGCATTGTCCCGCAGTTGGTGTAAAAACATAAGTCCCGTCAGCCATGTTATCGACCACTGCAGGATTCCATGTCCCTGTAATGAGGTTGTTGGAAACGTTCGGTAAAAGCGGTGCAGTATCGCCTGCGCAGAGTTGCGTGTCGATTGTAAACGTTGGGTTGATGTTATCCTGAACCGTTACGGTAATCTGCGTGGTTAAAGCGCATTGCCCGGCATCCGGTGTAAAAGTATATGTAGCCGTTGCAGTATTGCTGACGGTAGCGGGATTCCACGTTCCGGTGATGCCGTTGCTGGAAATTATCGGGAGTACCGGTGCAACATCTCCTTCGCATATAGCAGCGGGAGCCGTGAAAGCGGGAATGACATTGTTATCAACGGTAACTGTCAGTGTAGTCTGAATGGCACATTCACCCGGATTCGGTGTAAAAGTATATGTCGTTGTTGTGGTGTTGCTCACAGTTGCAGGATTCCACGTACCTGAAACGCCATTATTAGACACAGTAGGGAGTACAGGCGCAATTCCTCCGGAACATATTGGCTGAACAGGATTAAAAGTGGGTGTCAGGATCTGATTGACGGTTACTGTGATCGTTACAGGCTCAGCACAAGGGCCGGCAATATCAGGTGTAAAAGTATAAGCTCCCGTAGCCATATTGTTGATGAAGGCAGGATTCCATGTGCCATTGATGCCATTATTTGAAGTGTTCGGCAACAGCGGCGCAATATCACCTGCACAGAACGGATCTATCGGATTAAAAAGCGGGATTTCATTCGGGATAACTTGTATTTGTAAAGTTTGTGTTGTACCGCATTGCCCCGGATTTGGGGTAAAAACATAGGTCGTAGTAGCGGTATTGTTCACGACAGCAGGATTCCATGTTCCTGTAATGCCGTTTAGTGAAGTTGCCGGCAGCGTCGGTGGTGCCGAATTTTCGCAAATCGGTGCGATCGGGCTGAACGTCGGAACCGTATTTGGGGTTATTGTAACCGACAATGTAAATGGTGGTGCACATTGGCCCGGGTTTGGCGTAAATACATAACTTCCCGAAACCATATTATTGATCACGGCAGGATTCCAAGTTCCGGTAATACCATTGTTTGAAACCGGTGGTAATGGCGGACTTGGCATCCCTTCGCAAACCGGAGGCAGCGGATCGAATGTCGGGTTTATGGTCGTAACCGTAATGGTACGGATTAAAGGAACGGCGCACTGCCCGGCATTTGGGGTGAAAGTATAACTGCCGCCTGCCTGGTTATTTATGGTTGGTGGGTTCCACGTTCCTACAATTCCGTTATTAGACAAAGTTGGCAATACTGGAACCGGTTCATTATAGCAAACGACGGAAGGCACCGAAAAAGTAGGCGTAACATTATTCACTACGAAAATCGTCAGGCTTAAAGTTTCAGCACATTGCCCGGCATTTGGTGTAAAAGTATACGTTCCCGTTGCAGTATTGCTTACGGTTGCCGGATTCCATGTTCCGGTGATACCGTTAGTAGAAGAAGTCGATAAAATCGGGGCGACACCGTTACGGCAAATTGCGGGTACAATAGCATCAAATGTCGGTACAACCTGATCTTCGACCGTTACGCTGGCTGTATTCTGAATGGTTGAGGTAATGCCACAGCTATCGGTAATCGTCAGGGAATATATGCCGGAATGGCTAAGTTGCGCCGATATCACAGGGTTTTGCTGCGCCGATGTGTATCCGTTCGGTCCAGTCCAGTTGTAGGTGTAAGGCGATGTACCTCCGGAAGGATTTGCTGTCAGTTGCAGATTGCTGTTCTCACATATTGTAGTGGCGGAAACTGTAGGGTTTGTGACGGGATTCGAAACGGTAAATGATGCCCTGAAATTCTGGCCTGAATTGCTGATGAACCGTGTCGTTTCACAACCAGAAGTCGTTACATCCGATCCGTCCAGGCTGTAAAATACCTCAAGGATGTAATTTCCGGAAGTCAGGCCTGTAAGGAAATTGGTGTTCAAGCCGTAGTCTTTCCATTTTTGGTCATTGGCAGCACAAGGCCCAAGGCCGTCATTAAATATGCTTGTTCCGGTATTGCACTCAAACAATTGTGCCAAAGGAATCGTGTTAAAAACCCCGGACGGTGATCCTGCCGGATAAGCACGCCAACTGAGCGTGACCGAACAGACATTTGATGTTGCGGTTTTCCAGGTTTTCACTTCGCCGGCAGTGATGGCTGCACAGGTTGAATTCTGGCTGAAGGTCCCCAGATTGACGCCGTCAAAAAATTGCGCGCCCGGATCAGGGTTGATGAGTTGGATGGACTGCGAACCGGAGATATTGTAGATCGTATTGTTGATCCTGATTCCGCTCGCAAAGGATTCGAAATTTTGGCCGTAGCCAATAACAGTAGTAAAAAATAAGATAAAGAGCAGGCAGTAATTTTTTTTCATTGCTGTCAGTTTTGGGGAATGTAAACAGTTTTGTGTTTGGATTTTGGCTTTAAATCAGTTGTTAAAGTTATTTCTTTTTTGAGTAACGCACTAATTTTTCTGACGAAACGCAAATATTTCGGATTAGGAATATTTCATCATGAATGTCATAAAAAAAGCCGACGTCTGTAAAGAATCGGCTTTCCTAAAATAATTATTGTATGACCAGTTTTTTTAACTGCTTTAAATGATTCTCAGTGACTATTTCTACCATATAGACCCCTTTTGCCAAATGGGAAACATTGATGTCCGTTTGTCTGGAACCGATGCCTTTGCGTGTAACAATTGATTTCCCCAACATATCGAAAATGGTAACATCTGCAATGTCTTCCGCTGTATTGACCAACGCAATCTGTACATGCTGGCTTGCCGGATTTGGGAATAACAAAATATCTGAAGCGTCAAGGATACCGGTTGCAAGCGGTATTTCAAAAGTGGTTTGTATCGTATTGGTTGTAATCGGAGGATTCGCGTCAAAATGAATGTCGGCAGTATTTGAAATAACATCCCCCACTTCAAAACCTGGTAACAATTTAACCCTGAAAGTAATGTAGCCATGGCTCATTTCTTCATTCTGGAACATGGAGGGCAATTGGATATAATCAAAATACCAACTCACTTTATTGTCAATGCGTTCCATCACATAATTGTGGCTGGCACTCACCATACGGATGCTTTCCGGATCGATTTGCGCTTCCAGCACATCTTCAATACGCACGTTCAATGCATTGAATGTTCCCGTGTTTTGGAACCTAATGGTGTAATACAGATAGTCATCAGCAGTAAATTGGTTGATGTTGATTTTACCGCCATGCGATTCCTGCTTATCATTCGGGTCATAAGAACCGATAACAGTCTGGGTATTGCTGAAAGTGTTGTTGTTGATGTTGACATCGCCTGAAGGAGCAGAAATTACTGCAGATGTCGTGAGTTGCTGTCCTAAATGAACCACAGGAATATTAGGCACATCCATAGTGACCATAAAAGAACGGGTCTCATGAGGCAGCAGGTTGCTGAAGTCATAAGTAAAGCCATTTGCGGTAGTATTGGCGCCAGGCTCACTTATCGAAGCGATTGTTACCGAAGCATCCCTCGTAAAAGTAATCGTACCAGAGGTTGTCGTCATGCCTAAATTAGTGTAAACAATCTTATTGCTGTATTGAAAACCGGGGCGGGGACTGCTAATTGGTAAAATTGAAATCGTAGGGTTGCTGTAAGACTGCAATACGGTTATCGGGAAAAGCAATTCTGTCGTACCGCTTCCGTCCGGGATGTTGACATCATTGAAAGAAGTTGTGCCTGCGCTGAAATAGGGCTGGAATTCCGGATCAACCACATAATTGAAATCATAAGTGTTTAACGGGTCTGAATCATACAAAGTGTACATTCCAAGCGGTGTGGAAATGTGGTTGATCTCGCCGGCATTATTCTGCTGGTAAGAAAATGATCCGTAAGTGAAAGGGATTTCAGTGTCTTCCCTGGTGCCATTGGCATTTTCATCGATAAATGCCGTAACCTTTAATTTATCGGTACATTCCGGCGGCCCTGAGGCAAAGCTTCCGGCCTGGATGAATACTGCGGAATCATAAGCATTATCGCCCCTGTCAGCGATGACAAGCTTAATGTGGTATGGGTGATTTGGCTCGATAGGGGAAGCCGCGGTCATCACTTGTGTCTGTCCGCTGAAATTTATGGCTGAAAAATTCTCATTGTTTAAGTCTCCAGAAAAGAAGTGGCCGAAAAATTCAGGATTCATGGACTGGCAGCCGTCATTATACGCTTGATCCCTTATTGTGATTACGGAAATCGGCGTAATATTGTCAGGAAGCACTGCAAGGTTTTTTGTTTGACCGGTGATTAAATCAGTCAGCAGGAATGCAAAAGCATCTGAATATTGGCATTGGAATGATCCATATTCTTCTGAGGCGAATAAGAAATTGAAACTCATATAAGCCGTAGGTGTTGTAAAATCAAATTCCAAAACCGAAGCATTATGTGATGCCTGATCCATATTGGTTACAATCTCTAAATCTGAATCACCTGTCCAGGAATCAGTTCCTTCGCTAAGTATCGTAACATTGTGTCCTCCGGCAAGTAAAGCGTCACCCGTAGTCAGTAGGAGCCCGCTGCTGAGTGGGAAGAAATCATTTGAAATCGGATTGGTAAAATACCCGATCCCGTTTACCGAACCGAAATCAGTTCCGGTAGTTGAGGTGACATTGCTGATTTCCACACATGGATTGTTGATCAGCACGTTTGAAACCAGTTGCCCGGGTGTATATTGTGTTGTGGAAACATTAAGCGGCGTAGTCAGGGCCCTGATGCAGACGTCAAATGTAACATCCTCCAAAAGATTTGAAGCAGTCCACACCCTGATGTAATAGGTATCCCCGATAATCAAATTCTCTGCAATACTTACTTCAGGGTCACTACAGTAAAGCAATGTTCCGCTATTGCAATCGCCATGATAAAGCGAATGTACAAGGTTCCCAGTTGTCCCGGTGATATTAGAAAGTGCAATATTCAACGTTGGGCTTTGCGCCACGAACGTAAACCAGACATCATCATCTTCCGTCCCGGCACAGGTTGAAGCCATTGCTGATGGT
The DNA here is from genome assembly GCF_003097535.1 of Flavobacterium pallidum. Lineage (NCBI taxonomy): Bacteria > Pseudomonadati > Bacteroidota > Flavobacteriia > Flavobacteriales > Flavobacteriaceae > Flavobacterium > Flavobacterium pallidum. The sequence goes on from NZ_CP029187.1 coordinate 1,417,409, forward strand.
GTAGCGCCTGTAATGGCACCATGTACAGCATTTGAACAGCTCATGTCAACGCTCATCGGTACGAAAATTGCGGCACTGCATTCGTCATTTGTTACCGGATCAGGAGTAGTAACGCATATCTTAAATGTGGCTGACTCCGAAACATTCCCGCCAGCAGTATACACCCTGATCTTATAATAACTGCCCACTGTAAGGTTGGTGGCGACACTTACATTCGCATTGCTGCAATAAAGCTGGGTCAATGCGGAACAGTCACTTCCAGCGTATAAGGTATGATTGATATCCAAAGCCGCCGGCGCTGTCGCAACAATATCACTTATTGTAATGATTTGTGTAGTTGAGGTTGCCAGGAAACTAAACCAGACATCGTCATCAGTATTCCCCGGACACACTGGCGCTGTATTTGGAAGTGAGCGTGTAGCGCCTAATGTGGAACCGTTTGCAAAAAACGTGCAATCACGACTCGTGTTCGCAAGCACTGTTATGGCACCTGCACATTCGTCATTTACTGGTTTTGTAGTAAATGTTTTAGGATTCAGTACAGGCCATGTACTTGCGTCAGAATCTGAGCAAAGCGAACGCACATAATAAACGTATTTGGTTTGCGGCTCGAGCCCCGTAAGCGTATAAGGATTGGTATTGGCAATGCGGTAAGCCCCGGTTCCGGTTACAGGACTGCCGTTTATGGGCTGCGGACCTCCTTGCGGGACGGCATATACTTCCCATTGGATAGCGTTGCCATTCTCTGTCCATGCCAATTGTACCGAAGTTTGTGTTATTGTGTTAGCAGTGACCTCAAGTGCAGAAGGTTTCGGGCAGGATGGCGGTTCACAGCTTCCCATACTGCTGTAAAGCGCCTCAAGCGGATTTCCCTGGCCGGGCAATTTGGCATAAATAATATCTGCATATGGATTTTGAATCGAAACCCCAATCTCTTCCGGAGCAGTTCCGGCGACGCTCCAATACAAATCAAAAGGGACATTGTTGCATAAAGGAACAGTGACAACCGTCGGTCCTCCGCCGGTAATAGTCTGGCCTATAGTCATGATAACGATGCCGTTCTGCCTAACCTGCATCCGCGCACCATTCCATCCATTTACGCCGGTATCGGTCATGACGAATTTGTAATTGCACTTATTTGCGGGTTCACAGGTGATGGTGTTAAACATAAATGGCCCTGCCCATTTGCTCTTTACGCCCGGCGAGCAAACCGTCCTGATATAATAGGAGTAAATGGTTGCTGCTGTCAGCGTCCCTGAAGGCAATCCTAACGGTGATGCCGATGATACCGGAATCAGCAATGAACCATTTGACAGGTCAGGGTTTGCTGCTGGCGGAACGGTAGACGGTTGGTCTGTTATGCCTGGTACCAAAAGTATTTCCCAGGCGTTGTCTGCCGGGGTTCCTTTCTGCCAGGACAAAGACGCACTTGTAGCTGTTATTAAAGACACGGACAACGACATTGGCCTGACACATAGGGGCAATGTAGTGAAATTTCCTGCTACAGACCAGTTCGAATCTATAGGGGCGCAGTTGGCCCTTACATATACTTCATACATTGTATCATCATCAAGTCCATTCAGTGTATACGGGTTTGTGCTAATGCCGCTATGGGTTGGAATAGCATTCACATCAGGGGCCGGGCTGCCTGAGGGCACTACATAAAGATCCCAGGACGTTATTGCCGGTGATGACCAGCTAATCTTGGCTCCACTGGTGGTAACGTCGCTTGCCGAAACCGAATCGGGCACGATGTCACATTGGGGTGTGCTGCAATTTCCTGTCCCTGAATACACGACGGTACCTGCGGCCCCTGTTCCGGCTGACTTCGAAAATATATTTTGCCCAAACGGATTCAGGACATCAATGATCTTATTCTGCGGGTTTACACCGGCAATATTCCAATACAGGTCAAATGGGACACCGTTGCATAACGGTACCGTTACATCTACAGGTCCTTGCCCGGTAGAAAAAGTGGAGCCTAAAATGGCAACAACAATACCGTTTTGGCGTACCTGCATCCGCGTCTGCCCCCATGCGCCGCTTGTCGTACTAAGTCGGAAAGTGTAATTACAGGTATTTACCGCTTCGCAAACCTGGGTATTGAACGCATATGGCCCTGCCCAGTCCGTAAACATTCCGGAATTTTCCATGCATTCAGACCTTACCCAAAATTGATATTGCGTGCCAGGACTTAAATCCGACAATGTTAACGAATCTGTATTGCTCGTATACTGGCCTTGGCCTGTAGGGATACTACTCCCCAATGGCTGCACTGCAATCTCCTGAGAAGGGAAAAAGCCACTGTTCCAGGACAATTCAGCTTGCGTAGTTGTGATTGCTGAAGCAGATAAAAAAACAGGCTTCGGGCTACACAGGTGTTCCTGTACCAGCAATGTATAGTTAAAGGATTGCGTGGCGCCGCTTGATGAAATTACGATGATGTAAGGTTGTCCTGCTACCGCATTGAGCGTCAAAGAACGGCTATTGCTGTTGGCATTTGCTACTCCCGCAACACAGGTATTGCCCAACCAGCTACAATTGGCGTATACGAAGATGGAGGAATTGGTGGCTGTGGGCGTCATCGAAATGCTTAATTCACTATTTGTGGCAGGAGTATAACTATAAAAAACCTCATTGCCTGCAAGGTAATTGGTCGCTGCAGGTACCGCCCCGCATGACGTGCCCTGCGGAGTATCGAAGCTATCACCATAATCTCCGGTGTTCCCGCTCGCCTGATAGGGCAGTGAGGTAATGATGATCGGATCGCTACAGGTATTTCCAACTTGCGAAAATGCAGTTGTAAAAAAAATCAAAAATGCGCAGATGCCTAGGTGTAATCGTGTTTTCATGTTTTTGGATTTCAGGCAAATATAATTGTTTTGCCTGTATGATAAGAAACCGCAACGTAAATAAATAACTACATATTGCACGCAACAATATAACCGGATGTCCAGGCATTCTGGAAGTTAAAGCCGCCGGTGATCGCATCGATATTGACGATTTCACCTGCAAAAAACAAATTGTTGTGCAGCTTGCTTTCCATGGTCTTAAAATTGATTTCACGCAGGTCAACCCCTCCAGCGGTAACAAATTCCTCCTTAAAGGTGCTTTTGCCTTTCACTTCGAAGCTGCTTTGTGTAAGTGATGACGCCAAATCCTGAAGTTGCATTTTGGAAAGATCGGCCCATTTGGCCTCCAGTTGTATACCGGCTGCTAAAACGATGCTTTCCCACAAACGGTTAGGGAAGGCAAAGGGCGATTTTTTAGAAACCGTTTTCTTCGCGTGCTCTTGTTTGAGGTTGCGTAAGGTATTTTCAGCTTCTGCCGAATCGATGTCATTGAGCCAATTCACAAAAATGGTAAACTGATATTTTTTTTCGGCTAAAATCCTTGCACCCCAGGCGGAAAGCTTCAGGATTGCCGGGCCGCTCATGCCCCAATGGGTGATTAAAAGCGGCCCCGTGGAAGTCAGTTTCGTATCTTTCACCTTTACCGAAACCATAGCCGAAATGCCCGGTAAGTCTTTAATCCGCGGATCTTTGATGTTGAAAGTGAACAGCGAAGGCACCGGATGTACGATGGAATGCCCCAATCCCTGGAGCATTTCCCATATTTTAGGATTGCTTCCGGTGGCCATGATCAGTTTTTCACACAAGAAGTTTTGCTGTTTGGTTTCGATTTTCCAATGGTT